>DATCFY010000046.1:0-81794 GCA_036509255.1 Streptosporangiaceae bacterium
GGCGGCCACGCCTTCCAGCGCCTGGGGCACCAGCAGGCTCCACGAGCTGAACCCGAAGAGCCGCCCGGACAGCTCCATGACCCACAGCGACGCCGGGGTCTTGTCCACGGTGATGAAGTTGCTGGAGTCCAGCGAGCCGAATAGGAAGGCCTTCCAGCTCCTGGTGCCGGCCTGGACGGCGGCAGCAGGACGCGGGCCGCATCGGCGCGGATGGCCTTGAACCCGCACTGCGCGTCGGAGAAACGCGTACCAAGGGACGCATGCAGCAGCAGGTTGTAGCAGCGGGAGATGATCTCGCGCTTCGGGCCGCGGATCACCCGCGCACCTGGCGCCAGCCGGGTCCCGATCGCCACGTCGCTGTGCCCGGACAGCAGCGGCGCGACCAGCGGCAGCAGCGCGTTCAGGTCGGTGGACAGGTCCACGTCCATGTAGGCGCAGACGTCGGCGTCACTGCCGGACCAGATCCAGCGCAGCGCGCCGCCCCGCCCGGGCCGCTCACTGCGGGCGGCGCGGACGAGAGGAAATTCGGCCGCCAGTTCCAGGGCCTGAGCCCAGGTGCCGTCGGTGCTTCCATTGTCAGCGATAGTGATGCCGACCGTAAAAGGGAAGGCGTCATCAAGATAGGCGCGCAGCCGCCGGACGGCCGGCCCGAGGTCACGTTCCTCGTTGCGGACCGGGATGACGATCTCGACCTGGGCGTGCCCGGGAACCAGCCTGGTCTGTGTCCCGGGCCGGGCCTGAAGCGGGGAGTCAGTGGTGTGCATGGTCCCCAGCTTCGGCGGCCCTGCTTTACCGCTCCTTAACTACCTTTCTGAGCCCGCCATGAAGAGGTGTGCGGTACCGCGGGGCTTGGCTCGTTACCGCGCAACCGGGCGAATTCACCGCGCGGAACCGCGCGATTCAGCGCGTGCTGAGAAGAGCCGTCAGCTAATGACCGGGTCCCAGCGAAAGCCCCGCGACGACGTGTCCGGCGATCGCCAGGGACGCCGTGGCTGCTGGTGACGGTGCATTGCGGACCGTGGTCACCGGGCCGACCCGGTGAATACGGAAGTCATCGACGAGCGACCCGTCGGGATCCACGGCCTGGGCGCGCACCCCGGCAGGCGCCGGCATCACATCGCCGGGTCCCAGCCAGGGCAGGTACGTCCGGGCCTCGGCCAGGAAAGCCTGCCGCGACACCGAACCGTGCATCTCGCGCAGGCCCGCCCGCCAGTTGTGAAGCGCCAGCCGGCGGAAGGCGGCGGAGTGCGCCAGGCGCGACAGCTGATCCCGGGACACGTCCCGGCGGCGGTAGCCTTCCCGGGCCAGCGCGAGCACGGCGTTCGGGCCGATGTCGGCCTCGCCGTCGATGCGCGGGGTCAGGTGGACGCCGAGGAACGGGTACTTGGGATCCGGCACGGGATAGATCAGGTGGCGCACCCGGTCACGGGCGTGCGGCCGCAGCCGGAGATACTCGCCGCGGAAGGGGATGATCTCCGGCGCGGCCTCGTCACCGGCCGCGGTGGCGAGCAGGTCGGCCTGCAGCCCGGCGCAGATGACCAGCCGGGACAGCCGGTGCGTCCCGCCGGGCGTCCTGACCTCCACGTCGTCGCCGCGGCGGTGCACACCCGTCACCGGCGTGCTCGTCAGCACCTGCCCGCCGAGGACCGTGACGTCGCGGGCGAAAGAGCGCGCGATGGCGGGGTAGTCCGCGATGGCCGTGGTCGGCGAGAGCAGCGCGGCCTGGCCGGTGATGTCTGGTTCGAGCTCTCGGACGGCCGCCGCGTCCAGCCAGCGCACGTCCGGGACACCATTGGCGGCCGCCCGGCGCTCGATCTCCCGCAGCGTCAGCGTCTCGGCCTCGTCCCGGGCCACCACCAGCTTCCCCCGGGCATCCCAGGGCAGGCCCCGGTCCGCGCAGTAGGCGCTCAGCAGCCCGGCGCCGCGCCGGCACAGCGTCGCCTTGGCCGAGCCGGGCAGGTAGTAGATCCCGGCGTGCACGACCCCGGAGTTGTGGCCTGACTGGTGCTGCGCGACGGCGGTCTCCTTCTCGAAGACCACCACGGGAACGTGCGACTGGGCCAGCTCCCGGGCTACGGCTAGCCCGACGAGGCCGGCCCCGACGACGCCGACGGGGTGGGTCGGCTGCACCACGTCGCCTCCTCTTCAGCTGGGCATACGAGGCTGCGTAGCCCGCACGGGCGCGGTCAGCGTATGGCGGGTGGTGCTGGGGGATCAACGGTTCGGCCGCGCTCGGCGAACTCTAATGATTCGGGCCTGGCTCATTCGGGTCCGACCTGCCGGCCGCCTCCCGGCCGCGGGGATCGCGCTGGCGGCTGCGAAGATCACCATAACGGTCCGTAACCGCGTCCAGTCGGAGCGCGTCCGCCGTCCTGCTGGTGTCAGTTGTGGCGGTCAACCTGGTCACCAGCGCCGCGGACCTCCAGGCCCGGGGCGGCCGGGCTCGGGCTGCTGGCTGGCGGGCTGGCCTTGCTCAGCACCACCTTGACCAGCTATGTCTACGTGTGGGAGACCACCGGGCGCGGGGTGGGGGAGCCCGGCCTGCCGGAGGGCAGCCCGTGACCCCAGATTATGGGGGACCAGGTCATTTCCTCATTTCCGCTTAATGGGCCGGATGAGCTCAATGGGCCGGATGAGCTCGGTGATCAGGTGAGCGGGCGCCGCTCGGCGCGCCCGCGCCGCCAATCCGCTGCCCAGCGGGCCGTGGCCACCACGATGGCCAGCAGCGTGGCGGCGCTCATCGCGACGAATCCCCCGGCGATCCACTGCGCGGCGCTGAGCGCCAGGGCGGTGTGGGAGGTGTCGGTGGCGTGATCGTGGAGCAGCCCAGCCAGGATGGCCGCGGCGACGTAGGCCAGCGGCGGCACCGGGATGATCAGGTAGGCGGCCCGGGGGTGCGCGGCCAGGACTCCGGCCGCCGTACCGGCGACCAGGAAGATGCCGAGCACGGCGCCGGGTTCGCTGCGGGTCAGCACGGTGAGGACCAGGCCGGCCGCGGCCCCGCCGACGGTGAACGCGATCCCCAGCCGGCCGGGCCGCGAACCCCACCAGCGGTCCGGACGGTCGGGCGCGTACCGCGGCCCGCGGGATGACCCGCGCGCGGCGGCGTTAGGTCCGTGCATGGCAGCATTCCGCCCGCGGCCGCCCGGATTGCGCGCACGCGAACTCGCGTTTGCCCCCGGCCCGCCGGCATATCGCGGGCCGGATCCCGCCTTGTTCCCGGGTGAATCCAGCATCGTTCCCTTAAAGGTTCGACCGGGGTTGTTTTACTGAAGGAAGAGCGGGGGTAATCTTCGCCGCAATGGTAGCAAGCTAAGCTCGGGGGGGCGATGCGCAGCACGGTGTCGTCTCAGCAGAAAGCGAAAAGCCCGGCGCGGGGCCACCGGGCGGGGCCCGCGCGCGGAGGAGCGCGGCCCGGGACACCGGGCCGGGCGGGCGGGCGTGGATCGCGGCCCGGCCCGATGGCCAGGACCTGGTATTTCGTGACCTGCGTCCTCGCGGCGCTGGTCCTGCTGGTGAGTGGCTTCTCCTACCTTGTGGTCCGCGACGTGGGCAGCATCGGCGGGTCGCACGCGATCGCCAGTGGTCCCTCAGCGGGAGCGCAGAACATCCTGCTGATGGGGCTGGAAAGCCGCCGCGACTGGAACGGGAATATCCTGCCCGGCAGCATCTTGGCAAAGCTGCATGCGGGAAATGCCCAAGCGGTGGCAAACGGCACCGGAGGAAATGACACCAACACGCTTATCCTGATCCACATATTCGCGGGCGGCAAGAAGGCGGTCGGCTTCTCTATCCCCCGTGACGACTGGGTGCAATTCGCCGACACGGTCGGACCGCAGCAGGCGGGCAAGATCGACCAGGCCTACGGCGTGAGCATGTACTTCCAGCAGGCGAAGCTGCGTCAGCAGCACCCGAGCATGGGGCAGGATCAGCTCGCGTTCCTCGGCAACGAGGCCGGGCGGGCGGCCGCCGTGGCCACGGTCGAGCAGCTCACCGGGGTCCACATCGACCACTTCGCCGAGGTCAACCTGGACGGCTTCTACGAGCTCGCGAAGGTCTTCGGCGGCGTGGAAGTGTGCCTCAACCATGCGGTCCGCGACCCCAAGTCCGGCGCCCACTTCCACCGGGGTTACCAGCACCTGGACGCCGCGCAGGCGCTGTCGTTCGTCCGCCAGCGAGACGGGCTGCCCAACGGAGACCTGGACCGGACCCACCGTCAGCAGGCGTTCATCGACTCGATCATGCATGAGCTGCGCACCCAGGGGGTCCTCGGCGACCTGACCAAGGTGTCGGCCCTGCTCTCGGTGGCCAAGCAGTACGTGATCACCGACGCGGGCTGGAACCTGCTCGACTTCGCGTCCCAGATGCGAGGTCTGAGCAGCGGGAACCTGCTGTTCCGCACGCTGCCGATCAAGGGCTACGCGACCATCGACGGGCAGGACGCGAACGTGGTCAGCGTGCCTGACATCCAGGCCATCGTCCATGCGGCCTTCTTCCCGAAGCCCGCCCCCCGGCGTACCCGGCAGCACGCGGCCGCACCCGCCAAGCCCTCCTCCGCCGCGACCACCGTGGACGTGCTCAACGGCGGCACCACGACCGGCCTGGCGGCCCGGATCTCCGCGGCGCTGGTCAAGGCCGGCTACCGGGTGGGGACGGTGGGGAACACGGCGGCCCGCACGGTGACCTCGGTCAGCTACGGCCCCGGCGCGGTGGCGAACGCGGCCGCGCTCGCCCGGATATTCGGCGTCGCCGCCGTGCCCAGCTCGTCCCCCGGGCCGGGGCACGTGCAGATCCTGCTCGGGGCCGGTGCCGCGCTGCCCGGCGCGCTGGCCGCCAGCCTGCCGACGCCCACCGCGACGGTCATTCCCACCACCGGCCCGCAGGGCGGTGCGGTGATCGCCAAGGGCGGCATTCCCTGCGTCAACTGACCGGGCGGCTCTGCTGGGCACGGTTGTTACCTATGAGACAGCGGGAGATGGCTGCCTGCTGGACCGGCCGGTAGCGGGCCGGCCTGAGAATGGCCGGGTGACCGTGTCTCCCTCGCCAGCGCCCGGGCCGCCCCTGGAGGTGGCGGCGGCGTCCGGGATCCTGGCCGGCAGCCTGTACCTCCACTTCGACTCCAAGGAAGCGATCGCGGTCGAGCTGGTCAGGGCGTACCACGCGGATCTCGTCCGCGTCGTGCGGGAGTTCGCCTCGGTCCCCGAGGATCCGCTGAGCGCGCTGCGGGCCTTTGCGCTGGAGATCGCCGCGGTCTCGTTCCGGCATCCGGCGGCCCTGCAGATCAGCCTGTTCGACGCGCCGACCACGGCCAGCTCCAGCCTCAAGACCGTGGTCCACGCCGAGCGGGCCAGCGTCGACCGGCTGTGGCGCACGCTGATCAGCGCGGCCTCCGCGGCCAGCGCGATCAAGGACGGGGTCGACTCCCGCATCCTGAGGTATGTCCTGCACCGGACGGCCCTGAACGCGGGTTTGCTGTCGGGGTGGCAGACGCAATCCGGTATCCGGGCGGCCGCGGAGTGCATCACCTCGCTCATCTTCGACGGCCTGGCCACTGGGGTGATGGCCCGCGCGGACTCCTCCAAGGCCACCCGGGCTGTGGACGACGCCCGGGCCCGCTGGGTCGCCGAGTCGGCTGAGCGCAAGGGTGAACGCGGCGGTCAGGCGAGCAACCTCTACCGGTACTTCGAGTCCAAGGACTCGATGATCCACGCGATCCTCGGGGACTTCTCGGACCGGCTGACCGAGGCCTACCGCGACGTCATCCAGGTGGGCTCCTCCGTGGTCGAGACGCTCGACGCGATTCTCTGGCTGCTGGATCAGGCGGGACGGCACTTCAGCCGGGAGGTCGAGATCCTCCAGGGCTTCAAGCGCCTGCTGGACATCGGGGTCGCGGACCGTTACCAGGAAGGCGCGCAGCTCAGGTTCGGTTTGCTGGTCAGCGTGATCGACAGCGGGGTAGCAGCCGGTGATCTCCGCCAGGTGGCCGGTTCCGATCTGGTGGCGACCTGCCTGCGCGAGATCGCCTGGTCCCCGATGCGGAACCTGGCGCCCATCTCCCCGCTGCGGGTCCGCGACTTCTACCGGCATTCGGTGCTCTCCGGCGCCGCTGCGCGCGGCTAGCCTCCCCGCCCGGCAGCTCCTTAATTGCCCTCTTGTTCCGGCATCCCCCCGGTGTTACCTCCGCCGTCCGGCCCCGGATCGGAGGAGACCGCGCAGCATGGGAAACCCGGCCACGAGGCAGCGCAGCGCAGCACAGCCGGCGGCCGGGCGGATCCAGCTGACGACCGCGATAACATGACGGACCACCCGCCCGTCGCGCAGTGGTATCGGGGGACCTAGGGCAGGCCCGGGTGGCCCGCTGGGCTACACGGCAGGAAGTCCCCGGCAGGGAAGGTCATGACGGATCGGTTGCGCTGAGATCATTGGCCTTATGACCACCACCCGGCGCCTGCTGGCGCCCTTGCGCCCGGCCGCCCGTGTCCTGACCGGGTCCACCTATGCCCTGCTCGGCTTCGACGCCCTGCGCGCGCCAGGCGCCCGCGTCGACCAGGCGGCCGGAGTGCTGGCCGCGGCCCGCACGGTGCTCCCGCTTCCCGCCGACGACGAACTCGTGGTTCGGGGGAACGCGGCCGTGCAGGTGCTGGCCGGAACGGCTCTGGCTCTCGGCCTGGCCCCGCGGCTGTCCGCCCTGGCCCTGGCCGGCTCGCTGGTCCCCACCACCCTGGCCGGTCACGCGTACTGGACTATCGAGGACCCGGCCGCCCGCAAACTGCAGCGGATCCAGTTCCACAAGAACATGGCCATGATCGGTGGCCTGCTGTTCGCCGCGCTCGACGAGCCGCAGGCTGCTCCCGCGTTCCGCGAACCGAGAGTGACCAGCGTGTCCTCCTGACGGCCAGCTACGAGCGCTGGCGGGCTCAGGCGATCTTGCGGGCGCCCGGGCCGGGGACAGGCTCGACGTCACGCGCGGACTCCAGGATGTGCCCGGCCTCGCAGGCCAGCTGCACGTGCACGCGCTCCCCGCAGTCGCGGTGGCGGAGCAGGACCGGGGGCCCGCCGGGCCCGGTCGCGTACTGGTCGCCCCACCGCATCAGCCCGACCAGCACGGGGTACAGGTCCAGTCCCTTCGAGGTGAGCCGGTACTCGTGGCGGATGCGCTGGCCGCTGTCCTGATAAGGCACCTTGCGCAGCAGGCCTTCCTCGACCAGGCGGGCCAGCCGCCCGCTGAGCACCTGCCGGGGGATGCCGGTCCGGCGCTGCATGTCCGCGAACCGGCGCACCCCATTGAACGCCTCGCGCAGCACGAGGAACGTTGACCGCTCCCCGATGATCGCCACGGCCGCGCCGATCGCGCAGTTGGCCGGGTCGTAGTCCATCATCAAGGTCCGTTCCATGATCCCAGGCTAAGTCTGGTTGACAGACTCAGCAAACGGTGACCATGCTGGGTTCGTGAATCGAACTCAGGGCGGCCAGGTTCCTGCCCGCGTATCCGCCACGATCCGGCGGCCGGACTTCGCGGACCTGGCCGCGCTCTCCGGCTTCTTTGCCGGGCTGTCCCTGCGAACCCGGGTGCAGAGGTTCTTCGCGCCCGTCCGGCCGGGCCCGGCCCTGGTCCGCCTGGCCTGCGGCCTGGCTGGTGACGCCGACGCCCTGGTCGCCACCCATGGCGGGGTCATCATCGGGCACGCCATGGCCGCGGCCCGGCCCACGGCCCCGGAGGGCCAGGTCACCGAAATCGGCGTGGTGGTGGCCGACGCCTGGCAGCACCGGGGGGTGGGCTCGGCCCTGGTCCGCGCGCTGATCAGCCGGGCCCAGGCTCGTGGCGTGAGCTCGCTCAGCATGGACGTGCTGCCCGGCAACCACGACGTGCTCGCGATGATCAGCGATCACTGGCCTGCGGTACGCACCTACAGCGGCGCCGACTGCGTGACCCTCCAGATCGGGCTGTCACCGGCCCAGCCGCCCCGCCGGTCCGCCGCTCCCGCGCGATCGCGGGTACGCCGGCGCGAGCTGGCCTCGCGCCCTTAGCCATCCGTGGGCGCTATCGCCAGACCGCGACCGGGGTGCCCGGCGCGTACACCCAGCCTCCGGTGCCCTTACTCGCGCGCGGGTCCGCGGAGAGATGGGTGTAGTCGATGTCGAACTGGTACTCGGCGCCCGGGGCCACCCGGTGGCCGGCTGGGTTGGGGGCCTGGATCTTCCCCGGATCGGTGAACGACTGGTCCTGGTAGGGGAACTGGGCGGGGTTCACGAGGAACCCGTCCGCGCCGCCGATGACCACCCAGGCGATGATCGCCCCGCCGCTGCTGTCTCCCTGCGTGTCGGTCATGGCGATGCGCGACCCCTCCGGCGTGGTGTACCAGGACAGGGCGCTGGGGTCGGTGTTGTCCGTGGACTTCAGCACCGCCTCGGCGGGGGTGATCCCCTTCAGCGCGTCCAGGCGGGCGGTGCTCTCCGCGAGCAGGCAGCCGGCCGTGTTGATTCCGTCGATGGTCCCGCCGGAGCGGAACGCCTTGGCGCACACCGGCTGGCGCGCTGAACGCCAGGCGCTGTCGCCGGCGGTGATGGCGGCCTGCTGGGGCGGGGAGGCACTCTGGTAGCGGGCCAGCTGCACGGCGTCGATCGCCGCGTCCGCGTCCTCGGTCCTGGCCTCATAGCACTGCTCGATGGCGAGTGTGGACGACTGGCCTCCGCAGCTGGCCGGGGCCGGCTTGTTCCTGGCCGGGTGACCGGGATCGAACGGCTCGACGATGGCCGTGAAGGAGGCCGTGGCCGCGGCGCTCGCCGTGGCCACGGCGCTGGCTGAGCCGGAGCTGCCCGCGGCCCCGGGCCGGGCTTCGTCCACGCTGCTGGCCCATCCGGCCACCCCCTGATCCCCGGTCCCGGTTTCCGTTCAGCCGGAGGTGACACTAGCGGGACGGGGAGGCCGGCCCAGGCCTGGTTATGGTGACGATTCCGTCTCTGCCGCGATGCGGGTCAGCGTGACCCGGGAGCTGATCCCGAGCTTCTCGAACGCGTGCCGCAGGTGCCCGCTGACCGTGTGCGGCGATATATAGAGCCGCTCGGCTACTTCGCGGTTGGTCAGGCCGTCGGCGACGAGCCGGACCACCGCCAGCTCGGAGCTGGTCAGCGCCGCCCAGCCGTGGGCGGGACGGCGTTCGCTGGGCAGGCGGCGCCGGACCCCCAGCCGCCGCAGCCGCATGCGGACCCGGGCCAGGTCCCACCGGGCCCCGCACGCGGCATGGATGGCGAGGGCCCGGTCGAGAGCGGCCACAGCCTGGCGGCTGCGGCCCGCCCGGAGCTCGGCCAGGGCAAGGTCCTCCAGGGCGGAGGCGGCCGCCAGCCGTCGCTGACCGGCCTCCAGGATGGCGGCCGCCTGGGCTAGCGCCCCGGCATCCCCGGTGAGCAGGCCGCGGGCATGGGCGGCGCAGGCCTGGACGGCGGGCGCCCCGGGATTCAGCTCGTGGCGCCGCTCGGCGGCGGCCGCCGCCGACTCGGCCAGCTCCCGATCCCCGCTGGCCACCGCGATGCGGACCAGCTGCGGGTCGTCGGTTGGGTCCAGGGGGAACAGCGGGAAGACCGACAGGCGCTCCTCCTCACCCGCCGCGGTCAGCCAGCGGCGCGCCTGGCCCGGGTCGCCCCGGGCCATGGCCTGCAGGGCCAGCAGCCAGGCGGCATGCCGCTCGACGCCGGGGACTCCGGACTTGAGCATCCCCTGGGCCACGGCCGAGGTGAGCTCGGTCTGACGCTGGTCGGCCGTGTGCAGGGCCACCCGGCCGAGCACGACGACGCCGTCGGCGTCGAGCACGCTGACGACCAGGTGGGCCTCCTCGGGGGTGAACCGTCCCTCCAGGGCGGCCGCCGCGTCGGCGAGCTGCCCGAGCTGCAGCAGCTGGCGGCCCCGGTTGGCCTCGAACAGCTGCACCGCCCGGGCCTGACGCGCCTGCTGGGCGGCCCGGATGCCCTCGGTGACCTCGGCGAGCGCCTCACCGAAGCGGTCTTCCTCGGCCAGGATCCGGCAGCGCAGGTGCAGCGCCATCTGTCCCTGCGGGTCCTCCCGTGCGTCCGCGCCGCTCAGCGATGTGTCGATCAGCTCGAAGGCGGTACCGAAATGGCCGCGGAGGTAAAGCAGCGCGGCCTCAGTCAACTGCATGGTGAACCGGGCGGCGCTATCACCAGTTTCCTCGACCGCCTTCCGCACCTCACCGGCGAGCCGGTCCGCCTCGGGCAGCCGGACCGCGACCATGAGGTTGTAGAAGAGCTGCGCGAGCAGGCGGGCCCGCAGGTCCGGGGACACCCCGGTGAGCGCCAGCGCCCGGCGGCACGAGTCGGCCCGGACCTCCGGGGAGATGGAGAAAAGGCGGGCGATGGTGAGGCGGACCTCGGCCTCCTGTCCGGCGGGCAGGGCCTGGCGCAGCGCCCCGTCGGCGAACGCCTTGGCCTCCTCGATCTGGCCCGCCGCGTGCAGCAGGATGGCGATGCGGGCCACGAGCGGGCCGCGCAGCGGATGATGCGCGGGGGTCAGGTCGAGGGCCCGGCGGGCAAGCGCGGCGCCCTGCCCGGGATCGGTGCCGCTCAAGGCGTCAGACGCCTTCATCAGCGTGCTGATGGCCACCTGGTCGCCGGGCGTGGCGCTGGAGGCGAGCTGGCTGGCCACCTCCACGGGCAGCGCGCCCGCGTCGAGGAGCGCGGTCGCCACCTGGCGGTCGAGGGCCTGGACCGCGGACGACGGGAGGCTGCCGCGCACGGCCTCCCGGTTCAGGTCGTGGCTGAAGCTCAGTGTCTGCGGGCCCTCGACGAGCAGCTCACTGCTGAGCAGCTCGCGGACGGGATCGAGCAGGGACGAGGCGGGCAGCTGTGCCGCGGCGGCCAGATCGGCCACCGTGAAGCGGCGACCCATGGATGACGCGACGGCGGCGACCTTCCGGGCGGTGGGGGACAGGCGCCCGAGCCTGCGCTGCATGCTGTCACGCACCCGCTGGGGGAGCCGGGTCTCGACCAGGACGGTCTGCCCGGCCTCGACGTCCACCAGGCGCTCGTCCCGCAGGCCGGACAGCAGCTCGATGAGGAAGAACGGGTTGCCGTGGACTCCCTCGGCGAGGGCGAGCAGATCCTGGCCAGGCGGGGCGCCGAGGACGTCGGCGGCCACCTCGGCCACCGCGGGCGGGTCCAGCCGGCCGAGCACCGTGCTGGCGGCGCCGGCCCGCCGCACGTCGGCGACGGCCCGTTCCAGCTCACTCCCGGCCTCGGCCGGCCGGAACGCGAGGACCCAGCCGACGGGCAGGGTGGCCAGCCGTCCCGGCAGGCTCCGCACCGCCGCAGCCGTGCCGCTGTCCGCCCACTGCAGGTCATCCAGGCCGATCAGGACCGGCTGGCGCAGCGCAGCCTGCTCGAGCAGGGTCTGGATGTCCTGGAGGAGCCAGTAACGCTGCTCGGGGGAGGCGTGCAGGTCGCCAAGCGCTGACCGGTCGAGCACTGGTGCGGATCCCTGGAACAGCGCATCCATCAGGACCGCGAGCTGCACGGCCGCGGCACCCGGGTCGGCAGCCCCATGGCCGGCGGCGAACCCGGCGTCCCGCGCGGCCGAGACGACCTGCTCCAGCAGGCGGCTCTTGCCGAGGCCCGGGCCGCCCTCGATGAGCCAGCTGAATCCGGTCCCGGCCCGGAGCCGGTCCAGGTGCGCGTGCAGGGAGGCGAGCTCGCCGTCCCGGCCTCGCAGAGGAGTCGGCATGTGCACATCACAACAGATGACACGATCGTGTCGTGTGGCCGGTCCGCCCGCCGGGCCACCCTGGTCCCGTGGTGCCCACAGCTGAGGGGCAGCGGAGCAGGGGAGCGGGATGGACAGCGGGCTGCGGATCGGGGTCCGCGCTGTAGACGGGCTGCGGATCCGCTATGCGGAGAGCGGCGGCTCCGCCAGCCACCGGCTGGTGCTGACCAGCCCGTGGCCGGAGAGCCTGCTCGCCTTCCAGCCGGTCTGGCCGCGGCTGGCCAGTACCGCCTGGCTCCTGGCCATCGATCTCCCCGGTTTCGGCCGGTCCGAGGGGCGGGACGACCTCCTGTCGCCGCTGGCGATGAGCGAGTTCCTGATCCGGGCCCTGGACGAATGGGACATCAGCGACCCGCACCTCGTCTGCCCCGACGTCGGCACGGCAGCCGCGCTGTTCGCCGCGGCCAACCATCCCGGCCGCATCCGGAGCCTGGTCGTCGGCAGCGGGGCCACGGCCTACCCGCTGGTGACCGGCGGAACCTTGCGGGACCTGATCGACGCGCCCAGCCTCGAGCCCTGGCGGTCCCAGGACGGGGCGGCCGTGGCCCAGCGCGTGGTGGCGTCCCTGGGCCCGGCCGCTCCCGCCGCCGAGGTCGTCGCCGACTACGCCGAGTCCAGCTCCGGCGGCCGGTTCGCCGAGGCAGCCCGCTACGTGCGCAGCTATCCCGGGCAGCTGGAGCTCCTGGCCGGGCACCTCCCGGAGATCTTCACGCCGGTCCAGATCATCACCGGCCGCCGGGATCCGCTGGTGCCCGTGGCCAACGCCGAGTTCCTCCAGGCCCGGCTGCCCAACAGCCGGCTCGAGGTGCTGGACACCGGGCATTTCGTCTGGGAGGAAGCGGCTGCGACGTACGCGGCGATCGTCGCCGCCTGGGTCAACGGGGGCTACCTGGGCGGCAGCGCCGGCATGGGCCCGGCGTAAGAAGTTCCCACGAGGAAAGGACCGACATGAGCGAGCAGCGAGACCTGGAAGGCCTGAGTGCCCTAGTCACGGGGGCAACCTCGGGCATCGGCCGGGGTGCGGCCGAGGAACTGGCCCGCCGCGGCGCGGAAGTCATCGTGCACGGGCGCGACGCCGGCCGGGGCGGGACGGTGGTCGACGGCATCACCGCCGCGGGCGGCAAGGCCCGCTTCGTCGCGGCCGATCTCAGCCAGCCCGCCGAGCTGGACGAGCTGGCCCGGCAGGCCGGCCCGGTCGACATCCTGGTCAACAACGCGGGCACGGCCTGGTTCGGGCCGACGCCCGACCTCGACGTGGCCACCTTCGACCAGCTGTTTACCGCGAACGTGCGGGCCCCCTTCTTCCTCGTCGCCGCGCTGGCACCGCAGATGGCCGCCCGGGGCAGCGGCAGCATCATCAACATCGGGAGCATGGCGGGCGAGGTCGGCATGCCCGGTGGGGCCGCCTACGGCGGCACCAAAGGTGCCCTGGACGCGATGACCCGGGCCTGGGCGGCCGAGTTCAGCCCCGCGGGCGTCCGGGTCAACACCGTGGCATCCGGCCCGGTTTACACCGCGATCCAGTCCGACGAGACGACCGACGCCGTCGGTGCCACCACCATCATGGCGCGGGCCGCCCAGCCCAGCGAGATCGCCAGCGTGATCGCGTTCCTGGCCTCGCCCCAGGCCAGCTACGTGACCGGCGCGATCTTCGCCGCCGACGGCGGTCGCAGCGCCATCTGACCCGGCCGGCACGGCCACTCCCGAGGAGAACCCATGTCCCTTGCCCTGCTCGCCCTGAGCATCGACTGCGCCGACGCGGAACAGCTGGCCGGCTTCTGGGCGGCGGCCTTGCGCCGTCCGGTCGATCCCGGGGCCACGCGGGCGTCAGCCTCCGTGGCGGTCACCGACGTGGCCAGCACCGGGCCGCGGCTCTTGTTTCACCAGGTACCGGAGCCCAAGACGGTCAAGAACCGGGTGCATCTGGACCTCGTCACCTCCGAGACACAGGCGGAGACCGAGCGGCTGCTCGGCCTCGGGGCCACGGTCCTGCGGGTGTTCGAGGAGAACGGCCGGCATCGGTGGACCACGTTCGCCGATCCGGAGGGCAACGAATTCGATCTGGTCACAGGCTGAAGGAGGCCGGCGATGTCCGCGTACACCCACGACACGGCACCCACCCAGTACCTGGAGACCGGCGGGATCCGTTTCGCCTACCGGCGATTCGGGGGGGCCGGGGGCGTCCCGCTGGTCTTCTTCAACCATTTCCGCGGCAACCTGGACACGTTCGACCCGGCTATCACCGACGCGTTCGCGGCCGACCGGGAGGTCGTCCTGTTCGACAACGCCGGCGTCGGCCAGAGCACCGGGCCTGCTCGTGAGACCGTGGCCGGGATCGCGCAGGACGCCGGATCGTTCCTCGACGCGCTGGGCCTGGACCAGCTCGACCTGCTCGGCCACTCGATGGGCGGTGAATGGGCCCAGCTCGTAGCCCTCGACCGGCCCGGCCGGGTCCGCCGCCTGATCCTGGTCGGGACGGGTCCCCGGGGCGGCGAGGGCATGTCCGCCCAGCGGCCGTCCACCGCGGCCCTGTTCGCCAAGCAGTATGAGCGCCAGGACGAGATGTGGCTCCCGATCTTCTTCTCGCCGTCACCCGCCAGCCAGGCAGCGGGCCGCCGGTACCTGGCCCGTATCCGGGAGCGCCAGCAGGACCGCGACACAGCGGTACCGGCCGAGACCGTCCTGGCCCACCGGGCCGCCGCGTCCGAGTGGGGTCAGCCGGCGCCGGACGGCCAGGCGTACCTCGAAAAGATCACCCAGCCGGTCCTGGTGGTGAACGGCAGCAACGACATCGTGATCGCCACCGTCAACTCGTTCATCCTGCAGCAGCGGCTGCCGAACGCGCAGTTGATCGTGTACCCGGATTCTGGTCACGGGGCACACTTCCAGTACCCGGAGCTGTTCGTTCAGCAGGCGAGACTCTTCCTTGACGGCTAGGGATCCGGGCCGGGCCGGGCGGTGCCCCCACGGCCCCACCTCGACATCGACACGCCGCAGGGCGGCCATGGGCCGAGGCCGGTCATCCTGTGGGTGCACGGCGGGGGATTCATCTCGAGCTCGTCGGCGACCGTGCGCGACTACGCCATCCTGCTCGCCCACGCCGGCTATACCGTCGCCAGCCTGGACTACACCCTCGCGCCCGGGTCCCGGTACCCCGTGCCGGTGCGGCAGGGGCAACGCGGCGCTGCGTTACCTGCACGAGCACGCCGGGCGGTTCGGCGGTGATCCGGGCCGGATCGTGCTCGGCGGCGACTCGGCCGGCGCGCAGATCGCCAGCCAGCTCGCGGCCGTGCAGACCGACCCGGCGTACCTATCTGTGGGCCTACACGGGCGTCCGCGACTGGATGTCTTACCCGGGGATCGGCCAGCTGTCCACGACCCGGTACATCACCGCGCACTACCCGCCCACCTTCCTGACTGTGGGCGACGCCGATCCGTTCCGGTCCCAGGCCGCAGAGCTCACCGCCGTGCTGAGGCGGCACGGCGTGCCGCTGACGGGGTTGTTCTGGAACGGTACCGGCGACCATCTGGGCCACGAGTACCAGTTCAACTTCACGCGCCCGCAGGCCCGCACCGCCTTCCGGCGCACGCTGAGCTTCCTCGCCACGGTCACGGGAGGCTGAGGTCATGCCGGAACCCACTGCGGGGCCGGGCCCCGCGGAGCCGGAACCCCTGGCCCCGTCTCGTAGCGGCCGCGCCGGCCGCGTAGCCTGGCGGATCGGCTGGGTGCTGCTGGCCGCGGTCAGCATGTGCGCCAGCTACGCCGCGCTCGTCGTCATCGGCCGCTGAACCCCCTGGTCATCGGCCGCTGAAAGCTGGGGAGGACCGGATGGCGGAGATCCCGGCCGGGAGCCGTTACGTGGCGATGGGCAGCTCGTTCGCGGCCGGGCCGGGCATCCCGGCGCGGGCGCCCGGGAGCCCCCGCCGGGCCGGCCGGTCGGCCAGCAACTACGCCCACCTGGTGGCCCGCGCGCTCGGGCTCGACCTGCACGACGTGACCTACTCCGGCGCGACCACCGGCGACATCCTGCGGCCCTCGGCCAGGGGCCAGGCCGCCCAGCTCGACGCGGTCACCCCGGCCACCCGCCTGGTCACCCTCACCGCGGGTGGCAACGACGTTGGCTACCTGCCCCGGCTCACGCTGACCAGCCTGCCCTGGCCGCTGCGGGCGCTGCCCCGGGTCCGGGCCCAGGCCGCCGGGTTCGGGGATCGCGCCGCCACGGACGAGCGCTTCGCCGGCCTTAGGCCCAATCTCCAGGCGATCGCGCGCGGCGTGGCGGACCGTGCCCCGGGCTGCCGGGTGCTGTTCGTGGACTACCTGACGATCCTGCCCCCGGACGGCGACCCCGGGGCGCCCCCACCGCCCGCGATCGCTGAGTGGGCACGCGTCATCGCGGCCCGGCTGGCGGCGGCCACGCAGGAGGCCGCGGAGGCCGCCGGCGCCGAGTACGTGGCGGCCTCCGCCGCCTCAGCCGATCATCACGCCTGGTCGGCCGCGCCCTGGACCCGGCGCTTCCACCTTTCGCTGCGCGGCGGGGCGCCGTACCATCCCAACGCGGACGGGATGGCAGCGGTCGCCGACCTGGTGCTCGCCACCCTCGCCCGCAGCCCGGGCCGCGTGGCGTGACGCTGGAGAGCTCATGACCCTGGAAATCAAGCGGCTGCACCTGGCCGCCCTGCGCGGGCCCGACGGCGGGGAATGGCCCGTGCACGGGTTCGTCATCATCCATCCCGGCGGCGCCGCGCTGGTCGACACCGGCGTGGGCGGCCCGGATGACCTGCTGGCCGACTGGCGGGTGGTCAACCGCTCCGCCGCCGGGGCGCTGGCCGGCCTGGGGATGACCCCCGCCGACATCAGCCTGGTCATCAACACGCACCTGCACTTCGATCATTGCGGCCAGAACGCGGTCTTCGCGCACGCGCCCGTGTACGTCCAGCGGGCCGAGCTGGCCCGGGCCCAGCGTGAGGCACCCGGGCTGTGCGACTGGCTCGGCTTCATGAACGCGTCGTTCGAGCTGCTGGACGGCGACGCCGAGATCCTGCCCGGGGTGTCGGTCATCACCACGCCGGGCCACACGGCCGGTCACCAGTCCGTGATCGTCCGCTCCGGTGACGGCTCCGCCGACCTGCTGACCGGCGACGCCGCGTATACCCCGCGCCAGTACCGCGAGCCGCCCGGCCCGGACGGCGCCGGCCTGCCCGCCGGCCAGGCGGCCGACTTCGTGGCCTGGCAGGCGTCGCTGGCCCGGATGCACGCGCTAGGCGCCGCGCGGGTGCACTTCTGTCACCACACCGCCGTCCTGCACGACTGACAGCTCGACGGTGCGCAGCCGCGCGCGGCCCGGACCCCTGAGCGGGCCAGCCTCCAGCCCGGGCTGGAGGCTGGCCCCGCGGGAGTTACCGGCGCGGCTCGTATTTCCAGATCACGTAGGTGCCCTGCCCGATCGGCTTGACCTCGATGCCGTAGGGGACGACCGAGATGGTCTGGTAGTCCGGGTTCTTGTGCAGCTCGGTGGCCAGGCTGTGGTCCAGGGCGGTGGTGTCGGTAAAGTTGAGGGCCACATAAGAGAAGTAGCCATGGGCGATGTAGTTGGAGAAGGTTCCCCCATCGCCCGCCGCGAGGATGCCTGCCGTCGCGGCCGCGTTCCCGGTGCTGCCTCCCGACGGCAGGGTGATGTTGCGGGTGCTGGACCAGCGCCGCCACTCCCGCCCGGAGGGTAGGTAGTACTTCGCGACCGACGGGTCCTCCACGAGCAGCCGTCCGCTGCCGTGATCGGCCAGCGGGCGGAGCACCCCGATGAAAGCGGTCGCGTTGGGCCAGCTGGTCGCGAGAGCCCACGACTGCACCACGCCCAGGTACAGCGGGAAGGCCAGCGCGAGCACCAAGGTCGTGCCCGCGAGACGCTGATCCCGCCCGGCCGGTGCGGCCGCGATGAACCGGTCCGCCGCGTAGCCGGCGGCGATGGCCGCGAACCAGGCTCCCACGCCGACGTGCTCGTTCAGCAAGGCGGCGGTGTGCAGCCAGGCCTGCTCCGCCGGCCCCAGGATCGCGGCGGCGGCCAGGACGGCCAGCAGCCAGGTCCCGGCCCGGCCCTCCCGCCGCCTGGCGCTGATGATCACGCTGGCCACGGCCAGGACGACAAGGATGCCGGCCCAGTACCAGGTGCTGGACAGCACGGACAGCGCCGAGTTCGTCTGCGCTACCGGGGTCAGGATGGTCCGCTTGAACCCGTTGAGGTAGCTGCTCCCGCCGATGAGCAGTCCGGCACCGAGGAGCACGAGCACCGTAGCCAGCAGGATGGCGACACGCCGGAGCGCGACCCGGCCGCCCGGCGCCGGGAACGCGGACAGGGCCGCCAGCGCCATCACGACCACGTCGAAGAGGATCGTGGAGTACGACGTGGCGTTGGCTACGGCCAGGGCGGCACCCGCCGCGATCATGCGGCCCGCCAGCGCGCCCTGGTCTCCGGCCCGCAGCACGCACCAGGCCGCCAGCGCGACGAAGAACAGGGACAGCGCGTCGTACGTGGCGAACGCGCCCAGGTGCAGCGTCGGGCCAAGCACGGCGAACAGCGCGGCGCCGAAGAACGCCGCCCGCCGCCCGTACCGCCGCCGGGCTGCGCTGAACAACAGTGTGGTCGCGCCCAGCATGAAGACCAGCGACAGGACCCGGGCCCCGGCCAGGCCGCCAGCCCGGTCTGCGAGTGCGCCGAGCGGCGGGTAGATCACTGGCGCGCCGGAAAAGTAATAGGGGAACGGCGGGATCGCGGTGCCGTGCAGCCAGTTCGCCCATTGCAGATGGCCAGCCCACAGGTACAGGCCCTCGTCCTGAAACGCCGTGTCGGCCCGGAGCAGCCGGACCGACAGCAGCGTCTGGACGATGAGCACTGGCAGCAACGGCCACCCGCCGGGCAGGCCCCGCCGGGTAGGCCGGTCAGGGCGGTCCGCTTCGGTCTGCGCGGCTACGAGCGTGCCCGCCGGGGATCGCATCGGCGCCGACGTCTGAGCATTCATCACGGGTCTCCACGTCCTGTGCCCGGCGTGCTGGGCAGTTGACGGTCAGGCTCCCAGCACACCTACGTAACGACCGCGCGGTTGGGTCCGGGGCGCAGGTGCCTTGAAGGGTGCTAACAGGCGTGCGGGAAGCCTCGATTACCTGGCCTATATGGGTACGACGCGTGAGCCCGGCCGTCCGATCACCGCCGCCACGGAAAAAGCGTGACGCGGCCGTTTAATCCGCCGCGTTCGGCCCTTCCGGCGCGCCGGACCGGAGCCCGTCGATGAGCAGGTCGAGGAGCCGGCCCGAGCGGGTCCGCCAGTCGCTCTGGGGATCGATCCGCCAGAGGAAGCCCATCATCAGCAGCACGTCATCGGGATCCAGGCCGGGCCGGATGGTGCCGGCCGCCTCGTTCGCCGCCAGCAGCATCGCCAGCGCGCCGATGATCGGCTCGTAGGACTCGGCGGCCAGGCTCTCGTGCGTGGCCACGCTGTTCAGCGCGTCGGCCAGGCCGACCTTGGTCATGCCATACTGCGCGAGGCGCTCCATCCATTCCCGGAGGGCGTCCAGCGGGGCGAGCCGTTCGAGCAGTGCCGGCGCGGCGGCCGCGGACTGCTGCACCTCGTGCCGGTAGACCTCGAGGACGAGCGCTTCGCGGGTCGGGAAGTGCCGGTAGAGGGTGCCGATCCCGACCCCGGCCCGCTTGGCGATCGAGTTCAGCGACGCGTCATTCGACTCCAACAGCGACTCCCACGCCGCCTGCAGGATCCGCTCACGGTTCTCCCGGGCGTGGGCCCGTAGGGGCGGGGGCTGCTGCGCCTTCGCGGGCATGGTGCGCCGCCTGTCTGCTCGCCGGGATTCTCCTCGCGCAGATCCCTCCACGACGAGAGTATATCCGCCGGAGCATCCTCCGTTCTGCTCCGGCGGTTGTCGGGCCAGCGTGCTAATCCTCACATCGTGTCCTTGTGGCCAACTGCCATTTTGTCCACCGGAGAGTTCTCCGGTACGGTGATGACGAGTGCCGGAGAACTCTCCGGTATAGAGCCCCAGGAGGCGGCGTGCACTACCGGAAGCTGGGCCGTAGTGGCCTGGACGTCTCACCCATCGCGATCGGGGGCATGACCTACGGCGAGCCGGGACGCGGCCACCCGGTGTGGTCGCTGCCCGAGGACGAGAGCCGCCCGCTCATCAGGCAGGCGGTCGAGGCCGGCATCAACGTCTTCGACACCGCGAACATGTACTCCCAGGGCTCCAGCGAGGAGATCCTCGGCCGGGCGCTGCGGGACTTCGCCGACCGGGACGCGGTCGTGATCGCCACCAAGGTCCGCCATCCAATGCGGCCGGGACCCAATGAGGCCGGCTTGTCCCGCAAGGCGATCCTGGCCGAGATCGACCACAGCCTGCGCCGGCTCGGCACCGACTACGTCGACCTGTACCAGATCCACCGGCTGGACGGCTCGACCCCCGTCGAGGAGACGCTGCAGGCCCTGCACGACGTCGTCCAGGCCGGTAAAGCCCGTTATCTGGGCGCTTCGTCGATGCACGCCTGGGAGTTCGCCAAGCTGCTGCATCTGCAGCGCGAGCACGGCTGGGCCCGGTTCGTCTCCATGCAGGACCACTACAACCTGCTGGCCCGCGAGGAAGAACGGGAGATGCTGCCGCTGTGCGCCGACGAGGGCATCGGCACCATCGTCTGGAGCCCGCTGGCCCGCGGCCGCCTGGCGCGGGGCTGGGACGAGACGACCGGGCGGTCCGGCAGCGACCCGTTCGCCGACATGCTCTACACCGAGAAGGACAGCGACCACGCGATCATCGACGCGGTCGGGGACATCGCGGCGGCCCGCGGCGTGAGCCGCGCCCAGGTCGCGCTGGCCTGGCTGCACCACCAGCCGGTCGTCGCCGCCCCGCTCGTCGGCGTGAGCAAGCCGTCCCATCTGGACGACGCGCTGGCCTCCCTCGACATCCAGCTGACCGCGGACGAGCTGGCCCGGCTCGAGGCGCCGTACACGCCGCGGCTGGACTTCCAGGGCGTTTCCGACGAGGCGGAGCTGGCCCGCATCTCGGCCCGGATCGGCATCCGGCCCGCCGGGGCCTGACCTCCGCGCGCCCGCATAGGCCAGGCCAGGCAGGATAGGGCCCATAACGATGGGGAGATCGGCCTGCGTGAGGAGGACCCTGGATGAGTCGCGTGGTGGTCATCGGCGCTACCGGGCACACCGGCACCTACCTGGTGCCGCGGCTGGTGCGGGGCGGGCACGAGGTCATCGCCCTGAGCCGCGGCCTGCGTGACCCCTACCACCCGGCCCCGGAGTGGGCCCGGGTCACCCGGGTCGAGGTGGACCGGGACGCGGAGGACGCCGCGGGAACCTTCGGCGGCCGGGTCGCGGAGCTGCGCCCCGACGTGGTCATCGACCTGGTCTGCTTCACCGCGGACTCGGCGCGGCAGCTCATCGACGCGCTGCGCCCGTCCCGCCCGCTGCTGCTGCACTGCGGGACGATCTGGGTGCACGGTCCCGCGCTGCGGGTGCCGCTCACCGAGGATGAGCCCCGCACCGCGTACGGCGAATACGGCACCGGCAAGGCGGAGATCGAGGCGCTGCTGCACCGTGAGACGCTGGCGGGCGGCGTCCCCGCTGTGGTCCTGCACCCGGGGCACATCAGCGGGCCAGGCTGGCCGGTGATCACGCCGGCCGGGAACCTCGACCCGGGCGTCTGGACCAGCCTGGCTACCGGCCAGCCGCTCGCGCTGCCCGATCATGGGCTGGGGGTCCTGCATCATGTGCACGCCGACGACGTGGCGCAGGCCTTCGAGCGGGCCCTGACCCGGCCCGCGGCCATCGGGGCCAGCTTCCACGTGGTGGCCGAGCAGGCCATGACGCTGCGCGGCCTGGCCACCGGCGTCGCGGGGTGGTTCGGCCGCGAGCCGGTACTGGAGTTCGTGGACTGGGCGGAGTTCGAGCGCCGGGCCGGTTCCGGGCCGGCGGAGGTCACCCGCGACCACACGGTCCGCAGCATCACCGCGAGCATCGCCCGGGGCCGCGAGGTGCTCGGCTACGTGCCGCGCTACAGCGCGCTCGATGCCCTGCACGAGGCCCTGGCCTGGCTCGCCGCCCACGGCCAGGCGGACGTGGGCGGCCAGCCGTTCCCCGCAGAGGGCGGGGCCTAGCAGGTCAGCGGCCTGTGCGCCCGATACCCTGGCAGCTCATCGCCTCCAGAGTCACTCATGTTGGGGCCTGCACTGTCACTCATATCCATAACGAGAACCTTCCAGGTGCCCGGGCCGCGCACGGCCCGGAGCTGGCCAGGCGACGCGATGGCCATCGCCGTGCTCATCGCGTTGCCCGTCCTGGTGTACGGGGTGCCCGCGCTGCTCGGGCACCCCGTTCTTCCCGGTGACGACCTGACCCAGAACTTCCCGCTGCGCGTGCTCGCCGGGCACGAGATCCGCAGTGGCCGCCTGCCGCTGTACGACCCGTACATCTGGAGCGGTGCCCCGTTGCTGGGCGGGTGGAACGCCGGGGCCGCGTACCCCTTCACATTCCTGTTCGCCGTCCTGTCACCCGTGGCCGCCTGGACCCTGAACATGGTCCTGACCTGGGCGGTTGCCGGGCTAGGGATGTTCGCTTTCTTGCGTGCCTGCCGCCTGAAGTGCGGGCCGGCCCTGCTCGGCGCGCTCTCCTTCGCCTTCGCCGGGGCCATGTCGGCGCAGGTGGCCCACTTCGGGCTGGTGGCCGGCATGAGCTGGGTGCCGGCGCAGTTGCTGTGCGTCCTGCGTCTCACCCGGGCCGGGAGCATGCCCTCCCGGCTCGCCTGGACCGGGGCCCTGGGCGGCACGTTCGGCCTGACGATCCTGGCCGGCGAGCCACGGGCCATCGACGACGCGGGCGTGATCGTCCTCGTTTACGCGGTCTGGCAGGTCGCCCGCCTGGGGCGCCGCTTCGCCCCGGCGGCCCTCTCAGTCGCGGCCGGCCTGGCGCTGGGCGCCTGCCTCGGGGCGATCCAGTGGATTCCCGGCCTGGCCGTGGTCGCGACGTCCCAGCGGGGCGCGAGCACCGCGGCCCTGTTCAATTCGGGCTCGCTCCCGCACCGGTGGCTGCTGCTGATGCTGGTGCCGGACCTGCTGGGCGGCTCCGGCTCGTTCGGCCAGCCGGCCTTCTTCGCGAACTACAACCTGGCCGAGGTCACGGGCTACGTCGGCATTCTGCCTCTCGTCGCCGCGCTCGCCCTGCTCGGAAGGGCCCGGCTGCGCCCCCGGCCGCCGGACTGGCTCGTGTGGCACGTCATCGCGCTGGCCGGGATCGTGCTCGCGCTCGGGGGCAACACCCCGGTCGGGGGCCTCCTCATCCACGTGCCGCTGTTCGGCGGCCAGCGGCTGCAGAGCCGCAACATTCTCATTGCGGACCTAGCGCTGGCCGTGCTCCTCGCGTACTGGGCCGACCACCCGTTCAGCGAGGACAGCCGGCGGCTCTTCCGGCTCCGGGGGCGCCGCGGCCCCCGCCTGGAGACGGTGCTCGCCGTCCTGCCGCCGCTCGCCGTGATCGCCGTCGTCGCCCTCGGCCTGTCCTGGGGCGGGGGCCTGCTGCACTGGCTGAGGGTCAGCCCGGGAGCGGTGGGCCTCGAGGGTGCCCTCAAGCCGTGGCTCATCCCGTATGCGCTGCTCGGGGCGGGAGCCATCGCGTTCGTGGTCGTCGGCCGCCGGCTCCGCCCGGTGCCCCGCTCGCGCTGGCTGGCCAGCTTCGTGGTGCTTGACCTGGTCGTGTTCACGCTGCTCGGCGTCGTCGCGGTGGGACCCGTGCTGGGCGGCGGGACTACCAGCCCGGCCCCGGCTGGGCAGTCCCGGGCCCGCACGGCAGCGGTGCGTCCCGTGTCCGCCCTGGGCTATCACGGGCGTTTCGCGATCTACGATCCGGACCAGATTGACGCGCACGCTCTGTCGCAGCTCGGCGCGCCCGACCTCAACGTCATCAGCCGCACGCCGTCGGTCCAGGGCTACTCCTCGCTGGTCTCGGGCTTCTACGCCTCGGCCACCGGGACTCACCGGGCTACCGGCGAGGGGCAGGACGTGCTCAATCCGGCGGCCGTGCGCTCCGGGGTCCTCGACCAGCTGGCCACCTCCGTCCTGTTCACGCTGCCCACCTACCTGGCCACCGCAGCCGGGGGATCCGCGGCGTCCCCCGGGTCGCCGGGCACTGGCCGGCGCGACGTCGCCGCGCGCCAGCGGGCCACCTGGTACTTCGCCGCACCGCTCGGCGTGACCCGGCTCGAGGTGCCGGACTCGGACGCCAGGCAGGACGCGGCGGCTGGCACCCAGATCGGGCTGCTGACCTCCCGCGGTTCCACGCGCTGGTTCCGCGCGGTCGCCGCGGGCGCCAGCCGGCTGGCGATCAGCCTGCCCCGCCCGCTGACCAGCGTCGCCGTGGTCGCCCGGGCCGGCGGCCAGTCGGTCAAGCTCGGCCCGGCGTCGGTAGCCGATGCCGGCGGGCAGGTGTTCGTGGCCAACGGGCAGCTGCAGGACGCCCTGATCCCGCCGCAGTGGGGCTACACGGGCCGCGACGGGCCGTTCGCGGTCTTCGTGAACCGCCACGCCCAGGGGCCGCTCCGTCTCCAGACGCTGCCCGGCCGCTCAGACTCGGGCGCATCCGTGCGGCGGCTCGCCGGTCCGGCGGCCAGCCCGACCGTGGCCCAGGTCTCGTCCCCGGAGGGCGTCCGGGTCATCCGGTCGGTGGCCGACTCGCCCGGGTGGACCGCCACCTGGCATCCCCGGCGCGGGCCGCCGGCCGCTCTGGCCGTGCACCGCGACGGTCTCGTCCAGGCCGTCGACGTGCCCGCCGGGCGAGGCGTCGTGACCTGGAGATACCGGCCGCCGGGGTTCCGGATGGGCTTCGCGCTGTCCGTCGGGGCGACGGCGCTCATCATCCTGCTGCTGGTTAGCGGACTGTTCCTGCCTCGTGCGGCCCGGCCACGGGCGCGCACGCCGGACCCGCGGGAGCCGCCGCGCCTCCACGAGCAGCGCCGCTTTCCCGAGGCCATGGTCAGGAATGGCTGACCCACCGTCCAGCTGGCCTTCAGGTCCTCTCTTTACGCTCAGGCCGAGGACAGGACACTGACCAGGGAGGCTGGAACCGTGCTGGAGAACGTCACGATCTGGTACAGGGGAGCGGGCTACCAGCTCGGACGGGGACCGCACGGCTACGCGATCTGGCCCGCAGGCGGGCCGCCGGGGCAGCCGCTCGAGCTGTGGCCCGAGACGCCCGCGGGGTGGGCGGCGGCCTGGTCGAGGTTCAACGCGGTCGAGGCGCCCGGCACCATCGCCCATCTCGGCCCGCCGGCGGACCCCGTCTTCGCCCCGCCGGCCGGCCCGGTCTCCGGACCTGCGGCCGACCCGGTCTCCGGGCCTGGTGCCCGCTCCGGCTGGCCAGGGCTCCGCTCGCCGGGCCCGCTCAGCGCAGCCATCCTGCTGGTGACCGGGGTCGCCTGCGGGGTGGCCGGGCTCTTCCCCAGCTACCTGTCGGGGGCGAGCCTCGCCCAGGAGCCCGCCGAGCTGGTCCCGCACGTGATCTACCTGGCGGTCTGGGCGGCCAGCGCGGTGCTCATCGTGTCCGGGGGCATCCGGCCGCGGATAGGCGCCCTCCTTGCGCTGGGCACGACCATCGTCACGTTCGGCTTCTTCTTCGCCGACCTCGGCACGGTGATCTCCGCAGGCGAGCACGTGCTGGGTGCCGGCCTGGTGCTCGGGCTCGCAGGCTGGCTGGCCTGCGCAGCCGGCTCCGTGCTGGCCTTCCGGCTCCGGTCGGCCGATGCGCCGCGCAAGCTCACCGGCCGCCAGATGGGCCCGGTCGTGACGCTGACCGTCGCCGCCCTCGCCGCGATCGGGACGGCGGTCGCCTTCGCCCCGTCGTGGGACAGCTACACGCTGCGGACGGCCTCCGGCGCGGCGCAGTCCGTGACCGAGGGGAACGCCTTCGCGAACCCCGCCCCGGTCATCGTCGGTAATGTCGCGGTCATGGTCACGCTCGTCGCCGTGGTGATCGTCGCCGCCCTGTGGCGCCCGGTCCGGCTGGGAGCGGTCCTGCTCGCGGGGGCCGCCATTCCCATGGTCGCCCAGGCGATCTCGGCCCTGGTGCAGATCACCGAGCCGGTGTCCGCGGCCAGCTTCGGCATCTCCCCGGCGCAGGCCGCCCAGGCCGGGCTCACGATCAGCGCGGGCCTTACGCCTGCGTTCTGGATCTACTGCGCATTCGTGCTGGCGCTGCTGCTGACGGGTGCGTGGATGTTCACGCCGCTGCGCCTGGCTGGCCGGCCAGGCGTCCGCTCGGCCGGCCCCCCCGCCGTGCCTGGCCGCGTGACTACCTGGAGCTCTTGATCAGGTGGGCGTAGACGACGATGTTGTCGAGGTACTGGCGGGTCGTGGTGTCGAACGGGCCGCCGCAGGTGACCAGCCGGAGGCTGGGGAAGCTGACGTTGCCGTAGACCTCCGGGCCCGGGAACCCTGACTTCACGACTTTCTGCACCCCATCGACGGTGAAGACGGCCGTGGACCCGTTGGCCCGGACGACGTCGATCGTGTTCCCCGGGTGCAGCGTCTTGATGGAGAAGAATACCGAGACGCCGGTGAACGAGTCCACGTGACCCAGGATGACCGACGAGCCGCGCTGCCCGGGCGTGACGCTGCGGTCGTACCAGCCAGCCAGGTTGTGACGGTCGAGCGGGGGCACCTGGACGCTGCCGTTGGCCGCCGCGCCGAGCCGCATGACCGGGGCGGACACGCGCAGGGCGGGGATCTCGATCCGTACCGGGGCCGACCGGGCCAGCGGCACCGCGGTGGGGGCGGTCGCCGGCAGCGGGGCAGACGTGCCCACGGCGGCCGGGATCTCGAGCGCCCCGCCGGCCAGCCGGCCACTGTCGGCCAGGGATCCGGCGGCCACCAGGGCACCCCCGATGATCAGCCCGGTGCCCAGCACGATCAGGGGTGACCGCCGCCGCCGGCGGCCTTCCTCGTAATAGGTCCGGGTGGACCAGTGAGCCCGGTATCTCCGGGACCGGGCAGGGAAGATCATGCGGTCCGTCACCTCCTGGCGCAGATCAGGCGAGATCGGTCAGGCGGGGGACTGGTGCCGCCGCCGCATCCCGGCCAGCGTGATCCCCAGGCCTGCCAGCAGGATCGCCCCGCCCACGGCGAGCCCGGCGGTGTCACCGGCGCGGTGCAGGCTGCCGCCACCCCCGGTGCTAGGCGCGCCGGCCGGGGCGCCCCCGGCCAGCAGCGCAGCCCCGGCCGTGGCCGGGGCGACCTGCACCGCGATGGCTGACGGCATGGTCGTCGTCATGGTGGTGACCAGGACGCACGTCATGACGACCGAGATGACGCTGGCCGCGTGGATGGTGACGGTGAACCGGGTGGGCGGCAGGACGTGGTCCAGGCCGGGCGCGTTCAGCATCAGCCGGCCGCTCAGGCTGAACCGGGCGCTGCCGGTGTCTGTCATGGTCCCGGCCAGGGGGACGCTGTCGGTCTGGGCGCCCATGACCGGGAGTGCTCCGCTGAAGGCGACCGAGGAGGTACCCGCCGGGAACGGCCCGCCCAGGGCGCTGCCCGGCGACGAGAGGGTGACGATGTCCGCCGAGCCCACCGTGGCCGGCCCGGTAGCCCGCAGCTCGATCGGGATCCGGGCCGTCCGGTTCCGCGAGTGGCCTCCCGAAGTCAGGGTGCAGGTGTAGGCAGGCGCGGTAAACGCGGTCCGGGTCGCGGGACCCGGGTGTGCAGCCGCGGAGGCGCGGGGAGCCCCGGCGACGAGTCCGGCCACCGCCAGGGCCAGGGCGGCCCCTGATGTTGCGGCGCGGCGTGCGGCATTCCCGTGCTGGAACACGTTCTGGCCCTTCGTGAGGTGGCCCGCTCCGTAAGGTGGCCCGCTCCGGCGATATCCCGCTCCAAGGGCACGTGCGTAATCACAGTAAGAGGGCCGTCCGCCGGCCGGGCGCGCAATACGCGATTTGAGTTCTTACGAACCAGGAACGCGGCGGGCCGGCCGCCGGCCGTTAGGGTCGTTAGGTGAAGTCAGCGCAGACTAGGGGCGGTACAGGCCAGGCTGGAGCGGGAGCGGCAGAGCCGGGGGAAGCCGGCGCCGGCCGGCTGATCGAGGCGCTCAGCCGGGCCCTGCCCGGCGACCGCATCGTCGCGGATCCCGACGTCCTCGCGGCGATATCCCACGATGACGCCGAGTGGGCGCCGGCTGGCCAGGCGGCCGCCGGCGTGCGTGCCCGCTCGGAAGCCGAGGTCCAGCAGGTCGTGCGGATCTGCGCCGAGCTGGGCGCGGCCGTCGTGCCGCGCGGCGCCGGCACCGGCCTGTCCGGCGGCGCCAATGCGGTCGACGGCTGCGTCGTTCTCGACCTGGCCCGGATGGACCGGGTGGTCGAGATCGACCGGGACAACCTGATCTGCGTCGTGCAGCCCGGGGTGGTCAACAACGACCTGAAGGCGGCCGTGGCCGAGCACGGCCTCTGGTACCCGCCGGACCCGGCCAGCGCCCCGTGGTCCACGATCGGCGGCAACGTCGCCACCAACGCAGGCGGCCTGTGCTGCCTGAAGTACGGCGTGACCCGCGACTACGTGCTGGGCCTGCGCGCCGTGGTGGGCGGCCCCGCAGCTGGTGGCGCCGCAGGGGGCGGCCCCGCAACTGGTGACGCGGTCGCCTACGGAGACGTGGTCCGGCTCGGCCGCCGCACCACCAAGGGCGTGGCCGGCCTGGACATGGTCGGGCTGTTCGTCGGATCCGAGGGCACGCTCGGCGTGGTCACCGAAGTGACCCTGCGGCTGCGGCCCGCGCTGACCGGCACGCCGCGGACCATCGTGGGCGCGTTCCCGGACCTGGTCTCGGCCGGGGAGGCCGTGTCGCAGATCACCCGGCGCGGACTGGGCCCGTCTGTCCTCGAGCTCCTCGACCGGGCCTGCCTGACGGCCGTCGAGGACTGGAAGCACCTGGGCCTGGAAGCCAGCGCGGCGGCGCTGCTGCTGGCCCGGGTGGACACGCCCGGCGACTCCGGCGCGGCCGAGGCGGACGCGCTCGGCGTGGCAATGGCTGGCGCGGCCGCGCTGTGGGTCGCCCAGTCCACCGACGATGCCGAGGCCGAGGCGCTGTTCGAGGCCCGGCGGCTGGCCTATCCGGCGTTCGAGCGGCTGGGCCCGGTTCTCACCGAGGATGTCTGCGTCCCGCGGTCCAAGGTCCCCGTGATGCTGGCCCAGATCGAGTCGATCGCGGCCCGCCACGGCGTGCAGATCGCCACGATCGCCCACGCCGGCGACGGGAACCTGCACCCGCTGATCGTCACGCCGCCGGGCGACGAGGCCGCGCGGTCCGCGGCGCAGGCGGCGTTCGAGGAGTTCCTGGACGCGGCGATCGCGCTGGGTGGCACGGTGACCGGCGAGCACGGGGTCGGGCTGCTGAAACGGGACGGGATGCGCCGCGAGCTCGACCCGGGATCCCTCGCGATGCAGGACGCGGTCCGCCAGGCCCTCGACCCGCGGAGGCTGTTCAACCCGGGTAAGGGGTAGCCGGGCCCGTCTGGCCGTAGGCTGTGCTCGTGGTCACCTGGCGATCGCTCGCTGTAATGACTAGCCTCCTGGCGCTACCCGCCGCCGGGTGTTCCGCTGCCCGTGCCCCGGCGCCCGCCCCGGCCGCGGCCCGGTCCGCGGCAGCCCCCGGCACGGGTACCCCCGGCACGCGTACCCCCGGCACGGGCACTCCAGGCCCTGGCCGCCTGGGCTCGCCCACCCTGGCCTTCGCCGGGGACGTGCACTTCACCGGCCGTACCGCGCGGCTGCTGCATGACCCCGCGACCGCGTTCGGGCCGATCAGCTCGGTGCTCAGGTCCGCCGACTTCACCGCGGTGAACCTCGAGACCGCGGTGACCAGCCGCGGCAGGCCGCAGCCGAAGACCTACCACTTCCGCACCACGCCGGCGGCGTTCACCGCGCTCCGTGACGGCGGGGTCAACCTGGTCACCATGGCCAACAACCATGTCCTCGACTACGGCCAGGTGGGGCTGGCGAACACGCTGGCGGCGGCCCGGGCCGCCCGGTTCCCGTACGTGGGGATCGGCGCCAACGCTGCCGCGGCGTGGGCGCCCTACGTGACCACGATCAACGGCGTGAAGATCGCGATCATCGGGGTGTCGCAGGTCGCCGAGCTCGCGTCCTCCTGGGTGGCCACCCGGTCCCGGCCGGGGGAGGCCAACGCGATCAACCTGCCCCGCACGCTCGCGGCCGTCCGGGCGGCCAGGAAACTCGCCCCCGTCGTGATCGTGTTCATGCACTGGGGGACGGAGGGCCAGGCGTGCCCCGATCCCAACCAGTTGTCGCTGGCCCCGAAGCTCGCGGCGGCCGGAGCCAGCATCATCATCGGGGCGCACGCCCACATGCTGCAGGGATCCGGCTGGCTCGGGCACACGTTCGTGGCTTACGGCATGGGCAACTTCCTGTGGTGGGAGCACTCCTACAGCACCGCCACCGGGGTACTGGAACTCACGCTGCACCCGCACGCCCCCCTGACCAGCCGCTTCATCCCTGCGGTCGTGTCCCGGACCGGCCAGCCGATCGTCCTGCGCGGCGCCCAGGCGCACCGCGCCGCCGCCCACTACGCCAGCCTCCGGGCCTGCGCGGAGCTCAGCGGCCGGCCCGCCAGCTGATCCCGGCCCGGCCGCGGCCGCGTCGCGGCCGGCCTGATCCCGGGCGGTAGCCTGGCGTCATGGCTGAGAGCAGTGACGCGGCTCCGGAGATCCTCGATCTGCCTATCGGGCTCGATGCGACCGGGACGCGGGGCGAGTTCGACAGCCTGGGTCAGGTCGAGGTGCCCGCCGACCGGTACTGGGGCGCCCAGACCCAGCGCAGCCTGGAGCACTTCAGTGTCGGCCACGATAAGATGCCAGCCGAGGTGTACCACGCCTACGGCTACGTGAAGAAGGCCGCGGCCCTGGTCAACACCCGGTCCGGCCGGCTGCCGGACTGGATGGGCCAGCTCATCCAGCGGGTCTGCGACGAGATCATCCAGGGGGAGCTGGACGGCGAGTTCCCGCTGCACGTGTTCCAGACCGGCTCAGGCACCCATTCCAACATGAACGTGAACGAGGTCATCGCCAACCGGTGCATCCAGCTGGTCGGCGGCACGCTCGGGTCGCAGCAGCCGGTGCACCCCAACGACCACGTCAACATGGCCCAGTCGAGCAACGACACGTTCCCGGCCGCGATGCACATCGCCGCCTACACCATGGCGACCGAGCGGACGATCCCCGCGCTGCGCCGGCTTCGGGACGCCATCGCCGACAACGCGGAGAAGTGGGCCGGAATCGTCAAGATCGGCCGGACGCACCTCCAGGACGCCACCCCCTTGACCGTCGGCCAGGAGTGGTCCGGGTACGCCGGCGCGCTCGACGATGTGATTGCCGAGGTGGAGCACGTCACGCACGGCCTGCTGCCGCTGGCCATGGGCGGGACCGCCGTCGGCACCGGGCTGAACGCGCCGGAAGGCTTCGGGGAGGAGGCCGCCGCCGAGATCGCCGCGATGACCGGCGCCCCGTACCAGACCGCGGCCAACAAGTTCACCGCCCAGGCCACCCTGGACCGGATGGTGCGCGCGCACGGCGGGCTCAAAGCCGCGGCCGTCACCCTGTTCAAGATCGCCAATGACCTGCGCTGGCTGGGATCGGGCCCGCGGACCGGGCTCGGCGAGCTGCTCCTGCCGTCCAACGAGCCCGGGTCGTCGATCATGCCGGGCAAGGTCAACCCGACCCAGGCCGAGGCCATGCTGATGGTCGCGATCCAGGTCATGGCCTCCGACGTGGCGGTGACCATGGGCGGCGCGGAGGGCAACTTCGAGCTGAACGCGTTCCGTCCCATCGTCATCAGCAACTACCTGCATTCGGCGCTGATCATGGCCGACATGTGCGACCACCTGCGCGAGTTCATGATCGAGGGAACCCAGCTCAACGAGGCCACGCTGACCGCGAACATCGAGCGCTCCGTCATGATGGTCACAGCCCTGTCCCCGGTGATCGGCTACGACCAGGCCTCGGTCATTGCGCACTACGCCATCGACCACGACCTGACCCTCAGGCAGGCGGCGCTGGCCAACGGGGTCGGCGAAGACCTCTTCGACCGGGTGGTGGACCCGGTCGCCCTGACCCGCGCTGGCACCGCTGGCCGCGCCGGCGCTTCCGGGGGTTCCGCGAAAACGTAGCCGGAGTATGCTTTCGAGGTGGCGGTTCCGGGCGCCTCTAGGTCCGCAGGCAGAGCTGCAAGCTCACCGGCTGTGTGGTGACGATCCACGGCCAGTCTTTCCTGCCCGGACTGAGCGGACCATCGGGCATGAGGAAGGGCTGCCATGCCTGGCACGTCAACGCGTCCGCTGCCCGGACGGCCGAGTCTCCGGTACCTGAAGCTCGAGGCGAAACGCCGCCTGGCCGCGGGTGAATTTCCCGCCCTGCACGACGCGCAGCTGGCCATCGCCTGGGAGCACGGGCAGCCGAGCTGGACCGCGCTCAAGCAGCGCATCAGCGAGCAGCCAGCCGCGGGATGCCAGGTGCTGCCCCAGCTGGGCTGGGTGATCGCCCGGTTCCGCGGCGCCGACCAGCCGGGCTGGACCGCTCCCGGCCCGGACGAGATGCAGCAGCATTTCGCGCCGGAAATGCTGACTGCGCGCCCGGTCCCGGAGCTGATCGCGGCAATCGCCAGCGCGGCCCCGGCGCTGCGCGAGGAAGTCGCGGTCGTAACCCAGTCTCCGCTGGCGGCCCAGGTGAGGATCGGCGGGCTGGAAGTCTTCGCCTCCGTCGCGGCCGGGCCGCCGCACCGGCTGACCGGGCTGCTGGCCGTTCCGCTCGGCCGCCAGATCACCGACCCGCGGGTGGCGGCGCCCCCGGCGGCCCGGCGGACCGGCGACGTCCCGGCCGCGGTGGAGGAGATCGCCGAGGAGAGCTTCGCGGAGCTGGGCCTGCCCGGCCTGGCCGTGGCGGGCGGCGGTCCCGGCACCCTCCCGTGGGTCGTCACCAAGGGCTGGGCCGACCTGGACCGGGGCACGGAACTGGACGCGCGTCACAGCTGGCCGTCCTACTGCGGCTCCGCGCTGGTCACCACGACCGCCGTCCTCCGCCTCGTGGCCGATGGCCGGCTCACCCTCGACACCCCGGCCAACGACCGGCTCAGCGCCGTCCGGCTCGAAGACGACACCATCACGGTCCGGGAACTGCTCACCCACACCGCAGGAGTGGACAGCCCCGGCGCGTCCGAACTGCTCGCCGACCACGTCCCCGACCTGATCAGCGTGACCGGCCCGGTCGTCTCCAGCAGCGGCCCGCGGGGCACGGTCCGGCCCAGCAACGGCGGCTACGCCGTGCTCGGCCAGCTGATCGCCGACATCGCCGGCCAACCGTACGCCGAGGCGGTGTCCGATCTGGTGCTGGAGCCGCTCAGGATACGGAGCTCCGGTTTCCCGGACCGGGTCACGGACCTCGGACTGGACGGGGTGACCAGCTACAACGCGAACCCCGATGGGACCTTCACGCCGGTCCAGGCGGTGATGTGCACTATCCCGGCCGTGGGCGGCCTGTGGGCGCCCGCCGCAGACCTGGTCCGGCTGGGCACGGTCTGGTCCACGCTGCTGCCCGCGGAGCTGGCCCGCGAAGCGGTAACCCCGCAGACCGCGCCCTCACCGTCGGGGTGGCGGATGGGCCTCGGCTGGCTCGTGTCCGGCCGGGGCGACCTCGCCGTGCACGCCGGGGCGGCCCCGCCGGCCAGCACGTTCCTCCGGCTGCGCATCCGCGACGGCCAGGTCCAGGTGGTCCTGACCAATCGGGGCATGCCCCTCGGGCCGCTCACCGACCGCCTTCTCCGCGTCTGGACGCCTCCCGCGGCCTAGCTGCCGGCCAGCCCGGCCTGGCCGGCGCCTGCTCCCTCCCTCACCAGAATCAGCTCTCCCTCCCCAAAGGAACGCACATGTATCAGCCTTACCCGGGCGCCACGCAGATGCCCGACTCCCAGCCGCGCACCATCCCCGGGACCGTACGGCAGGCCGTCAGGGCCATGTACGGGGCGCAGCCGTGAGCCTGATCAACCTGATCAGCTCCGTGGCCACGCAGGGCTCCACCAAGGCCGCCATCGAGAAACGCTTCCCGAACCTGACCGCGAGCCAGGTCACCACGCAGCAGCATGTCCTGCTGATCGCGGGCGTCGCCTCGGGCCTGATTGCCGTTGCGGCGTGGATCCTCATCGCCCGGGCCTGCCAGGCCGGCAAGAACTGGGCCCGGATGACCGGCACGGTGCTGTTCGGCCTCGCCACCCTGGACGCGGTCGGCGGCCTGATCAACCCCGTGGTCGTCCCGGTCAAGATCCTCGCGTTCGTGATCTGGCTGTTCGGCCTCATCGCGGTCGTCCGGCTCTGGCAGGCCGCCTCCACCGCCTTCTTCGAAGCCCCCCGGTCATGATCGAGGTCCACGGGCGCACCTGGAACGGTCAGCGCCCGGGAATCAGGTCACCGTCGGACTGGTAGGTGGGCGCCCCGTCCACGACCGTGGCCAGCACCGGGATGTCTGCGATCCGCTCGGGGGCGGCCGCGAGCGGGTTGTCCGCCAGCACCACGAAGTCGGCGAGCTTGCCCGGCTCGAGCGAGCCGATCTCGTCCTCCCGGTGCATCGCGGCCGCGGCTTGCGTGGTGTACAGCGCGAGCGCCTCCCGGGCCGTGAGCCGCTCACCAGGACCGAGCACCTGCCCGCCGGCGGTGCGGCGGGTCACCGCGTCGCGCAGCCCGAGCAGCGGGGCGGCGCTGATCACCGGGGCGTCGGAGGACCCGGCCACGGTCAGGCCCGCCTGCCGCCAGGACCCGAACGCGTAGAGCTGGTCGCCGCGGCCGGGGAACGCAGCGGCGAACCCGTCCCCCAGGGCGGACAGGAAGCCGGGCTGGCTCACGATCACGATGCCGAGTTCCGCGGCCCGGGCGGTGAGCGGCGGGTACATCGCCCCGCCGTGCTCGATCCGGTGCCGCCGCGGGTTCCGTCCTGGGCCTGCGGCGCTGGGGGAGCCGGCCGGCCCCGTGCCTGCCAGCACGGCCGCGTAAGCGTCCAGCACGGTCTCGATGGCCCGGTCCCCCTGGGCGTGCACGGCGACCTGGAACCCGTGGGCGTCGAACTCACGGATCATCGCGGTCAGCTCGTCCCGGGTGAAGAACAGGATGCCGGAGCCGTGCGGCGGGACCGGGTAGGTGCCGTGGATAGCCGCGGTGCGGCTGCTCATCCCGCCGTCGGCCCAGATCTTCACGGCCTCGGTGGCCAAGCGGCCGGAGTGCCGGCCCTGCAGGCCCTCGCCAAGCAGCCAGTCCACCTGGTCGTGCACGACCAGGCCGTAGATCCGCTGGTGCAGCCCGCCGGCCTGGTCTGCCTCGGCGAACGCAGCGAACGTGTCGCGGCGCAGGTCCGCGTCGCAGGCGGCGGTGATGCCGAGCGCCGCGAGGTGCTGGCCGGCCCGCTGCATGAGGCGGCCCCGCTCGGCGGCACCCATCCGGGTGATGTCCTCCCTCAGGTTTCGCTCGAACAGCGCGAACATCGGGCCCTCGAACACCACACCGTCGAGACGGCCTTCGCTATCCCGGCCGAACACGCCGTCTGGCGGGTCCGGCTGCCCGTCCGCGAACCCAGCCGCCCGCAGCGCCGCGCTGTTGAGCACGCAGGCGTGCAGCGACGTGTGGTACAGCACGGCCGGGCGGTCCGGCACGGCCAGGTCCAGGTCGTCGCGGGTGGGATGCCGGTTCTCGCGCAGCTGGTACTCGACGTACCCGCTGCCGGTCACCCACGAGCCACCCGGGGTCCGGATGCTCGCCTCGCGCAGCCGGGCCCGGATGGCCGGGATGTCGGGCGCGGCCGGCTGGCTGCAGTCGGCGCCCGCCGCGAGGTAGCCCACGTCCGCGACGTGGCAGTGCGCGTCGATCAGCCCGGGGACGACGGTGGCCCCGTCCAGGCGGGCTACCTGCGCGCCCGGGGCGGCCGCCGCCCGGACCTCCGCCGGGTCGCCGACCGCGGCGATCCGGCCGTCCCGGACCAGCATGGCCCCGGCCGTGCCGCCGCTGCGGGCCATTGTGACGACGACCGCATCCTCGATGACCAGCTCCACCCGTGGAACCCTACGTGGCCGCGCCACTCGGCCGGGAGGGGTCAGGAGAGTTCCGCCAGTGCGCTCGCCAGCGGTTCCAGCACGCCGGGGATGTGCGGCGGGGGAGGGACACGATCACCAGCCCGGCGCCGGCGCTCCCGAACGCCGCGGCCTCCGCCGCCGCCTCCGCCGGGTCGCCGGTGAACGGCACCTGGGCGGACAGCCGGATCTCCGCGGGGTCGCGCCCGGCCGCCGCGCAGTGCTGGTACAGCACGTCCCGCGCCCGGTGAACTGGCCCGGTGTGCCGCCGCCGAAGTTCCAGTGCTGGGCGAAGCGGGCTGCGGTGCGCAGCGTGCGCCGCTCGCCGTGGCCGCCGATGCAGATCGGCGGATGCGGTTGCTGCACCGGCTTGGGATCGCACCGGGCGCCGGTCAGCGTGTAGTAGCGGCCCTGGAATGTGGTGCGCGAAGCGCATGGCTCTCAACCTAGCCAGCCCCCGCCGGGTAGCTGAATCTTCCGCCACGTGCTGGGTGAGCCGCATGCTGCACTATCTCCGGCCGCGCGCCCAGTCACACTGCCCCTCTGCCCACGTAGGCCCGCGGATGGCGCGCTAGCGGCTGGTGGCGAACTCGCCGGCCCGGACGGAGGGGGGGTCGTCCTCACCCACGATGAGGTGGCTGTGGCTCAGTGCCGAGACGCCGCCGACGATGAGGGCCAGGGCCAGGGCCTCGACGGCCAGGTCCAGGACGCCGGTCTGCATGTGCTCCCCGAACAGAAACAGCCCGAGGAGACTGGCCGACAGCGGGTCGAGGATGGTGAATCCAGGCTGGGAAGCGGCGAGCGGGCCGGCCGCCAGCGCGTGCGTGGCCAGCAGCAGGGTGGCTGCCCCCGCCCCGATCAAGACGTACAGCGACCAGTTGGTCAGGATGGCGGTCAGGCCGCTGCCCAGGTGCGAGCTGAGCTCCTTGATCACCGCGGCGACGAACCCCCAGGCCACCCCGGTGGCTGCACCGAGCACGGCAGCGCGACGGGACGGGGCGGCGCCGGGGAGCCGGCCCAGCCCGAAGGCCACGGCCAGCGCGACAAGGACGACGCCCAGCGACGCCAGGCCGGCCAGCCACCACAAAGCGGCGGGCGCATGCAGGCGGCCGCCCGACGGAGACGCCGCGAGCAGGAACAGCCCCAGCCCGGCGCACATGGCGATGGCAGCGAGCCAGTCGCGCCGCTTCACCGGACGCGAGCCGATCACCGCCATGTAGCCGAATACGAAGATCAGCTCCAACGCCAGGATCGGCTGGACCAGGGCCAGCGCGCCGAAGCGCAGAGCGCTGATCTGCAGGATGAAGCCGAGGATCATGCTGAGCAGGCCGAGCACCCAGATCGGCTGGCGGACCAGCTTGAACAGCAGGTACACGTCAAAGCCCGAGGACCCGGCCTCGCGCGCGCCGAGACGCTGGCAGACCGAGGAGGTGGCGATGCAGAAGCTGGCTGCGAGAGCCAGCAGGATCGCCGCTTCCACGAATTTTCACCCCCTGCTCGGCTCGTTCACGGCATACCCGGAGCTTCCTCCGCTACGTACAACCGGTTCGCCAGCCGAATCTTCCCGCCGGCGGCGTGAATCTTGCCGGAGGCGGCCGCGCGCCGCGCGGGGAGGTTCTCAGGGTAGCGGTGTCACGTCCGGGACCGCCGCCCCCCTGGTCCGGCGGCCCATCCACCAGAAGGCCGTCCCGATGACGACGAAGGCCAGTACCGGGAGGAGTTCCGTCCACAGGTAGGTGAAGCGCTGGGCGTAGGTCCAGCCCGAGGGGATGAAGTCACTGCCGAACCATGAGCTGCCCAGCCCGGGGGCGATGAGCTGGATGCTGGCGATGGCCACCAGCACCATCAGGAGCACGGTCAACGGCCGGTACCAGGGCATCTTGAACGGCCGGGGCGTGGCGGGGTGGCTGCGCCGCAGCTTCCACAGCGCCGGATAGATGAGCAGGTAGCTGATCAGCGTGGTGGAGATGGTCACGCCGAGCACCGCGTCGAAGTACTTCGCGGCGTTGCCGCTGCTGATCTGGTGCGCGAGCACGACCACGATGGTGGCCACGACGCCGCTGAATACGTTGACCCGGACGGGGGTGCCGTACTTGGCGTTGATCACCCCGAGCGTGCGCGGGCCGGCTCCGTCGTAGCAGGACACGGCCAGGGCCCGGTCCGAGCCCATGATCCAGGTCACGCCGGAGGTCAGCAGACAGAGGATGAACAGGAGCGCGCAGGCATCGCCGAGGACCAGCCCGGCCCCGCTCAGGGTGGCGGTGCCGCTCGCGGTGGCATGCCCGCCGTAGACGGTGAACACGTCCTGGATCGCGCTGACGAAGCCGCTGAAGTTGGTGATGGCACTGGGCGGGAGGACGATCAGGATGCCGATCACGGGCAGGGCGTACAGCACCACGCTGGCCACCGCGGAGCGGGCGATCCCGAACGGCACGTCGCGCTGCGGGTTGGTCATCTCCTCACCGGCGCTGCTGGGCAGCTCGAACCCGACGAAGTTGAACAGCAGCACGCCGACGAGCAGCACGAACCCGCTCGCGGACGGCTTGTAGTCGCTTGCGCCCAGGCCGTGCGCGCCGTGCTTGAACGCGAAGATGATGACCGAGAGCGTGAACACGCCGAGCACGATGAACCGGGCGAAGGCCCCGGCGGTCGGCAGCCACTTGGCCTTGCTGAACGACATGATGGCGGCCAGGATCGACAGCCACACGAACGCGAGCGCGATGACGAACCACACCGGCGTCGACACGTTCGCGCCGTGGTTGAAGAACACCTGGACCGCGGTGATGCAGGTGATGGTGAGCGAGCCGCCGATCCACACGGGGTTGGTGATCCAGTACAGGAAGTTGTTCACGGCCCCGGCCAGGTGCCCGAAGGCTAGCCGGGTCCAGTAGTACGGCCCGCCCTCCTCCGGGAAGGCGGCGCCCAGCTCGGCGAACAGCAGCGCCTGCGGGACGAAGAACACGACCGCGAAGATCATCATCCAGGTGAAGGCCTGGCCACCGCCCTGCGCCACGGTGGCGATGGTGTCCACCCCGACGATGGTGCAGATGAGGAAGAAGAGGATGTCGAAGCGGCCGAAGTGGCGCTGCAGCTTCTGCCGCTCGATGGTAGCCGCAACGGTCGTCGTGTCCAGGGTGTCAGTCATCCGCGGCGCTCCTGGGGGTCAACAGGGGGGATACGCAGGCACATCCTGGGCGCAGCCTCACAAGCGATGATTTCCGGCGTATTTCCTAATGATGACGCGGACGAACGAGCCCCGATATTTCATGATCCCCTGGAGTCGCGGTGCGGGACCTTCGGGTAACAGGTCGAGCCCGAACGGCACTAGAGTCCCGCCCGCCTGCGGAGTTGGCTGGGCGGTGGCCAGTACGGGGCCTTCCCGGGCTGGCCGACCGGAGACAGCTGTGTTAGGACGGTGTTATGCGGACTTGGCGGATGCCGGGCCGGGACCGCCTGGCCATGCTGGCCGCGCTCGCGGCGCCGCTGGCCCTGGCCGCGATTCTGGTGCCCTGGCGCGGCAGTTTCCCCAACACCGACGCCGCGCTGGTGCTGATCCTGCTGGTCGTGGCCGTGGCCGCGAACGGATACCGGCTGGCCGGGTACGTCGCCGCCCTCTCGGCGGCGGTCTGGTTCGACTTTTTCCTGACCCGGCCGTACGAGCGGTTCGCGATCCTGCGCCGGGCCGACATCGAGACCACCGTGCTGCTGCTGCTCATCGGGGTGGCGGTCACCGAGCTCGCGGTCTGGGCCCGGCACCAGCACGCCGTGGCCAGCAGGCGGGCGGGCTACCTGGACGGGATCAGCGCTGCTGCGCAGGCGGCGGTGCAGGGCGGTTCCCCGTCGGACCTGATCGACCAGGTCAGCAGGCAGCTCACCGGGCTGCTGTCGCTGCGGTCGTGCCGGTTCCAGTACGGGGTGGCCGGGATCGGCCAGCCCGCCCGGCTGCAGCACGACGGGACGGTCACCCGCGGGCGCCAGGCCCGGGACGCGGACACGGACACGGACACCGCCGGCTTGCCCCGCGGCGACACGGAACTGCTGGTGGAAAGCGGCGGCATCCTCCGGGGCCGGTTCCTCATGACCCCCGCCCCCGGCGCGCAGCCCAGCCATGAGCAGCGGCTGCTGGCCATCGCGTTCGCCGACCAGGTTGGTGCGGCCCTCGTCTCGAGCCACCCGGTCGACCAGTAAGCGGACCGCTAGGCGCGGTTTGCGGCTGGCTCCAGTTCGTGTCCGCAGCCACGCCGCGCCCGGCAGCTGATGCTTCCGGTGGGCCAGGCTCCCGCCCGCGGCGTTCCATAACAGCGGGTACCCGGCGCCGTTTTCATCGCTGGCCGTTCTAGCCGAAGGTGATCGCGTTTGCCTGGATTCCGGGGTCTGGGAAGGCGATCTCGAAGGTGCGGTCGGTGATGGGGCCGCCCTGCCGGATGAGCTGGTAGAGCCGTTGCTGCATGACCTTCCCGTGGCCCTGGTCATCGACATCGGTTCCGTGGTCCGCGCCCGGTGGCTGTCCGTCGATGAGGACGCGGAACGGCACGGAAGTTCCTGGGTCTGCCGGTCCCATGACGAGGTGAAGATCGCGAGCGTGGAAACGGCAGAAGATCCGCCCGTTGGGCGCGTTCAGCGTGGTGGCCTGTTCTTCCATCGTCCAGTCCCCGGACAGGGCCCAGTGGTTGAGTCTCAGCTGCGCGGGGGCGGCGTAGCTGTGACGCTGGCCCGGCAGGGCGCCGCCGGGGGAGGCAAAGTTCTCGGTGCGCTCGTAGCCGGTGTAGTTTTCCGGTGATCTCAGGCTGGCCCAGTCGGCAGGCGCTTCGATACCGCGGGCATCGACCGATACCAGCTCCGGGTCGATGTCGCCGGATCCGGCCTCGGCCAGCAGATGCTGGATGATCATTTCTGACTGCTGGTATTCGCCTTCGCCGAAGTGGTGATGCCGGATATGTCCCCGTGCGTCGGCGAAGTAGAGGGCGGGCCAGTAGTGGTTGTCAAAGGCACGCCATATCGCGTAGTCGTTATCGAGCGCGACCGGGTAGGCGATTCCCATGTCCTTCGTGGCCCGGCTGACGTTATCGGGGTTGTGCTCGAACGCGAACTCGGGCGTGTGCACGCCGATCACGACCAGCCCGTGGTCGGCGTATTTCGTGGCCCAGGCGCGGACGTAGGGAAGCTGGCGTAGCCAGTTGATGCAGGTATAGGTCCAGAAGCCAGCCAGGACGACTTTCCCTCGCAGGCCTGCTGGTGTCAGCGGCGGCGAATTGAGCCACCCGGTCGCGCCGCCGAACGCGGGCAGTTCGCCCTCAACAGGCGGCCGGACCGAGGCCGTGTGCAGTCCGGCGGGCGTGCGCCAGTGTGTGTTCATGACGATGCCTTCCTGGGCTGGATGCCCCGGCCCGGACGCTCCCGGCCGGTGTCACCAGGTCTCTGGACCGACGGCGCGCCCCATCCGGGCGCGCCGTCCGCCGCTGCCCGGCTAGCGCAGTGACCGGAAAGAGTCCCGCATCTCGCCGACGAACAGGTCCGGCTGTTCCCACGCGGCGAAGTGGCCGCCCCGGTCGAGCTTGTTGTAATGGATGAGATTCTTGGGATACGCGAGCTCTGCCCAGCTCCGCGGGGCTTCATAGAGCTCGTCGGGGAAGACGCTGATGGCAAACGGGATCGAGATGTTCTTGGCGTCGAAGAAGTCCGCCTTGTTCTCCCAGTACAGGCGGCCCGAGGAAACGCCGGTGTTCGTCAGCCAGTAGAGCGTGATGTTGTCGAGGATGTCGTCTCGGGTCAGGTCGCCCGCCGGATGTCCCTGCAGGGCCTGTTCGACGAGCCCGGGCTGGCCGGTACCGTCGCCGTGGTCCAGCATGAACGCGGCGAGGTCGACGGGTGAGTCCGCGAGTCCGTACAGCGTTTGCGGCCGCGTGGTCATGATCTGTGCGTAGGCCACGTGCTTCGCGTAGAAGTTGCTCAGCTGTTCGTATGCGCGCAGCTCCTCGTCGGAGAGATCCGATGGCGGCGGGTCGCCGCGCTGGACCGCCTTGTTGATGTCGGCTGGAGCGGTACCCGGCATGTTGGAGTGAATGCCGAGCAACTCCGGTGCTGCCTGCTCACCCATCGTCTGCGTGACGGCCGCACCCCAATCGCCGCCTTGCGCTACAAACTGGGTGTATCCGAGGCGCTTCATCAGCATTACCCAGGCACGGGCGGTGCGGACGGGATCCCAGCCGGTGCTGGCCGGCTTGCCGGAGAACCCGTAGCCCGGCAGTGAGGGAATCACCAGATCGAACGCGTCCTCAGCGCTCGCGCCATGCGCCGTGGGATTGGTAAGCGGCTCGATGATCTTCAGCTGCTCGATGATCGAGCCAGGCCACCCGTGTGTGACGATCAGCGGCAGCGCGTCCTGGTGCTGGGAGCGGACGTAGATGAAATGAATGTCAAGCCCGTCGATCTCGGTGATGAAGTGCGGCAGGGCGTTCAGCCTCGCCTCGCACTTGCGCCAGTCGTAGTCTGTCCCCCAGTAGCGTGCGAGGTCCTGCATGAGCGCGAGCGGCACGCCCTGCGAGTCGTCGGTGACCGTCTCGCGCTCGGGCCACCTGGCCGCCTTGACGCGTCTCCGCAATTCGGTAAGTTCCGCTTCCGGGAAGTCGACGCGGAACGGGCGGAGGGTGTTGTCTTCGGTGGGCATCTTCGTCTCCTATACAACCGCTCGATGACACCGTTCCAGCGCGACGTATCCGCGAAGGCACCGTGCGCGAGCACGATCGCCGGGTTTACCCCTGGTTGCTCAAACATCAGGCTCTTCCCCATGTGACCTGAAGTTATGTGGTATAAGCGTCGCACACCCGGCGGCGCCTCACCACCCTTGAAGCCACGGGTCAGGACCCATGTCGTAGTGCTCGCAACCCAGCGGCAGCCAGCCTGCGACGCAACGCGATGCTCGCGGAGATCAACCGCACCCGGGTGACGCGGGCGGGCTGGCTGAGTGCCCCCCGGCCACCGCACCGACACCACCACCCGCGCCCAATACTGGGAATGAACGCGGCACAATTCCGGGGGCTTATCAGGTGCTGGCCCGCGCCCAGCACAGCCGCGGCCCCGCGCCGCGGCGGACCTCCCGGTTCACGGCCAGGTAGTGCAGGTGAGCGACGGTCTCGGCGAGTGCCATCCGGCGCATCGTGCCCAGCGCGTCCCAGCCGCGTGACCAGGTCAGCTGGGTGGCGATGACCCAGGCCGTGGGCTGTCCCAGCCGGTCGATCACGCGCAGGATCTCCGCACCGCGGTCGTGGTGGTGGGCGACCAGGGTGGCCGAGCGGACATCCAGGCCGCTGAACCGGTACTCGTGCGCGGGCAGTGCCTCCTCGGCCGCGAAGGTCCCGGCGCGCACCAGCGAGGCCAGGTAGTCAGTCAGCGGGTCGGCGTCCCCGGCGCTGTGCACCCCGATGTTGGGGCTGATCCGGGGGAGCACGTGGTCACCGGTGAGCAGCACGCCCGCGGTGGCGTCGTGCAGGCACAGGTGCCCCGGGGTATGCCCGGGAGTCCAGATCGCGCGCACCTCCCGGCCCGCGATGGGCAGGATCTCGCCGTCGCCCACGAACCGGTCGGGCTCGGGCATGTCCAGCAAGCCGCTGATCCGGTCCGGGTCCATGACCAGGGCGGGAACCTCCTCCTCGGGCACACCGTGGCCGCGAAGCCACTCCTGGTCGGAGCCGGGTTGCCGCTCCCGCCAGAGCCGGGACGGCAGGGTCTCGGCCTCCGCGGGGTGCATCGCGATCCAGGCCCCGCTTTCCTCCCGGACCCAGGCGCTCAGCCCGTGATGGTCCGGGTGGATGTGGGTGACGATGACGCCCGTGACGTCGCCGGGCGTCACCCCGGCCGCCGCCAGCCCGGCCGTGAGGGCGCGCCGGCCGTCCGCGGAGTCCCAGCCGGGATCGACGATCACCGTGCCCGCGTCTGCGGTGAACGCGTAGCTCAGCGTGTACCGCAGCGGGTTGTCCGGGATGGGGACCGGCACCGACCACAAGCCCGGCCGGACCTGCTCGACAGGCGGCAGCACCCGGGCCCGCCAGGCGTCCCGCTGCTCCGTACCGGTCACCTGGAAACCGCTGGCCACTTCGGGAACGGTCATGCCCCGCCCGCCGCGGGGTTGGTGACGGCCCGCATCAGGAAGTCGACCAGCCGCCCGGCCTGGGTGCCGGTGGTCCGGGCCAGCTCGCCGCGCCGGCCGGCGGGCGCGGTCATCGCGTGCACCATGGCCCCGCCCACCAGCGTGTCCAGCAGCAGCGTGACCGACGTGCCCGGGGCCAGCTCGCCGCGGTCGATGCCCCGGCGGACGATGGCCCGGGCGGCCCGGGTCTGGTCGCGCCGCATCACGTCGTAGTGCTCGGCCACGCCCGGGATCGCCGCCGCCTCCAGGCCCAGCCGCAGCGCCGTGCGGCCGGTGTCTCCCACATAGATGTCGAAGATCTGGGTGGCCAGCTCGACCAGGTCGCCGTGCAGGGTGCCGGTGTCCACGTCGGCCACGCAGGCCAGCCGCCAGGTGACCGCGTCGGCCAGGAGCGCTTCCTTGGTGGTCCACCGCAGGTAGAGCGACGCCTTCCCGACGCCGGCCCGGCGCGCGACCGCCTCCATCGAGAATCCGGCCCAGCCCGCGTCGGCGAACAGGTCGAGTGCGGCCTGGGTAATGCGGCGATCAACCCCGGGGTCGCGGGGCCGCCCGGGTGCCACGTGCGCCGTGCTCACCCGCGCCACCTTCCCGCCGGTCCAGGCCTGGATGCGGCCCGCCCTATTACTGAACGCACCACGTTCAGGCTAAGTGGCCCAGGAAACTGAACGCAAGCCGTTCAGCTATTCTCCGGCCGCTCTCCGCGCCGGTCTGCGCGTCCCCGGTTGTCCCGCTGCAGGCCCGCAACGAAAACCGTCCCGGGCTGATCCTCCCGTGTCACCGTCATCCCGGGCGCGCCCAGGTCGTTGGGCCGTGGTTGGCTGGGATGGCAGCGGGAATGGTGCTGTCGCGCCCGCCTGCCCCGCGCCCCCCACCCCGGGTCATCAGGAGCTCGCCATGACCGTGGACCGGATGCTGCCCAGTCAAGAGGCCGCTGACCTGCTCGACCTGACCCGGCAGCTGGCCGACCGGGAGCTCGCGCCCCGCGTCGCCGAGGCCGAGGCCACGGAGACCTTCCCCGCCGAGGTCTTCAAGATCATCGGTGCGGCGGGACTCCTCGGCCTGCCGTATCCCGAGTCGCTGGGCGGCGGCGGCCAGCCGTACGAGGTGTACCTCCAGGTCCTGGAAGAGCTGGCGATGCGGTGGGCCGCGGTCGCGGTCACGGTGAGCGTGCACGGCCTGTCGTGCTTCCCGCTGGCCACCTTCGGCACCCCGGAGCAGCAGGAGCGATGGCTGCCAGATCTGCTCGGCGGCGGCCTGCTGGGCGCATACAGCCTGTCCGAGCCGCAGGCGGGCTCGGACGCGGCCGCGCTGGCCTGCGCGGCAGAGCGGGACGCGGGCGGCTACGTCATCACCGGCACCAAGGCCTGGATCACAGGGGGCGGGAACGCCGATTCGTACACGCTGTTCGCCCGCACGGCTCCGGGGAGCCAGGGGGTCTCCTGCTTCCTTGTGCCGGCCGGCCGGCCTGGCCTGTCGTTCGGCGCGCCGGAGCGGAAGATGGGGCTGCGGGCGGTCCCGACGACTAGTGCTCATTACGACGGCGTGCGGCTGCCCGCGGACCGCCTGATCGGGGCCGAGGGGCAGGGGCTGCGGATCGCGTTCAGCGCGCTGGACTCGGGACGGCTCGGCATCGCGGCCGTGGCGACCGGCCTGGCCCAGGCCGCGCTGGACTACGCGGCTGGCTACGCGAAGGAGCGGCGGACGTTCGGCCAGCGGATCATCGACCACGAGGGCCTGGCCTTCCTGCTGGCGGACATGGCGGCCGCGGTCGGCGCGGCCCGGGCGACCTACCTGGACGCGGCGCGCCGCCGGGATGCCGGGCGCCCGTACAGCCAGCAGGCCAGCGTGGCCAAGCTGGTCGCAACCGACGCGGCCATGAAGGTGACCACCGACGCCGTCCAGGTCCTCGGCGGCTACGGCTACAGCCAGGAATTCCCGGTGGAGCGCTACCTGCGCGAGGCCAAGATCATGCAGATCTTCGAGGGCACGAACCAGATCCAGCGCCTGGTCATCAGCCGCCACCTGGCCTCCTGAGGACGCTGCCCAGGCGGCCAGGCATCCCCGTGGTCAGGCATCCCAGTCGGCCAGCACGGCCTTGGTGTCGGCGCCGGGGACCGGGGGAGGGGACGGCGTGGCCGGCGGGGTCCGGGAGAACCGGGGGGCCGGGGCGGCCTGCGGTATCCCGTCCAGCGTGATCACCGTCTCCCGGGCGGTGATGTGCGGGGCGCTGGCCGCCTCACCGAAGGACAGCACCGGGGTGACGCACGCGTCGGTACCGGCGAAGATTCCCGCCCACTCGTCGCGGGTGCGGCTGGCGATCACCTCAGTGAACCGGTCCCGCAGCCGTGGCCAGCCGGAGCGGTCCATCTGCTCCGGCAGGTCCTCCCCGGCGATCCCCAGCCCGGCCAGGAACTGTTCGTAGAACTGTGGCTCCAGCGCGCCCACCGCGATCCACTGTCCATCGGCGCAGGTGTAGGTGTCATAGAACGGAGCAGCCCCGTCGAGCAGGTTGGCCGAGCGGTCGTCGGTCCAGGCGCCCACGCCGCGGAGGGCCCAGACCATCTGCGCCAGGACGCTGGCCCCGTCCACCATGGCCGTGTCCACTATCTGCCCGGCGCCGGACCGCTGCCGCTCCCAGAGCGCGGCCAGCACCCCGGCCATCAGGAACATGGAGCCGCCGCCGAAGTCACCGACGAGGTTGAGCGGCACGGCAGGCCGGTCACCGGCCCCGATGGCGTGCAGCGCGCCGGTGACCGAGATGTAGTTGATGTCATGCCCGGCCCGGGCGGCCATGGGCCCGTCCTGGCCCCATCCGGTCATCCGCCCGTAGACCAGCCCCGGGTTCACCGCGTGGCACTCCTGCGGGCCGACCCCCAGGCGTTCGGCCACGCCCGGCCGGTAACCCTCGAGGAGCACGTCGGCCTTGGCCACCAGGCGCAGCAGCAGTTCCCGCCCGGCGGGGGTCTTCAGGTCGGCCGCCACCGAGCGGCGGCTGCGCAGGGTGTAGTCGGGTCGGCCGGCGGCCGGGTCGAACACGGCGGTGGGCCGCTCCACCCGGACCACATCGGCGCCGAGGTCGCCGAGCATCATCGCCGCGTGCGGCACCGGGCCGATCCCGGCGAGTTCAACTACCCGCAGACCGGTGAGCGGACCAGGCATGCGCAGCCCCTTTCAGCCAGCCTCGTGCCTCATCGGGGGCAGTATGGCATTCCTGGGCTGGTCCGGCCCGACCCGGAGGCTGGCCGGGGGCCACGGGAGACCAGGCAGATGCGGCCCCCGATGCCGCTAGGATTCGTGCAGGATGTCCGGGGATATGCTGGCGGACAGCGGTCCGGGCCGACAGCCCGTAGGAGGCAAGGCTGCGCACTCGTGCCTCGCTCCGGCCAAAACTGCTCATGGCCGGGCTTAGCGTGCTTATGGTTCTGGGCGGTCTTAGCTGCTCGTCCGCGTCCGGGCAGAAAGCCAGCGCCCCGCCGTGGAAGCTCACCTGGACTGATACCTTCAACGGCCCGGCGGACTCTGGGGTCAACACCAAGTACTGGGAGTACAACACCGGCCACGGCGTCTTCGGCACCAACGAGATCGAGACGATGACGCCGTCGAAGTACAACGTGCATATCGACGGGCACGGGAACCTCGACATCATCGTCCTCGGCCACGGCGCGGCCGGGGACCCCAAGGCCGCGTGGACCTCAGGCCGGATCGAGACCCGCGCCAACCGGCTGTTCAAGGCGCCGGCCGGCGGCGAGATGATGGTGACCGCCTCCATCAAGCAGCCAGGGGTGCCCCACGCGCTGGGCTACTGGCCCGGCTTCTGGATGCTGGGCCGGACAGCGTGGCCGGGCACCGGGGAGATGGACATCATGGAGGATGTCGACGGTCTCAGCATGGATTCCGGGACCCTGCACTGCGGCAACCTCACGCAGAAGAACCCGAACGGAACGTTCGGCCCCTGCCACGAGACGTACGGCCTGGGCAGCGGGCTGCGGCCGTGCCCAGGCTGCCAGACGTCCTTCAACACCTACTCGGTGATCATCGACCGGCGTTACCCCGGCCACGAGCAGGTCCGCTGGTACCTCAACGGGCACGAGTTCTACAGCGTGAGCGAGAGCCGCGTCGGTGCTGCGGCCTGGACCAAGGGCGTCGATGACGGCCACTCGATCCTGCTGGATGTGGCGGTGGGCGGGGCGTTCCCCGACACCCAGTGCCGGTGCAGCACCCCCACTAACCAGACTTCGTCCCAGGGCACCATGGTCGTGCGCTACGTGAGCGTCTACACGAACTGATCCCGCCGGGTCAGGGGCCGGTGCACGTCAACTGGCCTGGCGGGTCGGGGGGCCGACTTCCGCGAGCTTGGTGCCGAGGTCAGGGTATTTGTGGCTGGCGTGCTGGAAGACCCGGCCGGGTCCCGGACGGGTCCCCTTGACCCAGATGAAGTAGTCGCCGGGGCCGAATACGTCAGTGATGTGGATCTCGGCGGCCAGGTAGTAGTCCTTGCTGGCCGAGAGGGCCTGGGCCAGGACCGCATCCGCGGCCGCGGTCACCTCGTTGTCGTAGGTCACCACGTGGAAATAGCCGGCGTCCACGGCCGCGGTGAAGCCGACCGTCCCGCTGAGCAGCACCTTGTTCTTGTTCTTGTAGTTGATGTAGAACGTCGAGATGAACTGACGGGGCTGTGCGTCCGGGTGGCCCAGCAGGTAGTAGATGGGAACCTCAGGCACCTCGACCAGGTACATGGCCTTCGGCTTCAGGTACTGGGAGAAGGCCCGCACAAACTGCGTCGAGTTGGGCCACACCTGATAGAGATGGGTTGTCTGGACCAGGCCAAGCACGAGGGCCAGACTCCAGATCCCGACGGCGATGTGCGGCCGGCGGAAGTGATCACCCAGCAGGCGAGCCAGCCCCACGCCCGCCATGGGTGCGGCGAAGAACAGGCCGAACCCGATGTGCTTCTGGAACGAGATGTCGGTGTGCAGATGGGCCTGGTACGCGGGCGCTAGCAGCGCGGTCCCGGTGAGGAGGACCCCCAGGCACACCCGCCGGAAGCGGCCGCCCGCCGGTGCGATGAGTTCTTCCGGCTCGGTGCGGACCCGGTGGACATAGACGGCCGTGCCGATCACCGCCAGCACGAAGATCACGCCACCCCACTCGGCGCTTTCCTTCAGCAGCGTGCTCACCGGGGTGAGGCCCTGCACGCGGTTCGTGGTGGTGCTCGAGATAGCCGTCATGTACGCCTTGCCGCCGAGTTTCAGCGCCCCGTAGAGCAGGGCTCCCACCGCGGCGACAAAGGCAGGCGGGTAGAGCAGAACCCGGCGGCCGCGCAGCGGCCAGCCCGCCACCGCGGGCAGGACGGCGAGGGTGGGCACGAACAGGAGGCCGGCGTACTTGACTCCGACCGCGAGCGCGGCCACCGGAGCGGCCATTAAAAAGACGGGCCACCGGAAAGCTGCCGTGCGGACCACGATCCACGCCGCGCAGGCCAGCAGGAACAGGCAGGTCGCGTCGTAGGTCGCGAAGTTGCCCAGGAAGATCGCCGACTCGCACACCGAGAACAGCACGGCCGCGCACAATGCGATCCGCTCGTTGAACAGGCGGCGGCTCAGGGCGTACAGCAAGACGGTGATCGAGAGCATCTCGGCCAGGCTGAGCATCCGCGCGGCCGTGAGCCCGCCGATCCCGTTGAGGAACCCGGCTGCCACCGGGTAGAGCACGGGGGAGCCGGAGAAGTAGGCCGCGTACTGGCCTTGCAGCGCTGTGCCGTGCAGCAGATGCTGCAGTTCCATGTGACCTGAGTAGACGTACAGCGCCTCGTCCTCGAAGGCCGTGTTGTGCAGCCGCAGTGACAAGACCGCTTGCAGGATCAGGACACACAGCAGCAAGAGCCGGCTGACCCGGGTGCGCCGCCGGGTCGTCAGGTAGCCCGGCTCGGCCTCAGGCTGCTCCCCGGGCCGGGGCGGAGCCGGCGGAAGCGCCACCGGCTTTCCGGAACGAGGCCGCTGCGGCACGGGCGTCAGGACGGCGGTATCCGCGGCGGACGGGGCCGGCGTGACGGATACCACGCTCTCGCTTCGCGGTTGCGGCAGCGCGATGGTGGTCTCAGTCGCGGACGTCGTGAGCGTGACGCTTACCGGTGGCTCGTCGATAGGGATCACGTAGGACTGGGTTACTTCGGTGCCGGGGGAGGGCGCGGCGGACCCGGCGCGGTCCAGTTGGGTGGTTGCCGTGGGGTTCGCCTGGCTGGTCTGCGCCGTGGCAGGCTGGGTGGTGTCGGTCGCGGCCGGCGCGGCTTCGCCGGTGACTGTGGAGGCGATCTCGGACACCGTGGCGTCGATGGCCTCGAGCGCCTCAGCGGTCATGGCTTCGATGGTTTCGATGGCTTTAGCCGTCTTGGCCTCGATGGCTTCGATGGCCCCGACCGTCTCCAAGGCTTCAGCCGTCCGGGCCTCGAGCCCGTCGATGGTCGTGGCTTCCAGGACGTCAATAGCCTGGAGCGCCTCGACAGCCTGGGCCGGGACCGCCGTGGTCTCGATGGTCGTGGCCTGGTCTGCTGTGGCCTGGTCCGCCTTGGCATCGATGGCGGTCTTCAAGTCAGCCAGGCTGAGCCTGGTGAGCGTCTCGGCACTCGGGCGGTTCGCCGCCGGCAGGGTGGCTGCCTCCGGCCCACTGACGCCCGCGGCTGTCTCCGCTGCGGCCACCTTCGCTGCGGCCGTCTCGCCCTCAGCCTCAGGCTCATCCCCGGCCTTGGCGTCCACGTCAGTCTGAGCCTTTGCGCCAGCCTGAGCGTCAGCGGTGGCCGCGCGCGTGGGGAGCGGGCCGATCACGGTGACGGCGTCAGCCTCAGCGGTGGCCGCGCCCGTGGGGAGCGGGCCGATCACGGTGACGGCGTCAGCCTCAGCGACGGCCTTGGTCTCGGTCTCGGATTCGGATTCGGATTCGGATTCGGTCCCAGCCTCGGTCTGGGTCTCGGCCTCGGACTCGGCGACCTTGGCCTCGGCGGGCTCGGCCCGGTCCGCTTCATCCTGCCCGGCGTCGGCCGGCTGGATCTCCCCGGACTCGCCCGCCGCCGGCCCGGCCGCTGTCCCGGCTCGCCCGCCGCCGGATGCCGCCTCAGCCTCGGTATCGCGCGCTGACGGCTTCCCGGTGCCCCGGCGCGTGGCCGGCGCGTTACCCAGGTGGGCAGGCAGGGTGATGCTTTTCAGGAACGCGGCCGTGCTCTCCGGGGTCTTCTTCTCCGCTGAGCCGGGCCGGTGGTGCAGCCACGCGGGCAGCACCACGGTCTCGGCGTCGGTCAGGACGTCGGGCCGGTCCTCACCGGACGGGCCGAACACGGAGCGGCTCGACCGCTTCCGCGGAGCTGCTGCCGGACTGCGGTCACCATTCTCGTCCGGGCGTGCCTGCTCCTGACGTTCCTCCTCCTGACGTGCCTGCCCCGGGCGTGCCCGGCCACGTTGCCAGCCGCGACGCGCCTTGGGGGGCTCGTCCTCCTGGGTGCGCTTCACCTAGGCTTGCGCATCCTGGTGTGGCTGGAGAAGCACCCGCCCCGCGACCGCGAGCTCAAACAGCCCGAGGCCGAACAGGACGATGAAGTTGTACGGGTTCATCGTGAGCATCCGCCAGAACGCCAGCCCAGTCCACAGCAGTGAGCTGCCTACCGTCCACACCAGGAAGCAGGTCCAGAAGCGCCGGTTGCCTTCCTGCTTCTTCTTGTCACCGCCCGAGGTGTTCCAGCCCAGCCGCTTACCGCGGAGGGCATCCCAGTAGGCGAAGAAATGTGCCCACCCCGAGATCAGCTTGACGGCCCATGCCTCGAGCCGGTATGGCGCGTGATGCCAGGCTGGGATGATCACGGCGGCGTAGAGCACCACGGGGACCATGAAAATCATGTTCTTAAATTGCAGAACATTCGGCACCAGCGCGAGGATCGCGATGGTCAGCGCCGGCACGACGAACGTGAACAGGGCTGTGTAGATGTAGTAGATGAACCCGGAGATATAACACATGCGGGTGTACAGCGGGAGCTTGGCGCCCCAGAACATCTTCCCGAAGAGCAGCCCGACGGTTCCGGAGCACCAGCGGTACTGCTGGTTCAGAAACGCCGGAACATTATCCGGGCAGTTCCCGGTGGAAAGGGCCACGGGGAGGTAGCGGAGCGTCCAGCCAATGCGGTTCAGGTCGAACCCGGTGAGCACGTCCTCGGAGTGCTCCGCCAGCGTCATCCCGAGGTTCTCTTTCAGGGCGGCCCGCCGGTAGACGGCGCAGCTGCCGACGCAGATCGCCCCGCCCTTGCGTGAGCGCGCCGTCTGGATGGAGCGGTAGAACAGCTCCTGAACTGCGCCGGCGCCACGTTCCACCCAGGTCTGGTCGTTGGTGATGCGGAAGAACTGGGGCGTCTGCACGATCCCGATCTTCGGGTCGTCCTCCATGTACGGCAGGGCCTCGTTCAGCAGGTCGTGGCGGGGCGCGAAATCGGCATCCAGCAGCAGGATGTAATCGCCGTAAGAAACCTGGAAGCCGAACCAGAGGTTTCCTGACTTCTTGAACCAGCCCCGGTTAGGCCGCCGGGCGTAAGCGAAACCGAACTCGCGTGCCATGGCCTTGAGCTCGGAACTGGCCGAATCATCCAGCACATAGGCGGTCACCGTTCCCTGGTAGTGGCGGCTCATCTCGGCCACGTACTTCCAGGTATTGCGGACCACGTCCACTGGCTCCCCGCAAACGGGGAGAAAGACATCCACCGATGGATAGGTCTCCGGCCGCCAGTCGTTTACCAGCCGCTTGTGCTCGTCGAAATCGAAGCCGCGGGCCATGCCGTCCGTAATCAACGGCAGCGCCAGGAATAGAGCTCCCATGATTACGAATGGCACGTAGAACCAGAACCAGTGGAACTCCAGCATGAGCCGCGTCTGGCTGAACAGGAGCAGCGGGAAGCTGGCGAGCGACGCGAGAGTGAGGATCCAGGCACCGCGCTTGACGTAGCGGTACTTCTCCTCGTCGAGCGGCGGCACGGGCAGGACCGGGCCGGACGGCTTAGGAGCCGGGGCCGCCTCCGGCCGCCGGTCCGGAGACACGGCAGGCTGAGGTGTCGCGGCCGGGGCGGTCCGGGGCTGGGGAACGACGACGGTGTCCGCGGGCCCGGCGGCGGCCGGCTCGGCGACGTCCGCCGGTGCCTCGCCCCGCAGTGCCACAGATGCCAGCGCCTCGGAGGGCAGTGTCCCGGCCCCAAGCGCACGGGACGCGAATACCCGGGAGGTCAGCCCACCCGACGCGAGTGCTCCGGAGGTCGGTGCCTCGGACGTCAGCGGGAGCCCTTTCTGCCGTGCCCGCCCGGGCACGGCGGCGGCCAGCCGCTGACGAAGTGGGATGGCCGCGGGTGGCGCAGGTAGCGGCCTGGTATCGCCTGAGTCACTAGTTGGCTGCGCAGGGTCAGCGGAGCGGTCGTCACCCTGCGGCGCCGGTACTGGAAGTTGTGCGGTCGGGAGCTCATCCCCCACGGGCTGCTCTGTGTTGTGCGGCCCGTCGATGACGTGCGTCACCAAGTCCCCTCTCACTTCGTGCCAACGCGTTCGGGCGTGGACAAGCCACGAGTCGAGCGGGGTAAGACAACAATACGTCATTGTCCAAATATCCGGGGAAATACCACGAGATCGTTGACAGCGTTTAACCAAGAGTTAACAAAGTGCCCCGGGGTTCCCTACTCTCCCACCGCTTTGCCCACGTTCGCCACGCATGCCCGCTCGTGGTCACACCGACTAGTCAGCCCATCCTCCGACTTCGCCGGCATGCTGCAGCTTATCAGGCTATGACTTCCTCAATCCGGATAAGTCTGGCACTCTATGTTCATCTCAGTGAATGCCAGGAGCCCGATCCCACCCCGCGCGGGCCGCTGGCACCGGGGGCATGCGCCGCTTGGGGCGGACTTAGTCGGAGGTCATGGGGTGGAGACAGTCGCCGAGATCATCAACTGCATGCGGGCGATCGCGCCTGCGGGGCAAGCAACGCTTGACCAGGCAGTTCTCGGGCGTTTGGGGGAACTCACGCAGTCCCTCATCGCGGTTAAGGAAGGTGCCGCGGAGGAGCACGCGCGGTTCGTGAGCATCAGCCAGCGGGGGCTCTGCCTGCCCGAGGCGCAATTGTCCGCGTGGCTGTCCGGGGCCACGGTGCTGGTCACCGGCGGCACCGGGTGTATCGGCTCCACGCTGATGGCCCAGTTGGCTGCCCGCGGACCGGGCCGGCTGGTCAGCGTGAGCCGCGGCCTCACGGATGGGTGGCCGAGCCAGGCCACCGCGGAGTACCGGCAGGCCGACGTCCGGGACCGCGACGCTCTGGAGGCGGTAATCAGTGAGGTACAGCCCGATGTGATCTTCCACGTCACCGCGCAGCGCGAGCCCGCGCGAGCCGAGGTGGAGGTGCACCGCACGGTGTCCACCAACGTCCTGGGCACCCGCAATGTGCTGGAGGCCGCCGAGGCGGCGGGAGTGCCGCAGGTCGTCTGCGCGTCCACCGGCAAGGCGCTGCGTCCCTACTCACCCGACATCTACACCGCCTCCAAGCGGGCGGCGGAATGGGTCGCGTCGAGCGTGGCGGGGCGTGGTGAGCTGCTGGTCTCCGCGGGCAGGTTCACGCATGTCCTCGACAACTCGGTCATCTACCGGCGGCTGCTCGGCTGGGCTGAGGACGGCGTGATCCGCCTGCACAGCGCCAACATCGCGTTCTACGTGCAGTCAGCTCTCGAATCCGCGCAGCTGCTGCTGCTGGCCGGACTGGGCGCGCAGCGCGGCGAGTTCCGGGTATACGCCATCACTGACCTCGGCTGGCCGATCAGCCTTCTGGACGTGGCCCTCGGGGTGCTCATCAGCACCGGATCGCCGACGCCGATCTACTTCAGCGGATACGACCCGGGCTACGAGGAGGTTCCGTTCCCCGGCCTGTACGACCCGATGACCGCGGGGGACGTGAGCCCGCTGCTGAATGCTTTCGAGGCCGCGGCCGGGACCCCCGCGCCGTGTCCCATGGTGGACGCGTTCCGGCTGGAGATGGCGGCTAACCCCCGGCCCGCCAAGCTCCTCTCGGCCCTCGACGAGATCTGTGACCGCACGTCTGACTCGGATGTGGTCCGGGCCGGCCTCAATGAGATGTCCTGGGCACTGCTCGACGCCACGCTGCACGCCGTGCCGCGCCGGGCGCTGGGCCGGGCGGCGGCCCTCTCCGACCCGCACCAGGGCGTCATGTCCGCCGACCACCGCCGGGTTCTGGACGCGATCAGGGACAGCGCCGGTCTCACTGCCGGCAGCTGAACGGCCGGCCGGCTACCCCACGCTGCGGTACCGCACGCCGCCCTGGCGGTGTGCGGTACCGGCGAGTGCCCTCCCTGCACGCAGAGTGCCCCGCTACACAGTGCCCTGATCATGCGTGCCCGCCGGGTGCGGCTGGAGGATCTGGACGTCGAGTTCTCCCTCGAGGCGCCCGCTGAGTGCCTTGTTGAGCTCGGCGAGCGCAGGCCCGCGGGAGTGCTCGGCGAGCGCCTCCGCGCTGGTCCACTTCTCCACCATGACCAGCCGGTCGTCGCCCTCGTGCAGGGCGTACAGCACGCAGCCGTCATCGTGGGCGTGCACGTCGGCGATGGTCTTCTCCATCGCCGCGATGACCTCGGCGCGGTGCTCGGGCAGTGGGCGGATGGTGGCGATGACGACAACAGCGGTCATGGCAGAGGATCCTTTCCTGGACGGACACCGGGCCGCGTCGCGGCCGGAGCTTTTCCGAGCGGCCGCCAGGCCACGGCCGGCAGCAGCGGGCTGAGCAGCTTTTCCCTGAGCACGCCGCGGTACACGCCCGCCCCATAGGCCGCCTCGTCGGCGAGGTAGCCGAGCGAGAACGCCGCGGCGGGCAGCGGGGGCCGGATCCGCCGCCATTCCGCGAGGGGCGGCCCGGCCAGCAGCGACGCGACGGCCAGCCGGCGGCCCAGCCGGGTCCGGGCCGTCCGGCCGCCGGGCCGGGCCAGGCCGGCCACCGCGACCGGCAGCGCGTACTGGATGGTCCAGCGGCCCGCACCCAGCCAGGTCTGCAGCACCGAATCGGCCATCGGGCGCAGCACGCCCTTGGGTGGTACGTCCCAGCCGCGCAGCAGCCGGACCAGCTGCCCTGTGCCGGCCCCGTAGGCGGCGAGCGCGACTCCCGGCCTGCGCGCCAGCAGCGCGGCGACGGCCGCCGCCGGCCAGGCCTGCAGTACCAGCGGCGGCACCTTTCCCGGGTGCCTTCGCGCGAGCGGTGCCGCCGAGCATCCATAACGGAATTTCCGTCCCAGCACCCGTCCCCAGGTCGCGGGTTCCGCGTGGCTGATCGACGCGGCGGGATCGTAGCGGACCCGCCAGCCGGCTTCCGCCAGCCGCCACACCAGGTCCACGTCCTCGCCGTAGCGCAGTCCAGCGTCGAAGGGGCCAGCGCCCGAGGGGCCAGCGCCGGGGAGGCCGCTGCCGGGCGCGTCCGCGGCCAGCGCGGCCCGCCGGACCAGCAGGGCCGCGGTCGGCACGTAGGACAGCCGGGTCAGCGGCAGCACCCGGCCCTCCTGCGGGCCCATGTCGAGTGGTGCGCGGGCCCCCAGATAGCGGCCGGCCGAGCCGGGCTCCGTGCTGGGCCGGACCCGCGGGGCCACGGCGGCGACCAGCGGGTCCGCGAAATGCGCCGCCAGGGACGTGATCCATTCCGGCCCGGCCTCGCAGTCGCTGTCCAGGAACGCCACGAGCGGGGTCGACACCTGGGCCAGCCCGTCGTTGCGGGCCGGGCCAGGCCCCCCGGAGCGGGGGCGCCGGATCAGGGTCGCGCCATGACTGCGGCACAGGTCCGCGATCTCGGCGGCCTGCCGTGACCCGTCGTCCACCACGGTCACCGGGTAGCCCCGGCCCAGGGCAGCCAGGCAGCGATCCAGGTAGGCGGGCCGGTCGCGGGCCGGGATGACCACGGTGACGTCGGCCAGGCCATCGGGTCGCCCAGCCGGGTCGCCGCCGCCGGGCGGCCGGGGGTGGGCCATGCCGGTGTCGGTGAGCCGCCGGGCGAGCTTGCCCGCGGCGGCTGAGCCGATCGGCCCGCGCCGCAGCTCGGCGACCGCGCGCTGGCCAGCGGGGTTGAGCCGGAGCAGCCGCGGGGGCGATCCGCCGAACAGCACGTCCGTCCCGACGAACTGGGTCTGCGGGTCGAAGACGATGCTGAAGCCCGCGGGCAGCGGCGCCGGTCCCGGCCCCTGTCCTGGGCCGGCCACGGGCCGGATGACAGCGCGGGTCACAGGGCCAGCCCCCCGTCCACCGGGACCACCGCGCCGGTCATCCCGCTGCTGCCGTCCCCAGCCAGCCAGGCCAGGGCCGCGGCCACCTCCTCCGGGGCCAGCAGCCGGTCCAGCGGCTGCTGGGCCGCGAACGATCCGGCGCCGGGCAGCCCGTACAGGCGTGCGCTCTCCGCGAGGATGGGCGTGTCCGTGGAGCCGGGGCTCACCGCGTTGGCAGTTACACCGGTGCCGCGCAGTTCGGTGGCCAGCGCGCGGATCAGCCCGGCCACGCCAGCCTTGGCCGCGCAGTAAGCCGCCAGCATGGGCAGGCCCCGGGTCGCGGCGGCCGACGCGACGGCCAGGAACCGGCCGTGCCGCGGCTCCGGCCGGCGCAGCAGTGCCGGGATGGCCGCGCGGGCCAGCACCATCACCCCGCCGAGGTCGGTGCTCACCACCGCTTCCTCCTGCTCGACAGGCATCTCCCAGAGCGGCATCCCGCCCGCGATCACGCCGGCCACGGCGAGCGCGGCGTCCAGGCCGCCCCACCGGCGTTCGGCCTCGGCGACCGCGGCGGCCATGGCCGTGTGGTCGCGGGTATCGGCGGCGAGGCCCTGGACCTCACCCGGGCTGCCTGCCGCCTGGGCGACCACGGCGTCCAGGTCGGCCTGGGTGGCGAGGTGGTAGGGCAGCGCCGGGTCGTCGGCGCAGCGGTCGACGGCCAGCACGGACCAGCCCTCGACGGCGAGCGCGCGCACGGTAGCGGCCCCGATGCCCCGCGCCGCCCCCGTCACTAGCGCCACTCTCGGCTTGCTTTGCGCCTCCCGGGCCCCGCCCGCCTCCCCTTCGCCGCTCACTGGGACCTCCGCTCGCTCATGAAGGCTCCTCCGGCAGCGAGGGGTACCAGGCCGCGACTGCGGCGGCCAGGTCCGCGGCCAGCTGATCGAGCAGCCGTGCTCCCTCGGCCGCTGAGGCGCCGGCCGGGTCGCCGAGCACCCCGTTACTGCTGACCGCCCGGATTCCGCCGGCCCGCATCGCGGGCATCAGCCGGGACAGCGGGGCGGCGTTGCCGGCCTCGGCGAGCCCGGCCCGGACCCGGCCCGGAGTGAGGGCCAGTTGCAGCGAGGTCTCGGTCCGCCCGGCGTGGGCGTCCGGCAGGGGCAGATCCGGGCCGGGCCGCGGCACGGGCATCCAGAGCAGCACGTCGCGTGACTCGGCGCGGAGCAGGGCGACGGCCTGCCGCGCCGGGGCGGTGTTCCCGCCGTGCGCGGACACGAACACCAGGTGACCGAACGTCTCGGTGGCCGAGCGGCCCAGCTCGATCAGCACGAGCTCTACCGCGTCCTGGCCGATCGACAGCGTCCCGGCGAACCCCGCGTGCTCACCGCTGGAGCCGTAGCTGACCGGCGGGGCGACGACCACACCACGCCGCAGGACGGCGAGCCGCGCGGCCAGCGCGACCGCGATGTCGGTGTCGGTGGACAGCGGCAGGTGCGGCCCGTGCTGCTCCGTAGAGCCGACCGGGACGGCCAGCAGGGCCCCCGCGGCGCTCAGGCGGGCCGCCTCGGGCCAGGTGAGATCGGTGAGCAGAGTCATCAGCGCATCACCTTAGTGCTGGCCGCGTTCATAGTGCTGGCCGCGTTCAGCGCGCTGGCTGCATTCACAGTGCTGGCTGCATTCACAAGGCCGCTCCCACGCGCTCGCCCTCGATCACCGCGGCGTGTGCGCGCCGTGGCGCCAGGCAGTCACCCACCCGGTGCACCTCGAACGGCGCCCTGTCCGGACCAGCACCGCCCGGGCCAGCACCGCGCAGCGCGTGCCACAGCTCGTCGGCGGGCCGGGGCGGGACCGCGCAGGCCACCCAGTCGCAGGCCAGCCGCTGGTGGACCCCGGTCGGGTGGTGCAGCAGCGTGAGTTCCAGGCGGCCCGCCTCGTCCTCGCGCGTGTCCAGCACCACCACGTCCGTGCGCTGCCGTACGCCCTGGGCGTGCGCCTTCCTGGTCCACAGCTCCAGGTCCAGGGTGAGGCCGAGATCCTGGCCGACCATCAGGGCGCTGGTGATGACTTCGACCGCGCAGCCGCGGTCCGCGAGCAGCTCCGCTACCGAGGTGGCCTGGTGGAAGCCGAGTTCATCCACCACGACCACGGTGCCTTCCGGCCGGGCGGACCCGTCGGCCACCTGGCGGACGTCTACCACCCTGGGGTGCCCGTGCGCCCAGGCCGGCCGGACCGGGACGGCCCCGGTGGCCAGGACGACCGCGTCCGGCTGCTCGGCGCGCAGGAATTCCTCGTGCACCGGATGGCTGGTCTCCACCCGCACGCCGGCCCGCCGCGCCTGGGCCGCCAGGTCGAGCGTGAGGTTGCCGAAGCCGGCGCGGCCCGGCATCCGCCCCGCGACCTCGGCCTGCCCGCCGGTGCGGGCGTCGCCCTCGAACAGGGTCACCCGGTGCCCGCGTTCCGCGGCCGTCACCGCGGCCTGAAGGCCACCGGGGCCGCCGCCGACCACGTACACGCGGCGCCCCACGCCGGGCCCCCGGCGCCGGGAAACGCCCGCGGGCTGGGACGGCCTGGAGTCCGCGCCGCGTTCAGCAGGCGTGGCGGGCGGGGGCAGTGGCACGGATTCCCGCCCGGCCCGGGGATTGGCGGTGCAGCCGAGCCAGCGGTTGCGCCCGACCCGGCCGGCGCACTCCTGGTTGCAGGACAGGCAAGTGCGGATCCCGGCCGTGGAGCCGGCCCGCGCCCTGGCCGTGAAGTCCGGGTCGGCGATCTGCCCGCGGACGACGGCGACCAGGTCGCACTGGCCGTCGGCCAGCGCCAGGTCGGCCTGCCGCGGGTCGGTGATCCGGCCCGCCCCGATCACCGGGATATCCACCGCGGCGCGGATCGCGGCCGCGACGTGCATGGCGTAGCCCGGGGCGGTGCGCATGCTGGCCACCACCATGTACAGCGTGGCGGTGGCCACCCCGAGCGTGGTGTTGATGTAGTCGACCGCTCCAGTGGCGCTGACCAGCCGTGCCACCTCGACCGCCTCGCTGAGGGTGGTGCCGCCCTCGATCAGCTCGTCGCCGCAGATCCGCACGCCGAGCACCAGGCCGGGGCCGATCGCCGCGCGCACGGCCGCCACGATCTCCAGCAGCAGCCGGGCCCGGTTGCGCAGCGGCCCGCCGTACCCGTCTGTGCGCCGGTTCGTGGCCGGGGACAGGAAGCCCCGGATGATCGAGGACTGTGAGCCCTGCAGCTCCACCCCGTCGAACCCGCCCTGCGCGCAGTGCCGCGCGACCCGGGCGTACCCGTCCACGATCTCCGCGATCTCAAACGGCTCGACCGGCTTGGGCACCTCGCGGAACAGCGGGTCGGGCACCGGGCTCGGCGCCAGGACGGGGAGCCGGGAGTACATCCCGGAGGACTGGCCGCCGTTGTGGTTCAGCTGGGCCAGGACCGGGACCCCGTGCGCGTGCACCGCGCCGGTGATCCGCCGGTAACCGGGGATCACCTCGGTCCGCCAGCCCTGGATCAGCTTCTCGTAGGGCTGATCCGAAGGGTGAGTGGAATGCTCTTCGGTGATGATCAGCCCGGCCCCGCCGGCCGCGCGCCGCGCGTAATAGGCAGCGTGCTGCTCCGTGGGCAGCCCGTCGCAGGCGTAGTTGGTCAGATGGGCGGCGAACACCACGCGGTTGGCCAGCGTCAGCGGGCCGACCCGCAGCGGGGTGAACAGGTGCGGGTACGGGCCACTACCCATCGGCTCAGTGCTCATCGGCTCAGCTCGCGAACACCGCGCTCAGCGCGGGCGCCACATCGGTGTAGGCCCGGACCCGGCGCAGCCGGCCGCGGCCCAGCCGGGCCAGTTCCCTGGCGAGCTCCTCGTCCTGCTCACCCGAGGTGTCCAGGAGCACGTCCAGCCGGGGCAGCCGGGCGGCGAGCGGCCGCGGGTCCGGGCCGGCGTTGTGCACGCAGTCGGACAGCAGCACCACCCGGGCGTCCCGGGCCGGCACCCGGGCCAGCTCGGTCGCGGCCACCTGCAGCGGGAACGCGATATTGGTCAGCCCCTTGGCCGGGATGCGGAGCATCTGATCCAGCAACCGCTGGGCGGGCACGTGCTGGCCCAGGTGGCTGAGCACCGCCGCATCGGACCAGAACGCCACGACCGCCAGGTCGTCACGGTCCAGTTCCGCGGCGAGCGCGCCGACCGTGGCGGCCGCGGTCCGTATCCGCTCGCCGCGCATCGACCCGGACACGTCGACCAGCAGCACCACGCTGCGCCGGGTCCGGACCCGCTCGCGGACGATGATGTCGTCCTCCTCGGGCACCGGGTGCTCGACCAGCTGCTCTACTGTCCGGTCCAGGTCGATGTCGTCCGACCCGCCCCTATAGCGGACGCTGGCCAGCTCACCCACGCCGCGCCGGGCGCTGGTGTCGCGCCGCGGCCGGGGCACCGCGAGCTGGGCCGCGATCTGCCGGGCCCGGCGCAGCGTTTCCGGATCGGCCTGCATGTCACCGTCCACCACGTCCTGCAGCGTGCCCTGCTCGTCGGTCACCGCAGGGCCCCCGCTGCCGGACCGGGGCGCCCGGTGGCCGCCGCGCCCGCCGCCCGGCAGGACCAGGCCGCCGGCCCCGCCCCGGGCCGGCTCGAGCAGGACCGGCGCCTGGTCGAGCACCTTGGGGCGGCGGCGCAGCGGGCGCAGCTGCGACGCGGCGCGGTCGCGGCGCTGCTCCGCCGGCCGGGTCACCGGCGAGTCGGCCTCGACGGCTCTTCAACCAGGGGCGGCTGCGGCCGGGTTCAGGATGAAGTGGTCCTGCCAAATCTGCCGGAGCACGGCCTCGGGGGTGAGCTCCACGGTCTCGTCGAGGAAGATGCGCCCGGACAGCGCCACCACCATCGCGTCGAACACGGTGTCCGGGTACTTCTCGTCGTCCTCGCCGGTGATCCCGCGCAGCTCAACGAGCTGGCCCGCGATCAGGGTGGTGTCGATGGCTCCGCGCACGCTGCTGCCCTGGCGGACGTCCTGGTGCTCGCGGGTGGCGCGGGTCACCGCGACCGCGTCGGCGACCAGCCGGGTGTACAGCCCGGCGGGCAGGTCCGGCAGCGGGGCCCGGAGCGCGACGATGCCGCGCTCCGACTCGGCGTCCTGGTAGGTGATGGCCAGCCGGCACAGCCGGTCGTGCACCGAGGTGGACAGCCGGGTGGTGCCCACGTTGTCGTACGGGTTCATCGACGCGATGACCCGGAACGTGGGCTTGGCCGTGACCGTGCCCGCCCGGGGCACCGCCACCTGACGCTCGGCCATGGCGGTGAGCAGCGTGTTCAGGGTGTCCTCGGGAGCCCGGTTGAACTCCTCGATGTACAGGAACCCGCCTTCGCGCATGGCCTCCAGCAGCGGCCCGTCCACGAAGTTGTCCTCGCTGTAGTCCTCGCGCAGCACCCGGGCCGGGTTGTGGTGCCCAATCAGCCTGGCCGGGGTGAGGTCCGCGTTGCCCTCGACGAACACGAACGGGATGCCCCACTCGGCCGTGATCGCGCGGAGCAGCGTGCTCTTGCTGGTACCGGGCGGACCCTCCAGGATGATGTCCCGGCCGGCGGCGACGGCCGCGAGCGTGAGGGTCAGCTCACGCTCGCGGCCCACCAGGCGCTCCGCCACCCGCAGGTAGGTCCGCGCCAGGTCCGCGGTGGATGTTTCCGCGGTGCTTGTTTCCTCTGTCACTTTTCCTCAGTGGGTTGATGAGCTGCCCGTGGGCGAGCTGTCACTTGATGAGCGATCCGGCGTCGATGGGCAGCGTCACCCCGGTGACGTAGCGGGACTCGTCCGAGGCCAGCCACAGCACGGCGTTGGAGATGTCGACCGGCTCGACCCAGGGGATCGGCAGCGCGTTCAGCTCCTGGAACCGGCCGCCCAGCACCTCCTTGGTCCGCTGTTCCACTGGCAGGTCCGCGCCGAACAGCTCGTAGGTGGCCGCGTTCTGGATCATGTCGGTGTTGACGCTGGTCGGGTGCACGCTGTTGACCCGGATCATGTCCGGCGCCAGTTCCAGCGCCAGCGTCCGCATCAGGCCCACGACGCCGTGCTTGGCCGCCGTGTAGTGCCCGATGTTCGGGATGGCCATGAGCCCCGCGGTCGAGCTGGTCAGGATGATCGACCCGCCGCCGGCCGCGCGCAGGTGCGGGATCGCCGCCTTGGCCGCGTGCCACACGCCGGTCAGGTTGACGTCGATCATGTCCTGCCAGTGCGTCTCGTCGAGCTCCTCGAGGCTCCCGAAGCTGAAGATGCCGGCGTTCGCGGACACGATGTCCAGGCGCCCGAGCTGGGCGACGCCGTCGTCGAGCGCCGACTTGACCGCGTCGTAGTCGCGCACGTCGGCCTGGGTGGCCACGATCCGCCGGTCGAGGGCTTCGACCTCCTTGACCGTGTCGGCCAGGTCGTCCGGGGTCGACATGGCATAGGGCACGCTGCCGATCTGGCCGGTCAGGTCCACGGCGATGATGTCCGCGCCCTCCTGGGCCAGCCGGATGGCGTGGCTGCGGCCCTGGCCGCGCGCGGCGCCGGTGATGAAGGCGACTTTGCCTGCTACTCGTCCTGCCATGGGGATCTGCTCCTATCGGATCGTGTTGCCTGCGTCGACGGTGAACTCCAGGCCGGTGACGTACCGGGCCTCGTCCGAGGCCAGGAACAGCACCGCGTTGCTGATGTCCCGGGCCTCGACGGCCTCCACCGGGAGGGTGTTCACGAAGATCGGGCCCAGGTTCGGGTCCCGCTCGATCAGCGGGTTCAGGCCGCCGAGGCCTTCCACCATCGGCGTGTTGACCCCGGTCGGGTGCACCGTGTTGACCCGGATCTTGTGCTGGGCCAGCTCGTTGGCCATGGTGCGGGCGATGCCCACCACGCCGTGCTTGGCCGCGACGTACGGGGCCAGGAAAGGCAGCCCTTTGATGCCGGCGGTGGAGCTCGTGCAGATGATCGACCCGCCGCCCGCGGCGATCAGGTGCGGCGCGCAGGCCACCATGGTGTTCCACACGCCGGTCAGGTTGGTGTCGAGCGTGTCCTGCCACACCGCCGGGGTCACCTCGTCCCAGGACTGCACGGTGCAGATGCCCGCGTTCGCGCAGACGATGTCGAGGTGCCCGAGCTGCGCGACCCCGTCGTCCACTGCGGTCTTGAGCGCAGCGGCGTCGCGCACGTCGGCCTGGGCCACGATGATCCGGCGGTCCAGCGCCTCCACGTCCTTGACCGTCTGGGCCAGGTCGGCCTCGGTGGACATGCCGTAGCCCACCGTGTCGTAGTCGCGGCAGATGTCCACCGCGATGATGTCGGCGCCTTCCTCGGCGAGCCGGATCGCGTGCGAGCGGCCCTGACCGCGGCCCGCGCCGGTGATGAAGGCGACCTTGCCTGCTACTCGTCCAGCCACTGCTGAGCTCCTTTGCTCGTTACTGTGCCGCTCGAACTGTCCCGCTCGATTACTTGATGACGGCCCCGGCATCCACCGGCAGCGGGACGCCGGTGATGTAGCGGGCCTCGTCGGACGCCAGGAACAGCACCGCGTTGCTGATGTCGACCGCGTCCACCCAGGGGATGGGCAGCACGTTCATGGCCTGCGACGCGGGCTCGAAGTCGGCCCTGGTGGGGTGGTCCAGATCGGGCCGGAACAGCCGGTACGTCGCCTCGTTCTGGATCATCGGGGTGTCCACCTGGGTGGGGTGGATGCTGTTGACCCGGATCGAGTGCGGCGCCAGCTCCAGGGCCAGCGTGCGCATCAGCCCGACCACCCCGTGCTTGGCCGACACGTAGTGCGCGATGTTGGCGTAGGCCTGCAGCCCCGCGGCCGAGCTGGTCAGCACGATCGAACCGCCGCGACCGCCCGCGATCAGGTGCGGGATGGCGGCCTTGGCCGTGTGCCAGACGCCGGTCAGGTTGACGTCGATCATGTCCTGCCAGGTCTGCTCGGCGAGCTCCTCCGCCGCGCACGGCGAGGAGCCGATCCCGGCGTTGGCGCTGACGATGTCCAGCCGGCCCAGCTGGGCGACGCCGTCGTCCAGCGCCGCCTGCACTGCGCCGAAGTCCCGGACGTCGGCCTTCGCGGCGACGATCCGCCGGTCCAGCGCCTCGACCTCCTTGACCGTCTCGGCCAGGTCCTGCTCGGTAGCGCCGGCGTACGGCATCCCCGGCATGTCGGCGCAGACGTCGACCGCGATGATGTCCGCGCCCTCCTGCGCCAGCCGGATCGCGTGACTGCGGCCCTGGCCGCGGGCCGCCCCGGTGATGAAGGCGACCTTGCCTGCTACCCGTCCTGCCATGTCGTGCGCCTCACTTCTTGTTCGTGAAACCGGCGTCCACCGGCACCGTGATGCCGGTGACGTAGCGGCCGTCGTCGGAGACCAGCCAGAGGATGGCGTTGGAGATGTCCACCGGCTCGACCATGTCCACCGGCAGCGCGTTGGCCATGGCCTGGCCCATGGCCGGATCGGACTCCAGGAACTGCTGCATCACCTCGTTGACCACCATGGGCGTCCGGACACCGGTCGGGTGCACCGAGTTCACCCGGATGCTGTGCGGGGCCAGGGTGTTGGCGTACGAGCGCATCAGGCCGACGACACCGTGCTTGGACGCGGTGTAGCCCAGGCCGCCCCGGCTCGCCCCGCCGATGCCGTTGATGCCCGCGGTCGAGCTGGTCAGCACGATCGCGCCGCCCTGGCCGCGCTCGATCATGGACGGAATGGCCGTCTCGACGGTGTTGAACACGCCGGTCAGGTTGACGTCGATGACGTCCTGCCACGCCTGGTGGGGCTCCTCACCCAGCGCCATAGGCGCGATCCCGGCGTTGGCCAGCACGATGTCCACCGGGCCGAGTTCGGCCACGCCCGCGTCGAACGCTGCCTTCAGCCCGGCCTCGTCCCGCACGTCGGCCTCGCGGGCCACGATCCGCCGGTCCAGCGCCTCGACCTCCTTGACCGTCTCAGCCAGGTCGTCCGGCGTGGCCATCGGGTAAGCCACCGAGTCGATCTGCCGGCAGAGGTCCACCGCGATGATGTTGGCGCCCTCCTGGGCGAGCCGGATGGCATGGCTGCGGCCCTGGCCGCGGGCCGCGCCGGTGATGAAGGCCACTTTGCCCTCGAGCTTTCCTGCCACTGCTGTCCCTGCCTTTCTGGGGGTTAATCGCTCGGCCGGCTGGTCGCCGGCAGGTCTTCCGGGACGGCTCCCGGCCTGGGTGGGGCGCGGGCGCCGATGCGGTCCTCGTTGCGGCGCATGAGCCTTGGCCCGGGCCTGCGGCCAGGCGCTGGCTAACGCGCGGCGGGCTGTCTGCGGGGCGCCGGTACGGCCGGGGGTGGTTCCTCGCGCTCCAGGGCGGCGATGTCCAGCGCCCGGCGGCGGCCTTCCAGCACGGCCTCCGCCGCGGTCCGCGGGGCCACGCAGTCGCCCGCCCGGGAGACACCTGCGCCGGGCGGCCCCGGGGATTCAGCTGCCGAGTCGTGCAGCGCGGTCTCGGCCAGCCGGTGGCCGCAGTCGATGACCGCGGCGCAGCCGATCTCCCGCTGCTCCCCGGTCCAGGCGTCTTCCAGTAGTGCCCGGCCCTGGCCGGCCTGGCGCAGCAGCGACCGCAGCGCCCGGCTCACCCCGGCCCGCTGCAGCCGTGCGTTGGCGTCGGCCAGGTCGCCGGTCAGCGAGAGCAGCGTCCCGGCCACCGGGTCCGGGGTGACCAGGGTCACGCTGCGCCCGCCCGCGGCCAGCCATTCGGCCATCGCCACCCCGGCCGGGCCGCCGACGGGGTCGTCCACCACCACCGGGCCGTCCGGCACCGAGGGCAGTCCCCGGGTGAGCACGGTCAGCGGGTCCGCCGCGATCGCGGGGTCCAGCGTGCGGGGACGGGCGGCGGGCCGCGACCCGGTGACGAGCAGCACCTCGGTGCCGGCGGCCCGGGCTGCGGCCACTCCGTCCGGGCCGATCTCGCTGCCGGTGTCGATGCGCACCCCCAGCCGGCGGCACTCGGCGTCGAGCCAGTCCGGCAGCCGGGCCAGCCGTTCCCGGCCCGGGGCGCGGGCCGCGGTGCGCAGCGCCCCGCCGGTCCGTTCGCCGCGCTCGGCGAGCCGGACCCGGTGGCCCCGCCCGGCCAGCACCCGGGCCGCTTCCAGGCCGGCCGGGCCGCCGCCCACGACGAGCACGTCCCGGGGCCGTGGGTCGCGGCCCTCCTCGGGCGGGTCCTCGGTCTCGTGGCCGCTGCGCGGGTCACCGACGCAGCTGACCAGGGGATTGCGCGGGTCACGCACCCGGCAGGCCTGGTTGCAGAGCAGGCAGGGCCGCACCTGTTCCGGGTGGCCCCGCCGCAGCTTGGCCACCAGGCCGGCGTCGGCGATCTGGGCCCGGGTCATCTCCACCAGGTCACAGACGCCGCCGTCCAGCGCATCCCGCGCGGCGGGCGGGTCGGCCACGCTGCCCTGCAGCACCACCGGGACCGCGCCGTCCACCACGTCCCGCACCTGGCGGGCCAGGGTGGCGTTGAACAGGGGGGCGGTGTGCGCGCCGGGCCGGTAGGCGCTGGCCGAATAAGGGCCGCCGCGTACCACCACCAGCAGGTCTAGCCAGCGGCTGAGCTCGCGGGCCTGCTCCGCGGCCGCCTCCGGGGTCACGCCGGCCCAGGGGGCCAGCTCGTCGCAGGATAGCCGCAGGCCGAGGAGGTGCCCCGGACCGATGGTGTCCCGGACCGCGGCCAGCACTTCCCGGGTCAGCCGCAGCCGGTCGGCGCCGTAACCGTCCGCGCGGTGGTTGGTCAGCCCCGAGTGGAACTGGCGCAGCAGCGCCCCGGGACCGGCGTCGATCTCCACCCCGTCGGCGCCGGCCGCCACCGCCAGCCCGGCCGCGGCGGCGAACCCGGCGGTCAGCGCCGCGATCTGCGGCCCGGCCATCTCCATCGGCACCTCACGGGTGACCGGGTCGGGGACGCCGGACGGACCCCACAGCACCGACTGTGAGTAGGCGGACGAACCCTGCAGCCCGGTGTGGCCCAGGCCGGCCAGGACCAGCGTGCCGTGCGGCTGGCATGCCGCGGCGATCTGCTCCCAGCCTGCCGCGGCGGCCGAGGCCAGCGGTGCCCGCTCGTACGGCCAGTCCGACGGGTGCACTGAGGCCGTCTCGGTGACGATGAGCCCGGCCCCGCCGGCCGCGCGGCGCTGGTAGTAGGCGACGTGCCGCGGCGAGAACGCGCGACCCCCGTGCTGGCTGGCTGAGCCGGTGCTGGACTGGCCGAGGTTGGTCTCGTGCGGGCCGAACATGACCCTGGACTGCGCGACCCGGCCGGCCAAGGTGACCGGGCCGGTGAGCCGCGCGAATCCCGGGGTCATGTCAGCGTGCGCCACCCGCGGCGAAACCGGCCAGCGGGTTGATGTCACAGGCCCGGTCCGGCGGCGCTTCGACCGGGCGGCGCCCGATGGTCACCGGGACCGGCCGTGCGGCCTGCCCGCGCCCCGGCTGCCCACGCACCGGGCCGCGGTGCGAGTGGTCCAGCCCGGGCCGGGGGAGCGCGGTCCGGTCCGCCTCGGCCAGCGCCTGCTCGGCCCCTGCTCGCTCGGCCAGTGCCTGCTCGCCGAAGCCGCGGACACACTCCGGGTCCGGGCCGTCGAGCGGCAGCCCGGTGAAGAACTTCGCGGCCATGCAGCCACCGCGGCATGAGTCGTAGAACTGGCAGGAGCCGCAGGCGCCGCCCGCGGAGGGCCCCCGCAGCTCGGCGAACAGGGGCGAGTCCCGCCAGACCGCCTCGAAGCCGCCGCCGGCGCGGACGTTGCCGGCCAGGAAGTTCTCGTGGATCGCGAACGGGCAGGCGTAGACGTCACCGACCGGGTCGATCAGGCATACCACCCGGCCCGCGCCGCACATGTTCAGGCCCGGCAGCGCCTCGCCGTAGGCGGCCAGGTGGAAGAATGAGTCACCGGTCAGCACCTGCTCGCCGTGCGCGCACAGCCAGTCGTACAGCTCGCGCTGCTGCGCGGCGGTGGGATGCAGCTCGTCCCAGACGTCGGCGCCCCGGCCGGACGGCCGGAGCCGGGTCAGCCGCAGCTGGGCGCCGTAGCGGTCGGCCAGCGCCTTGAACTCATCCAGCTGCCCGGCATTCTGCCGGGTGACCACCACGGAGATCTTGAAGCCCGTGAAGCCGGCCGCGGCCAGGTGCTCCATGGCCCGGATGGCCATCGCGTGCGACCCCTGCCCGCGCACCGCGTCGTTGACCTCGGCGGTCGCGCCGTCCAGCGAGATCTGCACGTCCACGTAGTCGCTCGCGGCCAGTTTGCGGGCCACGGTCTCGTCGATGCGCACGCCGTTGGTAGAGAACTTCACCCCGACACGGTGGGCGGTGGCGTAGTCCACCAGCTCCCAGAAGTCGGGCCGGACGGTAGGCTCGCCGCCGCCGATGTTCACGTAGAACACCTGCATGCGTTCGAGGGTGTCGATGACGGCCTTGCATTCGGCGGTGCTCAGCTCGCCCGGGTCGCGGCGGCCCGAGCTGGACAGGCAGTGGACGCAGGCCAGGTTGCAGGCGTAGGTCAGTTCCCAGGTGAGGCAGATCGGCGCGTCCAGCCCGTGCTCGAACAGCTCCACCAGGGTCTCGGTGCTCACGCGGCCCCCTGCTGGCTGATCATGCGCTGGGTGATCATGCGTGATTCGGCCAGGGTGGCCAGTCCCCGCTCGTAGGCCGCCATGCGGGCCGGCTGGATCCCGGCCGCCTCGCACGCGGCGCGGGCCGAGGGGTGCTCGCCGAGCGACCGCACCACGGCCAGCATGGTGGCGTTCTTCAGGAAGGACAGCCGCCGGGTACCGAAGTGATACAGCAGCGCGCCGAACGGCTCCGGGCGGATCGCGACTCGCTCATCCAGCCGCCACGGGCGGTCCAGGTCGAAAGAGCCGGTGGAACTGGCCGGGCCGGCCGCGGTCAGCAGGCCGGCCCGGGCGTGATCAGTAGACACCGCACATGCCGTCGATCGATACCTCTTCGACGAGCAGTTCCTCGGCGACCAGGCTCTCGTCCGCGGAGCTGGCGGGTTCGGCGGTGCTGTGCTCGACTGCACGGGGTTCGACTGCACGGGGTTCGACTGCACGGGGTTCGACTGCACGGGGCTCTGCCGGCCTGGTTGCGCTGGCGGTCTGTTCGCTCATGCCTGCCTCCGGATCCGTGGCCCGGCCCGCGCTGGCTGATCCGCCAGCACCGCCGCTGTCGTCTGCCTTCGCCATATGTGGCACTTAGTGCAGACACTAACGGCACTCAGTGCCAAAGGTCAAGGCGGGACTTCAGACCTTTCCCATGCCCCGCCGGGTCGTGGCATGCTCCTGTCAAGCCCACGAGCCAGGCGGGACGGAAAGGCGGTGCTGGCCGGTGAGCACTACGGGGATACCTGCCCAGCTTGGCCGCAGGCGTATCACCTCTCGTGCGGAACTGGAGCACGTCGCGTTCGAGCTGTTCGACCGGCAGGGTTTCGAGGGCACGACGATCGACGACATCGCGGTCGCCGCCGGGATCGGCCGGCGGACCTTCTTCCGCTACTTCCCGTCCAAGAACGACGTGCCGTGGGGGAACTTCGAGGACGAGCTGGAGCGGATGCGGGGCTGGCTGGCCGCCTGCCCGCCGCAGTGGCCGCTGATGGACGCGATCCGGCTGGCCATCGTCGACTTCAACAAGGTGCCACCGGAAGACGAGCGCTGGCACCGGCGCCGGATGCGGCTGATCCTGGGCGTGCCGGTACTCCAGGCCCACTCGACCCTGCGCTACGCGGAGTGGCGGCAGGTCATCGCGGATTTCGTGGCCGAGCGCACCGGGCAGCCCTGTGGCAGCCTGCTGCCGCAGACCGTCGCCTACGCCATGCTGGGCGTGGCCATCGCCGCCTATGAGCAGTGGCTCCAGGACGACCACAGCAACCTGAGCGAGCTGCTGGACACGGCCATGCGCGACCTCGCCGCGGCGTTCGGCGACGGCCTGCCGCTGCGGGTCGACCCTGCGCCGTGACGCGGTGACCCCAGGGCCGTCTTCCCGGGACGACACCGGGGCCGCGGTTCCGCTGCCGCCCCGGGTCAGCCGGGTCGTGTCCCTGGTGCCCTCGCTGACCGAGACCGTGGCGGTGACCGCCCCGGGCCTGGTGGCCGGGGCCACCGACTGGTGCACCCATCCGGGCGGCCTCGACGTGCCGCGGGTCCGCGGCACCAAGAACCCGGACCTCGCGGCGGTCATCGCGCTGCGCCCCGACGTCGTCCTGGCCAACGAGGAGGAGAACCGGGCCGCCGACCTGGCCGCGCTGCGCGCCGCAGGGCTGCCCGTGTGGGTGACCGTGATCCGGACGCTGGACGAGGCGCTGGCGTCGTTGCGGCGGCTGCTCACGGTCGCGTGCCAGCTCCCGGTCCCGGCGTGGCTGGACGCCGCCGAGCAGGCCTGGGACCTTGGGCCGGTGCCGGGCGTGCCGGGCGTGCCGGGCACGCCGGAGCGTCCGGGCCAGCGGAGGCGCGCCGTCATCCCCATCTGGCGCCGGCCGTGGATGGTGCTCGGCCGGGACACGCTCGCGGGCGACATACTGGCCCGGCTCGGGGTGGCGAACCTGTACGCGGGGCACGCCGAGCGCTACCCCAAGGTCCCGCTGGACGACCTCCTGGCCGCCGGCCCGGACCTGGTCGTGCTCCCGGACGAGCCGTACCGTTTCACCGCCGGGGACGGCCCCGAGTGCTTCCCCGGCGTGCCCGCGGCCCTGCTCAGCGGCCGTCACCTGACCTGGTACGGCCCCTCCCTGGCCGAGGCCCCCCGCATCCTGGCGGCCCAGCTGGCCGCCGCATCCCCCCTTGCTCCCTAACGGTCCGTCCGTGGCCGGCCGCCCTTGGCCCGAGTCCCGGCTATGAATGAAGGTTTGGTGTACACCTGACTACACCAGACCTTCATCGACGTGGCCGCGCCCGGCTCGTCATGATCGCCTACGGGACCGGCGTTGCTTCCCGGCCCAGCACGAGCGCACGCCTATAACACCGGGCACACAGGCCACACAGGTACGGGCTGCACGGGCCCCGCGCGGACGAGGCGGCGCCCCCCGGACGACGGGGGACGGAAATGGTCGCGGGAGCTGCCGGTTGCGCCCGCGAAACCCCGGTCCGTGGGTGTCCCGTCAGGTGGAACGGTTTTCGTTGCGGAAAAAGGGGCGGGTGCTCACGGTGCGGCCGGGCGGCGGCCCGAGCCAGCGGGGCGCGCGCCGGGGGTTGATGGGGCACTCCAGCCGGGCGGTCAGCTGAGCTGCTTGACCAGCTGGATCTGGTCGTGGCCGCGGGGGTAGGCGGGGATGCGCCCGCACTCCTGGTAGCCGAAGCGGGCGTAGAAGCCCGGCGCCTGGAACGAATGGGTGGACAGGGCGACGTGGCCGCAGCCGCGGCGGCGGATCTCCTGCTCGGCCGTGGCCAGGAGCCGGCGGCCCAGGCCGGCCCCGCGCTGGTCTTCCCGGACCCAGAGCAGGTCGATGTAGCCAGCACCGCCCCAGGTCCAGCCGTACAGCCCGCCACGCAGTTCGGCGCCGGGGCCGCGGGCGGCGATGCACAGCAGCTGGCCGTCCGTGTAGCCGGTCGCGGCCTCGTTGAAGGCGATGATCTCGGCGTTGAGCCGGTCCCGCAGGCCGGCATCGGCGTCGCTCAGTTCCAGCGTGACGTCATCCATCCTGGCTCCAGGCGGGCGGCGCGCAGCGCCAGCGGCGGGCAGCGCCAGCGGCGGGCGGGCCGGCCGCGAGTCACTGGAGGACTTCGGAGCCGTCGTAGTGGGTGGCGTGGCTGGCCCGCAGCCGGTACTTGAGGACCTTCCCGCCCACGGTCTCCGGGAGGGCGTCGGCGAATACCACGGACTTGGGGGTCTCGTAGCCGGCCAGGGCGGCGCGGCAGTGCGCGATGAGCTCGGCCTCAGTGGTGGTGTCGCCGGGGGTCCGGACCACGACCGCGGTGACGGCCTCGCCCCAGTGCGCGTGCGGCAGCCCGATGACGGCGGCTTTGGCTACGCCCGGGTGCAGCCCGAGCGCGGCCTCCACCCGCAGGCTGGAGACATTCTCCCCGCCGGTCTTGACGATGTCCTTGTAGCGGTCCAGCATCACCCGCAGCCCCTCGTCGTCGTAGACGCAGCTGTCGCCGGAGTGGAACCAGCCGAAGCGGAACGCCTCGCGGGTCGCCGCCTCGTCGTGGTAGTAGCCGGACATCATCGACGGTGAGCGGTACACCGCCTCGCCGGGCGTGCCCGGGGACGACCTGAGGTCGTGGCCCTGCGTATCGAGCACGGTCGAGGCGAGCACAGGGCTCGGCACGCCCACGTAGTTCTGCTTGGGCGCGGTGCGGGCGTACAGTTCGGGCCATTTGTCGGGCCAGAACCGGTGGCACGAGATCGACTCGGTCTGCCCGAAGATCTCGAAGACCAGCAGGTCCTCACCGCAGTGCTGCTTCATCGACGCCAGCGTGGCCGGGGGGAGCGCCGCCCAGCCGTAGACGATGACTTTGAGGCTGTGCACGTCGAGGTAGGGCCGCTGGTTGAGCACGGCGTCCATGGCGATCACCATCGCGGGGGAGCCGGCCCACAGGGCGGTCACCCGCTCCTCGGCGATCATCTCCGCGATGCGGCCCGGATCCGGCTTGCGGCCCAGGATCAGCGTGCCGCCGGACAGGAACACCGAGTAGGTGAAGGGCTGGTCGCCGACGTGGTACAGCATGGGCAGGAACGTGCCGACCCGCAGCTCCGACTCGATGCGCAGGCCCCGCGTGAGGGACAGCGCGAAGCCGTAGGCGGCCATATAGCTGCAGGTGTGGGAGATCATCACGCCCTTGGGCATGGCCGTGGTGCCGGAGGTGAACAGCAGCTCCCAGATGTCGTCCCCGTGGATCTCGACGTCCGGTTCGGTGACCGGCTGATCCCGGACGAAGTCACTGAACGAGACGCTGCCGGGGACCGGGCCGCCGCCGATGGTGATGGTGACGGCCACCTCGAGCCCGGTGGCCGCGAACGGCGCCTCCGCGGCCGGCCAGAACTCGGCGTCCACGACCGCCAGCTTGGGCTCGACCAGCCGGATCATGGCCGAGACCATGTCGGGGGCCATCATCGGGTTCATCGGGGCGACCACCAGGCCGGCTTTTGCCGCGCCGATCTTGATCAGGTAGCCCTCAATCGAGTTCTCGCAGAACAGCATGACCACGTCGCCGTGGTCCAGGCCGCGGGCCAGCAGCGCGTGGGCGATCTGGTTGGCGAGCTGGTCGGCCTGCCGGTAGGTCAGCCGCCGGAACGCGGGATCGGCGTAGGCGCCCTCCCGGCCGACCAGCGCCTCCTGGTCGGGGAAGCTCCACGTCATGCGTTCGAGCAGATCGCCGACGCTGGTGCGCTCCCAGCGGTGGGTGGCGCGCCGGTGGTGCAGGCTCGTCACATCGAAGTCAGTCTCACCGAAGTCAACGGCCATCGCCACTCACGTCCTCTCTGACGGGGCGTGCTCTCGCGGACCTGCCCGGTGCCTGCGCTGAAGAGCTGCCGAAGAAGTGACTGCAAATTCACTTCAGTGGTCACTGTAGGCATCAGTCGACCGCTTGAAAAGGCCCAATCGGGATCCGGACGACGAGCCTGGTGTGACAAGTGAATCGGGGTTAACCTCAGACACGACCACGGACACGACCAAAGGAGGTCCGGTGCCCGTCCTGCGATCGGTGGTGGACACGGCCAGCGGCGCCTACCTGGCCAACCGGGCCGGGCAGCTGGCGGCCATCGCCGCCCTGAACGAGCAGCTCGAGCTGGCCCGCGCGGGCGGCGGCGCGAAGTACGCCCAGCGGCATCGTGACCGGGGCCGGCTGCTGGCCCGGGAGCGCCTCGAGCTTCTGGTCGACCGGGACTCGCCGCTGCTCGAGCTGTCCTCCCTGGCCGCGTGGGGGACCGAGTTCGCGGTCGGGGCGAGCATCGTCACCTGCGTCGGCGTGGTGTCGGGGGTCGAGTGCGTGCTGATCGCGCACGACCCGACCGTGCGTGGCGGCTCGATGAACCCGTACACGCTGCGCAAGAACCTGCGGGCGCTGGAGATCGCGCGGCGCAACCGGCTGCCCGTCATCAACCTGGTCGAGTCCGGCGGGGCCGACCTGCCCACCCAGTCGGACCTGTTCGTCCCGGCAGGCCGGATCTTCCATGACCTCACCGAGCTGTCCGCCCTGGGCATTCCCACGATCGCGCTGGTCTTCGGCAACTCCACCGCGGGTGGCGCGTACGTACCGGGGATGTGTGACTACTCGGTGCTGGTCGACGGCCAGGCCAAGGTGTTCCTCGGCGGCCCCCCGCTGGTCAAGATGGCCACCGGCGAGGAAGCCGACGACGAGGCCCTCGGGGGCGCGGACATGCACTCGCGCGTCTCCGGGCTGGCCGACCACTTCGCCACCGACGAGCTGGACTGCATCCGGATCGGCCGGCAGATCGTCGCGGAACTGCACTGGCACAAGCTCGGCCCGGCGCCCAGCGAGCCCGCCGACCCGCCGCTGTATGACCCGGACGAGCTGCTGGGCATCGTGTCGGTGGACTTCCGGGTGCCGTTCGATCCCCGCGAGGTGCTGGCCCGGGTCGTGGACGGCTCCCGGTTCGGCGAGTACAAGCCCCGCTACGGGACCAGCCTGGTCACCGGCTGGGCCTCGGTCCACGGCTACCCGGTCGGGGTGCTGGCCAATGCCCGCGGCGTGCTGTTCAGCGAGGAGGCCAAGAAGGCCAGCGAGTTCATCCTGCTGGCCAACCAGAGCGACACCCCGCTGATCTTCCTGCAGAACACCACCGGCTACATGGTGGGCACCCAGTACGAGCAGGGCGGCATCATCAAGGACGGTGCCAAGATGATCAACGCGGTGACCAACTCGGCCGTCCCGCACATCACGGTGAACATGGCCGCCTCGTTCGGCGCCGGGAACTACGGCATGTCCGGCCGGGCCTACGACCCCCGGTTCATGTTCGCCTGGGCCAACGCCAAGCTGGCGGTCATGGGCGCGGCGCAGCTGGCCGGGGTCATGTCCATCGTCGGACGGCAGTCCGCGGAGGCGACCGGCCGTCACTTCGACGCCGAGGCCAACGAGAAACGCCGGGCCCAGATCGAAGGCCAGATCGAGCGCGAGTCGGACGCGTTCTTCGTCAGCGCGCGGCTCTACGACGACGGTGTCATCGACCCGCGCGACACCCGCTCCGTACTCGGCATGACGCTGTCCGCGGCGCATTCCGGCCCGGTCGAGGGACGCCGCGGCTTCGGCGTCTTCAGGATGTAGGCCCCGATGACCATCAGCAAGCTCCTGATCGCCAACCGCGGTGAGATCGCGTCGCGGATCATCCGCACCGCGCGGGCGATGGACATCACCACCGTGGCCGTGTTCTCCGACCCGGACGCCGGGCTGCCGTTCGTGCTCGAGGCGGACGAGGCTGTCCGGCTGCCAGGGTCGGCACCGGGCGAGACTTATCTGCGCGCCGAGGCGCTGATCGCCGCGGCCGCCGCGACCGGCGCGGACGCGGTCCATCCGGGCTACGGGTTCCTCTCCGAGAACGCCGGTTTCGCCCGGGCCGCCGCGGCAGCCGGGCTGACGTTCGTGGGACCGTCGCCCGAGGCCATCGAGGCCATGGGGTCGAAGACCGCCGCCAAGGAGCTCATGGCGGCCGCCGGCGTCCCAGTGCTCCCTGGGGCCGTGTTCGACGACGGGACCGAGCCGGATCCCGCGGAACTGCGCAAGGCCGCCGAGGAGATCGGCTTTCCGGTGCTGGTCAAGGCGGCCTACGGCGGCGGCGGGCGGGGCATGCGGATCGTGCCGGGCCCCGACGAGATCGCCGGGGCGGTGGCCAGCGCCCGCCGCGAGGCCGCGTCCGCGTTCGGCAACGGCACCGTCTTCCTCGAGCGGTTCGTGGAGTCACCGCGGCACATCGAGGTGCAGATCCTCGGCGACCAGGCCGGGACCGTGGTGCACCTGTTCGAGCGGGAATGCTCGATCCAGCGCCGCTACCAGAAGATCATCGAGGAAGCTCCGTCGCCGGCGGTGAGCGAGGACCTGCGGGCGAGGCTGTGCCGGGCCGCCGTCGCCGCCGGCCAGGCCATCGGCTACGTAGGCGCCGGGACCGTCGAATTCGTGCTCGACGCGTCGGGACGCTTCTACTTCCTGGAGGTCAACACCCGGCTGCAGGTCGAGCACCCGGTCACCGAGCTGATCACCGGCCTGGACCTGGTCCGGCTGCAACTGGAGATCGCCGCAGGCCAGCCGCTGCCGCCGCAGGTCACCGGGGCGGCGTTCACCGGCCACGCCATCGAGGCCCGGCTCTACGCCGAGGACGTGCCGGCCGGCTACCTCCCGGTAAGCGGCGACCTGCACACGCTCGAGATTGATTCCTCTAACGGTCTTCGCGTGGACGCTGGCTTCGCCTCAGGCACGCGGGTCAGCACGTTCTACGATTCGATGCTGGCCAAGGTGATCGGCTACGGCCCGACCCGCGACGACGCACGGCGGACGCTGGCCGCGGCGCTGTCCCGGGCCCGGCTGCATGGGGTCGTGACCAACCGGGACCTGCTGGTGGGCATCCTGCGTGAGCCGGAGTTCGCCGCGGGCGCGATCGACACCGGCTACCTGGCCCGGCACCAGCCGGAGGAGCTGTGCCCGCCGTCGCTGGACGCCGGGCCCGTGCACCTGCTCGCGGTGGCACTGGCCGGGCAGGCCCTGCGGCGGGGAGAGGCCCCGGTGCTGGCCACGCTGCCCTCGGGCTGGCGGAACAACCCGAGCGCCCCGCAGCGGGTGAATTACCAGCTGGACGGGCGGCCCGCCGAGGTGAGCTACCGCTTCGGGCGGGACGGCCTGCAGGCCGAGGTCGACGGGGCGGAGGTGGGGGACGTGGTGCTGCACGGAACCCGGCCCGCCCGGCCAGCTCATGACGGGCCAGCCCGGATGCTGGTGGACCTGGAGATCGGCGGGGTGCGCCGGCTCATCTGGGTAACCCAGGCCGGCCGCACGTTCTACGTGGACAGCGTGCTGGGGCACAGCGTGCTCGCGGAGGCCGACCGCTTCCCCGACCCGGCGGCCGCGGCCCAGGCCGGCTCACTGCTCGCGCCGATGCCCGGGACTGTCGTCCGGGTCGAGGCCGCCGTGGGCGACCACGTCGAGGCGGGTGCCGTGATCCTCGCCATCGAGGCCATGAAGATGGAGCACGCGATCTACGCGCCCGCCCCCGGCATCGTCACCGAGCTCCCGATCAGCGTCGGCGCCCAGGTCGACAGCGGGTCGGTGCTCGCCGTCCTGGAGGAGGAACCCCGTGACTGATCCGGCCCGAGCCGAGCCACGGCCCGCCGGCCCCGTGCCCGCCGGCCCCGTGCCCGCCGAGCCCGCGCGCGCCAAGCCCGTGCGCGCGGAGCCCGTGCGCTATGAGGTCGTGCGGGGCGTCGCCTGGCTGACCATCAACCGGCCGGAAGCCCGCAACGCCCTGAGCAAAGCCGTCCGGGACGGACTGTTCGACGGGGTGCGCCGGTTCAACGCCGACGACACGGCCAAGGTCCTGGTGCTCACCGGCGCGGGGGACCGGGCCTTCTGCGCCGGCGGGGACCTCAAGGAGATGGCGGACAGCTCGCTGACCGTGCCCCCGCCGGACTTCCTGCCCCAGTTCGGCCGCAACATCGACGTGGCCAAGCCGACCATCGCGGCCGTCAACGGGGTCGCCTACGCGGGCGGGTTCCTCCTCGCGCAGAACTGTGACCTGTGCGTGGCGGCCGAGTCCGCCCGTTTCGCCGTGACCGAGGCCAGGGTCGGCCGCGGCTCGCCGTGGGCGGTGCCGCTGTCCTGGCTGGTGCCGCCCCGCATCGCCATGCAGATCCTGCTCACCGGTGACCCGCTCAGCGCCGCCCGGGCTTACGAGGTCGGGCTCGTCAACGAAGTGGTGCCGGATGCCGAGCTGGTCCCGGCCACGCAGGCCCTCGCCGAGCGAATCGCCGCTAACGCGCCGCTGTCGGTCATGGCCGCCAAGCGCACGGTGTACCTGTCGCTGCGGGACCGGCTGGACGACGCGTTCGCGGAGGCGGAACGGATCTGGGAACCCGTGTACCGCAGCGACGACGCCCAGGAAGGCCCAGCGGCCTTCCGGGACAAGCGCACCCCGGTCTGGACCGGCCGCTGATGCCCGCCGACCTGAGCGCGCTCACCGCCGACCTGGTGGCCGAGACCGCGTCGCTGCAGGAGATCCTCGGGCCGCTGACGCCACCCCAGTGGCAGCTCCCCACGCCGGCCGAGGGCTGGAGCATCGCGGACCAGGTCAGCCACCTGGCCTACTTCGACGAGACCACGCTGCTGTCGATCCGCGACCCTGACCGGTTCCGCCGCGAGGCGGCGGCGCTGGCCGGCCGGGGCGACGACTTCCCGGACCAGATCGCCGCCGAGCACCGCCACCTCAGCGCCGCGGAACTGCTGGCCTGGTTCCGGGCCGCCCGCCAGGCCCTCCTCGACGGGTACGCCGGCGCCGACCCCGCCGCACGGCTGCCCTGGTACGGGCTGGACATGGGGCCGGCGTCCTCGATCACCGCCCGGCTGATGGAAACCTGGGCGCACGGCCAGGACATCGCCGACACCCTGGGCATCGATCGGCCCCCGACCAGCCGGCTCCGGCACGTCGCGCACCTGGGCATCCGCAGCCTGCCCTACAGCTACGCGGTCAACGGGCTGCCGCCGCCCTCCGCCCCCATCCGCGTCGAGCTCGAGGCACCGGACGGCGGCCAGTGGACCTGGGGACCCGCAGAAGCCGGGGACCGCGTCGCCGGCACCGCGCTCGACTTCTGCCTGGTGGTCACCCAGCGGCGGCACCGCAGCGACACCGGGCTGGTCGTCGCGGGGGAGACCGCGACCCAGTGGATCGGGATCGCCCAGGCTTTCGCCGGGGCGGCCGGGCCGGGCCGCAAGCCGCTGAGTGCCTCCGTCGCGCCGCCGCCCGCGGGCGGCACGGACCGGTCTGCGCCGCGGGGAGGGGTGCCCGCATGACACTCCCTGTGTCAACCTCAGGCCGCGATTTGCTCGGCTGTCTGCTTGGTGAGCGTGGCTGCGGCTCCGTGCAAGGCGGGGTCGTAGGGGACGCCGTCGAGCCAGCAGCGCCATATGACGCGGATCCATGCGCGGGCGAGGATGCGCACGGCGTGGGGGTGGTCTTTGCCGCTGGCGCGGGCGTGGTTGTAGATCTCCGCGGCCCAGGGGCTGGCGTGGCGGCTGTTGCCGGCAAAGGTGGTGATCGCGACACGGAACCGCTTGCCGCTGGCCCAGCGGAAGTGCACGGCCCGGTGCTTTCCCGATTCCCTGGTGACAGGGGTGACCCCGGCGAGAGCGGCGACGGAGTCGGGGTGCTCGTAGGCTTGGCGTGCATCGCCCCACTCGGCGAGCACCTGGGCGGCGTTGACCTGACCAGACCTTGGCAGCGACGTGAAGATCACGCTGTCCGGGTGCTCCCCGAGGTGGGCGGCGGCAGAGCGGTCGAGGGCCTTCACCGAGGCGTTGAGGGCGGTGAGCACGCTGACCGCGGCGAGCACGGCATCGCGCAGCGCCTCGGTGAGAGCCTCGCCGGTGGCGCCGGCCGGCGCGGAGCGCAGCCGGGTAAGGAGCTCAACGGCGGTGCGCCGGCCGCAGTAGCCGTGCTTGACGCAGAACGCGGCCATCCGCTTTTCACCCAGGTGCGCGGCGGCGGCCGGGGTGGGGTAGCGGGTGAGGAACTCCAGGCTGATCGGCGACTCGACGTCAGCGAAGATGGCTTTTGCGCCGGGCCAGTGCGCGTCCAGCAGCGCGGAGAGCTGGTTGGTGGCCGCGACCCGCATCTCGACCAGGTCGCCGCGGGTGCGCACGACGGTGCGCAGTGCCTTGGTCTGGTCGGAGTAGGGGGCGGCGGCTTTCAGCTTGTGGGCGCGCAGCCGCAGGTACTCGGCGATCACCGCGGCGTCTCCGGCGTCGGACTTGGCACCCGAGAGCACCTCGCCGTCGCGCCAGGTCTTGATCGCGTTCGGCTTGACCGGCACCACCGGGTGCCCGGCTTCCAGCAGCAGGTCCACCAGGCGGCCATCCGGCCGCTCGATCGCGACCGGCACCTCGCCAGGGTCTCCATACTTGGCCAGGCGGCGGGTCAGCGTGGCGATCCCGTCCGCGGAATGCTCGATCGTGAACTCGGCCGCGATCTTGCCGGCAGCGTTCATCACGCATACGGCATGGGTTTCCGCGGCCCAGTCGATTCCGGTGAAAAACAGCGCTTCAGGCAGCGCAAACGACAACTCGGCTCCTCAGGATGGCAGCGACGACCCGGCGAGGAGGACAGCTACCGGGCGGTCACTAACCGGCGCTCTGCGGCGCGTCTCCCTGTTGCCAGTCCGTGTCCCCGGAGAAGCCGGGGGCGGTGGTGTCATGCAGGCCGTTTTCCGGCGACCGCAACAGACCGTCACCCCGGCTCCCGCCGAGTCCCAGCAACGAGCACCATATCGGCACCCGCAATAAGGATGGTGCCCTAGTGACC
>DATCFY010000047.1:0-49096 GCA_036509255.1 Streptosporangiaceae bacterium
TGGATCGCGGCCGAGATGGCCATCCTGAACTCACCCCGCATCAGCCGCGTCATCCTCATCGACGCCGTCGGCATCGAGGTCCCCGAGCATCCCCCGGTCGACTTCTTCTCGCTGCGGATGGACCAGGTGTTCCCGCTCAGCTTCCACAACCCGGCACCGTTCGCCATCGACCCCACCACGCTGCCGCCCGCCGCGCAGCAGATGGGGGCGGCCAACCGTGCCGCTCTCATCACCTACTCGGGGGGAACGACGATGAACGGCGACCCCACCCTCCGCGGGCGCCTGGCGGCGGTGGAGACACCGACCCTGGTGCTGTGGGGCGACAGCGACCGGATCGTGACCCCCGAGTACGGCCGTGCCTGGGCGGACGCCATCCCGAAGGCCCGGTTCGACGTGCTCAAGGACACCGGTCACATGCCGCAGGTCGAAACCCCCGACCAGGTGCTCGGCGCGATCCGCTGACGCAGGCGAGCGTCCCGGTCAGTCCGTTAGCTGAATGGAAGGGCGGGCTCAGCGCCGCTTCTCCAGATGCAGGGCGAGCTTGGGGCAGACCCTGACCGCCTCCCCGGCGTCCGCCACCAGAGCGGCGGGCACCTCACCCTGGATGACCGGATAACCCCAGTCATCCAGGGTGATCAGTCCGGGCAGGATCTCGGCGCACAGCCCACGGCCATCGCAGGCGATGGGATCGACCCGGAGGCGGGCGGGCCGGGTCATGGCTGCCGCCGCGGCGGCACGGGCAGCACCGCACCCCTCCGGGTCGCGCAGCACCAGCCCTGCGCGTGCTGGTCCAGTTCGGCGGCGAACACGGTGAGCGCACTGCGGATCAGCCCCACGGTGCCGTCCGGGTGGCGGCAGGCACCCCGCCCGTCCACCTGGCCGAGCCAGCGGCGCAGGGTGGCCAGGCTGGACGTGCGGCCGTCGGCGAGCCGCTGGACCTCGCCGGCGACCGCGTCGAGGCCGAACAGGCAGGGGCCGCATTGGCCAGCCGACTCGTCGGCGAGATAGCGCACCACCCGGGCCGTCTCAGCCAGCCCGCAGGCATCAGCGGGGAGGGCCGCGATCAGGCCGGCCCCGGGGCCAGCGCCCAGCGGGGCCAGGCCGGCCGTGGAGAACGGCAGCGGGACCGCCTCGGACGCGCCGGCCCAGCGGCCGAAGTACCCGCCGAGCAGGAGGGCCTGAAGCGGCGCGGAGGCGCCGCCGGCCAAGCTGAGCACCTCCCCGACGGGGGTGCCGATCGCGATCTCATGCACGCAGGGCTCGTTCACCGCGCCCAGGATGGTGACCAGCATCGTGCCTGGTTCCCGCGCGGTGCCGAGGGCGCGGAACCACGACGCCCCGTACCGGGCGACGAGCGCGAGATGCGCCAGGGTCTCGACGTTCTGCACCAAGGTTGGCTTCCCGCCGAGCCCGCGTTCGGACAGCCGGGGCGGCGTCAGCGTGGGCGCCGGGACGCCGCGCTCGATCCAGTGCACAACCGCGCTGGCCTCCCCGCCCACGAACCGGTCCGCGCCCGTGACGAGGCGGATCCGGACCCGGTCCAGCCCCGCGCGCCTGCGCTCGGCGACGGCCTGGTCAAGAATCTCGCGGACCGACTGGTGCACGACGACCACCGCCTGGCGGGCGCCGACCATGGCGGCGGCGAGCACCGCCCCGTCGAGCACCAGGTGCGGCGACCGGGCGAGCAGGACCTTGTCCTTCGCGCTGGCAGGCTCACCTTCGGTGCCGTTCGCCACCACCACCGGGGCGGCCTGCGCCGCCACCGCGGCCAGCTTCCGGGCCGTGGGAAAGGCCGCCCCGCCCCGGCCGGTGAGCCCGGACCGTTCCACCTCGCCGATGAGCGCCTGACGGTCCGGCCGGTCCCCCGAGGATGACGGGAGAAGGCCATAGCGGCCGATGTGCTCGGCCAGGCTGGCTGGCCCGGCCGCGAAACCGGCGGGCAGCAAGCGGGGCAGCTGGTCAGCCGGCTGGTCCGCCACCAAGGGCGGGAGGCCGGTGATGTTCTCGTAGGCGCGCACTACCGGAGTGCTCCTTTCTGCGGGGTGAGCCGGTCAAAGCTGGCCGAGCGCTGGCCGGCCGGCCGGGGGTGCCGGATGCTCTGCAGGACGCGGGCCAGCACGGCGGTGGCCACCGCGATCGCGCAGCCCCACTCGATCAGCGCGACCCACCACAGCCCCAGGTCGTGGCCGGCCGTGAGGGAGTGGACGAAGGCGACCGGCCACGCGAGATAGGCCAGCCAGTGCACCGCCCGCCAGGCCCGGTAGCCGAGGCGGCGACGGATCAGGCTGGTGAGCAGTACCGCGCCGCCCAGGTCGACCGCGAGGGTGCCCAGGCCGATAGCGAGGGTCCGGTACCCGGACGCGAAGGGCAGCACGGTGGCGGCCCAGCCGATGGTGACGAACGGATCCAGGATCGCGGTCAGCACGTGCAGCGCCAGGAAGGCCACCGAGAACAGGGCCAGCGTCCGGTGCACCTCCGGGACGGCGAACCGCGCCCAGCGCCGGGGCGCCGAGCCCAGCCGCGCGGCCACCCCCAGGACCAGCACGGCGCTGAACGAGGCCAGCAGCGCGAGCCCGCTGGCCCGGGAGACGAACCACAGGCCCTGCGACCCGGCCACGGCAGCGGCCACGCTCATCGCACGGCTCCGACTGGGCCGGCGCCGAGATACACGTGGCTGGCCGCCGGGGGCTCCAGGCGCCCGCCGGCCGCCTCGGGCCAGCCGCTGGTGTGGCAGACCCCGCCGCCATGGTCCACCAGCCGGGCCGGCAAGCCTGCGGCGGCGAGCCACGGCACGGCCTGATCCCCGGCGACGACCGCCGCGGTGGCGGCGGCATTGGCGTCGGCGCAGGTCGCCGCGGCCACGCTCACCGTCTGCCACGGCCCATCCGCCGGGAGGCCGGTCCGAGGATCCACGATGTGATGCATCGGGCGGCCGGCCCGCCGCCACTGACGGCAGGTGATCGAGGAGGTCGCCACCCCGCCGCGGGCCAGCCTGACCGGCTGAGCCGGGCCCGGCCCGTCAGCCACCAGGATCGGCCATCCGCCGGCTGGCGGGCCGCCGCCGATCGCGACGTCGCCCCCGAGGCTGACCAGCACTCCTCCGCTGTTCCCGGTCGCGGCCTGGACCGCGCGGGCCGCGCGGTCGGAACCCAGGCCCTTGGCCGTGGCCCCCAGATCGAGCAGCACCCCGGCGGGCAGGCGCAGCAGCGGGCCGTCGAGCCGCACTGACTGCCATCCCGGGGCCGGGACCGGTGCAGGAGCAGGCGCAGGCCGGTCCGGATCCAGGGCGGCGAAGTCACCGTCGTAGCCCAGCGAGATGAGGGCGGCCCCGACCGTCGGGTCAGCCAGGCCCCCGGTCCACGCGGCGGCGGCCAGCGCCACCCGGACGGCCTCGGCGAGACCGTCACTGAGCATGTACAGGCCGCCGTCGCCGCGGTGCACCCAGGAGATCTCCGAGTCGGGCCGGAACCGGCTCGCCTGCAGATCCAGCGCGCTCAGCACGTCGTCCACCGCGGTCATGGCCGGGCCGGCGTTCTCCGGCGGCCACACCGCGAGCCGGGCGGTCGTGCCCAGCGCAGCACGCTGGACCACGGCGACTGTGGTGTCGCCGGTCACGACCGGCCACCACGAGGCGGGCACCGATGCTACGGCGGTTGCGTTGGTCATGGTCATCGCGCCCTTAGTTGTCGTGGTAGGCCGGCACGTGCCGGACGTGGGTGACGACGGTCTTGCCGTTCACCGTGTGCGTGGTCGTCGTGACGGTGACACCCGATCCGCTGGTCGTCGCGACCGAGTGGTTGACCTGCGGCCCGCTGGCCCCGTGGGCCGTCCCGGCTGTTCCGGTCCCGGTCGTCGTGGCGGCCGTCGTTCCGGCCGTCGTTGCCGTGGGGAAAGCCTGGTGGGCCAGCGCCACGGTGGCGGCCCCGGTTCCGGCGAGAAGCGCGGCGAGCGTCCAGTTGGACATCCGCCGGGCGTGCCGGATACCGTCCCGCCGATCGGGCGCGGGCTGGCTGCGGGAAGCCCAGTCCTCCCGGTCAGGGTCCCCGAACCCCGGCAGCGGCACCCGGCCGCCGCGGTCTTCACGCTCGGAATCCATCTCCGCGTTGTCCTTTCGGTTGGTCGTGGCCGGCATCTGCCCGGCTACCCCGAGAGTGCGCGCACGCCGATGAACTGACCGTGAGAGGACGATGTGAGACCTCACATCTGCGGACGGCTCACAGCTTTCATCGTTTTCACATCTGACCTGCGTAGTCTCGTGGGCATGCGGGTGCTGGTCATCGAGGACGAAGTGCGGATGGCGCGGCTGGTCAAGCGGGCGCTTGAGGAGGAGGGCCACGCCGTCGACATCGCCGGGACCGGGCCGGACGGGCTGTGGATGGCGACCGAGAACCCCTACGCCGCGATCATCCTGGATGTCATGCTGCCGGGCTTCGACGGATTCGAGCTGTGCCGCCGGCTCCGGGAAGCCGGAATCTGGGTCCCGGTGCTGATGCTCACCGCCCGTGACGAGATCGGCGACCGGGTCCGCGGGCTGGATGCTGGTGCCGACGATTACCTGGTCAAGCCGTTCAGCTTGCTGGAGCTCGCGGCCCGCCTGCGGGCCCTGGCCCGGCGCGACGACCGCCGTCGCCCGGCGGTGCTGGCCGAAGGCGACCTGAAGCTGGATCCTGCCAGCAAACGGGCCTGGCGGGCCGGCACCGAGATCGAGCTGTCCCCCAAGGAGTTCTCCCTCCTCGAGTTCTTCCTCCGGAACCCCGGCAGCGTGCTGACCAGGTCCCAGATCATCGAGGCCGTCTGGGACTTCGCCTACGACGGCACCTCCAACGTCGTCGATCAGTACGTGAAGTACCTGCGCCGCAAGGTGGACATCCCGTTCGGCCGCGACGACATCCAGACCGTCCGGGGAATGGGTTACCGGCTCCGGCACGACGAGCCGGCGTAGGGATGTCCATCCGGCTCCGGCTCGCCGTCGTCTTCACGGCCGCCGCCGCCCTCGTGTTCGCCCTGGGCGCCTGGCTGTTCGTGGCCACCCTGTCGGCATCGCTGCTCGGCTCGATCGATGCGCAGCTGAGCAGCCAGCTCAGCCGGGCCGCCCGCTACTACCCGGCCACCGGCCCCGCGTCCAGGCCGGCGCTGGGGGCGGGGAACCCGCCGCCTGGTGAGTACGTGGTCCAGGTCATCGACCCGTCCGGCCGGGTCCGCGGCGGCAGCGCGGACGCGGGGACCACTCCGCTGATCAGCCGGGCGCAGATCCGCCAGGCCCGCCAGCATCAGTTCGTGGTGACCAGCCACGACGAGGATGAGCAGGAGCGGGTGATGGCCGGGCCGCTCGCCAGGCACCCGGGCTGGGTCGCCGTGGCCAGCGTCGACCTCGAGGCGTACGGCCACACGCGCAGCGACGTCACCCGTGAGCTGGTCATCGCGGGCCTGGTGTCCGTGGCCGCCGCGGGGCTGGGCGGATACGGGCTCGCCCGGGCGGCCCTGTCACCCGTCGAGCGGCTGCGGCGCGAGCTGGCCTCCGTCTCCACCCGCGACCCGGCGCCCAGCCTCCAGGTGCCCCGGACCCGGGACGAGATCGCCGCGCTGGCCACCACCATGAACGAGCTGCTGGCCCGGCTGCAGGGCGCGCTCGCGCGGCAGCGGGCGCTGGTCGCGGACGCCAGCCACGAGCTGCGGACCCCGTTCGCCGTGCTGCGCGGCGAGCTGGAGCTGGCTGGCCGGCCGGGGCGGAGCCGGGAGGAACTCGCGGCCGCGGTGGAGCACGCCGGCGACGAAGCCGCCCGCCTGGCCCGCATCACTGAGCAGCTCCTGTTCCTGGCCCGGAGCGACGAGGACCGGATCCAGCCTCGCCGGGAACGGACAGACATCGGCCCGCTGCTGACCCGGAGCGCGGAGCACGTGGCCGCGCGGGCCACCGCGGCCGGCGTCCCGATCATCGTGGAAGCACCCGCGGATCTCGTGGCCGAGCTCGACCCGGACCGTATCCGCGAGGCCGTCGATAACCTCGTCGACAACGCGATCCGGTTCGCCCCGGCGGGAACGCCGGTGGTCATCGCGGCCCGGGCGGACTCCCCTGGCCTGATCATCGAGGTCCGCGACCGTGGTCCCGGCTTCCCCGCGGAGTTCCTGCCGCACGCGTTCGAGCGCTTCGCGCGGCCGGACTCCGGGCGCGCCCGCAGCGACGGAGGCGCGGGCCTGGGGCTGGCGATCGTGGGCGCTATCGCGCAGGCTCACGGGGGCCGGGCCGTAGCACGCAACCTGCCCGGTGGCGGTGGCGCGGTCTCGGTCGAGCTGCCGGGGCACGTCGCCTGACAAATCACCAGGGGCACCATCGAGGCGACATGCCGGCGGCCGGCCTAGTGCGGGTCCGGTGGGGCGGACTTCGGCAGCAGCCAGACCAGGCCGAGGCCCAGCAGCGCGATCGCGCCCACCACCGCCACGCTGACCGTCATGGCGTGCGCGGCACCGTGCTGGGCCCGCTGGCTGAAGTACACGGTGGTCACCACGGCGGAGCCGATGGCCGCGGCCAGTTGCTGGACGGCGCTGAGGCTGCCGCTGGCACTCCCGGCCTCGTCGGGGGCCACGTCGCCGAGCGCGACGTCGTAGATGCTGCTGAAGCAGGCGCCCATGCCGAAGCCGAGGACCAGCAGCGAGGGCGCCATCACCCACACGCTGACCCCGGTGCCCTCGGCCAGGACCGTGGCCCAGGCGCCGGCGGCGCCGGCCAGGGTACAGACCAGGCCGATGACCACGAGCGTCCGGCCGAGCTTCCCCACGAGGGGCCGGCACACGAAGGACGCGACGATGATGCCGACCATGAGCGGCCCCAGGGCTACCGCGGTGTGGGCGGGCGTGAGGCCGAGGGCCGTCTGGTAGTAGAGCGACAGCACGTAGGCGAGGCCATTGACGGCCGCGAAGAACGCCAGGCCCAGCAGCAGGCCGGAGGTGAAGCCCCGGTTGGCCAGCAGCGAGGGCAGGATAAGCGGGTCCGCCGCCATCCGCTGCCGCAGCCCGAAGGCGGCGAGCAGCACGGCGCCGGCGGCCAGGCAGCCGATCGGCACCGCGGTCCACCCCGCGGTCGAGCCCTCAATCAGCCCGTAGATCAGGCTGAGCATGCTGGCGCCCAGGAGGCCCGAGCCCAGCCCGTCGATGGGGACGGCACTCGCCTGGCCGTCCCGGGGCAGCAGCCGCAGCGCCGCGGCGAACCCGGCGGTGCCCAGCACAATGTTGATCAGGAAGATCGGCCGCCAGGCCAGGCCCGCGATGTTGGCGCTGATGATGAAGCCCGCGACGATGGGGCCCAGGATGGCCGAGGCGCCCATCACCGGCCCGAAGACGCCGAACGCGCGGGGCAGCTGCTCGCGCGACAGCGCGCCGAGCAGGATGCCGATGCCCTGCGGGATCAGCAGCGCCCCGAAGCCGCCCTGCACCAGCCGCCCGGCGATGAGCATGGCCGGGTCGAGGGACAGGCCGCACCACACCGAGGCGAGGGTGAACCCGGCCATGCCGACCAGGAACATGCGCCGTTTGCCGTAGCGGTCGCCGAGCCGGCCGCCGACCACGAGCAGGACGCCCATGGCCAGGGCGTAACTGGCGCCCAGCCACTTGATCAGCGACTCGCCCCCGCCGATGTCACGGGCGATGGTGGGCGCGGCGATGTTGGTGATCGTCGAGTCCATCAGGTCCAGCACGTCGGCGATCAGCACGATGGCCAGGATGGTGCGCTGCGTGGTGGTCAGCCGCCCGGACCCGGCCAGTGGGGGCGACTGCGTGCTTTCGTTGGTCGTAGTCATCGGAGAGCTCCTCACATCAGCGGCGCGGTCAGTTTCCGGGATCGCCGCAGCACGGGCCGGCGGTCGCCGGTCCTGGTCGGGCGATGGGGAGAGGTGGTGTGGCTAGGTGGCCCGGCCGGGCCGGGGCGTCTGCAGGATCCCGCTGATCAGAACCCGGAAGCCCCAAGTGAGCCGGTCCGGTCCGGACCCGGACAGCAGTTCCTCCGCACCCACGGCGGCGATGTGCGGGTAGGTGCCGGCAGGCGCTTCGCGCAGGACAGCCGCGAGCGCCTCTTGTTCGTCGCCGGCGTCGATCGCCTGGCCGCGGGCGCTCTGCTCGGCAGCGTTCGACGTCGCGAAGTGCAGCAGCATGTCCACCGCCCAGGCCGCCCGGTCCGGGGTCACCCCGCCGGCGCCGAGCAGCGCCAGGATCCCCTCGGCCAGGCTGAGATAGGCGGGCCCGGATGGCCTGGTCACCAGCACGGACTGCGCCAAGCCCGGGTACTCGAACAGGATGCTGGTGTAGGACCACAGGACCTCGACGAGCCGGTCCTGCCACTCGCCCGGCGCCGTGACCGGGGCGAGGTCGACCTGGCCGAGCAGATCCTCGAGCATGGCCGCGTGCAACTCGGCGGTGTTGCGGACGTAGACGTAGAGCGACGCCGGGCCGGTGTCCAGCTCCTGGGCCAGGCGCCGCATCGTGACCCGGGCCAGCCCTTCCGCCTGCATCACCCGCACGGCGGCAGTGACGATGCCCGCGCGGGTCAGCGCCGGCTTGGCGGGCCGCTCACGGCGGCTGACGGTGGGACGGGGATCTGGGGTCATACCTGAACTATAACGAACATGTTCGTCAGAAACAGATTCGGACCGAACATGTTCGCTTATTCGTTCCGGTGGCCCGTTCGCTCGGGTCCTCGACCTGCTCGACTTGCGGGCCGCGTCGCCATCCCGGCTGGAGGCGGGCGGCCGCTGGGCGCTGGGTTTCGCCGGGCACCAGCACCTCAAGGTCGGCGCCGTGCTGGCCGGCGAGTGCTGGCTGATGCCCGGGGACGCCGAGCCCGCGCACCTCACGGCGGGGGACTGCTACCTGCTCGCCAGCAACCGCCCGTACGCGGCGGGCTCTGACCTGGACACCAGGCCCGTGCCCAGCAGCACCGTCCTGCCCAGTCCGTGGCCGGGCACCGTGTATTACCGGACCACCCCCGATGACCCGGCGCGGACCGTACTGATCAGCGGGAGCCTCTCGTTCGACGGGACCGCCGCGGCCCTCTTGCTCGGCAGCCTGCCCCCCGTCGTGCACATCGCCGCAGGCAGCTCCCCGGCCGCCGTCTTCACCCCGGTCCTGCAACTCCTCGGGGACGAGACCACCAGCGACGTCCCGGGCTCGGCCACCATGCGCAGGCATCTCACGCACATCCTGCTCGTCCAGGCGCTGCGTTCGCTGCTCAGGCCAGGGGCCCGGTAAGCGGCGGCCCACCCGGCTGGCTCGGGGCGCTCAGCGATCATCAGGTCGGGGCGGCCCTGACGCTGCTGCACCAGGAACCCGCCCGGCGCTGGACGGTGGCGGCTCTCGCCGCCGCGGTGAACATGTCCCGGAGCAGCTTCGCGATGCGCTTCAGGACGCTCGTCGGCCTGCCTCCGCTGGAGTACCCACCACGTTCAAGCGTGTGGCCGGCGCAGCCAGCCGCCGGCAGTGAGCCCCCGGGGACCGGAGGCCTGGCGCTACCGGGATCCCTGGGCGAGCTCGAGCAGGGCGTGCAGGTCCCTGGCCGCCAGCAGGGCGGCCACCCCGGCGATCAGGACGATCACCGTGCAGGCGGCGAGCAGGATGGTCTGGCGCCGCGGCGGCGCGGTGAGCAAGGCAGCGACGCGGCGGGGTACCGGTCCGGCCCAGGCCACTGACACCCGCGGGGTGCGCGATCCGACGATGCCGAGGACGACCCCGGCCGCGCGCCGGCGGCGGGGTTCAGCGAGCAGCGCCACCTGGCCGATGGTCTGGGCCACCAGCCTGCGGTCGCTGGTGACCGTGGCGGCGCGCTCGTCCGCCCAGCGCTCCACGGTGTAGTCGACCGCGCGGGCCACCGGGAGCAGGAGCGGGTTGGCCGCGGCCGCCAGGCAGGCCACGGTGGTGAACAGATGATGCCGGCTGGACAGGTGCGCCTGCTCGTGGGCGATCAGGGCGGCCCGGCGCCGGTCATCCAGGCAGTCGAGCAACCGGCCCGAGACCACGATGCGGCCCGGCAGGCCGGGCAGCGCGTACGCCTCGATAGCCGGTCCGGGCATCACGACGATGCCGTCCTCGGCGTGCAGCCCGGCGGCGCGCCGGTACGACTCCGCCAGGGCCCGTGCCCGGCTGCGGAACCTGACCGCGACCGCCACGGCCGCACCGGTGAGGGCCAGCGCGGCGGCCACACCGGCGGCCGCGGAAATGGGGTCTCCGCGCCGCATGACCTGCTGCGAGTAGTCGCCCACCGCGGCCAGGAACGGCGCCTTGGCCGCGGCGAACGCGGCGAGCAGCGCCAGCGCGGCCATGCTGCAGGCGGCCAGGGCCACGGCGGCCGTGGTGAGCAGCCAGGTAGCGTGGCGCGGTTCCAGCCGGGCGGCCAGTGGACGCGCCGCCGCCCCGGCCAGCGCCGGGATCACCAGGGGCAGGTAGAGCAGCCACATGTGCCTACCCCCGTTCCCCGCCGTGGCCCGGATCGCTGTCCCCCGGGCCGCTGTCCCCCGGGCCGGGGTCGCTGGCCAGCAACTCGCGCAGCAGCCGCGCGTCCCGGCTGGACAGCCCGGAGACGAAGCGGCTGAGCACGGCGTCGTGGTCGTGCTCGCTGCCGAGCACCTGGCTCATCCGCCTGGCGGCCAGGCTGGCCTCGTCGAAGGGGGTGTAGGTGAACCCGCGCCCGGCGCGCTGGCGGGCCAGCAGGCCCTTGGCGTGCAGCCTGGACACGATGGTCACCACCGTGCTGTAGGACAGTTCTCCCCGCGGGCCGCCGCCATCCTGGGCCCCGGTGTCCTGGAGCCCGGTGTCCTCAGCCCGGGCGTGCTGGCGGAGTGCGAGTCGCTGGCGGACCTCGCCGGGGCTGAGCGGCCCGTCAGCCTCGCGCAGTATCGCGAGGATCTCGGCTTCCAGCGCCCCCGCGGCACGCCGCTCCGCGCCGGACGGGCTGCCGGACGGGGGCCGGAGAGCTTCACCACCCACGCTGGCCGCCCTTTCGTCCGCGGGGTAGCATCTACAAATCTTGTAGATGCTCTACAGTTGCTGTAGAACCCGGCAGGTTCGAGTATGCCACCCAGGCGGCCCGCCCGGCGAGCCGAGCAGCGGCGGCCGGTGGTGGCGGGACGTGGAACAGCTCATCGATCTTCAGTGAAGGGCCTGGCATGACACAACTGACCTACCTGGAGGCGGCCGTCGTCGGCCTCGTCCAGGGCGTCTCCGAGATGTTCCCGGTCTCCAGCCTGGGCCACAGCGTGCTCATCCCGGCCATCATCGGCGGCTCCTGGGCCCGCGACCTGAACGTGGCCGCGCCCGAGTCCCCCTATCTCGCGTTCATCGTCGGGCTGCACGTCGCCACCGCGATCGCGCTGCTCATCTACTTCTGGCGCGACTGGGTCAGGATCACCGGCGGCTTGCTCACCTCGGTCCGGGAACGCAGGGTGCGCACCCAGGACCAGAAACTGGCCTGGATGATCATCCTGGCCACCATCCCGGTCGGGATCGTCGGCCTGCTGTTCGAGCACGCGTTCCGGGTGATCTTCGGCAAGCCGATCATCGCGGGGATCTTCCTCGCCGTGAACGGCCTCATCCTCATCGCCGGTGAGCGCTACCGGAGCCAGGCCTCGCGGGACGCCGACATCGCCATCGCCGCGGAACGGGAGCCCGGGCTGATCCCGGCCCGGGAGCCCGAACTCATCGGCGCCAGCCGGGCCGCCGCGGGAGGCCAGGCCCGCACGGGGGGCTGGGCACTGCGCCAGCAAGAGCAGGCGGACGCGATCGAGGCCGACCGGCGGCTCGCCCTGATGACCTTCCCGCAGTCGATCCTGGTGGGAGCCGCGCAGATCCTGGCCCTGCTGGCCGGGATCAGCCGGGATGGGGTCACCATGGTCGCCGGCATGACGCGGGGGCTGTCCCGCGAGGACGCGGCCAGGTTCGCCTTCCTCCTGGCCACCCCGGTCATCCTGGCGGCCGGCGCGCTGAAGATCCCCGACCTGCTCGGCCCGCTGGGCAGCGGAATCCGCGGCCAGATCCTGCTCGGCAGCGTGCTGTCCGGCGTAGGGGCGTACCTGTCGGTCCGCTTCCTGCTCCGCTACCTGCGGACCCGCACGCTCACCCCGTTCGGGGTCTACTGCCTGATCGCTGGCGTGGCCAGCGTCCTCTACCTGGGTCTGGTGAAGTAATGCAGCATTTCATCGCCACCTACGGGTACGCCGCCATCTTCCTGCTCATGCTGCTGGAGTCGGCGTGCATACCCATCCCCTCCGAGCTGATCATGACCTTCGGTGGCGCCCTGGCCGCCGGGGCCGTGCCGGGCACCGGGCTCAACCTGGCCGGCGTGATCATCGCCGGCGTGGCCGGGAACGTGGCCGGCAGCTACATCGCCTGGGCTGTGGGCCGGTATGGCGGCCAGGCCGCGCTGCGGCGGTGGGGCGGCCGCCTGCACGTGCGGGAGCACGAGCTCGACCGGGCCAACGCGTGGTTCGACCGCTACGGCCCGCGGGCCGTCCTGATCGGCCGCCTGCTGCCGGTGATCCGGACCTTCATCTCGCTGCCCGCAGGCATCGCGGGCATGGACCCGGTCCGGTTCGGGATCTACACCACGATCGGCTGCATCCCCTGGACGGCCGCGCTGGCCTGGGCCGGCTACGCCGTGGGCGCCAACTGGGAGTCGATCGTCAACGGCTTCAAGGGCCCGACCTACATCATCGCCGCCGTCGTGGTGATCGCCGTGGTCATCGCCGTGTGGCGGTTCCTGCGGGCGCACCGGGACGAGCCCGCGGACGCGCCAGGACGTCACTCAGCGCGGCCGTGAGCGGCCGCTTCGGCGGACCCCCGGCAGGCGAGCTCGTCGGCGCGCTCGTTCTCCGGATGACCCGCATGGCCCTTGACCCAGAACCACTGCACGGTATGCCGCCGGGCGGCTGAGTCCAGCCGCGTCCACAGGTCGGCGTTCTTGACCGGCTTCTTGTCCGACGTCTTCCAGCCGTTACGTTTCCAGGTGGGCAGCCACTGGGTGATGCCGTTGCGCAGGTACACACTGTCGGTGTGGACGTGCACGGCGGACGCCCGGGTCAGGCTCTCCAGCCCCTGGATCGCCGCCATGATCTCCATGCGGTTGTTCGTGGTCGCGGGCTCCCCGCCGTAGATCTCCTTCTCGTGGCCGCCGTACCGCAGGATGGCTCCCCACCCGCCCGGACCCGGATTGGGCGAGCACGCGCCATCGGTGAAGATCTCGACGATCGGGTCGGTCGGCTCCGGCATACCTCGTGATCCTAGACAGGCCGCCGGGCCAGGAGGCCTGGGATCAGGCTGGTCTCCGCCTGGCGATTTCCGTGGCGCAGCGGTAACCGCTGCGCAGCGCGCCTTCCATGTATCCCTGGAAGTTCACCGAGGTGTGCTCCCCGGCGAAGTGCAGGTTCCCGCTGCGCCGTCCCTGGATGCCGTTGAAGGCCGTGTACTGGCCGGTCTTCAGGTAGGAGTAGGCACCTCCGGTGTACGGGTCGCCGGCCGACCAGGAGTAGTACGCCCGGCCGTTGTAGGCCGCACCGGCACCGGGAAAGCTCTGGTCGAAGCAGGCCAGGAAATCGCGCGTCATGGCCTGCGGCGCGGGCCCTTCGTAGGTGGTGAGGCCGTACCGCCGGCCGATGTCGGCGCCGGTCTCACCCCCGGGCAGGGCGATGAGGATCCCCGGCTTACCGGGCTGATCCACCGTCGTCTCCCAGCCGCCCTGGACGATGCCGTCGGTGTACAGGTCGCCCGTCCAGTGCTCCGCGTTCCACACCCGGCGGGCGAACTGCATCTGGATCTTCGCGTTGGTGCCGAGCGGTTCCTCACGGATGGCCCGCAACTGGGGCGGGGGCAGCTCGATGCCGCGCAGTTTCACCTCGCGCAGCTTCGTGAACGGCAGCGCGAACACGACGTGATCGGCGGGCACGTCAAGGCGGGCGGTGCCGCAGGAGAAGGTGCACGTGTACCGGCCGTGGCCGCGGCTGCGCACCGCCTCGAGGCGCTGCCCCAGGTGGACCGTGCCCGCGGGCAGCCTGCTGATCAGCCCCTGGATGAGCTGGTCATTGCCGTTCCGGATGTGCCACTTCTCGTCGGTGGCCGACAGTTCCGGGTGGCTCTTCGGCTGCCGGCCGCTGGGCACGCTGTCGTACGTGCCCAGCAGGTAGATGAGGTTGAGCGCCGACTGCCCGGCGACTGGACCGCCGTACTCGTCGAGGAGGATGGCGACGCACAGGCGGCCGAAGTCGCTGGCCAGGCCCCCGGGGATGTACCGCTCGATCCACTCCGTCGCGGGTGTGTGATCCCACCGCCGGGCCCAGGCGGTGTGCCTGCCGAGGAGGGTCGGCCAGGGCGCCTTGACGAACGCGGCGTCGTGGAACAGCCGGTAACCCCAGTCGTGCCACTCGCGGTCGAGCGCCGCCTGGGGCCAGAACCGCCCGTCGAAGCGGAACCGGTAATCCGCGGCCCGGGTGTGCGGCGGGTAGGCGTTGACGTTATCCAGGGTGAGGCCGAAAGCCGCGGCGAGCCGGCGCATCTCGGTGTGCTCACTCGAGATGAACTCGCCGTGCTCCTCAGCGTACTGGCCGTCGGCGAAGAACCCGCGGAGCGTGTGGATACGGCCGCCGGCCCGGGCGGGGTTGTACTCGTAGACCTCGCTGGCGAGGCCGTGCCGGGCCCACAGCCGGAACGCGCAGCCGAGTCCGGCGATGCCCGAGCCGATGATCACTACCCGCGGCTCCGGGCGGACCGCCGCCCGGGCCGCCGGGGAGCCAGCGACGCCCGCGGGAACCGCCACGGCGAGGCCGGCCGCGCCGGCGCCGCGCAGGATCTGCCGCCGGGACAGCCCACGGCGGACCTCAGCCTGGACCGCCCGCTCACCGCTGGCCGGGGGCGCCCCGCCTTCCGCCAGCATGCTGGTCGCCTCGCCGATGTCACATCCGGTCCGGCGGGCATAGCGGGCGGCCGCCTGCGCCCGCCAGAGCGCCCGTGCCGCAGCCGACGACCCCGGTCCCATCACGACCCCCGCCCATCTCGACCCCACGCCGTGACGCCGCGGCCGCCGTCCCGCCCGCGCCCAGTCCCGGACGCGGCCCGGCGCCGTGATGTCACCCGCGGATGAGTATGCCCGCTGGCGGGAGCGCTGAGTCTCCTGTTATATGGCCGGCATGCCGAATGTGCTCGATCGCTTCGATCTGTCAGGCAAGGTCGCCGTGGTCACGGGCGCGTCCTCCGGCCTGGGTGCCGCCTTCTCGGTGGGCCTGGGGCAGGCCGGAGCCGACCTGGTCCTGGGCGCGCGCCGGGCCGCCCGGCTGGCCGCGACCCGGGACGCGGTCGCAGAGCTGGGCCAGAAGGCGATCGCGGTGGCCACCGACGTGTCCTCACCAGGTGACTGCCAGGCCCTGGCGGACGCGGCCCTGGCCGAGTTCGGCCGGATCGACATCCTGGTCAACAACGCGGGCATCTCGTCCGCCGCCCCGGCCACCCGGGAGACCCCCGAAGACTTCGCCCGCGTCATCGACATCAACCTCAACGGCTGCTACTGGATGGCGCAGGCGTGCGGGAGGGTGATGCAGCCCGGCAGCAGCATCGTGAACATCGCCAGCGTGCTCGCCCTGACGACCGCGGGCCTGCCGCAGGCGGCGTACACCGCGAGCAAGGCCGGCCTGCTCGGGCTGACCCGCGACCTCGCCCAGCAGTGGGCCGGGCGTAAGGGGATCCGGGTCAACGCCCTGGCCCCGGGCTTCTTCCCCTCGGAGATGACCGATGAGTATCTCCCCGGCTACCTCGAGGGCCAGATGGGGCGGGTGCCCATGGGGCGCATGGGCGACCCCGAGGAGCTCACCGCGGCCCTGGTGTTCCTGGCCAGCGACGCGAGCAGCTACGTCAACGGCCAGACCCTGGTGGTGGACGGCGGGCTGACGATCGCCTGATCAGGCGCGGGGGAAGGCACAGCCAGCCAGCTAGTCGAGCGGGCCGGGGTAGGCCGCCTCAGCCCGGGGAGCGAGCTTGCGCATCTGACGGCGGATGACCAGGGACACGGCGACGATGGCCAGCACCCCCACGATGGTGAGCACCACGTCGATGGGGCCGGACAGGCGGCGCAGCGTGCCGCCCGCCGCGTACGCCGCGAACGTGTAAACCCCGGCCCACACGATCCCGCCGGCGGCGTTGGCGGGCAGGAAGCGGCGCCAGGCCATCCGGCTGGCTCCGGCGAGGAACGCCGCGTAGGTGCGCAGCACGGCGGTGAACCGGCCGAAGAACACGACCTTCGGGCCGTAGAGGTGGAACAGGTACCTGGCGATCTTCAGTTTCTGCTCGTCCAGCCGGATCCTGGGCCCGTAGGCGCGGGCCAGCCGGTAGCCACCGTGGCCGCCGATCCAGAAACCCACGTTGTCGCCGATGATCGCCCCCGCTGAGGCGACGGCGAAGATGGCCCATGCAGACAGCTGATGGGTGCTGCCGGCGTAGGCCCCGGCGATGATCAGTGCCGTTTCACCAGGGAGCGGGATACCCAGGCTCTCCAGCATGATCAGCACGAACACGGCCCAGTAGCCGTAGCTGGTGATGAGGTGGCTGATGCTCAGGTCGGGGCCCCACGTGCTTCTACGAATCTTGTAGAACTTCTCCCGACAATATACGGGACACCAGGGGCCGGCGCTGCTTCTTATCCGGCCGGTACCAGGAAGCACCCTTTGACCGTGCCGTAGACGGGATCCCCGAACACCGCGTTGTCGCACGGGGTACCGCTGGTCAGCGTCTTGTCGGTGAACGTGCCGTTCGCGCCGTAGGCGACGGTGGCGGTGCCCGAGAAGGAGCAGATGCCGTTCTCGGGCGCACAGTAGGCCGACCCGGACGGCCCGGAGGTGACCAGGCCGGCGTAACAGGACTTGGTCACCCCGTAGTCGGGGTCACCGAAGACGCCGTGCCGCCGGCCAGGGTCTGGTAGGCGAAGATGCCGTCCGCGCCGTACGCGACGGACTGCGTGCCAGTGAACGAGCAGGTGCCGTTCTCCGCGGCGCAGGCGGTGTAGCCAGACGGCGGCCCGGCCGGCCCCGGGTTGGCGGCGACGGTGTAGGTGCCCGGCTGGACCCCGGTGAGGTAGACGTAGCTGGAGTCCTGGTGGGCGCCGCCGATCCCGGTGGTCGCGGTGAACGAGCCGCCGCTCCACACGACCTTGCCGCCGACCTCGACGATCGGGTTCGCGGCACCGTACGTCGGCACGGCGATCGTGCCGTTAGTGCCCGCAGGGGCGGTCACGTTCATGCTGAACTCGTGGGCGCCGCTTTCGCCGGCCCAGGCGACCTGGACGGCGCCGTGCGGTGTCGGTGCCTGGCCTTCGGCCCAGGCCAGGTCGCCGGGACTCGGCTGCACCAGCCACGTCGCGTAGCCGGGGGTGACCGGCTGGATGCCGAGGATGTACTCCGGCAGCGCCGGAGCCGGCGTACTCGCCCACCCATGCGACAGGCTGGTGAAGGCCCCGAAGCCGGGCGTTCCGTCGTTGTTGATGAGTTCCCACATCGTCCCGGTGTCGTCCGGGCCCGCGGCGATCATGTGACCCCACTCGGTGGTCAGCATCTGCTCGGCGTCTGCGGTGTCGCCGGTGGCCAGCCGGGCGTCGAGCTCGTAGCCGCCGACGTACGGGCTGACCCGCTGCGAGTAGCCGGTGTTGGCGGTGAAGGGCATCGGCCCGTACGGGTTGGTCCACAGGTCGGTCTTCAGGGCCGCCAGGATGGGCGCGTCGTCGGCCGCCGGGGCGACGCCGTAGAGCACGGCCAGTGAGTTGGCGTCCTGGGCGACGCCGGTCGTCTGCGTGCTGCTGATGTAGTAGAGCCCGGTCGAGCTGTTGAACAGGTGGGCGTTGATCGCCGTCTTGAGCGCCGCAGCCTCCTGGGTGTAGGTCGCGGCCTGGCTGCTCTGGCCCGCGGCGGTGGCGAGCTGCGCCCCGTCCAGCAGGGCCTTGTAGTACAGCAGGTTGTACTCGGTGACCTCACCGGTCTTGGCGCCGTCGTAGTAGTCCCAGTCGTTGCCGTCACTGCTGTTCGTGACGAGCAGCCCGTTGGCGTCCAGTTGCGAGGCGTTCCAGGCCAGCTCGGCCTGGACCACCGGCCATTCCTGGGCCGCGAAGATGAACCCGCTGGACAGCTGGTAACTGCCCAGCAGCTGCAGGGCGCCCTTGATGTACTGGGTCTGATCGGTGGAGTAGTAGACCGATGGGCCCTCGACGTTCATATCGCCTGCCCAGATGGCCCGGTCGCGCTTAGCGCCGTCCAGGATGGACGGCAGGCTGTTGACGCCGGGCACCGCGAAGTCCGACAGGTCCGAGCTGGCGTTCAGCGGGCTGCTGTAGAGGCTGGAGCCGGAACTGCTGGTCACCGTCAGGTTGCGGAAGTCGGCTTCCTCGGCGGAGTACTCGCGGAACCCGATCGTCCCGGCCGGGTACGCGGTGGTCCCCGATGGGAAGGACGCGATCTGCGCGGTGTAGGCGCTGTCGGCCCAGATCTTGTTCAGCTCGTCGGAGCTGGAGACGAAGTACCCCTGGTAGTTGCTGCGATCGGCGATGTAGGTGAGGCCCGCGGCGCTGAGCGTCACCGTGCCCGGCGAGGTCAGCGTGATCTCCTCGTACCGCTCACCGCCCTGCACCTGGGCTTTGGTTATCGTCCCCGGCCCGGTCAAGGTGTAGGTGTCCGCGCGGGAGGTGTCGCCCTCCGCCCAGGGCGTCGCCCCGTCGCCGGTGGCCGACAGGTAGTTCAGGCCCTCGCTGTAACCGGCCTGGAGCTTCGGCGAGCCAGACTCCGCTGACACGGTGAAGTACGGCACCCCGCCGGCTTCCCGGCCGTAGTCGAGCACGATGGCCGGGGTGGCCCCGCCCGAGGTCATGGTCAGCGTGGCGCCACCCGATCCGCCGCAGACCAGGTTCTGCGCTCCGCTCACCGTGCCCGAGGTGCTCTGGATGGCCTGGGGGCAGACGTTGGAGCTGCCCGGGGTCTCGACGTAGCTCTGCCAGTTCGGGCTGGAGGGCCAGGGCGTGGCGGACGAGGAAGCGGCTGGCGCGCTCGGGCCCGCGGCGGCGGGTGCCGGGCGGGCCAGCAGCGACGCGGCCAGCGCCAGCGCGCAGGCCAGGATCGCGACCGCGTACAGCCGGCGGTGGCGGGGGACTCGATCTCCGGTGATCATGTCACTCCTCGGACTGGGAATGGGCGTGCGGGAGCGCGGAGGAAACATTTCGGGCCATAAATATGAAACGTTTCATTCTAGTTGCCCGGGCCGGGCATGCAGATAGACGGGGTGAGCCAGACTAAGGTTTCCGATCCGTTCGGGGCGTCGTTCTCCGGAAGATTCAGCGCCAATCTCCCGGTGCCCAGATGTTACGTCCGGATTCGCCACCAAACAATGGCCTATTCCAGACGTAATCACCATTACCGGCCGGATGGCCCGGCCGGCAGCCGCCGGGCGGCGGCCGTGCCCAGCCGGCCCGGACCGTGATGACGGAAGTCCCAGCAGGCCGGGACGTACAGCCATGACGGCGAGGGCGACCGGGCGGGAAAATGATCATGCCGGAGACGTGCAGTGTCGCCGTTCCGATGCCCGGGGAAGGAGCAGCGATGACCCGGCGAGATGACCATCTGGACGCCACGCTCCGTCAACTGGGCGCTGCCTACTACGCATCCCTGCACGGCCGGGCCAGCGCCGCCGATGTGTCCAGGGCCGTCGATTCGGTCCAGCAGAAGCACCAGCCGCAGGAAGAAAAGAAACCGCTCCAGCACGGGACACTCACCGTACTGGCGGTCAACGAGGTGGCCGCCAGTCCGTGGACCGGCAATCCCGCCGTCATGCCGCAGGACACGGTCATGCTGCAGCAAGCCCGCACCGCAGCCGAGGACGCTGTCACCAAGGCGGCGCACGAGCTAGGCGGCGCCGAGCAGCCCTCAGTCACGGTGACGGCCAGGAACGGCTTCGCGACCGAGGAACTCATCAACGCCTCGCGCGACGGCGACCTGCTCGTCGTCGGCTCCCGTGGCCAGCTCACCTTCCCGGCCCTGCGCCTGGGCGCGACCTCCACCAAGATCGCCCACGACGCGAAGTGCCCCCTAGTTCTCGTCCCGCCCGCTAGTTAGAGAAGGCGAAACATATGTCTGGACACAATGGCACTGCCCCGAGGATCGTGGCCGGCGTGGACGGATCGCCGTCCTCACTGGCCGCCCTGCGCTGGGCCGTGCGGCAGGCCGAGTTCACCGGCGCGACCGTGGACGCCGTGATCGCGTGGCACTATCCCGTCCTCGCGGTCCCGATGGGGCCGGCCCCCGCGGCCATGCTTAAGACCGCCGACTTCGAAAAGGGCGCCGACGAGACCGTCTCCGACGCCATCAGCGCAGCCGTGGGCACGAGCCGCGTCCGGGTCAGCGCGCAGGTGAAGGAAGGCAACGCCGCGCAGGTCCTGCTCGACGCCGCAGCAGGCGCGGACCTCCTGGTCGTCGGCAGCCGCGGGCACGGCGGATTCGCTGAAGCGCTGCTCGGCTCGGTCAGCCAGCACTGCGTGCACCACGCACCATGTGCCGTGGTCATCGTCCGCGGCTAACCGGCACCTCGTCAGCCCGCCACGATCACGACCGGGCTGTGCGCACGGTGCAGGACGCCGTGGATAACCGAGCTCATCCGGGACCCGTCCGTCCCGCCGGCGCGCCGGCCGAGCACCACGAGGTCGGCGGAGTCTGACGCGGCGGCGAGCAGGTGAGCGGGATGGGCGTGCATGATTTGGGCTCCGGCCTGGACCGCCGGGTATTTCTCCTGCCATCCGGCCAGCATGTCCTGCAGCCGGGCGGCCATGCCGGGGGAAAGGTGGCAGGAGTTGGCCGCGGCCCGCTCCGCACCGGCCCGGTCTCCCGGGCCGGGTGCGGGCAGGAAACTGGACCAGGCGTGGACGACGGTCAGCCTGGCCCGGCGCAGAGTCGCCTCCTCGAAAGCGAACCCGAGCGCGGCCGCGGACTGGTCCAGATCCCCGACGCCGACGACGATCTCGCCGTGGGCGGACTTCCGCTCCCGGTGCCGGACCACGACCGGGCACCGGCCATGGGTCGCGGCATAACCGCTGACCGAGTCCAGAACCATCGCCGCGATCTTCCCTCCGCCGCGTGAGCCGACGACCAGCATCGAGGCACCGGCGGTGGCCTCGGTGAGCGCTCCCGCGGGCGACCCGGACAGCAGCTCCGTGTGGACCGCCAGCCCTGGCTCCAGTTCCCTGGCCCGGTCCGCCGCCCTGGCCAGCGCAGCCGCGTAAGACTCGTGCGCGCTCTCGGCGACCGCGTCCGGCCTGCCCGGCGGCTGAAACCGGCTCATCCTGGGCGGCAGGGCCGGGACGGAGACGATCCGGAGCGGCACGCTGCGCAGCGCGGCCTCGCGGGCGGCCCATTCCACGGCGCGGAGGGATTCCGCTGAGCCGTCCGCCCCCACGGTGATCGGCTTGCCGGTCATGTCGTCCTCCGCGAGATGCCTGGCTAGAGCTGGGATCCGACGATGGCGGCGAGATCGGCCAGCCGGCAGGTGTAGCCCCACTCGTTGTCGTACCAGCCGAAGATCTTGACCAGGCTGCCGGAGGCCTGGGTCAGGCCGGAGTCGAACACGCAGGAGGCGGGGTCGCCGATGATGTCGCGGGACACGAGCGGGTCGGTGCTGTACTTCAGCACCCCGGACAGGCTGCCGCTGGCCGCCTGCTCAAACGCCCGGTTGACCTCCCCGGCGGTCACCTCGCGGTCCAGCACGACGGTCAGGTCGGTGAGCGACCCGTCCGGGACCGGAACGCGGACGGCGACGCCGTCCAGCCGGCCGGCCAGGTCCGGGATGACCAGTCCAGCGGTGCGGGCCGCCCCGGTGCTGGTCGGCACGATGCTGACGGCGGCGCTGCGGGCCCGCCGCAGATCCTTGTGCGGCCCGTCCAGCAGCATCTGGTCGCCGGTGTAGGCGTGGATGGTGGTCATGAGCCCGGTCTGCAGGCCGAACGAGTCGTGCAGGACCTTGGCCATGGGCACCACGCAGTTGGTGGTGCATGAGGCCGCGGAGATCACGTCGTGACGCTCGGCGTCATACTCGTCGTCGTTGACCCCGACGACGACGGTGAGGTCGGCCTCCTTGCCCGGCGCGGAGATCAGTACCTTGCGCGCACCGCCCTTGAGGTGGGCGGCGGCGTCCTCGCGGGCGCGGAATTTCCCGGTGGACTCGATGACGACGCTGACTCCGAGGCCGCCCCAGTCGATCCCGGCCGGGTCGCGGGAGGAAAGCACCGCGATCGTCGTGCCGTCCACGGTGAGCGAGTCCGGCCCGTGCTTCACGGCGTGGCCGAGCCGGCCGTAGGTGGAGTCGAATTCCAGCAGGTGCGCCAGCGTCCGGGCGTCGGTGAGGTCATTGACAGCCACCACATCCAGGTCGTCGCGCTCCAGTGCACGCCTCGCGAACGCACGGCCGACACGCCCGAAGCCATTAATTCCCACCCGGATTGGCATGGCACTCTCCTCTTTCCCGACTGCTGCGGCGGCCTGGCAGGCCGTCCTGGCCTACTAGGGGAAGCATCACCCGCCCGGCCGCAGGCCCGCCAACGGCATTTGACCTGTTCCGCCGGGCCGTTAGTCCTGCAGCTGGGCGGCGGGCTGGCGCGCGGCCGAACGCCAGCAGCGCCAGGTGGGAAACACGGTCCGCCTCGCCGCAGTCAGGACCAAGGTCCCCTGACCAGGCCGCCTGGCCCGGCTAGGGTTAACTGATACCGACCGGCAAACATCCGCGGCGCGCGACGTAGCGGCAGACAGGAAGGGCCCAGCCCACATGGATGAATCAGCGGCGGGCCAGCGGCAGATCGGCGTTTTCCTGCTGGATGATCACGAAATCGTCCGCCGGGGTGTTAAGGAACTGCTGGAATCGGAGCCCGACATCGTCGTCGTGGGTGAGGCGGGCACCGCCGAGTCCGCGCTGGCCAGAATCCCGGCGTTGCGGCCCGACGTGGCCGTGCTCGATGTCCGCCTGCCGGACGGGGATGGCGTCAGCGTGTGCCGCGACATCCGGTCCAAGATGCCGCAGGTGGCCTGCCTGATGCTTACCTCGTTCGGGGACGACGAGGCGCTCTTCGACGCAATCATGGCCGGCGCGGCCGGATACGTGCTCAAGCAGATCCGCGGCACCGACCTGGTCGGCGCGGTGCGGGCGCTGGCGGCCGGCGAGTCCATGCTGGACCCGGAGGCCGCCAGCCGGGTGATGAAGAGGATGCGGGACCAGGCGGCGGACTCCGATCCGCTGACCGGCCTCACCACCCAGGAGCGCCGGATCCTGGAGCTGATCGGTGAGGGCCTGACCAACCGCCAGATCGGTGAACGCCTTTTCCTCGCGGAGAAAACAGTCAAGAACTACGTCTCGACGTTGTTCGCCAAGCTGGGCATGGAACGCCGGACCCAGGCCGCCGCCTACGCCGCCCGGATCTTCACCGACCAGGAAAAAACTCACCGTCCCTAATGGGCCTGGGCCTCAAAGCACCGGCCGCCCTCCGGCCAGCGGCTCGTCCTGCGGCGTGTCCTGGGCTGACTCCTTTTCCTGGCGCGCGTCCGCCGGGAACCGGGCCGGGCCGCGGGTGGCCATCTCCTCGTAGTTGGCCCAGCGCTGCCGGACCTCGTGCTCAGCCAGGCTCATCAGCCGCTCAGCCTCCGCCGGGTTGCTGTTCTGCAGGATCCGGTACCGAAGTTCCCGGCTGGTGTAGTCAGCCAGCGGGATCCGCGGCCGCGGTGAGTCGAGCAGGAACGGGTTCTGGCCGGCCGCCCGCAGCACCGGGTCGTAGCGGATCAGCGGCCAGTACCCGCTGGCCACGGCCCGGTACTGCTGGTCCATGCCCTTGGCCATGTCGATCCCGTGCGCGATGCAGTGGCTGTAGGCGATGACCAGCGATGGCCCGTCGTAGGCTTCCGCTTCGCGCAGCGCCCGCAGCGTCTGCTGCGGGTCGGCGCCCATCGCCACCCGGGCCACATACACGTTGCCGTAGGCGATGGCCTGCAGGGCCAGGTCCTTCTTGGGGACCGTCTTCCCGGCCGCGGCGAACTTGGCCACCGCGCCGAGCGGGGTGGCCTTGGAGGCCTGGCCGCCGGTGTTCGAGTACACCTCGGTGTCGAGGACCAGCACGTTGACGTTGCGCCCGGTGGCCAGCACATGGTCCAGACCGCCTGAGCCGATGTCATACGCCCAGCCGTCTCCGCCGACCAGCCACACGCTGCGCCGGACCAGCTGGCTGAGGACACTTTTCAGATCCGCAACGAGGACCGCACCGGGCCCGTCGATGGCGTCCAGCCGGCGGCCCAGCTCGGCGATCCGGGCACGCTGCGCGGCGAACTCGGACTCGCGGTGCTGCGGCGCGGCGAGGATGTCATTCACCAGCTCCGAGCCGATCTGGTCACGGAGCTGGACCAGCCGGGACCGGGCCAGGCCCAGGTGCAGGTCCGCGGCGAGCCGGAAACCCAGCCCGAACTCGGCGTTGTCCTCGAACAGCGAGTTGGACCAGGCCGGTCCCCGGCCGGCCGCGTCGGTGGCCCAGGGCGTGGTGGGCAGGTTGCCGCCGTAGATTGACGAGCAGCCGGTCGCGTTCGCGATCATCAGGCGGTCGCCGAACAGCTGGGATAGCACCTTGAGGTACGGGGTCTCGCCGCAGCCGGCGCAGGCGCCGGAGAACTCGAACAGCGGCTGCAGGAACTGGGTGCCGCGGACCGTGCCGAAGTCCACCCGGGTCCGGTCGTTCACCGGCAGGGTCTCGAAGAAGGCGATGTTCTCCCGTTCCCGGGCCACCAGGGGTTCGCGCGGCGCCAGGTTGATCGCCCGCCGCCCGGGCTCGGCGGGCGCCTGCACCGGGCAGGCCTCCACGCAGAGCCCGCAGCCGGTGCAGTCCTCGACGTAGACCTGGAGCGAGTACCTCGTGTCGGGCAGGCCGCGGGAGTCCAGCGGTGCGGACGCGAACGCGCCCGGGGCGCCGCCCAGCTCGGCCTGGTCGTAGAACTTCGACCGGATCACGCTGTGCGGGCAGACGAAGCTGCAGTTACCGCACTGGATGCACAGGTCCGGGTCCCAGTCAGCGACGAGCTCGGAGACGTTGAGCTTCTCGAACGCGGTGGTGCCGCTGGGATAGGTGCCATCCACCGGCAGCGCGCTGACCGGCAGGTCGTCGCCGCGGCCGGCCATCATCTCGGCGGTGACCCGGCGGACGAAGTCGGGTGCGCCGGCCGGGACCAGCGCAGGCAGCTCGCGCCCGGATGTCACGCGGGCCGGGATCGTGACCCGGTGCAGCGCGGCCAGGGCCTGGTCCACCGCGGCATGGTTCCGGGTGACGACGTCACCGCCACGGCGGCTGTAGGTCTTGGTGATCGCCGCCTTGATCGCCGCGATCGCCTCGTCCCGCGGCAGCACGCCGGAGATGGCGAAGAAGCAGGTCTGCAGGACCGTGTTGATCCGGCCCGGCAGGCCGGCCGCGCGGGCCACCTCGGTGGCATCGATCACGTACAGCGTGAGGCCCTTGGCCAGGATCTGTTCCTGGACCGGGCCGGGCAGGCTGTCCCAGACGACGGTTTCCGGGTGCGGGCTGTTCAGCAGGACGGTGGCGCCGGGCGCAGCCCGGCCCAGCACATCCACCCGCTCCAGCAACTCAGCCTGGTGGATGCCCACGAACAGTGCGTTATGGACGAGATAGGGAGCGCGGATCGGGGCGGGCCCGAAGCGGAGGTGGGAGACCGTCTGGGAGCCGGACTTCTTCGAGTCGTAGACGAAATACCCCTGGGCGTTCAGGCCCGCGTCGCCACCGAGGATCTTGATGGTGTTCTTGTTCGCGCCGACCGTGCCGTCCGAGCCGAGGCCGAAGAACACGGCCCGGACCGTGCCCGCCGGCTCGATGTCCAGATCCGGGTCGTAGTCCAGGCTGATCCGGCTCACGTCGTCGGTGATGCCGATGGTGAACCGCGGCTTGGGCCGCGCGGAAGCCAGGTCGGCGAAGATGCCCGCCACCATGCCCGGGGTGAACTCCTTCGAGGAGAGGCCGTACCGCCCGCCGGTGACCACCGGCATGGTGTCCAGGCTCCCCCCCGCGTGCGCTTCGGCCAGGGCGCCGAGCACGTCCAGGAACAGCGGCTCGCCCAGCGAGCCAGGCTCTTTCGTGCGGTCCAGCACCGCCACCCGGCGGGCCGACGGCGGCAGGGCGGCCAGCAGGGCCTCCGCCGGGAACGGGCGGTACAGCCGGACCTCGAGCACACCGACTTTCTCGCCCCGCGCGGCCAGGTACGCCGCGGTCTGCGCGGCGGTCTGCCCGCCGGACCCCATGATCACGATGACCCGCTCCGCGGCCGGGTCGCCGCTGTAGTCCACCAGGTGGTACTGGCGGCCGGTGCGGGCAGCCAGCGCGTCCATCGCACTGGATACCGCGGCGGGTACCCGCTCATAGAACGGGTTGACCGTCTCTCGGGCCTGGAAGTACACGTCGGGGTTCTGGGCGGTGCCGCGGATGAACGGCCGGTCCGGGGACAGGCCCCGGCTGCGGTGGGCCCGGATCAGTTCCTCGGGGACCAGGGCCCGCACGTCGTCGTCGGTGAGCAGGTCGATCGTGTTCAGCTCGTGTGAGGTGCGGAAGCCGTCGAAGAAGTGCACGAACGGCACCCGGGTGGCGAGCGAGGCCGCCTGGGCCACCAGCGCCAGGTCGTGGGCTTCCTGCACGCAGGAGGAGGCGAGCAGGGCGAACCCGGTCTGGCGCACCGCCATCACGTCGGCGTGGTCGCCGAAGATGGACAGGCCCTGCGCGGCCAGCGACCGGGCCGCCACGTGCAGCACCGCGGGAGTCAGCTCCCCGGCGATCTTGTACATGTTGGGGATCATCAGCAGCAGGCCCTGGGAGGCGGTGAACGTGGTGGCCAGCGCGCCGCTTTGCAGGGCGCCGTGCAGCGCGCCCGCGGCGCCGCCCTCGCTCTGCATCTCCACCACGGCCGGCACGCTGCCCCACAGGTTGGGGCGGCCCTGGCTGGACCACTCGTCGGCCAGCTCGGCCATGGGCGAGGACGGCGTGATCGGGTAGATGCAGCACACCTCGTTGAGCCGGTAGGCCACCGACACAGCCGCCTCGTTGCCGTCGATCGTGGCGCGCATCAGCTGTTCTCCCCGGTCATCTCGATAGCGTGCACCGGGCACTGGTCGTAGCAGGTCCCGCAGCCGGTGCACCGGTCGTAGTCGAAGCGGTAGCGATTCCCCGGGCCGAGCTTGATCACCGCATCCTCCGGGCAGGCACCGAGGCAGCCGTCGCACTCGAAGCAGTTCCCGCAGGACAGGCACCGGCCCGCCTCGTAGACGGCTTCCCGCTCGGTGAGGCCGCCGACCACCTCGGCGAAGTCCCCGACCCGCCCGGCGGGCTCCCGCTCGGGCTGGCGGCGCGCCCCCGCGTCGGTGAGATACCACGGGTGCAGCAGGTCGTAGGCGGCCACGTCGTGCTTGCGCGTGGCCAGGGCGGGCTCGCCGCGCAGGTAGGCGTCGATGAACCGGGCCGCCTTCTTCCCGTGCCCCACCCCCACCGTGACGGTGCGCTCGGACGGCACCATGTCCCCGCCCGCGAATACGCCCGGGCAGCCCGTCATCATCGACGCGGACACCACGACCGTTCCGTCCTTCTTGAACTGCACGCCCGGCACCGGGCGCAGGAAGGCGGTGTCGGCGTCCTGGCCGACCGCGAGGATCAGCGTGTCGGCGGTCAGCGTCTCCAGCTGGCCGGTCGGCTGCGGGAAGCCGGAGTCGTCGAGCTCCATCATCTCGACCGTCATCTCCGGCCCGTCGAACGCGGTGATCGTGTGCAGCCAGTTGATGCGGACGCCTTCGCGCTCGGCTTCCTCGGCCTCTTCCTCATGGGCCGGCATCTGCGCCCTGGTGCGCCGGTAGACGATCATCGCGTCGTCCGCGCCGAGGCGCCGGGCCACCCTGGCGGCGTCCATCGCGGTGTTGCCGCCGCCGTACACGGCGACCCGGCGGCCGATCACCGGGCGCGCGCCGGAGGCGACATCGCGGAGGAACGACACGGCGTCCACGATGCGGCTGGCGTCGCGGGCCGGGATGTCCACGTGCTTGGACAGGTGCGCGCCGACGGCCACGAACACCGCGTCGAAGTTCCCCTCGCGGCGTTCGGCGCTCAGGTCGCTGACCCGGTGCCCGCAGCGGATGGTGACCCCGAGCGCCTCGATCCGGCCTATCTCAGCCGCCAGGACCTCGCGCGGAAGCCGGTAGGCGGGGATCCCGTAGCGCATCATCCCGCCCGGTTCGGGGCTGGCGTCCCTGATTTCCACCTGGTGACCCTGGCGGGCCAGGTGATAGGCCGCGGACAGGCCGCTCGGCCCGGCGCCCACGACCAGTACCCGGCGCCCCGTGGGCGGGACAGGTGCGGGGTCGAGGGCCCAGCCCTGGTCCAGGGCCAGGTCGCCGAGGTAACGCTCGACCGCGTGGATGGACACGGAACTGTCCAGCTGGGCGCGGTTGCAGACGGTCTCGCACGGGTGGTAGCAGACCCGCCCGTGGATGGCGGGCAGCGGGTTGTCCGCGACCAGCTGGCGCCACGCCTGCTCGGGCCGCCCGGCCTGGATGTCGGCCAGCCAGGCCTGGATGTTCTCCCCGGCCGGGCAGCCGGCATTACACGGCGGCAGCAGGTCCAGGTAGACGGGACGGTGGCGGCGCACCGGCCCGGCCCGGGCGTCGTCGTGCAGCAAGTCCGGCAGCGGCGTCATGTCCCGGGGGTACCCGCTAGCCTGCCCGTTGGCCGGGCTGGGACCCGGCTGCGGCCCGCTGCTGCTCATCCGTTGCCTCCGCTGCTCCCGAGGGTGATCAATGGGCTGGCGCCCTGTGCCCTGAGCCACGGGCGCGCGGCATGCTGGCTTACCCGGCCGCGGTGTCCGCCGTCCTGCGGATGCGCCGGCCGGTGATACGGGTGGGGATGATGCGGATGAACTGGTCCTTGGCACCGCCAGCCCACGCGTGCACGCCCAGCCGGAGGATCGGGGCGAGCTCCTCTTCGGTGTCCACGAAGTGGGCGGCGCCCTGAACGAGAACGCTCCAGCCCTCCTCGGTGACCGGCTGCATCTGGTCGATCTCGAACGCGACGTTGTACTCCGCGTCCGCGATCCCGGTCCGCAGGTCCTCCTCGAGGGAGCTGCGGAAGCCGGTCCGGAACACGATCGATCCCTCGTACACCTCGTAGTTGACGGGCAGCACCGTCGGCCCGAACCGGCTGGTGTATCCGATCCGGCCCACGCCACCGCCGGCGATCAGGGGCAGGCACTCCGCCTCATCCATGACCTCGACGACGGGCTCGGAGATCACGGGCAGGCGGCTGCGGTCGTGCGGTTGCTGAGTTGCCACGGTGTTCTCTCCTTTTCGCGGCCGGCTTTCCTGGCCGGTCCGGGAATCATGCGGCCCGGGCCTGTGCCCAGTCTGGCCACCGCGATCGCGCTCGCTATAGGACCGAAGGGCCCCAATGCGTGGTCCCTTAGGCCTCTGGGCTGTCGAGCACATCACAGACGGGACGGCGGCAGGAGGGAGCTGAGCCGGGCAGGCCGTAGCCGAGCCGCAGGATCATCTGCGGATACTCTAGGCCAGAGTGCGGATCGCGGACCAGCCAGATATCGGCCGTTTCCAGCGGCGGGGTGAGCGGGCTGACGGCGATGCCCCGGGTCTCAGCCACCAGCAGGACGCGTTCCAGCGCCTGCCCGGCCCGAAGCCAGTCGGCCCGGTCACCGAACGGCGTGGACAGCACGGCCAGCTGCGGCTCTTCCTCAAACCACTCGTAGCGGGCGGGCCCTGGGCGGCCGGGCGTGAAGTCGCGCACGGGGGTGGCCCGGGATGGATCGCGCGGCCCCAGGGCTTCATCGGGGATGCCTTCCCGGTCGCGGGCACCGCCCGCCCACCGGGCCAGTTCGGCGCGGTAGGCCGGGTCGGCCAGCAACTCAAGCTCGGCCTCCCGGGCCAGCCGCAGGAGGCGGCTGGTCTCCTGGTCGCCAGGAAAATGCAGCACAGCGCCCTCGAGCCGGGCCGCCTCCGCGAGTTCCGCGAGAACCCCCGGTGGTACCGGCCGGGCGCTGAACGGGCTCCGGTTGGTGCGCCGCGCGGAGATGGCCGCATACAGCTCGAGCTCGTTATGCTGGGCGGGCCATGACCCGGCGAGCCGTACGGTCGCGAGCAGCAACGGCTGGTCAGGATCGGGAATGAGCCTGACCAGCGCCTGCCGGCCGGCGGCCGCGATGGCCAGGCGGAGGTTGAACAGCGCGGCCCCGCAGGAGATGTGCAGCGCCCGTCCGTCCGCATCGGCGATCCGCAGCATCCGGGCCGGGTCGGCGTACAGGCTGATCGCCTGGGTGCCGGGCTCGAACCGGAAGCGCCACGGCTGCGTGTTGTGCATCGACGGCGCCATGGTGGCCGTGGCCACGAGGGCCTCCAGTGCCTGCGGCGGCAAGTCGGGCGCTGCAGGCACGCGGCGGTTCATGTCGGTTTCCGCGCCAGGTGGCAGATTCCGCATTCACATGCTGCGCATGCGGCGGAACCGGCGGATGTCATCCTTACCTGCCAGCAGGACCAGGAATGCGGCAGCAGCCAGCGCCGCCCACGTGATGCGCTTCATTGTCAGGCCTTTCTCTAGTCTGTGCAGCAGTCTGTGCAGCGCGAGCTTCTCCCGCGCAGCTCGCGAGCGCTTACCGCGTTGAGCGGAGCACGCCTGCCTGCCCACAGTTGATTTTCCGGGCCGCCCGGGCCAGAGGCGAAGGTCAGGTATCGGCGGGACCTCGAGCCCCGGCGATCGCCGCTCTCCCACGTTTCGGCAAAGGGCCGTGGCCACGGGTGACTGAAGTCCTTCCCGGCTCGGGCCGCACGACCCTCCTTGCCGGAGCGGGCTCACGGGAAGCTGCATACGAAGGAATCAATAACCGGGCCGTGGGTCCGGTGCCTTAAGGAGGCACGCAAAATGCGCCGCAAGACTTTCGATGCACTGGTCAGCGTGGGCGGGCTCGTCCTGGCTGCGGTGCTGCTCGTCGCAGGTGTCCTGCTGCTGTGGGGCCACTCCTACGCGAACAACCAGGTCGCTACCCAGCTGTCCGCCCAGAAGATCGTGTTCCCGACGACGAGCAATGCTGAGTTCAAGATCCTGCCCGCCGCCGACCGGGCCGCCATGGGCGCCTACGCAGGCCAGAGCATGACCACCGGCGCGCAGGCCAAGACCTACGCCGACCACTTCATCGCCGTCCACCTGAACATCATGGGCAAGGGCCAGACCTACTCCCAGCTGTCCGGCGAGTCGCTCGCCCAGCCCAAGAACGTCGCGCTGGCTGGCCTGGTCCAGACCGTGTTCCGCGGCACCACGCTGCGCTCGATGCTCCTGGAGGCCTACGGCTTCTGGCAGTTCGGCCAGATCGCCCTGTTCGGTGCCATCGCCTCATTCATCGGCGCCGGCCTGCTGCTGATCCTCTCGGCCATCGGCCTGGTGCACGAGCGCCGGGTGCCTGCCGAAGCCGAAATGCTCGCCAAGACCGTGCACACCAGCGCGGTGACCGCCTAACCGATCGGGTAGCCAGATCCGGCCCGCCCATCCGGGCCGGCCGGATCTGGCTACCCGGCCGGTCGCTGTCGAGCCGCGACCGCAATCTCCAGGAGAGAAATCATGAAAGCCGCAGTTGTCCGCGCCTTCGGCCAGCCACTGGCGATCGAAGACCGGCCGATTCCTGCGCCTGGTCCCGGTCGGGTCGTCGTCCGGATGGAGGCCTCCGGCCTGTGTCACACCGACATCCATGCGGCGCACGGCGACTGGCCAGTCAAGCCCACTCCGCCGTTCGTTCCTGGCCACGAAGGGGTCGGCATTGTGCACGCCGTCGGGGAGGGCGTGACCAGCACCCAGCCCGGCCAGCGTGTCGCCGTTCCCTGGCTCGGCTACGCCTGCGGCACCTGCGAACACTGCCTCACCGGCTGGGAGACGCTGTGCCTGCAGCAGCAGAACACCGGCTACTCAGTCGATGGTGGCTTCGCCGAATACTTCACGGCCGACGCAGCCTTCGCAGCCCCGGTCCCTGACGGCATCGACCCCATCGACGCCGCCCCGCTCACCTGCGCGGGCGTCACCACCTACAAGGCCGTGAAGGTGGGGAACGTGCGGCCCGGTGACCTGGTGGCCATCTCCGGGATCGGCGGGCTGGGACACCTCGCCCTGCAGTACGCCAAGATCTTCGGCGGCACCGTAGCGGCTATCGACATCACCGACGAGAAACTCCAGCTGGCCAAGGATCTGGGCGCTGACCTGGTGATCGACTCCCGCACCGAAGACCCGGCGCAGGTCCTGCAGTCCCATGGGGGAGCCAGCGTCGCCGTCGGGCTAGCCGTGGACGACAAGTCGTTCGCCACCGCCTACGCGGGGCTCAGGCGAGGCGGCCGGCTGGTGCTGGTGGCCCTGCCCGCCGCCGGGACGCTGCAGATCCCGGTCTTCAGCACCGTGCTGAACGGCACCTCCGTCATCGGGTCCATCGTCGGCACCCGTGCCGACCTGGCCACGGTGTTCGCCCTGCACCGCGCCGGCCGCACCCGCGTGGTGGCCACTACGCGCCCGCTCGCGGCCGTGAACGAGGCCATCGACGAGGTTCTGTACGGCAAGGCCAAGGCCCGCATCGTCCTGCAGCCCTAGCCACCCCAGGTCCCCGGCCCGCCTGCCGGCGCCAGGCGGGCCGGACGCCATTGGCCCCCGAGGCTAAGGCGCCTTTGGGTGGCTAAACGATCGAAGGCTGCCTCATGCCTGCGGTCAGTGGGCCGCCTGGTAGTCGCGGAAGATGGCGGCCGGGACGCGTCCCCGGTCGGAAATCTTCAGGCCTGACGCCTTGGCCCAGTCGCGGATGGCGGCGGTTTCCTGCCTGGAGTGCAGGCGGCGCCCGTTCTCGCGGGACGCAGGCCGCGTGGTGACTGCCCGGGCATTTGTTACGTATTCGGCCGCAGCCTTGCTGAGACCCTTAGCGTCCTTCGGGCAAAGGTCAATCTCGTACGTCTTGCCGTCGAGTCCGATCGTGCGGGTCTGCACATCTTTTGCCTTGCCGCAGACATCACACGTGAGCGTTACCTGAGTGAGAGTGGCCATCGTTCCTTTATCCCAGCTGATCCGGTGATTATTTGAGCGTAAGCGATGCGGTCGCGTGCCTGGAACGCGGGGCATGCCTTAGCGGGAGTCCGGAATATGTGACGACCCGATAGCGCCCGGTTCCCAACCGCGCCGCTCATGGCCAGTCCCAGCGCTACGTCCCGGTTTTCTGGTCTTTCGTGTCTGCCGTCCTGACTAGCGCCGGCCCGTACTGCCGCTAGCCAAACCCATTTAGGTAAGTAGCTGGCCCTTCGGCCACGGCACGGGGGCAGCACCTTTCCGCGTTCCGGCGCCCACGATGGGGGTTCCGCCACCCGGGGCTATACCTGACGACGCCTTCAACGTAGGGTTCAGTCATGACAGGGCCTCCAGATGGCCGTGGTCCTGGGGGGCTCTTGCTGACGCGTTCGCTTGCGTCAGCAGTCATCTTGGGGGGCGATTACTCATGAGCAAGATCTCGCCGGGCGTCCTTGCCCCACCGCACGAAGTGCTCACGCCTGATGAGTGGCGCTCCAGGGGCCGCCAGCGGCGCAAGGTGACGCCCCGCTCAAGCCATGCACAGTGGGCACCGCCGGAGGACCGGCCGGACCCGGTGGCCATTCTCGAAGAACAGGCTAAGACCAGGGTTGCTGATCTGATCCCGATCCGGTACGGGCGCATGGCGGCTACCCCGTTTGCCTACTTCCGCGGCGCGGCAGCACCGATGGCTTGGGATCTCGCGCACACACCGACGACTGATATCCGGGTGCAGGCTTGCGGGGATGCGCACCTGCTGAATTTCGGCATGTTCGCCGCGCCGGACCGGCGGCTGGTCTTCGACGTCAACGACTTCGACGAGACGCTCCCGGCCTCGTTCGACTGGGACGTCAAGCGCCTGGCGGCCAGCTTCGCGGTCGCCGCGCGGGACAATGGCTTCGCCGACCGCGAGGCGCGTGCCGCGGCCCGGCTGGCCGTCCGCAGCTACCGCACCGAGATGGCCAACTACGCCGGCATGCGGTTTCTCAAGGTCTGGTATTCCAGGATCGATATCGATGAGGTAAGCAGGCTGTTCGACGCGCTGCAGCCGAAGGAGGCCGTGCGCCGCCGCCACCGGGACATCGCCAAGGCCCAGCGCCGCACGAGCCTGAAGGCGTTCCTGAAGATGTGCGACCAGGTCGAGGGACAGTACCGGATCCGGCCGGCTCATCCGGTGATTGTCCGCTTCCCCATCGAGCGCTACCCAGGCGTCCTGGAGGAACTGCGGCATGCCGTCGCGAATTACCAGGAGACGCTGGAAGAAGACCGGCGCGAGGTGCTGCGCCGCTACTACTTCGGCGACTTCGCGCGGAAGGTGGTGGGTGTCGGGTCGGTCGGCACCGAGGCCTTCGTCATGCTGCTGCTCGGCGACCGCGAGGACGAGCCGCTCTTCCTCCAGCTCAAGGAGGCGCAGGAGTCGGTGCTGGCCCCGTTCGCCGGGGAGAGCCGGTACAAGCACCAGGGCGAGCGGGTGGTCCGGGGCCAGCGGCTGACGCAGGCCGCCGCCGACCCGTTCCTGGGCTGGACGAACGGCATCGGAACCACCGGCACGGACATCAAGGACTATTACGTGCGCCAGCTGCGCGACATGAAAGGCAGCATGAGCGTCCCCTTGATGGACCCCCTCCAGCTCAACTACTACGGCAGGCTCTGCGGCTGGGCGCTGGCCCGGGCGCACGCCCGGACCGGGCGCGCCACGGAGATCTCCGGGTACCTGGGTACGAGCGAGGACTTCGACCACGCCATCGCGGATTTCTCCATCGCCTACGCCAACCAGAACGAGCAGGATTACCGTCGGCTGCTCGAAGCCATCTCGGCCGGGCGGGTGCTGGCGACCGTCGAGCAGTGAGGGCGGAGCGCGCCTTCCCGTAGCGGCTCGCCGCAGCAGCGAACCCCGGTGCCAGCGGCTGGCTTACCCGGCGGTGGTGAAGCCCCCGCTCTGGATCTTGACGATGGTGGCACTGGTAGCCCTGACGGTCAGGCTGATCCCCGCGCCTGGACTGGCGGGCAGGGTGCTCCATGCGCCACGCCAGGGGGCGTCACCGCTGATCGCGGCGCCACCGAGCGTGGCGCTTGACCCCCTCGCGTCGCCCGGCTGGCCGCCGGCCAGGGTCATGATCTCCGCGCTCTGCGCTCCCGGGACGGGCGGGGCGATCGTGACGACGGCATCCCCAGCGTCCGCGCCGTGTGCCTTGTTGATGATCGTGACGTAATCCGCGCCCGCTCCGCCGACGCAATAGGCGGTGAGGTTGACGCCAGCCGGGTTCTGGATCTGGACGGGCTTCACCTGGCCCGCTGAGCCGAGGGTGAAGGCCTTGATGCCGTATCCCTTCGGGTTGATCGCATAGTCCCCTCCGCCGGCCGGACCGGGCACGATCGTGTCAGTGCAGAGTCCCCGCCGGTTGTGAAAATTCACGCCCGCCGCGCCGTGCGCGGCCCACCAGTGCAGATGATCCAGCGCCCACAGCGCTGAGCCAAACGTGTCGCTCGCTCCCGGGACGCCCCCCAGGTAGTCATTGGATTCGGTGAGGCGGTAGCGCAGACCAGCCGCGGCCACCGGGGCGAGATTGTTTTCATACAGCCAGGGATAAGGGGTATAGGTAGTGGCGGCCGGCTGAGTCCCGATCGCGGTGCCGGTTACCCATTCGCGGGACAGCATGTTGCTGATCGCCTGCTGAGCGGTGGTATCGCCAGGTGAATCGCCCACGTAGTAATGCTGGGTAACCTCTGTCATCCGGCCGGAGTCCCGCTCATCCCGGGCGAGATGTGCCGTCCACGACATTCCGCTGTCCGGGCCGGGCGAGTAGGTCATCGTCGTGTAGGCCCCCAGATCCGGCCCGGACAACGGCGCTCCCGGCGCCGCGGCCCTGATCGCGTCGGCGCCACTGCGCCACTGGGCCAGGTAGGACGGGTAGGCACTCCCCGGCACACCGGCGTCGTCCTCATAGATGGCCGGGTCCAGCGGATGTCCCGGGTAGGTGTGATAGGCATGCCAGTCCGGCTCATTGCCCATGGCGAAGCTGGCCACATTCTCCCGGTAGTGACCCCAGATGTACCCGGCCACCCGGGCATTGACCGCCTTCAGATCGCCGATGGGCTGCGCACCCGGGCTGAGCAGGCGCAGCGAGTAGATAACCTTCACCCCGGCTGCGGCGGCGAAGGCGAACAGGCTGTCGATTCCGGTGAAGCCGTCGCTGCCCGTGCCCGCCGGGATCAACTGATCCACCGTGCTCCCGCCGATCCGCAGGCTGCCCAGGCCCAGATTGCGGAACAGGGTGACGAGCGAGTTGTTCGCCGGAGTGAACAGGTTGCCCGAAATACCGGTGTTGCCAGGACCAAGCGGCCCTCGCTCAAAACTCAGCCCGGCGAAATCGTCAGGGACGACTGGCCCGGGATGCGCACTGTCAATGGTGATCGTGACAGGGTGTGCGCCGGGACCGGCAGCCCCCTGCAGGGGGGCGGACGGACTCACTCTCGCTCCCGGCCGGGCCGGCAGGGAATTAGGTCGTGACGCACCCTCAGCCTCATAGGGGTAAGACGCTCCAGGAAGTCCGCCGGAGCACTGCCGGTGGAACTGATCATCGCCGGGTGTACCGCGGGCCGCTTGACTCTCCCCCTGCGGGAGGCCCGACCATCACAGCGTGAAACCGCAACCAACAGCCACACTGCGGGCAAGTACTGGGGAGAGTTCATGAGAATGATGCTTGGAGCCTTCGGGGCCTGGCTGAACCCGAAGTACGACGACGCGGCCCGCATCGACTTCGCCGCCGAGGCCGAAGCCCTGGGCTACGGCACGGTCTGGCTGGGGCTCGGCCAGCGTGATCTGGGCGAGTTCGAGCTCGTAGAGCGGGTTCTGGACGCTACGGCGCATGTTGTGGTCGCCACCGCGATCGTCAACATGTGGACCAACGGCCCGGCCGTGGTCGCGGACTCCTGCAGCCGTATCCAGGCCCGTCATCCTGATCGCTTCCTGCTTGGCCTCGGAGTTGGCCACCCGGAGTCGGTCACGGGTTACCGGTCCCCGTACCAGATGATGGTCTCTTACCTCGACACCCTCGATACTGCAGGCGTCCCCGCCGACCGGCGCATACTCGCGGCTCTCGGGCCGCGGACACTGCGGCTCGCGGCGGCCCGCGCCGCAGGCAGCCACCCGTACCTGACGGTTCCTGCCCATACGCGCGCAGCCAGGCGGGAACTGGGTCCTGAGCCCCTGCTCGCGCCAGAACACGCAGCCGTGATCAGCGCCGACGAGCAGCAGGCCCGCAGCATCGGCCGCGACTTCGTCAGCGATCCGTATCTGCGCCGGTCCAATTACGTCGGCAACCTCCAGCGGCACGGATACAGCGCGGACGACGTGGCCGATGGGGGGAGCGACCGGCTCATCGACGACCTCGTCCCGCACGGTACCCCAGAGGCCATCGCCACGCGCCTCGGTGAGCACCTGGAAGCCGGCGCTGATCACGTCGCGGTCCAGATCCTCCACGAACCAGGCGAGAGCCCGATGCCGGGCTACCGCGCGCTGTCTAAGGCCCTCCAGGCCGTGGGTAACGCATGGTCCCGCGGGTGAACCCGCAGCAGCGCGTGGTCAGCCAGCCAGCGTGCGGGTGACCGGCACCGGGTTAGCGAACAAGTCGAGAACCGGGCAGTGCCGGTCGACCGCGGTGGCCAGCTCCTGGTAGCGCTCGGGACTCTCTGGTCCTGTCACAGTGACCTCGACCCGGACGGCGGAAAATCCCGGCCGCACGCCGTCATCGAAGCCGAAGAACCCGCGGATGTCGAGGTCGCCTTCCACCCGCACAGTGAGCGCGTCGAACCCGATGCCGAGCTGCTCAGCCCAGAACTGGTAGGTGATGGCCTGGCATGACCCCAGCGAGGCCAGCGCATACTGCACCGGATTCGCAGCCACATCAGCCCCGCCGAGCGCAGGCGGCTCATCGACCTTGAAGGAATGCGCCCCGGTCCGGATGTCCACCTCGGTGACGCCGACCAGTGTCCCCTGGGCGGTGAACAGAGCCTGCGCGTTCGCGGGGTCGTCGGCGACGGCCTTGCGCGTATCTGCGATGAGCGAGCTGAGCGACATTGCTGACCTCCCAGGCAGGGACGGAACCTAGCTATTCTCTACAAAATCGCTTGATATTGTCAAGAAATATCACCGGCGGACGGCCAGGTACCGGGCGAGGTGATCGATCACCTCACGCGCGTCGTCCTCGATACCGCAGATGAACGTCGACCTGCGCCGTCGCAGCACGGGCAGCCCCAGAGCGTACAATCCCGGGCTGTCCACCACACCGCCCTCGTGGTTCAGGTGGCCCTTCGCGTCGACCACCGGCACATCGAGCCATCCGTAGTCAGGCCGGAAACCCGTCGCCCACACGATCGCGGCGATCTCGCCACTTCGCAGGTCGAGCTGCAACCGCGTCGACTCGGGCACGCGCGTCGACGGGAAGCGCTCGGGAGAGCCGGCCTCAGCGTCATACCCCTCTGCCTTGGCCCACTCGTCGAACGTGTCCAGTAGGCGCTCCATCTTCAGGTCGGCGAGCGAGAACACGTTGCGCAGGCCGCCGGAGAACAGCGCGCGGCCGTCACGTACCGCCGCCCAGCGGCCCAGCAGCTCGACGCCCATCGAGGCGAGCGCGTTGAGATCCAGCGTCGTCCGCTCAGGGGTCCCGACGAGCTGGGGCGACGGCAGCCGCCGGGCCCGGGTGAGGTCCTCAACCTCGTCGTACCGCTGGTCCCACACGCCCGAGGCGTCCATCCACCACAGCACATCGCGGCCGCGGTAGGTGCGCGGCAATCGCACGTGCTCCCCCACCGACACAGTCACCGGCCGCCCCGACCGCCTCAGCTCGGCGGCCAGCTGCACGCCGGTCGCCGAGGCTCCCACGACCAGCACGCCGCCGTCGGGGAGCTGGGCCGGGTCGCGGTAGCCGAACGGCGTCACCTGCTCGACGGACACCGGCACCGCATCGCGCAGCGGCGGCACCGCTGCCTGATTGCAGGCGCCGCTCGCGATGACCACGGTCGGGGCGTGAATCTCGCCGTGGCTTGTCGTCACGAGGTATCCATCGTCGGCCCGCCGGACCGACGTGACTCTCACGCCAGTCCGGACGGGGGCGCGCGACACCTTGGCGAAGTGCTCGATGAACTCGGTCACTTCGCTCACCGTCATGTAGCCGTCTGGATCCGGGCCTTCATAGCGAAGGCCCGGCAGGCGGCTCTGCCAGTTGGGCGTGAGCAGCCGCAGCGAGTCCCAGCGTTCGCGCCGCCAGGAGTTGGCTACCTCTCCGCGCTCAAGAACGACATGGTCGATCGACCGGTCACTGAGGAAGTAGCTCGCGGCGAGGCCTGCCTGCCCCCCGCCGATGACGACCGTGGTGGTGCGCTCGATGGCTTGGCCCCTCAGTGCTTTCCGGAGCGCGCGCGTCGGCAAGCCGCCGCGCGGCCGCTCCGTGCTTTCCGGAGCGCGCGCGTCGCGCGGGCCGCCGCGCGGCCGCTCAAGCGACTTCGACGGTGACGTTCGTGGGATTCGTCAGAGCGTCGAACACCGCGGAGCGCTTCTGGGACTGGGCGACCAGCGCCTCGATCTCCTGCCTCGACGCGTCCGCGTCGATGGTGAACGTCACCTTGATGTCGTTGTAGCCGTTACGGACGTCGCTGTCGGCACCAAGGATCCCGCGGATGTCGTGCCCGCCTTCGACCGTGGACTCGACCGAGCGGAGCTGGATGCCGCGGTTCTCCGCGACGGACGCAATACCCCCCGTCAGGCAGCTCGCCAGGCCGACGAGGAGGTACTCGATCGGCGTGATGCCGTTGTCCTCCGCCGCGAAGACCTCGGGGTGGTCGGCTTCGAATGTCCACTCTTCCTTGTGGTTCTGCTCCTCCCCAAGGCCGAAGTAGCTCTGGACCTTGATCGTGCTGTGCACGCCGCTCTGCCACTTGGCAGACGCGCGCCAGGTGAACTGGGCGGCCTCAGGCGCGCCCTTCAGCACCTCGCGTGCGTCGAGCAGTGCCTGCACGTTGACACCGTTGGTGACTGCAGTCATGTCGCGATACCCCCTCTTCCGAACATTTCCCTATGGAGATGGTTGACAATACACTGGCCAGGCCGGGCTACCATAGCCCCCATGGCGGAGCCAGCCTCGACGCTCGCGGCCGGCTCGGTCAGCTCAGCCGGCACTGTCGGCACGGTCGAAACGCGGTACCTCGACCTGCCGGAGCCGGTGCGGCTCGACTGCGGGCGGGAGCTGCACCAGGTTCGCGTGGCCTACGAGACCTACGGTGCTCTCTCACCCCGGCGCGACAACGTCATCCTGGTGTGCCATGCGCTCAGCGGCGACGCCCATGCGGCGGGCTACGCGAAGACGCCGCCCGAAGAGAGCACGCGCGACGGGTTCGGGGCTGAGGATCGCGACGGCGCGTCCCGCAGGGGGCTGGGCTGGTGGGACGGGATGATCGGCCCCGGCAAGGCGTTCGACACCGACCGCTTCTTCGTCGTCTCCACGAACCTGCTCGGCGGCTGCCGCGGGACGACGGGGCCGTCCTCGATCGACCCGGCGACCGGCAAACCGTACGGGCCGGACTTCCCGGTGATCACTGTCGCGGACATGGTGCGGACCGAGCGCGCATTCCTGAACACACTCGGTATCGAGCGGCTGGCCGCAGTAGCAGGGGGCTCGCTCGGCGGGATGCAGGCGTTCGAGTGGGCGATCCTGTTTCCTAGTCAGGTCGATGCCGTCGTGGCGATCGCCAGCACGCACGCCCTGCACCCGCAGGGCGTGGCCTGGAACGCGATCGCGCGTGCCGCGATCATGGGCGACCCGGCCTGGCAGGGCGGCCGCTACTACGGCACGGGCGGCGCGCCGGACGCCGGCCTGGGGGTGGCGCGGATGGTCGGCCACGTCACGTACCTGTCCGCACTGGCCCTGGACGACAAGTTCGGCCGGCGGCTGCAGTTCGCCGACGATATCCGCTACACGATCACCGAACCGGAGTTCGAGGTCGAGAGCTACCTGCGGCACCAGGCGGACTCGTTCGTCAAGCGTTTCGACGCCAACACCTATCTCTACACCTCGCGCGCGCTGACGTATTTCGATCTCGCGCGGCAGCACGGCAGCGGATCGCTCACCCAGGCATTCGAAGGCATCTCGGCGCGCACACTGCTGATCGCGTTCAGTTCCGACTGGCTGTACCCGCCGTCCGCGTCGGGGGAGGTCGAGGAGGCGCTTCGCGCTCTCGGCAAGCCAGCTGAGTTCCATGTGCTCGAAGCGCCGTACGGCCACGACTGCTTCCTGCTGGAGGAAGCGCGGCAGACGCCCATCATCCGCCGGTTCTTGAGCAAGCACAGCCTGGCCGAAGGCGGGGCCAGCGGATGACGCTGAGGAAAGAGAGGCCTTCGTGACCGACAAGCCCTCGCGTGCCGAGACTGTGCCTGCTGAACAGGACCGCGCGTTCGGATTCGAGACACGGCAGCTGCACGCCGGGCAACGGCCCGACCCGAACACAGGCGCACGTGCGGTGCCGATCTTCCAGACGACCAGCTACGTGTTCGAGGATCCGGAATCAGCGGCCGCATACTTCAACCTGCAAGAGTACGGGAACACGTACTCGCGCATCATGAACCCGACCGTCGCGGTGTTCGAGGAGCGGGTGGCGAACCTCGAGGGCGGCTGTGGCGCGGTGGCGTTCGCCAGCGGGATCGCCGCGCAGGCGGGCGCGCTCTTCACGCTGCTGCAGCCGGGCGACCACGTCGTCTCATCCTCGGCGCTGTACGGCGGCACAGTGAACCAGCTCAAGCACCTGCTGCGCAAGATGAGCGTTGAGCTGACGTGGGTCGATCCCGACGATCCGGCCGCCTGGCGGAAGGCGGTCCGCGCCAACACGAAGGCATTCTTCGGCGAGACGATCGGTAACCCGGCCGGGAACGTGCTGGACATCGAGACCGTGGCGGCCATCGCGCACGAGCACGAACTGCCGCTGATCGTGGACAACACATTCGCGACGCCGTACCTGTGCCGCCCCATCGAATGGGGCGCCGACATCGTGATCCACTCGGCGACCAAGTTCATCGGCGGCCACGGCACGAGCATCGGGGGCGTCGTCGTCGAGGCCGGCACGTTCAACTGGTCCAACGGGCGGTTTCCCGTGGTCGCGGACCCGTCGCCGGCCTACCACGGCCTGCAATTCCACGAGACGTTCGGAACGTACGGCTACCTGATGAAGCTCCGGGCCGAGACCCTGCGCGATCTCGGCGCGGCACTCGCGCCGCTCAACGCCTTCCTGTTCCTGCAGGGGCTCGAGACGCTGTCGCTGCGGATGGACCGGCACGTCGAGAACGCGCGGGCGGTCGCGGCCTTCCTTGAGTCACACGAGCTGGCGTCGAATGTGACCTACTCTGGCCTGCCAGAGAGCAGGTACCGGCCGCTTGTGGAGAAATACCTGCCGCGCGGTGCCGGCGCGGTGTTCTCGTTCGACTGCGCTGGCGGCCGCGCCGGCGGACAGGGCCTCATCGGCGGCGTCACGCTCTGGTCCCACCTGGCGAACGTCGGTGACGCGAAGAGCCTGATCATCCACCCAGCCAGCACGACGCACCGCCAGCTGGGCGACGACGAACTGCGGGCGGCCGGCGTCGGGCCAGGCACGGTGCGGCTGTCCGTCGGCACCGAGTCCGTCGAGGATCTGATCTGGGATCTGGAGCAGGGTTTCGCGCGGGTCGCCGCGGCAGCGGGAAGAGGGTAGCGACGCATGACCGATCTCGCTCGGTACCAGGACTCACTGACGATCCAGCGTGTGCTCCACACCGCCAGGACGATCGCGATCGTGGGCCTGTCCAGCAACGAGCTGCGGGCCAGTAACTTCGTGGGCTACTACCTCAAGCGGCACGGCTACCAGGTGATCCCCGTGAATCCCCGCGAGACAGAGATCCTCGGGGAGACATGCTATGCGAGCCTGCTGGACGTACCCGTGCCGGTGGACGTCGTGAACGTCTTCCGCGCGCCGGATGCCCTGCCGGGGATCGCGGAGGAGGCGGTGGCGATCCATGCCGGCGCCCTCTGGTGCCAGTTCGGCGTGATCAACGAAGAGGGCGCGCGGATCGCCGAGGACGGCGGCGTGACGGTGATCATGGACCGCTGTCTCAAGGTTGAGCACGCGCGCTACGTGGGCCGGATGCACTGGCTCGGATTCAACACGCAGCGCATCACGTCCGTCCGCACCGGGCTCCAGTAGCCGCTGCGCAGTACTGGTCAGGTGAGCGATTGGCCGACGAGGACGGTCGGCCCGAGCAATCGGCCCGATCCCGGCTGCTCGACGGTGATCTTCATCCTGCGGAACACACGGGGGTCTACTCCCGTCGTCATCGTGAGGGTGGCCGAGCCCGACTTGCCTACCACGAACGTGCCGCCGCTCACGAACATTCGGTTGGCCGGGCTGCTCTTGGGACCGGACCACCAGCACTCATAGAAGCCGTTACCTGGAAGCGGCCTGAGGCCACGCACCTGCAGCACGTACGTCCAGCTTTCGCCCGCCTGGCGGGCTGTTGCCTCTCCGGTGGCACCGCCAACATGGAATGTCTTGGCCGCCGTGGTGGCGCTAAGCGGGGTTGTTACTGAGGGGCCGGTCCCACTCACTAGAGCCGGGCCCGCGCCCTGGCCAAAGTTGGCGAGCACCACGACGACGGCTGCGGCGGCGGCTCCAAGTGCGGCAGCTAGGGAGAAGACGGGAAAGTTCCAGTGCCAGTGCCACCACCTCGACATTCTCGGTGGTGAGGGCTCCGCGATGCCGACGGGTGCCTTGGCCTCGGTCACGGCCTGGCGGACGCTGGCGACCGTCGGGACTTCCTGCTTCGGTACGGCCATCATGACGGTGGGCTGGGGAGCCTTGGCTGCTGTCTCGCCCTTGGCCTCCAGCACAGCGAACTGCACGGCGGCCAGCGTCCTGGATTCGAGGTCGGGCGGCGGCTCGACCGCCGGTGCCGCCGATTTGAGCGCCCGGGCCATCTCCTCGAACCCGGCGACCGTGGCCTGGCACTCGGCGCAGTCGTGAAGATGGGTCTCGAAGGCCGCGGCGTCGTCGGGGTCGAGAGCGCCCAGCGCCCAGCCTGCGGCGTCAGGGTGAAGCTCGGGGGTCTCATCAGGCGGCATGGAAACCTCGCTCGTCCAGAGCGGCACGCAACGCGCGCATGGCATGGAACACACGAGTCTTCACTGTGCCTAATGGCAGCCCGAGGCGCTCGGCGATCTGAGATTGCGTAAGGTCCTGGTCATAAGCCAGCCGCAGCACCTGGCGGTGAGCGACGGTCAAGGTATCGAGGGCCTCACGCATGATCAGGCTGTCGAGGACCTGCTCAACGTGGTCGAACTGGGGCGGCGTGTAGACCTCTTCGAGAGGGAGCAGCTCGCGCGACGACGGCCGCTTGCGCAGGTCCAGGGCAGCGCTGCGGGCGATGACGAACAGGAACGTGCCGACGTTGGCGCGCTCGGGGTCGTATCGTCCCGCTGATCGCCAGAGCCTCACAAAGCAGTCCTGAACCATCTCTTCGGCAAGTGCGTTGTTGCCGAGCATCTGCACGCCGAAGCGGAACAGGCGCTTGCCATACCTGCGGTAAAGCTCGGTCACCGGGGCTCCCACATCCCCCGCGGCTATCTGGGCTACCAGCTCTGCTTCCTCGGCAGCGCTGCGGTCCTCCTCATCGGTCACCGACACCTAGGTGTCCCCCCAACCAGGTTCATACGACGCCCACCCGCCGAACGGTTCAAAGGCCGTCCCGGTTTTTTCGCCGGGCCGAACCCCTGGCAACATCGGCTCTCACCGGGCATGGCGCAGGTACCAGCGGGGAGGCCGACTTGTCTCGCTATGTCGACGCGAGGGTGCCCTGGTCCGGATCACCCAAACCCTTGGCTTGAACCTCCCGTTACTAAACCGTGACGTTGATTCCCCGCTCCACGTCGTCCAGGCCAGGCCTGCGGCGGGATGAGGGAGAGGCCGCTGCAGCCCGAGAGAAACAGGGCGGGTCCCGTGATCTCTCACGGGACCCGCCCGGTGTGTGCCGCTGAGTTACGAGACAGGCGGCCTTTCCGTGATCACTGCTTGACAGCCTGCGGGTCGGAGCGCTCGGTGAGCGCCAGGAGCGAGGCGATCACGATGGCAGCGCTGCCGAGCGCGGAAAACAGCATGCCTGAGCCAGGCAGCCAGGTGACGTGGACAACGGCGCCCATGTCTGTGTAGTAGCCGGTGCCAATCATCCCGACCACGGTCATGAGGATGTACAAGGCGATCAGCCCGAGGCTGATCACCAGCGAGACGATCGCCGCGGGCAGCCGCAAGCCCGGCCAGTGACGAGCGGCCAGAACGATGCCGAGAATGAGGACGCCAGCGAGCAGTGATAGGCCGGTCACAGCATCGCTGGTCGGGAGGTGCACATACATCGCGCCTGCCGTCTGACGGACGAACGGCCGGGCTGCGGACAGGGCGGTCACCGCTGATCCCAGGAGTCCCCAGGTGATCCAGCTCGCCGCACCCCCGAGCTCCTTAATGAAAGTCAACGGGGCGGCGCCGCCCTGGCCGGGGAAAGCAGTCCCGGTGGACGGCGGCTGGATGTCATCCGTGAGCCGGTGGTGCTCATTGCCGGCTGACGGCGTAGATCCGTAGACAGCGTCATCTGAGTCGTGGCTGATTTCCTGCGTGGACTCCATGAGGATCCTCCCGCTTGGCCGTGAGCAGCTCTGGCTGCCTCATCATCTGGCCCTAGTACGAGACGCATTCCGCCGCCGGTTCAAAGTTTCTCGAACCTTTCGGGAAACGGCTAGATCAATACGAAAAATGGCAGCCTGAGACCGGCCGCGTAGTCCGGTGCTCATAGGACCGCACCGGGTGCGCCAGCTTTGGTCATACGACCGGAGGAAGCTTGCCGGTTCAATCACCGGCCGATTTTTCTCCGGCCAGTGCCCCTGACGATGGCAGAAGCCCTGAAACGGCGGAGCGGTCCTGCGCTAGGCGCGGAGACATCGTTAACGCAGCGCCCCACCATGCCGTAGCGCGGATGGCAGCGGGAGCCTCACCGCAGCGGTGACAGGGGCACCGGGGCGGCAGCTGGGCCTGAGGGCAGAGAGCCGGGTGCGGGCATTTCGGGCGAAGTTGACCACGTCGCGATGGACGCTGCCGACGCGGCAAGCCTTGTGTGGCCTGGGATTTCCGCAGAATCGGACACGCTGAGCGACTGGCAGCGACAAGGCGCAAGGTCGCAGTTTCTGCGGTTTCCTCCCGCGACAGTTCCCGATTCCGTTACCGTCCCGCGATATACCCGTTGCTGCCCGTTTACCCAAGCGCTGGCAGCCATCCCGCCGAGTCTCTGATACGGACAGAGAGCCGGGGACCCACCTACTCCCCGGGGTGAATCGGCGGGCCGCGCCTGCTCAGGCAGCCCGGCCTGCCGTAGGGCTCCTCCGGCCCGAACCCGTCAGCTAACCCGGTAGGCGGCCCAGGAGAGGAGTTCAACGTGGCGCGCTCGCCGCACAGCCGACTTATCGTGGATCAATCCGGGCACGCCAGACCCAGATCACGCGGCAGAGTCAAAGCGGTGGTCGGCCTCTGGATCGTCGCCGTGATGGCGGCCGTCGCAGTGGGTGCATTCGCATTCCACTTCTCCCGTGCCGGGCAGACTGGCCGCGGACACCACGCATGCCCCGCTGCTGGGCGCCTCGGTGAGCGCGGCGGACATCGCGCAGGAGACGTCTGAGTTCGGGCACATGGGAATCGTCCGGGTCTACTACCCGGGTCTGCCGAGTTCCAACGCCTGGACCACCGGGCTGGCTGCCGCGAACAAATCGCCGGTCATCGTGAGCTTCAAGGCGCTGCCCACCGCAATCCTGTCCGGGCAGGACGACGCGGCGCTCTCACAGTTCTTCGACACCGCCCCCACCGGGAACCCGATCTACTGGTCGTACTATCACGAACCCGAGGGGAACATCGCGGATGGCGAGTTCACCCTGGCCGATTACAAGGCCGCCTGGGCGCATGTCGCCGCGCTCGCCCGCGCCGCACATAACTCCGATCTGCATTCGACGCTGATCCTGGGGGGCTACGATCTCAGTCCGTCGTCACACCGGAGCTGGCGGGACTATCTACCTGGCGGGGGCATCATCAGCACACTCGGCTGGGACGCCTACCCTCCGGGCAGCGCCAAGAACGAGAACCCCGTAGCAGCACCACCGGCGAGTTTCATGGCCCAGGAGATCGCCGCGGCCAAGAGCGTCGGCCTGCCCTACGGCTTCGCCGAGTTCGGCCTGTCGACCCCGGCAGGACGTCCGGCCTGGCTGACCGAGGTGGGCAACTACCTCCTGCACAGCGGCGCCGTGTTCGCCAGCCTGTTCAACGGCAACGCGCAATATCCCACGCTCAAACTGACCGACGCAGCGTCGGTCGCGGTGTGGAAAGGCTTCGTGGCCAGGTTCGGCTCGGACGTCCCGGTCTCATCGCCCACCACGCCCGCGCTCACCTCCGCACCGAGCCCGGGAGGAACTACGGCCCCGGCCCCCGGCCCGGTAGCCAGCGGGCTCGAAGTGAATCCGGCCACGATCCAGTCACGCGCGGACAGTTACACCACCATCACCGTCAGCCTGGGCCGGGCCTCGGATGTGACCGTCCTCATCCTCGACCACAAGGGCACGGTCGTGCGCACGCTGTCCAAGCCCGCCCGGCCGGAAGGCACCTTCGCCGTCCGGTACTGGGGCTTCGACGGTGCCGGGCATCGGGTGCCGGCCGGGAGTTACCAGGTCCTCGTCGTGGCCAGCAACGCTAACGGCAGCGGGACCGCGGAATCGCCACTCCAGATCGGCGCTCCGTGACCAGAGGCGATCTCTAGAAGCGGACAGGCCAGACCATGATGGGCCCGGGCCTGCAGTACCCCTTCGAGGCCGCGGAAAGCGTGTGACTACCGCCGGTACTGTCTTGCCCGGCCATGACCGCTCAGGCCGGCCGCGGCGCCGGGCCGAGGGCCGAGGGCCGAGGGGCGGCTTCCGGAGGCAGGCTTGGCTCAGGCGGTAAGACAGGGATGCCGCGCTCGCTAAGGGACGAAAGGACCCGAAGCCAGGGCCGCTTAGGCCCTGCCCCACCCAGGTACGCCGGAATTGGATGGAAGAGTACCGGAGGAGGCGGGTTTGATGAGCACCCTTACGCGCAGGGATTACCGGCAACCCTTCACCGACATGGTGGAGTGGCTGGAAGCTCCCCTGGCGCTGATCCGGCCGGTGGCCGGACATCCCATGCCGGTCGAGGACTACGTCCAGGACGGTCGTTACGTACTGCGGGCCGAACTGCCCGGGATCGACCCGGAGACGGACCTGACGGTGACGGCGTCGAACGGCGTGCTCACGACCAAGGCCGAGAAGCTGGACAAGACCGAAGGTGCCCACCATTCAGAGTTCCGGTACGGCACGTTCGCGCGCAGCGTCCGGCTGCCGGTCAATGCAGACGACGCGCACATCCAGGCCAGCTACGGCCAGGGGGTCCTGGAAATCGCCGTTCCCCTCAGGGAGGCCGGTGAGGGCGAGCGGCACATTCCCGTCCTGCTCGACCGGCACATTAGGCCCACCTGAGATCCAGCGTCATCCTGGAGATCGTGTCCGCGCCGACTGCCCCGGCGGGGACATTCAGCGTGCGGAGAGACCTCGGGGCGTGCTGTCTCCGATCCACCCGGCCCGGTAGAGGACCTAGGACCTGCGGACAGTGCCCCGAACGCCCCTGGAAAGGAAGGCTTTGAAGCACGACGATAGGAACAGGGACCCTCTGGCCACCCGGCTGGAGGCCTCTGGAAGGAGCAGACTATGACTGGGATCATCGTCGGCGTCGACGGATCGCACGGCGCTCATCGCGCCCTGGACTGGGCCATGAAACAAGCAGCGGCCAAGCATGCCCATCTGACCGTGGTGACCGTGCACGAGGTTCCGGTCAGCGGCTGGACCGGCAACC
>DATCFY010000048.1:0-2096 GCA_036509255.1 Streptosporangiaceae bacterium
GGGGGCGGGAGGTGAGGGCCTGTGTTCCTGGGCACTCATACGCCACGCCTCGACGAGAAGGGCCGGCTGTTCCTGCCGGCCAAGTACCGCGAGGAGCTCGCTGGAGGGCTAGTGATCACCAAGGGCCAGGAGCGCTGCCTGTACGTCTTCCCGGTCGCCGAGTTCGGCCGGATCACGGACGCCCTGCGCAGCGCCCCGGTCACCGCGAAAGCGGTACGGGATTACAGCCGGGTGTTCTTTGCCAGCGCCTCCGACGAGCTCCCCGACAAGCAGGGCAGGATCACCATCCCGCCCGGGCTGCGTGAATACGCGGCGCTGACCCGAGACTGCGCGGTCATCGGGGCCAATACGCGCCTGGAGATCTGGGACTCCGCCGCATGGGAGTCCTACCTGGCGGAGCAGGAAGACGCCTTCTCCGCAGCGTCAGAGGAGGTATTGCCGGGGGTGCTGTAAGCGGTGCCGGCCTTCCGGTACCGCGTGCTCGGCGAGGTCTCCACCCGCGCCTGGGCGCTTACGTCGGCTGGCGTCACTTCCCCGGCGCCAGGAGACGTTCAGGCCCGTGCGTTGCGCGGATGGGGACCTGGCCGGGCAGCACACCGGCAGGTATGCCGCTCGCCGCATCCCCACGAGGGTGCGGCGGGGTGAGAGGGGGTCCAATGGGCGAGTCGGCAGCCGGGCATCTGCCGGTGATGGTCGAGGAAGTCCTCGCCCTTTTCGAGCCGGCGCTGCGGCCACGCGGCGCGATCCTCGTGGACGCCACCCTGGGCCGGGCCGGTCACGCCCGCGCACTGCTGGAAGCACACCCGGGACTCGCGCTGATCGGGGTGGACACCGACACCCAGGCCCTGGAGGAATCGCGGCGGCTGCTGGCCCCCTACGCGGAGCGGGTGACCCTGGTGCACGCGGTCTACGACGAGATTCCCGAGCTCCTGACCCGCCGCGGTGACCAGCGTGTTCAGGGCATCCTGTTCGACCTGGGCGTCTCCTCCCCACAGCTGGATGATCCGGCCCGCGGCTTCGCCTATTCCTATGACGCCCCGCTGGATATGCGGATGGACCAGACCAGGCCGCTGACCGCGGCCGAGGTGCTGAATACCTACCCGGCCGGGCAGCTGGCCCGGATCCTGCGTGATTACGGCGAGGAGCGGTTCGCCCGGCGGATCGCCGACGCGGTGGTGCGGGAGCGAGCCCGCGCTCCACTTTCCACCACCGGGCAGCTGGTCGAGATCGTCCGGGACTCCATTCCGGCCCCAGCCCGGCGGACCGGCGGGAATCCGGCCAAGCGGACCTTCCAGGCGCTGCGCATCGAGGTGAACGGGGAACTCGACGCGCTGCACGCCGCCCTGCCTGGCGCCCTGGACCGGCTGGCCGTGGGCGGCCGGGTGGTGGTGCTGGCCTATCACTCGCTCGAGGACCGGGCGGTGAAGACCACGCTGACCGCCGCGGCCGCCGACACCACGCCGCCCGGCCTGCCGGTGCCGCTGGAGTCCGCACGGCCGGAGTTCCGGCTGCTCACCCGGGGGGCGCAGCGCCCCTCCGCGGCAGAACTGGCGCGCAACCCGCGGGCTGCGCCGGCGCGGCTGCGGGCGGCCGAGCGGATCAGGGACGCCGCGTGACCTGCGCCGAGGAGCCGGCCGCCGGTCGGCCCGGCTCCAGCTGCTGCGCGGTTAACAAGCTTCTGACCAGGCAATACATCGGCCAGCGGTCGAGTGCTGGCGGGACACAGCAGGTCATCAAGGGACATGGCATCACGAGGCGGGGCAGAGTAATCCGGCCGCAAGGGGGACGCGGGAGTGAGCGTGCGCACTGACGCAGGGACGGGGGTCCGGCCACGGCCACCCGGAGTTCGGGCACCGGGTACCGGGGAGCAGGGCGCCGGGGGACGGGCCGCCCGGGGTCAGGGTGGCCGGAGTCAGGGTGGCCGGGGTGAGGGCGCCGCGGGTCAGCGTGGTGGCAGGCAGGGTGCCTGGGGGCAGGCGCCGGCAGGCCAGCGCGCGAGGGCCGCGGCGGGATCGCCGTCCCCGGCGGTGCCCGCACGGCCCCGGCCGGTCCGCCGCCGGTCCGCCGGCCCGGGCCCGGGCCGTCCCGCCGGACCT
>DATCFY010000049.1:0-2881 GCA_036509255.1 Streptosporangiaceae bacterium
GCTCGTCTTTGACCAGGCCGGTCATTGCCACCGGCATCACTCCCCCTCGAAAATCTCTGCGAACGCCCCGGCCAGCTGACGCGGGTCGTGGCGCGGTGTGCCATCGCGCATCGCCAGGTCGGCCAGGACCAGCCTGCCGCCTAGCAGGCTCGCCGCCTTCTCCAGCTCGGCGGCCGCGCCCCCCGCGGCCCCCCGGTCGGCGAGCACGATATCCAGTTTCAGCTGCGGCGCATGATCAGCCAGCACCTCCAGGTGCGTCTGCGGGGAGAACCCCTCCGTCTCGCCCGGCTGGGCGACCAGGTTCAGCGCCACGATCCGCCGGGCCGGCGTGCTGACCAGCGCCTGGGCCAGCTCGGGGACCATCAGGTGGGGCAGCACGCTGGTGAACCAGGACCCGGGCCCGAGCACCACCCAGTCGGCGTCCAGGATCGCGGTGACCGCCTCCGGGCAGGCCGGCGGATCCTCCGGGATCAACGACACCGAGCGGACCCGGCCCGTGGTGGACGCGCACGCGACCTGGCCGCGGACCGTGCTCAGCCCGAGCGGGCGCTCCGGGTCGAGCCCCTCCACCTCGGCCACCAGGTCGAGCGGGACCGATGCCATGGGCAGCACCCGGCCGTACGCGCCGAGCAGCCGGCCCACCCAGTCCAGGCCCTGCACCGTGTCGCCGAGCAGTTCCCACAGCGCCACGATCAGCATGTTGCCGACCGCGTGCCCGCCGAGCTCGGCCTCGCCGGTGAAGCGGTGCTGGACGACCCGGCTCCAGGTGGTGCCCCAGGCGTCATCGCCGCACAGCGCCGCGAGCGCCATCCGCAGGTCACCGGGCGGCAGCACGCCGTACTGGCGGCGCAGCCTGCCGCTGGAGCCCCCGTCGTCGGCCACGGTCACGATCGCGCTCAGCTGGCGGGTCACCCGGCGCAGCGCCGAGAGCGAGGCGGACAGGCCGTGGCCGCCGCCGAGCGCCGCCACCTTCGGGTTCAGCGGCCGGACAGAGGCGACGAGGTCCGCGTCGGCCTGGCCGGAGCTGGAGGCAGCGGGGCCAGCCGGGCCAGACCCAGGCGGGCCGGACCCAGCCGGGCCAGCCATCATTCGCGCCCCAGATCCCGGTGCACGACCTGGACGGCCGGCCCTTTGCCGCTCAGCTGGCTGGCGATCTCCTCAGCGACCGCCACGCTCCGGTGCTTGCCTCCCGTGCAGCCGATGGCCAGCGTGACGAAGCGCTTGCCCTCGCGCTCGTAACCCGCCAGCACCACCCGCAGCGCGGCCAGGTAGGAGTCCAGGAACTCCGCGGCCCCGGGGCGGCTGAGCACGTAGCCACGGACCCGCTCGTCCTGCCCGGTGAGCGGGGCCAGGTCGGGAACCCAGCGGGGGTTGGGCAGGAACCGGCAGTCGGCCACGATGTCGGCGTCGACCGGCAGCCCGTACTTGAAGCCGAAGGACACCACGTTGACCCGCAGTGTGGCCGGGGCGTCGGCGCTGAACGCGTCGTGCATCCGGGCCCGTAGCTCGTGCACGTTCAGCCCTGACGTGTCGATGACCAGGTCGGCTTCCTCGCGGACGCCGCGGAGCAGTTCCCGCTCCGCGGCGATGCCCTCTACCACCCGGCCGTCCTCCTGCAGCGGGTGCGGGCGGCGGACGCTCTCGAAGCGGCGGACCAGGGTGTCGTCGCTGGCCTCCAGGAACACGACCCGCGGCCGGACGCCCCGGGCGGCCAGCTCCCCGATGGCGGTCTGCAGGTCAGTGGTGAACGCCCGGCTGCGGACGTCCATGACGGCCGCGATCCGCGGCACCGCGCCCATGGCCCGGCGGGCCAGCTCGATCATGGTCGGCAGCAGGCCGGGCGGCAGGTTGTCGGCCACGAACCAGTCCAGGTCCTCCAGCGATTTGGCCGCCGTGCTGCGTCCCGCGCCGGACATCCCCGTGATGATGACGATGTCCGGGCCCGCGGCGTCACCGCGGTCTTCGTGCCCGTTCAATGGCCGTTCCGCTCCCCGATGTCAGTGCCATTCTGCGCGCCGTTCCCCTGCTGCCCCGCGGGTGGCTCCCCCGCGGGCGGCTCCGGCCGCAGGGCGGCGAGCACCGCGCTCGCGACCCGCGGCCCGATGCCGGGCAGGCCCGCGATCTCGGGCTCGGTCGCGCTGGCGAGCCTGCGCACCGAGCCGAAGTGCCGTAGCAGCGTAGCCCGCCGCGCCGGGCCTAGTCCCGGGACCGAGTCAAGCTCGCTGACAGCCAGGGCCTTTGACCGTTTTGCCCGGTGGTACGTGATGGCGAAGCGGTGCGCCTCGTCCCGGACCCGCTGCAGCAGGTACAGGCCCTCGCTGGTCCGGGGCAGGATCACCGGCGAGTCATCGCCGGGCAGCCAGACCTCCTCCAGCCGCTTGGCCAGCCCGCAGGCCGCCACGTCATCGATGCCGAGCTCGTCCAGGGCCCGCGCGGCCGCCGCGACCTGGGCCGGCCCGCCGTCGATCACGACCAGGTTCGGCGGGTAGGCGAACTTGCGCTGCCGGGCCACCTCGGCGGAGGCCTGGACCGCCTCGGCGGAGGCCTCCGGGTCGCCGAGCACGTCGAGCTCGCCGGTCGCCTCCCGCTCGTCCAGGTAGCGGCGGAACCGGCGCAGGATCACCTCGTGGATCGCGGCCACGTCGTCGGTTCCGTCCAGGCCGCGGATGCTGAACCGCCGGTACTCGCTCTTGCGGACCAGGCCGTCCTCGAACACGACCATGGACGCGACCACGTGCGTGCCCTGCAGGTTGGACACGTCGTAGCACTCGATGCGCAGCGGGGCCTCGTCCAGCCCCAGCGCCTCCTGGATCTCGTGCAGGGCGCGGCTGCGGGTGGTCAGGTCGCTGGCCCGCCGGGTCTTGTGCAGGGCCAGCGACTC
>DATCFY010000050.1:0-27618 GCA_036509255.1 Streptosporangiaceae bacterium
CGTCCCTGACCCCGACCACGGCCAGCCGGCCGATGGACAGCGCCGCCAGGAACACGATGACCACGCCCAGCCCGGTGAAGTAGGTGAGCTCCACCAGCGCCCGGTGCAGGGTGCCGCCGATGGGGGTGCCCAGGGCCACCGTGCCGTGCGCGTTCCACGCCGGGCTGAGCACCCGACCCACCGCGAACCAGGCCCCGGCCAGCGCAGCCAGCCAGGCGCCGAACATCGCCACCGGCCGGACCCGGCTGGCCAGCAGGATAAGACCGCCGAGCACGGTCGCGATCCCGGGCAGGATCTCCAGCCACAGCCGGCCCGAGGTGTACGTCCAGGCGGTGCCCGGCGTGTAAGCGAAGTGGAAATACGGCCCGACGAACGCGACCAGCCCACCCCACAGGCCGAGCAAAACAAGAAGGGCGCCACTCAAAGCGCCCCGGCTCCGGGGAACACGCAGCATCCCGGCCATTTTGATCACTCCCTTAACCAGTCCAGCAGGGGTTTTTATCCCGTGCGGCGCAACTACCCAGGCCGCCGGCCTTTATGCGATACACCAGCCGGGGTGCGTAATCGGACCAGGTAAGGTCGCCCCCGTGGAATCAGGTCCGGTGCAGGCAGGCCCGGCGCCGGCCTGCGGCGCGGCCTCCGGGGAGCGGGGCTAGATGCAGGTCATCGCGACCGCCGGGCATGTCGATCACGGGAAATCCACCCTGGTCCGGACGCTGACCGGGATGGAGCCGGACCGCTGGGCCGAGGAGCGGCGCCGTGGCCTGACCATCGACCTCGGCTTCGCCTGGATGACCTTGCCCAGCGGGCAGCAGGTCGCCTTCGTCGACGTGCCCGGGCACGAGCGGTTCGTGCCCAACATGCTGGCCGGGGTGGGCGCCGTCCCTGCGGTCCTGTTCACCGTGGCGGCGGACGAGGGCTGGATGCCGCAGTCGCAGGAGCACCTGGCTGCGGTGCACGCCCTCGGTATCACCCACGGCCTGCTTGCGGTAACCCGCTGCGACCTGGCGGACCCGGTGGACGCCCGCCGCCAGGCGCTGGCCAAGCTCGCCGCGAGCAGCCTGGGTGAAGTCGAGGCGGTCGGGGTCAGCGCCCGCACCGGCCTCGGCCTGCCTGCCCTTCGCGACGCCCTGGACCGGCTGGCCGCCCGCCTGCCCCGCCCGGACCCGTCCGCTCCGGTCCGGCTGTGGGTGGACCGCGCGTTCCGGATCAGGGGAAGCGGCACCGTCGTGACCGGGACCCTGCCGGCCGGGACCATCCGCGCCAAGCAGGAACTGCTGCTCACGCCCGCCATGGAGACGGTACGGGTACGGGGCATCGAGACGCTGAAGCAGCCGGCCAGTGAGGTGAGCGGGGTGGCCCGGGTGGCGCTGAACCTGCGCGGCGCGGAGCGGGAGACCCCCGAGCGAGGCATGGCGCTCGTTGAGCCGGGCCGGTGGACGCTGGCCGCCACGCTGGACGTGCGCCTCGCGGCGACCGGGGACCGGCCGCCGCGGCAGCTCACCGTGCACGCGGGCTCGGCGCGGACCACCGCGCGGTTGCGCTTGCTGGGCGGGCTGATCGCCCGGCTCACCCTCGACGTGCCGCTGCCGCTGCACGTCGGCGACCGGCTGCTGCTCCGTGACCCGGGGTCGGCCGCGGCGGCCTTCGCTGGGCTGGGCGCCGGCGCTGACTCGGGCCTGGCCGGTCAGGCCCGGGCGGCCTGGCCGCCGCTGGTCGGCGCCACGGTGCTGGACGTGGTCCCGCCCGCGTTCCGCCGCCGGGGGGCGGCTGCCGCGGCCGGCCGGGAACTCGCCGGCTGGCCGGCCGTGCCCGCCGCGGCCGACCTGCTCCGGCGGCACGGGCTGCTGCGCGCCGCTGACCTGCGGGCCATGGGGGTGACCGAGCTGCCTGCGCCGGTCGGGGGCGACTGGCTGGCCGACCCGGAGCACTGGGCCGGACTGGGCCGCCAGCTCCTGGACAGCGTTGCGGAGTACGCGGCGCGGGAGCCGCTCGCCCCGGGCCTGCCGCTGGAGGCGGCCCGGGCCGCGCTGGGGCTGCCCGCCCGGCAGCTGGTCGAGCGGCTAGCGGTGCCACCGCTGGCGGTGCGGGCCGGGTGCCTGGTGCTGGAGCGGGACGGGGCCAGCGGCGGCGGTCCGGCCCTGCCGGAGCAGGTGCTCACGGCGGTCCGGCTGCTGCGCGGTGACCTGGCCGGGCAGCCGTTCGCTGCCCCGGAGGCGGCCCGGCTGCGTGAGCTGGGGCTGGACAGCCGGGCGCTGGCCGCGGCGGCCCGGGCCGGGCTGCTGCTGCGGGTGGCCGATCAGGTCGTCCTGGCGCCGGGAGCGGACCGGGAGGCGGCGCGGATCCTGGCCGGACTGCCCGGGCCGTTCACCGCCGCTGAGGCCCGCCAGCTCCTGCGCACCACCCGTCGGGTGGCGATCCCGCTGCTGGAGTACCTGGACCGCCGCGGGCTGACCCGCCGGCTGCCGGACGACCGGCGCACCGTGACCGGCGCCCTATAACTGAGCACCGTGATCCGGCAGACGGGGACGGATTCTGGTGCGGTCAGTGGCCGGTGAGACCCCGGCCGGCGAACCGCTCGCTGCTCCAGGCGGCGGCCTCGGCAGGCGGCTGATCGGAGCTGATCCAGCGGACCAGCGCCTGGGCCGTCACCGGCGCGAGCAGGATTCCCGTGCGGTAGTGCCCGGAAGTCAGCCAGGCGTTGCCGAGACCGTGGATCCGGTCAATGACCGGGAGCCCGTCTGGATGCCGGGGCCGGAAGCAGCACCAGGTGTAATCGGCGCGCAGCCCCTTGAGCTGGGGGAGCGTGGCGTACAGGCCGGCCAGGATGCTGTCGATGATCTCCTGCCGGACCACCGGGCTCTCGTCCCCCATGTCGAAGGTGCCGCCGACCAGGAGCCGCCCATCCTCCAGCTGGGTGGCGACGGGCGCCACGATGCCTGGCAGCCGGAACGGCGTTGGCTCGGTGACGAGCAGGTGGCCCTTGACCCGTTCCCAGGGCACGTCGATGTCCAGGCCGTCCAGCACCGGCGGCAGGCCGGTGGCGAAGACCACCGCGCCGGGCTGCACCTGGCCGGCGGTGGTTTCCACGCTCACGATCCGGTCACCACGGACCGTGACTCCCGTGGCGGCGACCCCGGTGGACACCGAGGGCAGCGTGGCGGACAGCCGGGCCAGCGAGCGCAGCGGGTTGACCCGGCCCTGGTGATGGATCAGGGCGCCCGCCATGGGCAGCGAGAGTCCGGGGATGAGCTTGGCCACGTAGTCAGGCTCCAGCCACTCCACCGCGGGCGACTGGTGCGGGGCCAGGGCACCCGGGTCGGGGGACAGGCCGATCCAGTCCACCTCCACCAGTCCCACTCCGCCCGGTGAGACTTCCTCCAGCTCGGCCCACTGGGCCAGGCTGGCCCGGGCCAGATCCACGAACGGCTCCGGATCGCTCCATTCGTGGATCTCCGGGGTCAGCAGCCCCGCGGCGCCGCCGGTGGCCCCGGCGCCCAGATGGCCGGCCTCGATGAGCAGGACCGACCCAAGACCGGCCTTATGGCAGGCGGCCGCCGTCGCTACCCCGGCGATTCCCCCGCCGACGATGAGCACATCAGGACGTGGCTGGGGGATGACACCCGCGCCGCGGACGAGCTCAGCCCGCTCCGTTGCGTTGAGCTGGTCAAGCCAGATAGCAGTCTCCACAAGCACGACCCTATCGCTGCCTCCCCGGACGAGGGCTAACTCCTATTTTAGCCATCGGATAAACAGGTAATCACGTTCTGCCCGCTATTGATTCGCAGCGAGAGCCCCCGGTGGATTCGGGGCCGTCCCGGTGGATTCCCGCTCGGCCGGCGGATTCCCCGGGCCGCGCTCAGGGGCGCCCGGGGGACGGCAGCACGCCGAGTTCCATGGCCCGGGTGACGGCGGCGGTCCGGCCGGACACGCCGAGCTTGGCGTACGCCCGGAGCAGATGGGTCTTGACCGTGGCCTCGCTGACGAACAGCTCGCGGCCGATCTGCGCGTTGGTCAGCCCGCGGGCCGCCAGGACCAGGACCTCGGTTTCCCGTGCGGAGAGCGTGTCGCGGGCGGCAGGACTCTCTGGCATTCCGGCGCGCAGCCTGCTCACCAGCCGCCCGGCCACCGAGGGAGCCAGCACGGTCTCGCCCCGGGCGGCCGCGAAGATCGCGCCTACCAGGGTGTCCCGCGGCGTGTCCTTGAGCAGGTACCCGGCGGCGCCGGCTTCGACGGCGGGCAGGATGTCGGTGTCGCTGTCGTAGGTGGTGAGCACCAGGACCCGCACCCCAGGCTGCTCGGCGGACAGCGCCCGGATCGCGGCCAGCCCGCCCGCGCCGGGCATGCGCAGGTCCATCAGCACCACGTCCGGCTGGTGCAGGCGGGCCAGCGTCACGGTCTCCTCGCCGGAGCCCGCCTCGGCGATAACCGCCAGGCCAGGCTCGCTGCTCAGCAGCGCTCGCAGGCCCGCGCGCACGACCGGATGATCATCGGCGATAAGGACCCGGACCGCGCCGCGCCCCGCCAACTCGCTCACGGCATTTCCCGGCCAGCCGGTCCGGCTGGGGCGGCCGGTCCGGCTGGGGCAGCCGGGACGGTGGAGGGGGCGGGGACCAGGACGCTCACCGTGGTCCCGCCGCCAGGGGAGCTGCGCACGTCGAGGCAGCCGCCGGCCTCATCGACCCGGGCCCGCATGCCGGGCAGGCCGTAGCCGCCGGCGGGCTGCCCCGGATCGAAGCCCACACCGTCGTCAGTGACATCGAGGCCGACCTGTCCCTCGGCGTAGCGCAGCCGGACCAGCACCTGGCGGGCCTGGGCATGCTTGCGCACGTTGGCCAGCGCTTCCTGGCCGACCCGGAGCAGCATGACCTCGACGGGCCGGGGCAGCGGGCAGGCCGCGCCGGTTACCTCAAACTCGGCCGCCACGCCCCGCTCGGCGCCCACCGCGGCGGTCAGCCTGCGCAGGGCCGCGTCGAGCGAGCCCGGCTCCAGCCCTGCCGGGGCCAGCGCAGCCACCAGGGCGCGGGCCTCGGCCAGGTTCTCCCGGGCCGTCTCCATGGCCAGCGCGAGATGCCTGCGGGCCGCCGCGGGCTGCCGCTCCACGTCGGTGTCTACCGCCTGGAGCAGCATGATGATGCTGGTGAACCCCTGGGCCACGGTGTCGTGGATCTCCCCGGACAGCCGCTGCCGTTCGGCCAGCACACCCGCTCGCCGGTGGGCGCTCGCCAGCTCCGTGCGGGTCCGGCTGAGCTGCTCGATCAGGCTGGCCCGCTCGTAGCTCTGGGCGATGATCCGGAAGATCCACAGACCGAACGCGACCGAGAACGCCACGGTCAGGGCGCCCGACGCAACGAGCGTGGACAGCTCGTCCGCGCCCGCCCCGCTGACCAGGGCCACCACCACCGGCGTGAGGTTGAGGACGACAATGGCGCCGACCGCCCAGCGGAACGGGACGGCCAGGAAGCACTGCGGGCACAGGGCCAGCAGCACCCAGGTCTCGATCGACCCCCGGCTGCACGCGATCGCGAACAGGATCCAGACGCCCGCGAGGTAGATCAGGCCCCGGGCCAGACTGCTCTCGCCGTAGAGCACGGTACGCCGGTGCAGCAGGTACCACGGGGCCATGGCCGCCAGCGCACCGCAGGCGATGACCAGGTCCGTGGCCGGCAGGTTCTGCTGCGCCTGGACCGCGATCTCCAGGGCGAGCACGCCAAGCAGGATGACCCCGTAGTACACGTCCCAGCCGCGGACACCGCCGTCCCAGGCGTGCCCGCCGGGTGGGGCCGCGCTCACTCGCGGTCCAGCCAGCGAAATGTCGTCATGCACAGGACCAAGCCTGCGGCCAACCAGGCCCCGAGCACCAGCGCGATTTCGCCGAGTTCCCAGCTGCGGGCCGGCTCCGCGACGGCCGCGGCGGCGGGGAGGAAGACCGACCGCAGCCCCTGGCATAGCCATTTCAGCGGAAACAGCGCGGCCACGTGCTGCAGGACCGGCGGCAGGTCACGGAACACGAAGTACACGCCGGAGATGAAGGACAGCACCAGGTAGGGCAGGTTGAACATGGCCGACGAGCCGCGGGGACTGCGGGGCAGGCTGCTCAGGGCCAGGCCGAGCACGGCACAGGCCGCCGTGCCCAGGATGAATACCCAGGCGAGGGTGAGCCAGCGGCTGGCGGTGCCGGGCAGCCGCAGCCCGAACGCGGCTGCCCCCACTGCGAGCAGCAGCCCGGCCTCGGCGGCTGCGACGGCCAGGGCGCCGATCGCCTTGCCCGCGAAATAGGCGGCGGGCGGCATGGGCGTGCCGGCCAGCCGGGTCAGCGTCCCGTCCGCCCGGTCCGCGGCCACGCTGGCGCCCACGTTCACGAACGTGGCGGACATGATGCCGCTGGCGATGATCCCGGCCGCGAAGTACTGGCGGAAGGCCACCCCGGTGGACCCGATCGTGCCGTGGAACACCTCGCCGAACACGACCAGCAGGATGACCGGGAGGGAGAACGTGAAGATGAGTGATTCACGGTCGCGGAAGAACGAGGTGATCTCCAGCCTGCCGCGGGACACGCTCGTGCGCAGCAGCGACGGCAGCGCTGGCGTAAGCCCTGCGGGTGAGGGCCGGACTGGTGCGGGCAGTGCTGGTGCGGGCAGCGCGGGCGGGCTTGAGGGGGTGCTGGACGCGGCGGTCATGGGGTGTCCTCGGGGGTGCCAGGGCGGTGCGGCGTCACGCCGATCAGCCGCAGGTAGGTGTCTTCGAGGGAGGGCCGGGTGACGGTAAGGCCGGGGATCTCCCCGTCCGGCGCGGCGGCCCGGGCGGCCAGGGCCGCCACCAGCCGGGCCGGTGCCGGCGTCCGCTCGCTGCGCGGGACGCCGCCCTCCTGCCAGCTCACGATGGCGGTCCCGGTGTCGCGCCCGGCCAGGGTCGCCGGAGGGCCGGCCGCGACGATCCGCCCGGCCGCCATGACCGCCACCCGGCTGGCCAAGGCCTCTGCCTCGTCCAGGTAGTGCGTGCTGAGCAGGACCGTGGTACCGGCGGCGGCCAGCTGCCGGATCAGGCCCCAGAACTGCCGCCGCACCGCCGGGTCCAGCCCGGTGGTCGGCTCGTCCAGCACCAGGAGCTCAGGACGGCCGAGGAGACCGAGCGCCAGGTCCACCCGGCGGCGCTGCCCGCCCGACAGCCGGCGGAGCCGGGTGCTGGCCTGACCGGTCAGGCCCACCGCGTCGATCAGCTCGGCGGAGTCATGCGGGTCCGGGTAATACCCGGCCAGGTGCCGGACCACCTCGCCCACGGTCAGCTCCCCGAAGTCGCTGGCCTGCTGGGGCACGATGCCGAGCCGGGCCCGCCAGGCCCGGTCCGCGGCCGCCGGGTCGGTCCCCAGCACGGTCACCTCGCCCGCGTCCCGGCGGCGGAATCCGGTCAGGATCTGGACCGTGGTCGTCTTGCCCGCCCCGTTGGGCCCGAGCAGGGCGACGATCTCTCCGGTCCCGATGTCCAGGTCCAGGCCGTTTAGCGCGGCCACCTCGCGGTAGCGGGCAGGCCGGTAGATCTTTCGGAGCCCGCGGACTCGTACCGCTGTCCTGGTTGCTGTCATGATCCGAGGATGGGCCCGGTGCAGCGGGCCGCGCGTCGCCCAGCCAGCCAGCTGTGAGTCAGCCGATCGGTGGACACGCGGGACGCAACGTAGGCTTAGTGACTATGCGGGCCTGTAGCCCCGCAGATGAAAGGTGGTGAGGTCCCGTTCCCGCCGACTTCCATGCTCTCGCCGACTCTCACGGGCGTGTAGCGACCGACCTGCGGATATCTCTAACCGACCGGTGCAACCTGCGGTGCTCGTACTGCATGCCGCCCGAGGGCCTGGAGTGGCTGCCCAACCCGGCGCTGCTCTCAGACGACGAGGTAGTGCGGCTGGCCCGGATCGGGGTGCAGCAGCTCGGCATTACCGAGATCCGGTTCACCGGGGGTGAGCCGCTGCTGCGCCGGGGCTTGCCCGGCATCGTCGCCCGCACCGCGGAGCTGCGGCCCCGGCCGGAGATCTCGCTGACCACCAACGGGATCGGGCTGACCCGGCTGGCCGACCCGCTGCGGGCCGCGGGCCTGGACCGGATCAACGTCTCGCTGGACACGCTGAACCCGGAGACGTTCCAGCAGCTGTCCCGGCGGAACCGGCTCGACGACGTCCTCGCCGGGCTGGCCGCGGCCGCGGCGGCCGGGTTGCGCCCGGTCAAGGTCAACTCGGTGCTGATGCGCGGGCTCAACGCCGACGAGGCCCCCGCGCTGCTCCAGTACTGCCTGGAGCGCGGGTACGAGCTGCGGTTCATCGAGCAGATGCCGCTGGACGCGCAGCACGGCTGGCGGCGCGAGAACATGGTCACCGCCGACGACATCCTCGACGCGCTGACCGCGCACTTCAAGCTCACTGCCGCCGACCCGGGGGAGCGTGGCTCGGCTCCGGCGGAGACGTTCCTGGTGGACGGCGGCCCGGCGCGGGTCGGCGTGATCGGCTCGGTCACCCGCCCGTTCTGCGGGACCTGCGACCGGGTCCGGCTGACCGCCGACGGGCAGGTCCGCAACTGCCTGTTCGCCCGGGATGAGAGCGACCTGCGCGACCCCCTGCGCCGGGGGGCCAGCGACGAGGAGCTGGCCGGGATCTGGCTCCGCGCGGTCGCAGCCAAGCTGCCGGGGCACGGCATCAACGACCCGGGGTTCCTGCAGCCCACCCGGCCCATGTCCGCGATCGGCGGCTGACGGGGAGGGCCCGTGCCGGATCCTGGGTGCGCGTTCGATGCTGTGGTGCTGGCCGGCGGCCGCGGCACCCGGCTGGGCGGGGCGGACAAGCCCGGGCTGGTCGTCGGCTCCCGGACCCTGCTCGGCTCGGTGGTCTCCGCGGTGACCTCGGCCGGGGCCGACCGGGTCATCGTGGTCGGCCCCGAGCGCCCGGCCACGCTCAGCCCGGGAACCGGCAGCAGAGGCCAGGTCAGGCACGCCCGGGAGGAGCCACCCGGCAGCGGGCCGGTCGCCGCGCTGCGCTGCGGTCTGGAGGAGGTTTCCGCGCCCGCCGTCGTCCTGGCCGCGGCCGATCTCCCGTTCCTGCGCCCGGCGCACGTCACCCGCCTGCTCGAGACCGTGACCGGCCAGGATGTTCCCGGCGTCGTGCTGCTGGATGCGTCCGGACGGCCTCAGTGGCTGGTCAGCTGCTGGCCCGCCACGCTGCTGCGGGACGCCCTGGGCAGCTACGCGGGCAGCTCACTGCGCGGGCTGCTCGGCCCGCTGGACCCGGTGCTGCTCCCCGACGAGACGGCGGCGGGCGACCCGCCTCCGTGGCTCGACTGCGACACCACCGATGATCTCCGCCTGGCGCGGGACTGGGCCGCCCGGGATGGCCGCGAACAGGAGGCAGCCCGGTGAGCACACTGGACGAGTGGGCCAAGGCAGCCTGCGCCGAGCTGGGCCTGGACCCGGCGTCTCTGGACGTACGGCTGGTCCTCGACCTGGCCCGGGACGTCGCGCACGGCGTGGCCCGCCCGGCCGCGCCGCTCACCGCCTACCTGCTGGGCGTGGCGGTGGGCCAGGGGCAGCCGCTCGCTGGGTCGGCGGCGCGGATCACCCAGCTGGCCGAGCGGTGGGCGCCCGCCGACGGCACCGCCGGGGGCCCTGCGGCAGGGGACAGGACCGCGCCCCGCGACTGACCCATTGATCTACTTGATGAATCGCTGAGTCCTTTGGCATTGGCGCTGATGGGTCCGGACTCCTTACCGTGGTGAAGTACGCCGCTCACCGTGGAGGGGACCCGCGACTCCCAGGAGGTGACCGATGCCACTCGCCACCGAACTCGTTCCCGTTCCGGCCCCGAGATCAGACGGCGTGCTCGCCCCGGCGCCAGGCCCCGGGTCAGCTGGAGGCCCGGCCAGCCGGTGCCCGGCGGACCTCCTCGCGGCCCTGCGCCGCGCGGTGCGGCAGCGCGGCGACTGGGATCAGACCACCCGGCGGGTGTCCCGGGCCCTGAGCCGCCACCTGCCCGGCCCGGAGATCCTCACCACCGCCGAGCGCGCGGGCGACCCCGCGGAGTATCAGTCGCACCTGCTGCACGCCGAGCCGGACGGCTCCTTCTCGGTCGTGGGGCTGGTGTGGCGGCCCGGCCAGATCACCCCGATCCACGACCACGTCACCTGGTGCGTGATCGGCGTGCTGCAGGGCGCCGAATACGAGGAGCTCTTCGCCCTGCGTGAGGGCGGGACCGTGCTGGAGGAAGTGGGCACGAACGCCGGTGCGCCCGGTGACGTGTCCGGTTTCGCGCCGCCTGGCGACATCCACCGGGTCCGCAACCGCGGCACCACGGTCGCGATCTCGCTGCACGTGTACGGGGCGGACATCTCCCGCCTGGGCTCCAGCGTCCGGCGGATCTACGACCTGCCCGTCCGGACCGCCCCAGCCGGCCGCTAGCGTCTGGCCGGACGCTAGTCAGGCGTCCGAGCCACGCGGTATCCCCAGGGTGGCCAGCAGGTCCTCGTGGAACCGGATCCACAGGGTGTGACAGGAATCCCGGTCATGGCCGTCGACCCAGGCGTGCTGCCCGCGGTCCACCTTGGCCAGCGCCGATGAGTAGCGGTCGGCGTAGCCGCCGAAGCGGGCCAGGCACCCCGCAAGCTGATCGCACAAGCCCCGGAAGGACGTGGCTACGGACGTGAGCGTCTGCAGCACCCGTTCGTCCCAGGGCCAGCTGGTGTGATCGTTGAACGCCATGGGATCCAGCCGCCCCAGCCCCTGGCCTCGAAGTCCAGCAGCGTGTCCTCGACCCGTCCAGCGGAAGGCCGTAGCGGACGGCGACCCGGGATGCCGACGGGAAGCCCAGTACCCGGACGCCATGAAGGGCCAGATCGTCTGGAGCGGAGATGTACGTCACGACGTCCGCCGGCTCTCGACGCGGCCGGTGACCCGGTCGCATCGCTGCTGCGCCGCCTGCGCCGACGCGAGCCCCATCGCCCGGGAGATCTGCGGCCACGACAGGCCTAGGGAGCGTGCGGTCAGCAGCACCGCGGCCTCCAGTTGGTCCATCTCGGCCCGGGCGGCGGGCAGCAGCGTGAGGGCCGCCTGCAGAACGGCTACGCCGGGGTCATCGCCGTGGGCGCCCCGCAAGGCGAAATGAATCAGGTCGACCGCTGATGGAGGCTGGCTCCTGTGCCGCCCCGGCGCCTGGGGAAGGGATGACGCACCCGCATCCAGCAGCTGCCGGCGCGCGGCGGCCTCCAGGGCAGCTTGCTCCTGATCCGCGCCTGCATCGCTCATGACCGCCACCGTGGCAGCTCAACATTTCGTTGTCAACGAAAAGTTGACTGGCCTCGGGGGGGTGAGCTGTTCCCCGGCTGTTCCCACACGGGCGCTGGCCACGTCAGGCATCTGCCGGAAGGATGGCCGCCGCCGTCAGCTAGCCCGCGCTGGCCTAGCCCGCGCTGGTGAAGTCGACGTTCTTGGACTCGACGGTCCCGGCCGTGCGCCCGGGCGCCCGCTGGTAGGTCCAGTACAGGTTGGTGTGCGCGATGACCTGGGCCGGCGGCGGCGCTCCCCAGGCCGTCTGGTCCTCCGTCGTGTGAGCGTCGCTGACCAGGGTCGCGTCGTATCCCCGGGCGACCGCGCCGTGCAGCGTCGAGCGGATGCAGGCATCGGTCTGTGCGCCAACGATGATGAGCCGCCCGACTCGGAGGTCTGAGAGCACGGTCTCCAGGGTGGTGTCCTCGAAAGAGTCGCCGTAGTTCTTCTCGACCAGCGGCTCCGCGTCCCCCGGAGTCAGCTCGGGGACGATCTGCCAGTCGTCGCTGCCTCGTACGAGCCCCTCGTCGGAGTGCTGGATCCAGACGACGGGAACCTGTTCCTGCCGTGCCTTCTCAACCAGGCTGCCGATGTTCGCGACCACTGCGTCGCGTTCATGGGCGCCCCCGACCGCGCCGTTCTGGACGTCGATGACGACGAGTGCGGTGTTCGGCCGGTTCTCGAGGGTGGTCATGGTCCTCCTTGGTCCGTGTCTCTGCTCTACCCACGGTAAGTACACCCGCCGACAGCGGGCCCGGTTCCGGGACTTGCTCTCCGATGCATATCGATATATCGTTGAGCTATCCGAGAAGGCAGAAGAGCTCCTGGGAAGCCCAGTCAGAGCCCTGCCCCGAGAGCAAGGAAGTGACGCACGATGCGACACAGTGAACCCTGGGAAGGCCCAGGAAACGAGGAAGAAGAACTCTGGATGCACCGGCACGGCCCGCGCCGCCGCGGGCCCGGCGGGCCTGGCGGCCGGGGCCGCGCGATGCGCAGCGAGCCGTTCCCCGGCCCGCCGGACTTCGGTCCGTGGTTCGGTGGCCCGCGGATGCGCGGGCCCCGGGTCAAGCGGGGCGACGTGCGGGCTGCCGCGCTGGCATTGCTGGCGGACGGGCCGCGCAACGGCTACCAGATCATCCAGGACATCAGCGAGCGCAGCGGGGGCCTGTGGAAGCCCAGCCCCGGCTCGGTCTACCCGGCCCTCCAGCAACTGGAGGACGAGGGCCTGATCGCGGCCACGACCGGCGAGGGCGGCCGCCGCGCGTTCGAGCTCACCGAGGAGGGCCGCAGCTACGTGGCGGCGCACCCGGATGAGTTCACGGCCCCGTGGGACGTGGTGGCCAACTCGGTCGGCGGCGACGCGATCGAGATGCGCCGGCTGTTCGGCACCGTCGCCATGGCGGCGATGCAGGTGGTCCGGGTCGGCAACACCGCCCAGGTCGCCCAGGCGCAGCAGATCCTCACCGACGCGCGCCGGAAGCTGTACCAGATCCTGGCCGCTGAGGATGACGACCAGGCGCCGGCCGCGAACACGGACGGCCAGCCCGCCGAGTAGGTATCCGGGGGTCCTAGCCGCGGTGAGTCGCCCGACCGTCGCGGCTAGGCTCTGCTTGGACAAGCAGGAGGCGCGTGAGAGTGGCAACACAGGCAAGCGCAGAGGGGGCCGGTGCCCCGGCTCCGGCCGGGGCGCCGGGCAACCGGGGCGCCGCGGCGCTGGAGGCCCCGCCCCCCGCGGTGGTCGTGTTCGGGCTGACCAAGAGCTACGGGGACATCGAGGCCGTGCGCGGCATCGACTTCGAGGTCGCGGCGGGAGAGACGTTCGGCTTCCTGGGACCTAACGGGGCCGGGAAGTCCACCACCATCAAGATCCTTTGCACGCTGGCCCGGCCGACCACCGGCCGGGCCAGCGTGGCTGGCCACGACGTAGTCAGTGAGCGGGACGCGGTGCGCCGCAACATCGGCCTGGTGTTCCAGGACACCACGCTGGATAACTACCTGACCGGGGCGCAGAACCTCCGGTTCCACGCGGAGCTTTACGCCGTCCCGTCTGCGGCGGTGGAGCCGCGGATGAAGCAGGTGCTCGACATGGTCGGGCTGTGGGATCGCCGGGACAGCCTGGTCAGCACCTACTCGGGCGGCATGCAGCGGCGGCTGGAGATCGCCCGCGGCCTGCTGCACGCGCCGCACGTGCTGTTCCTGGATGAGCCCACCGTGGGCCTGGACCCGCAGACCCGCTCGTCGATCTGGGAGTACATCAACGACCTGAAGACCCGGGAAGACATCACCATCTTCCTGACCACGCACTACATGGACGAGGCCGAGCACTGCGACCGGATCGCCATCATCGACCACGGGAAGATCGTGGCGATCGACACGCCGGAGGCACTCAAGGCCAGCGTGGGCAAGGACCGGGTGCAGATCCAGACCGCCGACGACGCTGCGTCGATCAGGGAGCTGGCCGACCTGTTCGGCATCGAGGCGGCCATCCACGAAGGTGCGGTCACGTTCTCAGTGGAATCAGGCGAGCAGTTCGTGCCGCAGCTGTTCGCGCGGCTGTCGGTCCCGATCCGGTCGGTCAGCGTGTCTCGGCCCTCGCTGGACGACGTGTTCATGTCCTACACCGGGACCACCATCCGGGATGCCGAGGCGTCCGGGACCGACCACATGCGGCAGATGGCGGCCCGCTTCCGAGGAAGGCGTTGAGCATGGCAACCCAGACCGCCCAGCCGGGCGGGATCGCGGCCCGGGACGAGGGCCTGGCCACCCAGATCCGGGTGGCGGTGCCGGAGCGGAGCCTGCGTTCTGACCTGCGGGCCGTGAGCATCGTGTGGCGCCGCGAGATGATCAGGTTCCGGCGGGACCGGCTGCGCGCGGTGACGTCGCTGATCCAGCCGCTGCTGTTCCTGCTGGTGCTGGGCACGGGCCTGTCGTCGCTCGCGCGCGGGAGCATGCCGCCCGGGGTGAACTTCAAGACGTTCATCTTCCCGGGCGTGCTGGCCATGTCGGTGCTGTTCACCGCCGTGTTCTCGGCCGCGTCGATCGTCTGGGACCGGGAGTTCGGCTTCCTACGGGAGATGCTGGTCGCGCCGGTGAGCCGGGCGGCCATCGTGGTCGGCAAGTGCCTGGGCGGCGCCACCATCGCCACGTTCCAGGGCATCGTGATGCTCGCCCTGGCCGGGCTGGCCGGCGTGCCGTACAACCCGGTGCTGTTCCTCATCCTGATCGGCGAGCTGCTGCTGCTGTCGTTCACGATCACCGCGTTCGGGGTGATGATGGCGGCGCGGATCACCCAGTTCCAGGCGTTCATGACGCTGACCCAGATGCTGGTCATGCCATTGTTCTTCCTGTCCGGGGCGCTGTATCCGCTGTCCGGCCTGCCCGGCTGGCTGAGCGTGCTGACCCGGATTGATCCGCTGACCTACGTGGTCGGCCCCATGCGGCACGCGGTGTTCTCGCACCTGAACATCAACCCGGTGTTCCTGGCGCATCTGTCGCCCGGGATCACATGGGCCGGCTGGATCGTGCCGATATGGCTGTCGCTCGCGATCGTCGCGGCCATGGGACTGGCCATGCTGGGTGTCGCCATCGCCGAGTTCTCGAAGCCGGAGTAAGTCCCGCCCGATCCCGATCACGCCGCCCCGGCTCGTCCCGGGGCGGCGTGCTCTTTTGGCTAAGCCGATAAGCCGCTAAGGAGATAAGTCGACTTCAAGCGCCAATCCAGATCGTGGCAGCCGCGCAGGGATGGCTGAAGAATCGGTGCAGTCTGGACTGCACCAGGCTTACTTCCACGGGGTTGACCGGGCGCCTCGCGGGCCGCTCGCGCGCAGCGCCTTCGGGGGGCCCCGGGGGCGACCCCGGCGGGCAGATAACGCGGGCCCAGGTGGAGGACGGCTGAGGGTCTCCGGAGATGGAGCGACGCCGGGTGGCTACGGGGGCAAACCACCCGGCGTCGCATTCATCGGCGTTCCGACGGGGGCCCGGAACGCCGGCAGGTGCCCCGACGGGGGACCAGAGCACCGCTATGCATGTTACACCGAAACCCCCCCTTGTGCGTCAAGACCGGATTAGAAGCAGATCTGGCCCCCCACACGCGCACTGGCTGGTCGTTCAGCCGTTTCCCGGCTGCTTTTCAGCTCCTGTTTCCTGGCTAAACGACCGGGGTGGCTGCGACCGGGGAGACGGTCCCTCGGCGGCGGGCCTCCCAGCAGGCCACCCCGCTGCGTCCGGGGGGATATAGCGCTCCGGCAACCGCGGCTGGTGGGCCCGAAAACCGGCCGTGCTAGCGGGCTCACGGCCGCCGTTAGCGATCACTACGGCGAAATAGGGGATGGTGATAGCACCCACCGCCGGAATCGCCGCCCACCAGCCTGCGCCCTCGACGAACAGGGCAATCGTGGCCGCAAAACAAGCGACCCGGATTCCCATCATGATCAGGTAGCGGCGCTGCCGCGAGGCAATGTCCGCCGAGAGAGGCGGCTGCGCCTCCGTGACGAGGTACGTCCGGTTACGGCGCCCACCCGAGGTGGTTTTCACACCTCCAACGTACGTCCGCGCGAGTCGGCACGCGAATGCGGGTTCGGGGGCGGCCAGGCGGTCAGCCGGCCGGGCCGGGCGCGGGGCCCGCGACCGTCCCCAGGCCGGGCACTGCGGCCGCCGAGACGGCGCCGGCCAGCGCCATCACGTGGGCCAGGCGGGCGGTCAGGTCCTCCAGCCACCCCTGCACGCCGTCCGCCCCGGCACAGGTCAGCGCCCACAGTACGGGCCGGCCCACGAAGACCAGGGACGCGCCCAGCGCCAGCCCGGCGAGCACGCTCTCCGGGGTGCGCACGCCGCCGTCCACGAACACGGGGCGGCTCCCCGCGGCGCCGCGCACGGCGGGCAGCGCCAGCGCGGTGGGCAGGGCCTGGTCCAGCTGCCGGCCGCCGTGGTTGGACACGATGACGCCGGCCGCCCCCGCCGCCAGGCAGGCGGCCGTGTCGTCGGCGCGGAGCACCCCCTTGACCAGCACCGGCAGGCCACCGCTGATCTCGGCCAGCCAGCCGATGTCGTCCAGGCTGGCCGGGACGATCTGCGCCCGGGACAGGTCATCCAGCCGGCCGAGGTTGTCCTCGAAGTCCCGGCCGCTGATCACGCCCGCCCCGGGCATCAGCGCCCGGCGGCCGACCACGGGGGTGTCGCCGGTCAGGACCAGGGCCTGCGCGCCCGCAGCCGCCGCCCGCCGGACCAGCCCGGCGGTGAGCTCCCGCTCCCGCATCATGTACACCTGGAACCACCAGGAGCCGGCGTCGCCGGCGACCGCGTCCGCGACCTCCTCGATCCGCTGCGAGCAGCGGGAGGACAGCACGAACAGGGCCCCCGCCCGCGCGGCACCGGCCGCGGTGGCCACCTCACCCGCAGGATGGGCGAGCCGGTGGTAGGCGGTCGGCGCCACCGCGACCGGGGTGCGCAGCTCCAGGTTCAGCGGTGCACCCAGCTGGACGCTGGTCGCGACCACCGAGACGTCGCGCAGTACCCGGGGCAGGAACCGGACCCGCCGCCAGGCCTCCTCGTTCGCGCGGAGGGTTACCTCGCCGCCGGACCCGCCGGCGTAGTACTCATAGACCTCAGGACGGAGAAGCTCTCGGGCCTGCCGCTCGAGCTCGGAAACGTCAGCCATCACACCCGGACACCCTGCCCGACCGCCGGGTGGAACGCCAGTCCCGTGCGCGGGACCTCAGCCCTGTGGAGGGGTCATGACCGAACGTACCTACCGTGTTACCGAGATCGTCGGCAGTTCGCCGGACGGCATCGAGCCGGCCATCCGCAACGCGGTGCACCGCGCCGGGGAGACCCTGCGGCACCTGGACTGGTTCGAGGTCACCCAGGTGCGCGGACAGATCACCGACGGTGAGGTGGCGCACTTCCAGGTCGGCCTCAAGGTGGGATTCCGCCTCGAGGACAGTTGATCCGGCGAGTGCGCTAGGGCGCGATCGCCGGATCTAGGTGAGCCGGGAGAGCAGGTCGGTGAGCTGGGTGAGCTGCTCGGCGGAGAGGGCCCGGAGCGCCGGCGGCGGCTCGCTGAGGATGCGGTCGGCCTCCGCCGCGACCTCCTGCCCGGCCGGCGTCAGGCTGACGAGCTTGCTGCGCCGGTCGCTGGGGTGCGGGCGCCGTTCGGCGTAGCCGAGGGCCTCGAGCTTGTCGACAATGATCGTCGCGTAAGGATGGTCGACCCCGTGTGCCTCCGCGAGCTGCGCGAGCGTCATCGGCTGCTCCCGGAGCAGGAACAGGGCACGGATCCGCCCGCGCCCGGCGCCCAGCTTCAGCTCGCGCTGCAGTGTCCCATAACGGTTATTGGCCTCGACGAACCGCTGCATCAGGTGCCACGCCGCCGTGGGCAGATCAGGTGGCTGCGGGGGTGTGGTCATGGGCGTGGCTTTCTGCTGGCGGTGCGATGAGCAGGTCATGGGTGCGCTGCGCGCTCCGGCGGGCCCAGCGGCTCGTCGACGCCAGGCCGGTGAGGACCACGGCCAGCCCGCACGCTGCAATAACGGTCCAACCGTGGTGACTCGCCGCCGTGAAGCCGGCCGCGGCGTGGCCGGCTATGAGCGTACCGGTGATGGCCACGCCGAGAGCGGAGCCGACCTGGCGGCTGGTCGAGGCCACCGACGCGGCGACGCCGGCCTGTGCGGCCGGCATCCCGGAGACGGCGGTGTTGGAGATGGGCGGGTTGACCAGCCCGAAGCCGATCCCGAACACGGCGTACACGACGACGAGCTCGGCGACAGGGGTGGCGGGACTCAGGGTGATCAGGACCCCGGCCGCGGCCGCGATGGCCGTCCCCGCCAGGACCAGCGCCCAGCGCCCCCGTCCGGCGGCGACCAGGCGGCCCGACAGCGGGGACGCGGTGGCGGTGGCGGCCGCCATGGGCAGGATGAGCAGGCCGGCCAGCACGGGGGAGTAGCCCCGGACAGTTTGCAGATAAAGCGTATTGAGGAAGAGGAATCCGCCCATGGCGGCAAAGGCGGTCAGTGCGATCACCGTCGCCCCAGAGAAGGGGGCGGACGCGAAGAACCGGAGGTCGATGAGTGGTTCACGCCGGTGCAGTTCCGTCACGACCACGCCGATGCCGGCCAGCAGGGCGGCCAGGAAGCAGCCGACGATGAGCGGCGAGCCCCAGCCGTGCCGGGGTCCCTCGATGATGCCGGCGGTGAGCCCGGCCAGCAGGACGATGATCAGGCACTGCGCGACCGGGTCCAGCCGCCGGAGCCGCGCGGCCCGGATTCGGGCACGTAGCGCTGGGTGAGGACGATCGCGGCCAGCCCGGCCGCCAGGCTCAGCCCCATCACGCTGCCCCAGACGCCGACCGCGCGGGCCCGCTGGGCGGGTTCGGTGAAGATATTGACGATGATCGCCATCGCGACGGGATTGAGCATCGACCCGCCGACCGCCTGGAGCATGCGGAAGCCCACCAGCCACCCCAGGCCTGGGGCGAGGCTGCACAGCAGTGAGCCGATGGTGAACAGCAGCAGCCCGGTCTGGAAGACCCGGCGGCGGCCGAACCGGTCGGCCAGCGATCCGGAGAGCATCAGCAGGCTGGCCAGCACCAGCGTGTAGGCGTCCACCGTCCACTGCAAGCCGCCGATGGACGCGCTGAAGCTGCGCTGGATGGATGGCAGGGCGATGTTCACGATGGTGACGTCGACGCCGACGATGAACAGGCTCAGGCAGCAGGTGGCGAGGATGACGCCGGGGCCCGATTCGCAGGCTGGGGCGTCCCGTTGCCAAAGTAGTTGTGTTCATACATTCATTATATGACTACAACTACAACTAATCTATCTGGCTAGTGCGCTCCGGCGCGCTAACCGGTCCGCGTCACAGCGCCCTACCGGGCTAACTGGCCTGGCTGACCGAGGACATGTTGAAGCCCTCCACCCGGACCGGGGGCATCGCGCACCGGGTGAAGTAGTCACCCCACTCGCGGGGCAGCGCGGGGACAGCCGCGCCGACCTCGGCGAGCCGGCCGAGCATGCCGACCGGGCTCTCGTTGAAGCGGAAATTGTTGACCGCCCCGCTGACCTCACCGTTTTCGACCAGGTAGATGCCGTCCCGGGTCAGCCCGGTCAGCAGCAGGGTCTGCGGGTCTACCTCACGGATGTACCAGAGGCAGGTGAGCAGGAGACCCCGCTCGGTGCGGGCCACCATGTCCTCGAGGGACGCGGTGGAACCCGGGGGACCGGCCAGGGCGAGGTTGTCAATGCCGGGCGTGACGGGCAGCCCGGAGAGCTCGGCGGTGTGCCGGGTCTGGAGCAGCGCGGCCAGCTCGCCGTTGCGGATCCAGTCGGTCCGCTGCAGTCCCAGCCCGTTGTCGAACACCGAGGCGTCGCGGCGCGAGGCGTGCGCCACAGCGAACGGGGAGCAGGCCAGGCCGGGCAGGGCGGGGTCGCTGTACAGGGTCAGCGGGAGGCCGGACAGCCGCTCGCCGACCCGGGTGCCACCCCCCGGCTTGCTGAACACGCTGCGCCCGTCCAGCGCGTCCTTGGCCCCGGCGGACCAGTACATGTAGACGAGAAGGTCGGCCACGGCACCCGGGGGGAGCAGCGTCTCGTACCGCCCGGCGGGCAGGTCGACCTTCCGCTGGGCCCAGCTCAGCCGCTGCTCCAGGCCGGCGTCCAGCGAGCCGACGTCCACGTCGGTGAAATCCCGGGTGCCCACGCCGGCCCAGGCCGAGCGGGCCAGGTCCGCGGACTTGGCGTTCAGCTCGACCTTGCCGGACGGCTGATCGTGGCGCAGCCGCAGGCCGGTCGACGTGCCGAGGAACGTGCCGTTCAGCGAGTGCTCGGCGTACCCATAGAGCCTGCGCCCGGCGCCCTGCGCGGCCTCGAACGCGCCGCCCAGGTCCGCCGCGAAGCCGCTGAACACCCCGATCTCGGTGCTCGCCACCGGATCGTCCCAGCGCGCCAGCCCTGGGATCTTCCGCACCGCGTCGTCATCCGGCCCCAGCAGCGGCTCGGCGTCCTCTGCGGGGGAGCCGTCCGCCGCTGCCTGCTCGGCCGCCCGGACCACGTCCTCCACCTGGTCGTCACGGACGCCCGCCCGGGACACCACGCCCACCGAGGTGCCCGCCGCGCGGCGGTTGATCGCGATCACGGTCAGCTGGCGCGAGCGGGCGACCCCGTTGGTGGTGAGCGTGTTGCCGGCCCAGCGCAGGTTCGCGGTCGAGCTTTCGTCGGCGATCACGATGCAGTCGCCGGACCGGGCCGCGGCCAGTGCGCGCTCGACCATCTCCTGGGGCCCGGTGCTTTGAAGGCCTTTGGTGGCTGGACTCGTGCTGGCTGGGCTCGTGTTGGCTGGGCGGGCGTCGCGGCGGCTCATGCCCCCTCCTCCGCGGTGTTGAGCACCCGGACCCCGCGCATCAGCGCCGCGGGACAGCCGTGGCTGACCGGGGCGACCTGGCCGGGCTGGCCTTTCCCGCAGTTGAACGCGCCGCCGAGCACGTAGGTCTGCGGGCCCCCCACGGCTTCCATGGAGTTCCAGAAGTCGGTCGTGGTGGCCTGGTAGGCCACGTCGCGCAGCTGGCCGTCGAGCCGGCCGTTGGTGATCTTGTAGAAGCGCTGCCCAGTGAACTGGAAGTTGTACCGCTGCATGTCGATGGACCAGCTCTTGTCGCCCTCGATGTAGATCCCGTTGGTCACGCCGGCGATCAGCTCGTCGGTACCCGGGCCATCCTGGCCCGGCTGGAGCGACACGTTGGCCATGCGCTGGATCGGCATATGGCCCGGCGAGTCGGCGAACGCGCAGCCGTTGGACCGGCCGAACCCGGTCAGCTGGGCGATGCGGCGGTCGAGCTGGTAGCCGCTCAGCACGCCTCCGGAGATCAGGTCCCACGACTGGGCGGCTACCCCCTCGTCGTCGTAGCCCACCGTGGACAGGCCGTGCGGGACGGTCCGGTCGCCGGTGACCCGCATCACCGGCGAGCCGTACTGCAGGCTCCCCAGCTTGTCGAGGGAGGCGAAGGACGTCCCGGCGTAGGCCGCCTCGTAGCCGAGCACCCGGTCGAGCTCGGTGGCGTGCCCGATCGACTCGTGGATCACCAGCCACAGGTTGGACGGGTGGATGACGAGGTCGTAGCGGCCCGCCTGGACCGCCGGGGCGGCCAGCTTCTCGGCCAGCAGCTCCGGCAGCCGGGCCAGCTCCGCCTCGAAATCCCAGCCGCTGCCGGTCATGTACTCATAGCCCCGGCCGGCCGGGGGGGCCAGCGTGCGCATGGTCTCGAACCGGCCGCTGGGCTCCACCGCGACCGCGGTCAGCACCGGGTGCAGCCGCACCCGCTGCTGGAGGGCGGTGGTCGCGCCGTCGGCGTAGAACTTGCACTCCCGGACCTGGACCAGCGAGGCGTCCACATGGTCGATCACCGGGCTGGCCAGCAGCTGCTCGCTCCAGCCCGACAGCAGGGCCAGCTTTTCCCCGACACTGACGCTGAACGGATCCTGGTCGTAGGCGGAGACCCAGCTGACATCTCCGTAGCCAGGCTCAGCAGCCAGCTCGATGCGCTCGGTGTTCATCGCGGCGGCGACCCTGGCCACGTCGATCGCTTCTTCGGCCGCCCGCACCGCCGCCTGGGTGGTCAGGTCCACCGCGGCGGCGAAACCCCACGTCCCGTTCAGGACCACGCGGACGGCCAGGCCTAGCTCGTCCGCATCCACCAGCGTCTCCAGGTGACCGTCGGACAGCCCGATCTCCTGGCCCCTGATGCGCTCGGCGCGGAAATCGGCGTGCTCCGCGCCGAGTTCGCGGGCCCGCTGCAGCGCGGCGGCGGCGAGCTCACGCAGCGGCAGGCCGGCGAACTCCGGATCGATTGTGTGCCCGCAGCCCGGTTCCCCGCCGCCGGGCCGCATGCCTGCTTGAGTGCTTGGCTCCATGCCTGATCCTGTGCCTCGTCCGCTGCGTGAACCCGGGCCTGGTCCGGTGCTGCCGGTGGGCCGGGATGTGTACTGTGCTCCTCCAGTGGCAACCTATCCCACGCCCTGCGGCGGCATCCGGGTACGCTCGCCGGGGCCGCGGGAGCGATTGGATGATCATGGAAGAGGGCACGCCGATGAGCCGATCCGTCCTCGTCACCGGCGGGAACCGGGGCATAGGGCTGGCCATCGCCCGCCGCCTGGCGGCCGGCGGGGATCAGGTCACGGTCACCTCCCGGTCGGGCGACGCCGTGGCCGGGCTGGCCACGGTGGCCTGCGATGTCCGGGACGCCGACGCGGTGGACCAGGCCTTCGCCACGGTAGAGGCGGATCAGGGGCCGGTCGAGGTCCTGGTCGCCAACGCGGGCATCACCCGTGATCAACTGCTCGCGCTGATGAAAGAAGACGACTTCACCGACGTGATCGACACCAACCTGACCGGCGCGTACCGGGTGGCCAAGCGGGCGGTGCGCGGGATGATGCGGCTGCGCCGCGGCCGGATGGTGTTCATTTCCTCGGTGGTCGGCCTGCTCGGCTCGGGTGGGCAGGCAAATTACGCGGCTTCCAAGGCCGGGCTGGTCGGCCTGGCCCGCTCGCTCGCCCGTGAGCTCGGCAGCCGGAACATCACCGCCAACGTGGTGGCCCCGGGATTCGTGGACACCGACATGACCGCTGGTCTGCCCGACGAACGGAAGGCGGCCATCCTCGGCCAGGTGCCCCTCGGCCGCCTGGCCACCGCGGAGGAGGTCGCCGCGACGGTAGCGTTCCTGGCCGGGCCGGATGCGGCGTACATCACCGGCGCGGTCATCCCGGTCGATGGGGGCCTGGGCATGGGGCACTAGATCCCGGCCCTGCACCCGCCCGCAGCCAGACGCTCCCGAACTAATCCCGGCGTCCCGGTCCAGGCCGCCACCCATTTGTATACAGATTGTTACGAACTGCTACACTGAGCGGACCCTCCGCTGTGCCGGTAACACGGCGCCGATCACGATGGGGGACGGCGCGGATGGCGAGGACATCGGGGCTGGGCCGGACCTTGGCGATCGCCACCGCCAGCGGGACCGCTCAGCGGCGGGAACTGTGGCAGCCCTGGTCCCGGGCCAGGAGCGCCGGGCCGGCTCGCTGGGCAGCAGTTACCCACGGGTAGAGGGCCAGCTGGATAGCATCGTGTCCGCGCTCGGGGCCTGGCGGGCCCGGGTCGCCGCGCCGCAGCTCGCGGCGGGAGCCCGCGGTGACTTCGCCCAGGCACGGGCGATCCAGGACGACGACGCCCTCGCCCGGCGCTACTCGCTGCGACCGCAAGGGGATCGCGGCCCTGCAGGGCCTGCTCACCCAGGCCCAGAAGCAGGTCACGGGCCGGCTGGCGACCGACCAGGCGTTCCTCCTGGCGGCGCTGCTGGCCGTCGTGGCCATCGTGGCCGTCATCACGGCCACCGGCGCGGTCATCGTGCGGCGGTGGCTGCTCAGGCCGCTCACCGCGGTGCGGCAGGCCGCCAAGTCGGTCGCGGCGGGTGACCATGACACGACCGTGCCCGCGGCCGGCCCGGCCGAGCTGTCCGACCTGGGCCGCGCCACCGAGCTGATGCGGACCCGGCTGGTCGCGGCGCTGGCCGAGGAAGAGCGGGCCGAGCGCAGGTTCCGCGGGCTGTTCGAGGCCGGCCCGGACGCGATGCTGGCGGTGGCCGCGGACGGGTCCATGGTCATGGCCAACCAGCAGGCGGAACACCTGTTCGGGTACGGCTCCGCCGAGCTGATCGGGCACCCGGTGATGACCTTGATCCCGCCGGCGGACCGGGACTCCCACCAGCGGCGCCGGGAACACTACTTCGCTGATCCGGACCGTGTGCCGTTGTACTCCGGCCGGGCCATCTCGATGGTCGGCCAGCAGGGGAAGGAACTCGCGGTCGAGGTCGGCCTGAGCTGGCTGCCCACCGACGACGGCGGCGTGGTGGTGGCGTCCTTCCGCGACATCTCCGAGCGGCTGGAGGCGCAGGCCCAGCAGGAGCGGCTGCGCCGTGAGGCAGACCACGACCGGGAGACCTACGAGCGGCGGCTGCAGCAGTCCGAGCGGCTGGAAAGCCTGGGCCGCCTGGACGCCCTCGAACCCGGCGTCGACCTGCTGGAAAAGCCGTTCGCCCAGACCACGCTGCTCCGCCGGGTCCGCCGGGCCGTGGACACCGCCGGCGAACCTGCAGGGCCGCCGTCAGCAGGCCGCTGACCCGGCCCCGCGACCACCGTGGCCGACCCGCCTCCCCTGCGGGGCTGGGCGGCCAAAACTGGCAGCAGGCCCGCGGACCGGCCGCTGCGCAGGCTCTGCGCAGCGGTAGGCTGCCCAGTCGGTGGCCGGCGGCCGGCCGGCCGGCCGAGGGCGGAAGGATCGCAATGGGAATCCTCGAGGGCAAGCGCATCCTGGTCACCGGGGTGCTCACCGACTCGTCGATCGCCTTTCACGTGGCGCGCATCGCACAGCAGGAAGGCGCCCGGGTATTGCTGACCGGGTACGGCCGGCTCAGCCTGGTCGAGCGCATCGCCAAGCGGCTGCCCGACCCGCCGCCCGTCATCGAGCTCGACGTGACGGACACGGCCCAGCTCGGGTCGCTGGCGGAGCGGGTCTCCGGCCACCTGGACGGCCTGGACGGCGTGGTGCACAGCATCGGCAACGCGCCGCAGATGGCGCTCGGCGGCAACTTCCTGGAGACCGAATGGCCCGATGTGGCCTCCGCCGTGCAGGTGTCCACGTTCTCCCTCAAGTCACTGGCCATGGCCGCCCTGCCGCTGATGGGTGACGGGGGATCCATCGTCGGCCTCGACTTCGACGCCTCACTGGCCTGGCCCGCCTACGACTGGATGGGCGTGGCCAAGGCCGGGCTGGAATCCACCTCCCGGTATCTGGCCCGCTACCTGGGCCCGCGCGGGATCCGGGTGAACCTGGTCGCCGCGGGACCGCTGCGGACGATGGCGGCGAAGAGCATCCCCGGGTTCAGCGCCTTCGAGGACATGTGGGACGGCCGGGCCCCGCTCGGCTGGGACATCACCGACCCGGAGCCCGCCGCGCGGGCTTGCGTCGCGCTGCTGTCCGACTGGTTCCCGGCGACCACCGGCGAGATCGTGCACTCTGACGGCGGCGTCCATGCGGTCGGCGGCTGACCGCGGCGGCCGGCCCGCGGGCCCCAAGCAGCTGGTCCTTACCCTGTCCTGCCCGGACCGGCCCGGGATCGTCCACGCCGTCGCCGCGTACCTGCACGGCTCGGGCAGCAACATCCTGGATAGCCAGCAGTTCGCGGACCTGACCATGAACCGCTTCTTCATGCGGGTGCACGTCGAGACGCTGGGCGCCGCCCCGGCCGACGTCCCGGCCCTGCGGGCCGGATTCGGGAGCATCGCAGACGAGTTCGGCATGGACTGGGACCTGCACGACCTGGCCATCCGGCCACGCGTGCTGATCATGGTGTCCCGAGAGGGCCACTGCCTCAACGACCTGCTCTACCGGCGGGAGGCGGAGTCGCTGGCCATCGACGTGCCGCTGGTCGTCGGGAACCATCCCGACCTCGCCCGGCTCGCGGCCGGGCACGGTGTGCCGTTCGAGCACGTGCCGGTCGGCCCGGACCCGGCCGACCGGGCCGAGGCGGAAGAACGGCTGCTCGGCCTGGTCGCCGCGCACCGCATCGACTTCGTGGTGCTGGCCCGCTACATGCGGATCCTGTCCCCGGAGGTCTGCGCGAAGCTGGCCGGCCGGATCATCAACATCCACCACTCGTTCCTGCCGAGTTTCCGCGGCGCCCGGCCTTACCAGCAGGCGTATGAGTACGGCGTGAAGCTGATCGGCGCGACCGCGCACTACGTCACGGCCGACCTGGACGAGGGCCCGATCATCGAGCAGGAGGTGGCCAGGGTGGAGCACACCGCCGCCCCGGCGCAGCTCGCCGCGCTCGGGCGGGATGCGGAGCGGGTCGCGCTGGCCCGGGCGGTGCGCTGGCACGCAGAGCACCGCATCCTGCTGCACGGCCGCCGCACAGTCATCTTCAAGTAGCACAGCCATCTTCAAGTAGCACAGCCATCTTCAAGTAGCCCGGGCATCTTCAAGTGGCCCCGGTGCCGGCCGCCTACATCCCGGCGAGGAGGGCAGCCAGCCGGGTCTCCCTCGGCGGCTCGCCGACGGTGGACACCGCCCGGGACAGCGCGGGACCAGCCCCGTGCACCACGGACAGATGACGCTGCGCCCGGGTCAGCGCGGTGTACACCAGCGGCCGGGACAGCATCCCCGCTGCCTCCGCGGGGAACACCGCGACCACCGCGGGCCATTCGGAACCCTGGGCCCGGTGGACGGTCAGCGCCCAGCCATGCCGCAGGTCGCCGAGGAACTTATCCGGCACGCACACGGGGGCGGCGGGGAAGGCCACCTGCAGGCCGCCGTCGGCGGGGCCCACCACCGTGCCGACCTCGCCATTGCTGAACCCCGCGTCGCCGTGGTTGGCCACCGAGACCACGCGGTCACCCGGATCGAAGCCGCGGTGCGCGCCCGGCCCGGGATTCAGCTGTTCCTTGAGAGCCTGGTTCAGTGCGATCGTCCCCGCGGGCCCCTTGTGCACCGGGGTGATCACCTGGATGTCCGCCGCCGGGATGCCCAGCGCACGCGGGATCGAGTCGGTGACGAGCTGCATCACGCGGTGCGCGGCTTCGCTGCTGCTGCGGGCGGCCAGCACAACCACTTCGCGGTCCGGTGAGTCCACCGGCGGCAGCGTGCCGCCCCGCACCGCGGTGGCCAGCCGGGCGATGACGCCGCCGGCGCGCTGCCGGTACAGCCGGGTTAGCTCGGTGACCGGGATCGCGCCCGAGTCGATGATGTCCCCGAGCACCCGGCCCGGCCCGATCGAGGGCAGCTGCGCGGGGTCACCGACGAGCAGCAGCCTGGCCCCATCCGGGCAGGCCTCGACCAGCGCGGTCGCGAGCTCCGCGTCGAGCATGGACGCCTCGTCCACTACCACCAGGTCTTCGTCGAGCGGCCATTCCTCGTTCCGGCTGAACACCCAGCCCGCCGAATCCGGGCTGGTCGGCGCCGGCCCTCCCGGTTCCGCCGGCGGGTCTCCGGCCCGGGTCCCGCCCTGCGCGCCGAGCAGCCGGTGCACGGTCGTGGCCGGGGCGCCGGTGAGTTCCTCCAGCCGTTTCGCGGCCCGCCCGGTCGGGGCGGCCAGGGCCACGGTCAGGCCCCGCTCGGCAGCCATCGCCACCACTGCCGCTACCGCAGCGCTCTTGCCGGTGCCTGGGCCGCCGGTGAGGACGGACACCCCGTGCCCGGTGACGGCCCGCACGGCCGCCTCCTGGGTCGGGTCCAGGTCCCCGGCCGGCCCGGGGCCGGCGGCGGGCCCGCCGCCGGCGGCGGGCCCGG
>DATCFY010000051.1:0-28839 GCA_036509255.1 Streptosporangiaceae bacterium
GCCGCCCCCGCCCCGATCACCGTGCCCGCGGACAGCGCGGCCGCGGCGGCCGCTCTCGGCCTGGCCTGAGGAGCGCACCCCCGTGAGCGCCGTCCGGTACCGGCTAGCGAGCCTGGGCCGTCAGGCCGAGGCGAGTGGCCGGTGGGGTTTTTTTGGCCGGACGGCGCGAACTCCTGAGGAGACACCGTGAGCGGATCCCGGTGGCGGGACAAGCCTGTCGTGGTCCGGGCCCCGGCCAGCAGCGCCAACCTGGGCCCCGGGTTCGACGCCTTCGGCCTGGCCCTGTCCCTGCACGACGTGGCCGTGGCCCGGGTGACCGGCGGCGGCCTCGACATTGAGGTTTCCGGGGAAGGCGGCGAGACCGCGGCCGTGGGTGAGGCCCACCTCGTGGTCCAGGCGATGCGGGCCGCGTTCGACGTACTCGGCGGCCAGCCGCCCGGCCTCGGCCTGCGCAGCCTCAACGCGATCCCGCACGGCCGCGGGCTCGGCTCCTCCGCGGCCGCCATCGTGACCGGCATCCTGGCCGCCCGCGGGCTGGCCCGGGACGGCGCTGACCTGCTCCCCGACCGTGCGGTACTCGCCCTGGCCGCCCGCCTGGAAGGCCCCCCGGACAACGTGGCCGCCTGCCTGCACGGCGGGCTGACCATCTCCTGGACCCCTCTGCCCGCTGGCCCGGCCTACGGCCCGGGCCCGGTGCCTGCCGGCCCGGCCTACGGCCCGGGCCCGGACCCCGCCAGCCTGGTCGACGGCCCGGGCCCCCTAGCCCCGCCCAGTCCCCGTGTGGTCCGCCTGCCGGTGCTGGAGGAGATCCAGCCGGTGGTTTTCGTTGCGGAAGAAAGCCTGGCCACGCACACCGCGCGGGGCGCGCTGCCGGCCGCGGTGCCGCATCGGGACGCGGCGGCCAACGCCGCCCGCAGCGCGCTCCTGGTGGCCGCGCTGACCCGGGTGCCGGAGGCCCTGTTCGACGCCACCGAGGATTTCCTGCACCAGCCGTACCGGGCTGGGGTCATGCCGCAGACCGCGAAGCTGCTCGCCCGGCTGCGCGCGGCCCGGGTGGCCGCCGTGGTCTCCGGCGCCGGGCCTTCCGTGCTGGCCCTCACCGTGGCGGGCGCGCCTAGCCTGCTGTCTGACCTGGTGGATTCAATCGCGTCAGAAACGGGTAATGCATGGCGTATAAGCCCCCTGGCCATCGACCGGCAAGGCGCAACCCTCCAGACCGCCGTGCCAGGCGAACGCCCCAGAGACAGCGCGCGGTGACGCGTACCCGGACGCAGTGTTCCTGGATGCAGTTTCCCGGACACCTACCTCCTGGACGCCTGGCCTGCCTGCCCTGGAAGGGTCGCCCGGTGACGCCGCAAGACTGGACAGGGTCATTCACGACACACGGACCGGTGCCGAGGGAATGCTGTGGGCTCTCCTAGTGTTAAGGTGGGTGCTGCACCAGATACCCCATCATGGGGCCAGGTGCTCGCCCGTCACTTGCTTCGTGACCGGCTTGACCGCCGGGTGGGGTCAGTGACGCTCCGTCAACTTTCCGGGTCACCACCTCCCCTCCGCATACACGAAACGCGGGGCGGTCGGGGTGAGCCGGGAGCGGGCGGGTGGTCGAGGCGCGCTACCCCAGCCGTCTGGGCTCGTTCGGAACCCCCTGCTCCGGCCATGGAATCTGGGTTAGCCCGGTGGCCGCCGTCCGGGTCCGGGAACGAGGTACGGGCGGACGCGCGGACCCCGACGGTTAAGGCAACACAGATATGGCAGTACCTGGTCCGGCTGATTTCGCCGGGCCGTGACACCGGGTCGAACGGCCGCGTGCGCGGTCGACGCCCGCTCCCTGGGAAGGACCCCTCGTGAGCGACACCACCGAACTCTTCACCGGCTCCTCAGGCGTGCCTGAGGCGTCCCCTGGCCACTCCGGCAACTCTGGCCCCAGCCCCGCGAGCGCGGGTGCGGCCGGTGGCCTGTCGGGCGCGGGTGCCCCGGCCGGTGAGACGGTGACTGACAAGCCTGCCCGCCGTGGCGGTTCCGGGCTGTCCGGCATGCTGCTGGCCGACCTTCAGCGGCTCGCCCAGTCGATGGGCATCACCGGCACCGGCCGGATGCGCAAGAGCCAGCTGATTGAGGCCATCCAGAGCAAGCAGGGCGGCGGATCAGCTGGTCCCTCGACGGGCAACGGGAGTGGGGCACTCGACAACTCAGTCCAGCGTGACGCGTCCGCGGGAGCCGGCGCGTCTCGCCACCGTGAGCAGGACGCCATGGAGTCAGATACGACGACAGAGCCCAGTCTGGGCCACGCTGCGCAGGCATCAAGCCCGGCGCAGGAAGCAGCCACGACGACGCGCGAGGCACGGCAGGGCGGGTCCCGCGACGCAGTGCAGGCCAGCACAGTACAGGCCGGTGCGCCCGAACAGGGCGCCCAGGCGAACGGCGCCGACGGCCAGCTCGCTTTCGCCCCGGGCGGGGCTGCGGACACCGCTCCCGCAGATGCCAGCCAGGCCAACGGCGCGAGTGAGAGCGCCGGGCGCGCCGACGGCCAGGCGGCCCAGGACGGGCAGCGCCGCGGCGAGCGGCGCCAGCGCGGCCGCCGTGACGACGCCTCCCGCGACGGCTCGCCGCGCGACGGGGGAGAGCCGCGGGACGGCCAGCGTGATGGCGTCCAGCGTGATGGCGTCCAGCGTGACGGGGGCCAGCGTGACGGGGGCCAGCGTGACAATGGGCGCGGCGGCCAGCGTGACAACGGCCGCGGCGGCCAGCGCGACACCCAGGTGATAGACCGCGGCGGGGACGATGACGATGACGGCTCGGGCCGCCGGCGCAGCCGCGACCGGTTCCGCAACCGCAACCGCCGCCGTGAGCGCGGGGCCGGCCCGGAGGCCGAGCCGGTGGTGACCGAGGATGACGTGCTCATCCCGATCGCCGGCATTCTCGACGTGCTGGACAACTACGGGTTCATCCGCACCACCGGGTACCTGCCCGGATCCAACGACGTGTACGTGTCGCTCTCCCAGGTCCGCCGGCAGGGCCTGCGCAAGGGAGACGTGATCGAGGGCGCGGTCCGGCAGCCCCGTGATGGTGAGCGCCGGGAGAAGTTCAACGCGCTGGTCCGGCTGGACAAGATCAACGGCCTGGACCCCGAGCAGTCCCGCGGCCGCCCGGACTTCTCCAAGCTGGTCCCGCTGTACCCGCAGGACCGGCTCCGGCTGGAGACCGACGCCAACGTGATGACCACCCGGATCATGGACCTGGTCAGCCCGATCGGCAAGGGCCAGCGCGGCCTGATCGTCTCCCCGCCCAAGGCGGGCAAGACGATGATCCTGCAGGCCATCGCGAACGCGATCACCAAGAACAACCCGGAGTGCCACCTCATGGTCGTCCTGGTGGACGAGCGCCCTGAGGAAGTCACCGACATGCAGCGCTCGGTCAAGGGTGAAGTGATTCACTCCACCTTCGACCGTCCCGCCGAGGACCACACCACGGTCGCCGAGCTCGCCATCGAGCGGGCCAAGCGGCTGGTGGAGATGGGCCACGACGTGGTCGTGCTGCTGGACTCCATCACCCGGCTGGGCCGGGCCTACAACCTGGCCGCCCCGGCCAGCGGCCGGATCATGTCCGGTGGTGTGGACTCCACCGCGCTGTACCCGCCCAAGCGGTTCTTCGGCGCGGCCCGCAACATCGAGCACGGCGGTTCGCTGACCATCCTGGCCACGGCCCTCATCGAGACCGGGTCCCGCGCGGACGAGGTCATCTTCGAGGAGTTCAAGGGGACCGGCAACATGGAGCTGCGGCTGCGCCGCGAGCTCGCCGACAAGCGGATCTTCCCCGCGATCGACGTGGACGCCTCCGGTACCCGCAAGGAGGAAATCCTGATGACGCCGGAGGAGCTGAAGATCGTCTGGCAGCTCCGCCGGGTGTTGCACGCGCTGGAGCCGCAGCAGGCGCTCGAGGTCCTCATGGAGCGGATGCGGGAGACCAAGAGCAACGCGGAATTCCTGCTGCACGTCCAGAAGACCACGGTCGGCTCCAACTAGCGACCGGCTCCCGTCCCGCCCCGGCCCCGCGGCCGGGGCGGAACGGGAATCAGCAGGCCCTCCGGCATGTTGCAGGGTCTGGCACACTAGTAGCCATCAGCAGCGCGGTACCGGTTCACGTCGCAGCGGCATCAGCCGCCCGGCGACCCGGCGACCGACCAAGGCAGGAGTACACAAAGTGAAGCCTGGTATTCACCCGGACTACGTGGTGACCGAAGTGACCTGCACCTGCGGGGAGACCTTCACCACGCGCAGCACGGCCAAGAGCGGCGAAATCCACGCCGACATCTGCTCGAGCTGCCACCCGTTCTACACCGGCAAGCAGAAGATCCTCGACACTGGCGGCCGCGTGGCCCGGTTCGAGCGCCGGTTCGGCAAGCAGGCCACGGGCTCAAGCTCCAAGTAGCGCTCAACGATCACCGTGCCGGGATGGCATGGCCGGTCTTTCGGGACCGCGACCATGCGGCCACGGCACGGTGATCTTCAGTTTGAGGGAACTTTCGCAGGCAATCCGCAGGAGGACAACGGTGTTCGACCGGCTGGGTGAGCTGGCAGAGGAACACGCTGACCTGGAGCGCACCCTCGCCGACTCAGCCGTGCACGCTGACCCCGACCGCGCCCGGGCGCTGTCGCGCCGTTACGGCGAGATCAGCCCGGTGGTCGAGTTGTACCACCAGTGGCAGGAAACGGCCGCTGACGAGGCGACCGCCCGTGAACTGGCCACCGAGGACGCGTCGTTCGCGGCCGAGGCCGAGGACCTGGGCCGCCGCCGGGCCAAGCTCGAGGAGCAGCTCAACGACTTCCTCGTGCCCCGGGACGCCATGGACGATAAGGACATCATCCTCGAGGTGAAGGCCGGCGAGGGTGGGGAGGAATCGGCGCTGTTCGCGGGCGACCTGCTGCGGATGTACCTGCGGTACGCGGAGCGGCAGCACTGGAAGACCGAGATCCTCGACTCCACCGTCACCGGCCTGGGCGGCTACAAGGACGTCACCGTCGCGGTGAAGTCCGGTCGGCACGCCCCCGGCGACGGCGTCTGGTCCCGGCTGAAGTACGAGGGCGGCGTGCACCGGGTGCAGCGGGTGCCGGTCACCGAGTCCCAGGGCCGGGTGCACACCTCGGCCGCCGGTGTGCTGGTCATGCCGGAAGCCGATCCCGTCGAGGTGCACATCGACCCCAACGATCTCCGGGTGGACGTCTACCGCTCCTCCGGGCCCGGCGGGCAGAGCGTGAACACCACCGACTCCGCGGTGCGGATCACCCACAAGCCCACCGGCATCGTGGTCTCGTGCCAGAACGAGAAGAGCCAGCTGCAGAACAAGGAGCAGGCGCTGCGCATCCTGCGCGCCCGGATGCTCGCCCAGGCTCAGGCGGACGCCGAGGCCGAGGCGGCCGCGGAACGGCGCAGCCAGGTTAAGGCGGTCGACCGCTCGCAGCGGGTGCGCACCTACAACTTCCCGGAGAACCGCATCTCCGACCACCGGGTCGGCTACAAGGCCTACAACCTCGATCACGTCATCGACGGGGACCTGGACGCGGTGATCAGCGCCCTGATCGACGCGGACCGGTCGGGCAGAGCGGCAGCGGCGGATGGCGGCTGAGCCGCGCAAGAGCCTGCTGCTCGATGAGATCGCCGTCGCCGCGGCCCGGCTGGCTGAGGCCGGGGTGGACTCGCCGCGGGCCGACGCGGAGCAGATCGCCGCGCACGTGCACGACGTCCGCCGCGGGGAACTGCACCGGGTGCCAGATTCGGCCTTCAACCCGCGGTTCTGGGACGAGATCGCCCGCCGTGAGGCGCGGGAGCCGCTGCAGCACATCACCGGGCACGCTTATTTCCGCTATCTCGATCTCGAGGTCGGCCCCGGGGTGTTCGTGCCCCGGCCGGAGACCGAGGTCATGACCGGCTGGGCCATCGACCGGCTGCGCGAGATGGACGTGACCGAGCCGGTCGTGACCGACCTGGGCACCGGGTCCGGCGCCATCGCGCTGGCCATCGCCCAGGAGGTGCCCAGGTCCCGGGTGCACGCGGTGGAAGTCGACCCGCTGGCCCGGGAGTGGGCCCAGCGCAACGTCGCCCGCTGCGCCGACACCGCCCCGCACACCGCCGGGCGGGTCACGCTGCACGGCGAGGACTTCGGCCAGGCGCTGGGTGACCTGGACGGGACAGTGGACCTGGTGATCAGCAACCCGCCTTACATCCCGTGGGGGGCCTCGGTGCCGCCGGAGGTGGGCGAGTACGACCCGGCCACCGCGCTGTGGGGCGGCACGGACGGCATGGACGCGGTCCGGGTCGTCGAGCAGGCCGCGCGGCGGCTGCTCCGCCCGGGCGGCCTGGTCGCGGTGGAACATGGCGCGCCCCAGGGCGCCGCCGTGTACTGGGTTTTCCCCGAGGAACGAGGCTGGCGGGACACGCGGAACCACAAGGACCTGGCCCGCCGGGATCGTTTCGTGACCGCGGTCTGGCCAGGTGCGCGGCAGTGGGAGGATGGACACTCATGAGCGCACGGTTTGACTGCGCGGACCCGGACCAGCGCATGCAGGGGCTCGCGGAAGCGGAAGCGGCACTGCGCCGCGGTGAACTCGTGGTGATGCCGACCGACACGGTCTACGGGATCGCGGCCGAGGCGTTCGACCCGGTGGCCGTGGACGGCCTGCTCAAGGCCAAGGGCCGGGGCCGGGACATGCCCCCGCCGGTGCTGGTCGGGACGGTCCGTGCGGCCATGGCGCTGGTCATGGACTTCGGTGACGCCGGGAAGGACCTGATCGACGAGTTCTGGCCCGGCGGGCTGACCCTCGTCTGCCGGTCCAGCCCCACCCTGGTCTGGGACCTGGGCGACACCAAGGGCACCGTGGCCATCCGGATGCCGCTGCACCCGGTGGCGCTCGGCCTGCTCAAGAAGACCGGCCCGCTGGCCGTCAGCAGCGCCAACGTGTCCGGCCGTCCCGCCGCGACCACGTGCGACGAGGCCATGGCGCAGCTGGGTGACTCGGTCGCGGTGTACCTGGACGGCGGCCCAGGCCCGGGCGACGTGCCGTCCACGATCGTGGACCTCACCGGGACCGTGCCGCGGTTGCTGCGCCCGGGCGTCATCCCGGCGGAACGGTTGCGGGACGTGATTCCGCTGGCGTTCGTGGAAGAGGACGATCTGGAGGGCTCGGATCCTGGCGGCCCGGTTCCGGCGGCTGCGGGTCCGGAGGACGTGGCCGAGGCGGAAGATGAGGGCCGGCCCACTGAGATCTTCCATGATTGGAACCCTGAGATCCCCGAGGACACGGCCGATCACGGGACGGCGCCGGCCGGGGATGAGGCGCCGGACGAAATGACCGCAAGCGGGGAAAAAAGGCAGCACGGGTCTAGCGTGAGCCGGGAAGCCGCGCCGGCCGAGACGGCCCGCAGCGACGAAGACGCGGCTGACCTGGGAAATCTTCCGCCCCGGGGCGCCACCGAGTAAGTATGACCGCCATGGGTGGCAGTGCGGCCTACCCTCAGGTTAGTGCTCTAAAGTTGATCCCTAATGGATGAGGCAACCGAACGGGCCGGGTGAACCGGGATGCGCGAGTACGGCCTCACAGTTCTGGTGGCCTTCGCCGTCACTTACCTGCTTACGCCGCTGGTACGCCGTTTCGCGATGGCGGTGGGGGCTGAGCACCGGGGTCGGGCGCGGGATGTCCACACCGAGCCTGTCCCGCTGCTCGGCGGTCTCGCGATGTACGCCGGGCTCGCCGCTGGCTTGACGGTAGCCTCCCGCCTCACCCACCTGAGCACCGTTTTCGCAGGGACGCGGGTCGCCAGCGGACTGTTGCTGGCGGGCGCCGTGGTCGTCCTCATGGGGTTCGTGGACGACCGCTGGGGGCTGGGTGCCATCACCAAGATGGCCGGACAGGTAGCCGCCGGGGGCATCCTGGTCTGGAGCGGTGCGGTCGTGTACTGGCTGCCCCTGCCGGGCGGGGGCACCCTGCTGCTGAGCTCCAACCAGGCGACCGTCCTCACCATCCTGGTCGTGGTGGTGACCATCAACGCGGTCAACTTCATCGACGGGCTGGATGGCCTGGCCACGGGCATCGTCGGCATCGGTGCGGCGGCTTTCTTCTTTTACTACTACACGCTCACCAAGCGGCTGGGGCTGGACCAGCAGACCGACCCGGCGCTGGCCTCGGCCATCGTGACCGGGGTGTGCCTGGGCTTCCTGCCGCATAACTTCTATCCGGCGCGCATCTTCATGGGCGACACCGGGTCCATGCTGCTGGGACTGCTGCTGGCCTACGCACCCATTTCCAGCATCGCGCTCCTGGACCCCCGTTCGCTCACGAGCCCCTCGGCCTATAGCGGCGGCACGGTCAACCGGTTCCCGGAAGTCCTGCCCCTGCTGGTGCCGGCCATGATCATGCTCATCCCGTACGCGGACCTGCTGCTCGCGGTGGTGCGGCGGACCCGGGCCGGGCGCTCCCCGTTCTCGGCGGACAAGAAGCACCTGCAGCACCGGCTGCTTGCCATCGGGCATTCGCACCGCGCCAGTGTCCTGATCATGTACTTGTGGGCGGCCCTGTTCGCGGGCACCGTCGTGCTGCTGTCGATCATGCGGACCAAGCTGCTGGTGCTGGGGTTTGTCACCGTGGCTGGGGTGCTGGTGCTGCTGCTGGCGTCGATGCCCCGGCTGCGGCCATGGAACCGGCGTGGGCAGGTGCCGCTGGCTGACGACGGGGTGGGTGCTGGGCCGCCGGGGTCTTCTGCTGGCGTGTCTGCTGGCTCTTCTGCTGGGTCAGCGCCGGGCCTCGCCGCGCCGGGCAGCCCCGTGCTGCCCACGGCTTCGATGGCCTCCCGGGTCCCGGCGGCGGCGGGTAGCGGTGCCCGGGGCCGCGGCCGCACCGAGCGCGGCCCAAGCCTGGACCCCGGGGCTGGTGTGGATCCCGGGCTGGGCATGGGTCCTGGGCTGGACGTTGACCGTGGGCTGGATGTTGACCGTGGGGCCGGTGTTGACCGTCGCCCGGCGGGCCCTCCTCAGGAGCGCGGAGATGCTGGCTACGGGGATGCCGGGCGCCGGCAGGCTGGGTACGCCGGTCCGGGATCCAGCGACCCCGGGCGCAGGGGTGCCGGGTATGACGGGGACGCCGGGCACGGCGCTGCCGGGCGCGGGGACGCTGGGTACGACGGGCGCGGGGACCTGCGGCGCGAAGACTCCGGGCCGGGCCGTGCTGGCACCGGACGGGACGCGAAGCCGTCCCCGGAGGCCTGGGACTCGCGGCCTGGCGGGGTCCCGTGGGACGCGCGGCCGGCCCCGAGCGGGTACGAAGCCCCGCCGCGCGCCGATCCCGATCCTGCTCCTCCTCCCGCTCCCGAAAGCTTCACCTCTCCTTCGGGTGGCGCCCCGTCGCACGGTGCTCCCGCCGACTGGGCCTCCTCCAACGGCGGATGGCCGTCCGATCCGGCTGGCCCGCCGGATCCGGGCCAGTGGTACTCGGGCCGCCCGGAGCCGGGTCCCTCGGATCCGGGCCGCTCGGATCCGGGCTATTCGGATCGGGGCTATTCGGATCCGGGTCGTTGGGATGCCGGCCGTTCGGATCCTGGTCAGTGGTACGCGGGGCGCCCTGAGCCCGGCCAGCGGGATTCCGGCTTCCTGCCCGGCCGCCCGGACGATGCTGGCCCGCGGGGCGCCAGTTCCGGCGACGCCGCACTCCCGGATGTCGGCCCGCACGAGGTCGGCCCGCCGGACCTCGACCCCCTGGCTCTGGACCCGCTGGGGCCGGAGCCGCTCGGGCCGGACCCGCTCGGCGCTCAGCCGCCCGCACCAGACCGGGCCCGCCCGCTGGACCGCGATGGGAACGAAGACAGCGAGGAGGAGGAGTCGCCACTCTTGCCGTGGCGCTTCCACTGACCCCCGCTCGCCGCGCCGTTGACGGATGATCGACCGCGCCGCCATCACCCGGTGGCCGCAGCCCGCTTTACATCCGCCACAGAACCGGACGATCTGCCATAGGACTGGCTGAGGCGTTCATCCTGAGTCCCACCATCCACAGGAGCCGCTCTAGCCCCAAAGCCCATGTCGTGATCTAACGATTGGTGTTGCGCTGGCCGCACTAATCGTCAGATCACGACGTGGTTCCCGCTGCGCGACGCACTCCGGGCAGGTTCCGGCTGTCAGGGCCCAGCACGCGACCCCCGGGCCCCGGGGCCGCTCCGGCCCGCGCCCCGGCACCCGGCGCCGCGCCCCGGGTGGGGGGTCATAGGGTGTCTCCGGACGAAGGGTCGGCCCGGGCTGGGGGGTTTGGTACGGTTCACGGACTCATGTACCGCAATAAGAAGTCAGGTAACATTCATCACACGCAGGGGCCCAGTTAAGACTGGCCTGAGGAGCTTGTGATATCTTTCACGAGCAGTCACTCGAGGACGAGTGAGGGGCCCGTGATAGGTTTCGCTCACCCGGCGGCGCGCGAGTTTCGCCTCGGCGGCACAAAGGCTCCTGGCCGGTGCTGTGTGGGAGGCGGACCGGTGCATCCCCGAGTCAAGTGTCCTCCCGAGCCCTCCGGAGCCACCTAAGATGCTGGCAAGCTACGGCCCGATCGCCCGGCGTTCCGCCGTGGTCGCCGCCGGTGCTGCCGTGATCATGATCGCGCTGAGCGCGGGGATCGGCGGGGCTAAGGGACTGCTCGGGAGCGTGCTCGGCGCGGCCCTGGTCCTCGTGTTCTTCACCATCAGCATCGCCGCGGTGTCTCGCGCCGAGAAGGTCAGCCCGCAGGCTCAGATGGTGACCGCGCTGACCACGTTCATCGTCAAGATCCTCGTGCTGATGGTTCTCGTGTCCAAGTTCAGCAGCACGACCGTCTTCAATGCGCGGCTGTTCGGCCTGACCGCTATCGTCTGCATCCTGGTCTGGAGTGGCGCGCAGGTCTTCTGGTCGATGCGGCTCAAGATGCTCTACGTGGAACCGGACGGGGAACGGTGACGCGTGGCGCCTCCCTCGCACCCGGACGGCGGATCGCGGCCCGCGGGCCAGCCTGCCGTCCGCAGGCTGCCCGATGAGCTGGCGTGCCATGAGCGGGACCCGGTCTACACCCTCCAGCCCCAACGGTCCGTCCGGCGGGCCGCCGTCGGCCAGTGGCCAGCCGCCGCAGGCGGACGCCGTCGAGGAGAACCAGGGCTGGAGCATCTTCAGCTACCTGATCGCCGGCATGGTGGCCTACGGCCTCATCGGCTGGCTGGTGGCCTGGCTGACGCACGTCCCGGTGCTGCTGCCGGTGGGCGCGCTCGTCGGGCTGGTCTTCGCCATCGGCGGCGTGGTCTGGAAGTACGGCAGGTACTAATCGGTAATCTGCATGCCAAGCATGCTGGCCGCGCCAGCATCGGCATGCCTCGACGTTCCGCCCGGATGAGGGCGGCTTGGATGTGCGCTGCGCTGGCGAGCGCCGCGCGCGGGTACGAAGCAGGAGGAAACCGTCTTGCGCGGTGACACGCTGATCCTCGCCGCGGTGCACTGCACCGTGGACAACAGTCACGTCGCTTCGGCGACGCACTGCGGCTTCCAGGGGCCGAATTATCCCGCCCCCACCTTCTTGTTCGTGCCGTTCTTCACGGTCGGGTCGTTCAGTTTCACCAAGCCGATGCTGCTGGCCCTGGTCTGTGCCGTCGTCGTGGTCGGCTTCTTCTGGGCCGCGTTCGCCAACCCGAAGATCGTGCCGGGCACAGTGCAGAACCTCGGCGAGATGGGGGTCGAGTTCGTCCGCGAGCAGATCCTCCGGCCGATGATCGGCAAGCGCGGCGACAGCTTCCTGCCGTTCCTGGTCTCCCTGTTCTTCTTCATCTGGATTATGAACCTGATGGAGATCATCCCGGTCGCCCAGTTCCCCGCGATGTCGCAGATCGCCTTTCCGGTCGCGCTGATGCTCATGGTCTACGGCACCTATACCTACCTGGGCATCAAGCACCAGGGGCTGGGCGGCTACTTCCGGCACATGATCCCGAGCGGCGTGCCAGGCCCCATCCTGGTCATCCTGGCGCCGGTGGAGGTCCTGCAGTACCTGCTCATCCGGCCGTTCACGCTGGCGATCCGGCTGTTCGCGAACATGTTCGCCGGGCACATCCTGCTGCTGATCTTCACCCTTTCGACCTGGTACCTGTTCACTCTCGACATCCACCTGATATTCAGCGCGACCTCGTTCATCCTCACCATCGTGCTGACCGCATTCGAGATGCTGATCCAGGCGCTGCAGGCCTACATCTTCACCATTCTGACCGCCCAGTACATCGGCGGCTCACTGGAAGCGGGTCATTGACATGGCCTGCGCCCACATTCGTCCTCCAGCGCACCCAGGTGTGCTGGCGGCTCATCCAACCCGCCGGCGGCAGACACCCGTCGGCCTGAAGGCAAGGGAATGCACACATGCTTGAGATTGCGCATCATGTGCTCGCTCTGAGCGTCCTGCATCATGTGATCGCCGCGAGTACCCCCCAGAAGCTGCAGATCAACTTCGGCGCGGTGGGCTATGGCCTGGCGGCCATCGGCCCCGGCGTCGGCATCGGCCTGATCTTCGGTCACGGCGTCGAGGCCATGGCCCGGCAGCCGGAGGCGCGCGGGCTCATCCAGTCCAACATGTACATCGGTTTCGCGCTGGCCGAAGCCCTGGCCCTAATCGGCCTCGTGGTCCCGTTCATCTTCGGCGCGACCTGATCGGCGGAGTCTCCCAGTGATTACTAGCCGACAGGAGGCCGCACCGTGACGTACCACGTGGGGGCCGTGGTGGTGAACCCACCCACCAACCCGCTGATCCCCGAATGGCCCGAGCTGATCATCGGCGCCCTCGCCTTCCTCATCGTGTTCGCCGTCCTGGGAAAGGTGCTCCTGCCGCGCATCCAGAAGACGCTGGCTGAGCGGACGGACGCGATCGAGGGCGGCCTGGAGCGGGCGCAGGAGGCGCAGGCCGAGGCGGATCAGGTGCTCCAGCAGTACCGCCAGCAGCTCGCCGAGGCCCAGCAGGAAGCGTCACGGCTCCGCGAGCAGGCCCAGGAGCAGGGGGCCGCGATTATCGCGGACATGCGCGAGGTGGCCCAGACCGAGGCGCGGCGCATCATCGACGCGGCTCACGCGCAGATCGAGACCGACCGGATGCAGGCCATGCAGGCCTTGCGGACCGACGTGGGGGCCATGGCCGTGGACCTGGCCGGCCGGGTGGTCGGTGAGTCGCTGGAGGACGTGGCCCGGCAGCGCCGCATCGTCGAGCGGTTCATCGAGGACCTCGAGCAGCCGCAGGCTGACGAGGCCAGGTCCGCCACATGAGAGGCCCCAGCCGGGCCTCTCTGGCGGAGGCGAGGCAGCGGCTGTCCGAGGCGGTGACCTCGGCGGCCGTGGCGCGGACCCTCGGCGAGGAGCTTTTCGCCATTCTTGAGCTGCTCGACGAGCAGTCTGCGCTGCGCCGGGCCCTGGCCGAGGGCGGCCGGCGGCCGCAGGCGCGCAGCGAGCTGGCCCGCAGGCTGCTGGGCGGGCAGGTCAGTGACACGACCCTCGACCTGTTCGCGAGCATGAGCGAAGCGCGCTGGTCCGGCGCGGCCGACCTGACCGACGCGGTCGAGCAGCTCGCGGTGACGGCGTTCGCCGCGGTCGCCGAGCGGGCCCGGCATCTCGACGACCTCGAGGACCAGCTGTTCCGGTTCGGCCGGGTGGTCATGGGTGCGCCGGAGCTGCGTACCGTCCTGTCCAACCCCGCTATCCCGGCGCAATACAAGCGCCCGTTGCTGGACACCCTGCTCGAGGGCAAGGTGACGGCGGACGCCCGGCGGCTGATCGGCCAGGCGGCCGAGCACCCCCGGGGACGTAGCCTGGATGCCACCCTGGAGGATTACGCCAGGGTGGCCGCGCAGTGGCGGCAGCGCCTCATCGCGCTAGCCCGGGTGGCCATCCCGCTCACCGGCCGCCAGCGTGAGCGGCTGATCGCCGCGCTCGAGAGCGCCTACGGGCACGAGGTTCATCTGAACGTCATCGTCGATCCGCGCGTGGAGGGTGGCATATCCGTGCAGATCGGGGATGAATTCATCGACGGCAGCGTGGCGAGCCGGCTCGCAGAGCTGCGCAGGCGCCTGGCGGCCTGATGGGTAAGCCACTTCCCGGCAAGTCCCGGGACAACGACAGACCAGTTAACCAACTGACGAGGAAGACGCGAGGACCATGGCGGAGCTGACAATCCGGCCCGATGAGATCCGGGACGCCCTGGCGAGCTTCGTCCAGGCGTACCAGCCCGACGCGACGACCCGGGAAGAGATAGGCGTCGTTGCGGAGTGCGGCGACGGCATCGCCCGGGTCGAGGGCCTTCCCTCGGCCATGTACAACGAGCTGCTGCAGTTTCCCGGCGGTATCCGCGGTCTCGCGCTCAACCTGGACGAACGTGAAATCGGCGTGGTCATCCTCGGCGACTTCAGCAAGATCGACGAAGGCCAGCAGGTCCGCCGCACCGGGGAAATCCTGTCCGTTCCGGTGGGCGACGGCTTCCTCGGCCGGGTGGTCGATGCGCTGGGCCTGCCGCTGGACGGCCAGGGCGACATCGAGCAGGAGGCATTGCGCCCCCTGGAGACACAGGCTCCCTCGGTGGTGGAGCGCAGCAAGGTGAACGAGCCGCTGCAGACCGGGATCAAGGCGATCGACGCGATCACCCCGATCGGCCGCGGCCAGCGTGAGCTGATCATTGGCGACCGGCAGACCGGCAAGACCGCCATCGCCATCGACGCCATCATCAACCAGCGGCAGAACTGGGAGTCCGGGGACCCGTCCCGCCAGGTCAAGTGCATCTACGTGGCAGTTGGCCAGAAGGGCTCGACGACCGCCCAGGTCAAGCAGTCCCTGGAAGACGCGGGCGCGATGGAGTACACCACCATCGTCGTGTCGCCCGCGTCCGACCCGTCCGGGTACAAGTACGTCGCCCCCTATACCGGCTCGGCCCTCGGCCAGCACTGGATGTACCAGGGCCAGCACGTGATGATCGTCTTCGACGACCTGTCCAAGCAGGCGGCGGCCTACCGCACGATCTCCCTGCTGCTGCGCCGGCCGCCGGGCCGCGAGGCCTATCCGGGCGACGTCTTCTACCTGCACTCGCGGCTCCTGGAACGGTGCGCGAAGCTCTCGAAGGAGATGGGGAACGGCTCCCTCACCGGGCTGCCGATCGTCGAAACCCAGGCCAACGACATCTCGGCGTACATCCCCACCAATGTCATCTCGATCACCGACGGGCAGATCTTCCTCGAGACCGACCTGTTCAACTCGGGTGTCCGCCCGGCCATCAACGTGGGCCGCTCGGTCTCCCGGGTCGGCGGCGACGCCCAGATCAAGGCGATGAAGAAGGTCGCCGGCGGTCTGAAGCTCGCGCTGTCCCAGTTCCGCGACCTCGAGGCCTTCGCGTCCTTCGCGTCCGACCTGGACGCCGCCTCCCGGGCCCAGCTTGACCGCGGCGGCCGCCTGGTCGAGCTGCTCAAGCAGCCGCAGTACAACCCGTACCCGGTGGAGCGCCAGGTCGTCTCGATCTGGGCTGGCACCAATGGCTATCTCGACGACGTGCCCCTGGAGGATGTCGGCCGGTTCGAGCGCGAGTTCCTGGATTACATCCAGAGTGAGCGCTCCGGGATCTACGACTCGGTCCGGGAAACCAGGGACCTGTCCGACGACACTGCGTCCGGGCTGAAGGAAGCCATCGAAGAGTTCCGTAAGGGCTTCACGGTCAGCGGCGGCGACCAGCTTGTCCAGGAGGAGCCGGCCGAGCCCATCGACGAGTCCAAGATCGAGCGCGACACCGTGAAGAAGCGCGTCCGCGCTTCCGACGAGTCGAAGTAAGGAAGGCCCAGCATGGCAGGACAGCTTCGGGCGATCAGGCAGCGGATTCGGGGAGTCCAGTCCATTGCCAAGATCACTCGTGCCCAGGAGCTGATCGCGGCCTCGCGGATCATCAAGGCCCAGCAGCGGGTCCGGGACGCCGGGCCCTACGCCCGGGAACTCACCCAGGCCGTCGAGGCGGTGGTGAGCCAGTCCGCGAATATCGATCATCCGCTGGTGCGCGAGCCCGAGCATGCCCAGCGGGCCGCGATCCTCATCCTGAGCAGCGACCGTGGCTTCGCGGGCGGCTATAACAGCAACGTCATGCGCGAGGCCCAGGGACTGCGCGCCCGGCTCCGGGAGGGCGGCGTGGAGCCGGTCACGTACGTGTCCGGAACGAAGGGCGTCACCTGGCACCGGTTCCGGGGCGTGGAGATCGCCGGCTCGTGGCATGGTTTCTCGGAAACCCCCCGGCACGAGAACGCCGAGGAGATCACCGAGACCCTGTTCGAGGCGTTCAACCGTTCCGCCGAGGACGGCGGGGTGGACGAAATCCACATCGTGTACACCGAGTTCGTGTCGATGCTGACCCAGAACGCCGCGGTGCACCGCATCATCCCGCTGGTCATCGAGGAGACCACGGAGGAGCCCGTGAGCGGCCCGATTCCGCTGTATGAATTCGAGCCCTCGCCCCAGGCCGTGCTGGATGCGCTGCTGCCGTGGTACGTGGAGAGCCGGGTCTACCAGGCGCTGCTCGAGGCGGCCGCCTCCGAGATCGCGGCCCGCCGCCGGGCCATGAAGTCGGCCACCGACAACGCCAACGACCTGCTCGAAGGGTTCACCCGCGAGGCCAACAAGGCCCGCCAGGCCGAGATCACCCAGGAAATCAGCGAGATTGTCGGCGGAGCCGACGCAATGGCCGAGTCCGTCGCAGGGAAAGAGTGAGTGCCATGACCGCAACCGTCGAGAACACCCCCGCCGCGGGCGGGGAGGAAGCCCCCGAGGGTACCGGCCGTGTCGCACGGGTCATCGGCCCGGTCGTCGATGTGGAGTTCTCCACCGAGGAGGACATACCCGACATCTACAGCGCGCTCCGTGTCGACATGGAGCTGGGCGGGGAGACGAGGACCCTGACGCTCGAGGTGGAACAGCACCTGGGCGACAACACGGTCCGGACCATCTCCATGGCCCCCACCGATGGCCTGACCCGCGGGGCCACCGTCGTGAACACCGGCGGCCCGATCACTGTGCCGGTCGGCGACGTGACCAAGGGGCACGTGTTCAACGTGCTCGGCCAGCCCCTGGACGTGCCCGCCTCCTCCCTGGAGGTCAACGAGCGCTGGTCGATCCACCGTGACCCGCCGGCTTTCGACCAGCTGGAGCCCCGGACCCAGATCCTGGAAACCGGCATCAAGGTCCTCGACCTGCTCACCCCCTACGTGCTGGGCGGGAAGATCGGGCTGTTCGGCGGCGCGGGTGTGGGCAAGACGGTGCTCATCCAGGAGATGATCACCCGGGTGGCCAAGAACTTCGGTGGTGTCTCAGTGTTCGCCGGGGTGGGCGAGCGGACCCGTGAGGGCAACGACCTGTTCACTGAGATGACCGAGTCGAACGTCATCAAGGACACCGCGCTCGTCTTCGGCCAGATGGACGAGCCACCGGGGGTCCGGCTGCGGGTCGGCCTGTCCGCGCTGACCATGGCCGAGTACTTCCGCGATGTGCAGGGCCAGGACGTGCTGCTGTTCATCGACAACATCTTCCGGTTCACCCAGGCCGGCTCGGAGGTATCCACCCTGCTCGGCCGGATGCCCTCGGCGGTGGGCTACCAGCCCACCCTGGCCGATGAGATGGGCCAGCTGCAGGAGCGGATCACCTCCACCCGGGGTCACTCCATCACCTCCATGCAAGCGATCTACGTGCCCGCGGACGACTACACCGACCCCGCGCCGGCCACCACGTTCGCCCACCTGGACGCGACCACCGCGCTGTCCCGGGCTATCACCGAGAAGGGCATCTTCCCGGCTGTGGACCCGCTCGCCTCGACGTCCCGGATCCTGGACGCCAAGTACGTCGGCCAGGAGCACTACGATGTGGCTCGCGAGGTGCAGCGCATCCTCCAGCGGTACCAGGAGCTGCAGGACATCATCGCGCTGCTCGGTATCGACGAGCTGTCCGAAGAAGATCAGGTGACAGTCAAGCGGGCGCGGCGCATCGAGCGGTTCCTGTCCCACCCCATGTTCGTGGCTGAGCAGTTCACCGGCCAGCCGGGCGTGTTCGTGTCGCTGAAGGACACCATCGCGTCGTTCAAGGCCCTGACCGAGGGCAAGTACGACAACTACCCGGAGCAGGCCTTCTTCATGTGCGGCGGGATCGAGGACGTGGAGAAGAAGGCCAAGGAGATGGAGCGGCAGTGAACCGGCGGGACCAGAGCGGGAGCGCGGCAGTGAACCGGCGCGACCAGAGCGGAGAGCGCCGGTGACCCTGCAGGTGGAGCTGGTCGTCCCGGACGGCGAGGTATGGTCCGGGAACGCCCGCATGGTCATCGCCAAGACGCTGGACGGTGACATCGGGATCCTGAGTTCTCACCCGTCCGTGCTGGGCATCCTGGCTGAGGGCAGCGTGGTCGAGATCCGTGACCCGGAGGAGGGATCCGGCGCGCAGGGGCCGGTCGTCCGGGCCGCTGTGCAAAGCGGTTTCCTGTCTGTGCACGATGACCGGGTATCGATCCTGGCACGCCAGGCCGAGATCGGCAGCCAGGTGGACCGGGCCGGGGCCCAGTCCCGGCTCGACGCGGCCCTGAGCGAGGCGGAGGGCGACGAGGACTCGGCCGAGGTGAAGTATTCCCGGGCCCTGCTGCGGGCTGCGGGCGACGGGTCCTGACGAAGGCCAGCGCAGGGGCCCGGGATGAGCGGAGCGCTGGCCTTCGACGCGGCCTGGCTCTTCGCCGGCTTTCTCATCATTGTGGTGCTGCTGGCGGCCGGTATCACCGTCCGCCGGTACTTGCTGGAACGCGGCGGCGGGACCGTGGAATGCGGGCTGCGGGTCCCGGGGGGCAGCTGGCGTCTCGGGGTGGCCGCGTACCAGCCAGATGAGCTGCGCTGGTACCAGATCTTCGGGTTCCAGTTGCGGCCCACCCAGGTGTTCAGCCGGCGCACGCTGACCGTTCTCACCCGGCGGCCGCCGACGTCAGACGAGGCGGCCAGCCTGGGCGAGAGTGCCGTGGTGGTGGAGTGCCGGGTCGCCGAGGGGGTCGGCCGCGTGGAACTTGCGATGGGCGACGGGGCGCTCACCGGGTTTCTCGCCTGGCTCGAGGCCGCACCGCCCGGATCCCCCGGCTCCTACCTCGGCCAGGCCAGCTAGACCGGCGCCCGGAAGGGTGACGGCCGGGTAGCTAAGCCGGCGCCCGGAAGGGTGACGGCCCGGGCCACGTCCGGTCAGCGTTCGCCGCCGGGCTTCCAGAGCACGTCGCCGTCCGGCCCGTTGGCTTCCCGGGCGAGGATGAATAGCAGGTCTGACAGCCGGTTGAGGTACCGGGCGGTCAGCGGGTTCATCGAGTCACCGTAAGTCTCCAGCGCGGCCCAGGTGGTCCGTTCCGCCCGGCGGACGACCGTCCTGGCCATATGCAGCAGCGCCGCGCCCGGCGAGCCGCCCGGGAGGATGAAGCTGCGCAGGACCGGCAGGCTCGCGTTGTGCGTGTCACAGTCCTGCTCCAGGGCCTGGACGTAGTCCCCGGTGATCCGCAGCGGGGGGTAGGGCGGGTTATCGCTCACCGGGTTGCAGAGATCGGCGCCGACGTCGAAGAGCTCGTTCTGGATCCGGGCGAGCAGCGTCACCAGATCCCCGGGCAGGCCGCCCAGCGTGATCGCCATCCCGATCGTGCAGTTCGCCTCGTCCACGTCCGCGTAGGCGGCGAGACGCGGGTCGGTCTTAGCGGCCCGGCTGCCGTCGCCCAGGGCGGTCGTGCCGTCGTCGCCGGTACGGGTGTAGATGCGGGAGAGCACGACTGGCTGTTCCCTGTGGTCGCTAGGCATGGTCACCACGGTATCGGTCAGGGTCTCTGGCTGCGGTCTGGCTGCCGCTCTCGGGCGCCGCCGGGCGGTGCTACCGCAAGCGATCAATGTCCTGACCTTTGGGTATTCACATAACAAGCACAATGTGACATCGTATAGAAGCGAAGAGTGACGAAGCTGCGGCCTGACGGCCGCACCGGACACACGGCCACCGCCTCTGGTGCCTGGCGGTTCTCGGGGGCCCGCCAGAGCCCGCGGTGGCCCTGGGAGAGCGCGCTCCCGGCCTTCCCGGCCGGGAGCGCGCTCGGCTTTGCGTGGGGCGCTAGGGTTGTCGGCTAGTCCCCGATTGCCCCCCGTGAGGTCCCCGTGTACGACTATGTCATCGTGGGCGCAGGCAGCGCCGGGTGCGTCCTGGCCGCACGGCTCACCGAGAATCCGGCGACCCGGGTCCTGCTACTCGAAGCGGGGCCGCCGGATGATGCGGACGAAATACACATTCCGGCCGCGCTGAATCTGCTCTTCCAGAGCCAGTACGACTGGGATTTCCACACCGTGCCCCAGGAACGGGCGGGCAGCCGGTCGGTCTACTGGCCGCGCGGGCGCACGCTCGGCGGGTCCTCGTCGATGAACGCGATGATCTACATCCGGGGCAACCGCCTGGACTACGACACCTGGCGAGACGACTACGGGTGCACCGGATGGGGCTATGCGGACCTCCTCCCGTATTTCCTCCGCGCGGAAGACAACTCCCGCGGCTCCTCCTCCTACCACGGCATCGCCGGCCCGCTCAGCGTCACCGATCTCAAGCACAAGTCCCCGCTGACCCGGGCGTTCGTGGCCGCCTCCCGGGAGTGCGGGCAGCCCGCCAACGAGGACTTCAACGGAGAGGCCCAGGACGGCACCGGCTTCTATCAGGTCACCCAGCGTGCTGGACGGCGCTGGTCGGCCGCGGACGCTTACCTGCACCCCGCCGCCTCCCGGCCCAACCTGACGGTGCACACGGATGCGCTGGTCACCGGCGTGATCGTCGAGGGCGGCCGCGCTACCGGGGTTCGTTATCTTCGCCGTGGTGCGGAAGAAGTGGCAAGGGCAGAGGGCGAGGTCATCCTGTCGGCCGGGGCCATCGGCAGCCCGCATCTGCTGCTGCTGTCCGGGATCGGCCCCGCCGAGCAGCTCATCGAGCAGGGGATCCGGGTGGTCACGGACAGCCCGGGGGTGGGTGCCAACCTCTCCGACCACCCGGTGGTCACCGCCATGTGGCACACCCCCCGCGCCACCGGCCTGTGGGAGCAGGCCGGCCCCACGCACCTGGGCCGCTGGAAGTACCTGCACTCGGGCCCGCTCACCTCCAACATCGCCGAGGCGGGCGGGTTCACCCGGACGATGCCGTCGCTGCCTGCCCCCGACCTGCAGTGGCACGTGCTGCCGGTGCCGTTCCAGCGGCAAGGGCTGGCCGACCCGTCCACCCGGGCGATCTCGATCCTGATCACCCTGGTCGCGGTGGCCAGCCGCGGGGTGGTCCGGCTGCGCAGTGACGACCCCCGGCACAAGCCCGCCATCGACCCGGGCTACCTCTACGCCAGCGAGGACATGGAGCCGCTGCTGAGCGGGCTGCGGATGGCGCGCGAATTCGCCGCCGCCGGCCCGCTGGCCAAGTACTGCACGGTGGAGATGGCCCCCGGCCCGGCCGTGCGGACCGACGACGAGCTGCGCGAGTTCATCCGGCATGACCTTGGGACGCTCTACCACCCGGTCGGGACGTGCGCGATGGGCGGCGACTCCCGCCTGGCGGCCAGCAGGCTGACCAGCGTGGTCGACCCCGAACTGCGGGTCAGGGGGGTCGAGGGGCTGCGGGTGGTGGACGCGTCCGTGATTCCCGCGCTCCCGCGCGGTAACACGAACGCCCCGGTGATCGCCATCGCGGAGCGGGCGGCCGACCTGATCTGCGGCCGGGCGCCCCTGGACGCGATGGACCCCGCGCTCACGTCCGGCAGCGGCGTGCTCGGGATGCACTGACCGGCCGCGTCCCAGGCGGATCTCCCGCCTGGCTGACCGTCAGCGGTAGCGCCGGCCGTGCACCAGGGTGATCAGCCGGAGCACCCGGTTCAGGTCCTTGTCGCTGCGCCGGAGCGTGGTCAGATCGGCCAGCGGCCGCATCCGCTGGCGGGTGATCGACTTGGCCCGGGAGAACTCGCGGAGGCCGTCCTCGCCGTGAATACGGCCGAAACCGGAGTCCCCGCTCCCGCCGAACGGCAGCGCGGGCACGCTGGCGAACGTGATCACGGAGTTGATCGAGGTCATCCCGCTGCGCAGGGCCCGGGCGATCGCGAGTCCCCGCTTGGCGTTCTTGCTGAACACGGCGGAGCCGAGCGCGTAGCGGCTGGCGTTCGCCAGCCGCACGGCCTCGTCCAGGTCGCCGACCCGGGTCACGGTCAGCGTGGGACCGAACGTCTCCTCGCCGACCGACCGGCTCTCCTCCGGCACGTCGGCCAGGATGACCGGCCCGACATACGGCCGCCGGATGCTGGCCAGCCCGCCGACCACCGGACGGCCTCCCCGGGCCAGCGCGTCAGCGACGTGCCGTTCGATGATCTCGATCTGCCCGGGCATGGTCATCGGGCCGTAGTCGGCCTCCCGGTCCTCGCCAGGCCGCACCGTGGCCGCCCGCTCCGCGAGCTTCTCCAGGAACGTGTGGTACACCTCGTCCACCACGTAGACCCGCTCCACCCCGACGCAGGTCTGGCCGGCGTTCGACAGTGCTCCCCAGGCGGCCGCGTCGGCTGCGGCGTCCAGGTCAGCATCCGCCCCGACCAGCAGCGCGTCCTTGCCACCGCACTCGGCCACCAGCGGGGTCAGGTTCTCCGCGCAGGCCGCCATCACCTTCTTGGCCGTCGCGGCTGATCCGGTGAAGGCGATCTTGTCCACGGCGCTGAGCGCCAGCGCCTGGCCCGTCTCCCCGCCTCCGGTGACCATCTGCAGCACCGGCTGCTCGGGCACCACCTCGGCGAGCGAGCTCACCAGCCAGCCCCCGACCGCCGGCGTCAGCTCGCTCGGCTTGAACACCACCGCGTTCCCCGCCGCGAGCGCGTAGACGATGGACCCCAGCGGGGTGAAGACGGGGTAGTTCCAGGGCCCGATCACGCCGATCACGCCGAGCGGCTGGTATTCGAGCCGCGAGGCGTGATTGATGGCGATCAGCCCGCTCCGGACGCGGCGCGGGCCGAGGACCCGGCCGGCATGCCTGGCCGCCCAGTCGATGTGCACGATGGCCAGCAGGATTTCCAGCTGGGCATCGGCCAGGGGCTTTCCCGTCTCGTTGTGCACGAGTTCCGCGAGGCGGGCCAGGTACCGGGTGATATGCGATTTCCAGGCCAGCAGGCGGGTCCGGCGCTGCTGGTAGGTCAGCCCGGACCACCACGACGCCGCCTGACGGGCCCGCTCCACGACCGCGTCAACTTCGCTGCGGCCGTGCACCGGGTAGGTACCGATGACCTCGGAGGTGGCCGGGTTCAGTGAGTCGAAATTCTCCGCGACCCAGGCCGGTCCCTGCTCCCACACCGACGTGCCCATTTGTCCTCACCGTCGCCCTGTGCGTTGATGCCTGTGCGTTGATCACAATGCGTTGATCCGGTAATCCGGCGATTCGCGAATTTTGTGGCCGTCTCGGCCTTGCGTGCCAGTAAATCATCGCCCAGGCCGGGCCAGGTAGCGTTAGACGGCAGGCCAGATCGCTAAGACCGGAGCGGTATCCATGACTGGACGTCCCTACGTCGTGCTCAGCTGCGCGATGTCGCTGGACGGCTGTCTCGACGGGACGGGCGAGGACCGGCTGGTGCTGTCTGGCCCGGCCGATCTGGACCGGGTGGACGCGGAGCGGGCGGCGGCGGACGCGATCCTGGTCGGTGCCGGGACCATCCGCCGCGACGATCCCCGGCTGCTGGTCCGCTCGGCGCGGCGCGTGGCGGAGCGCACCGCCCGCGGGCTGCCGCCGCAGCCCGCGGGGGTCACCCTCACCGTGAGCGGCGATCTCTCTCCGGAGGCCCGTTTCTTCCGCGGCCCGGGAGACAGCGATGCCCCGGCCGTCCCGGCGCGGGCCGCGCGGCGCATCGTGTACGCCGCGAGCCCGGCGCTGCCGAAGCTGAGCGATCAGGTCGGCGGCCGGGCCGAGATCGTCGACGCGGGTGATCCGCCGCAGCTCACGGAGATCCTCGCTGACCTGGCCGGCCGCGGGGTGGGCCGGCTCATGGTCGAGGGCGGGGCCAGCCTGGGCACCCAGTTCCTGACCGGCGGCCTGGTAGATGAGCTGCAGCTAGTGATCGCCCCCTTCTTTGTCGGGGACCCGGCGGCGCCGCGCTTCGCGGGGCCTGCGCACTACCCGGCCGGCCCCGCCCATCCGCTGCATCTGGCCGAAGTCCGGCCGGTCGGCGAGGTGGTGCTGCTGCGTTACGAGGCGGACGCCGCCTCCTCGTCCGGGGACGCCGGCGGCCGCCCCGCGGCGCGAGAGGAGGCTTCGGCCAGTGACTGACCATCCGCCTGGCTCCGGGGCCGCCGCCACTGCGGCGGACCGGCAGTGGCTGCGCGAGGCCATCGAGCTGTCCCGGTGCTGCCCGCCCTCGCCGTCAGCCTTTTCCGTGGGGGCCGTGATCGTCGCCGACGACGGCAGCACCGTCGCCATGGGCTTCTCGCGCCAGCGTGACCCGCACGACCACGCGGAGGAGGGGGCTCTGGCCACCCTGGAGGCCGGCGATCCGCGGCTGCCCGGGGCGACGCTGTACAGCTCGCTCGAGCCCTGCCGGTTCCGTGCGTCACGCCCGCGGCCCTGCGCCGAGCTGATCATCGCGGCAGGCCTGCGCCGCGTGGTGATCGCGTGGCTGGAGCCGCCGGTGTTCGCCCGGGGCGGCGGTGCAGAGCTGCTGCTCGAGTCCGGGGTCACCGTGGTGGAGGTCCCGGAACTGGCGGACGAGGCCCGCGCGGTCAACGCGGCCGTGCTCGGCGGCTGACCCAGGCCGGGCTGACCCCGGTCCGGCTAACCCAGGCCCGGGCTCAGCCGGACATCCCCGCGAGTTGCGGATCCTGGAGCGCGGCACCGTAGCGCATCGCCGCGAGCTGGCCGACCGCCGGCTGGGCTCCCAGCGGCCGGGCGGCCTTCATGCCCGCCGCCTCGGCAACCGCGTCGAGGTCGAGATGGTCGGTTTCCGGGCCGATGACGCAGGGGGAGAGGGCAAGGCTGGTTACGCCGGCGTCGAACAGCCGTCCCGCCGCGTCCCGGATGCTGCTGGGGTCGCTCAGCGACGCAGCCGCGACGGGGAGCGCCAGCCGCGCGGCCAGCAGTACGGCCCCGGTGCCGGCGATGGACATGGCGTCGGTGCCGAGAGCCACGACTAGGACTCCTTCGGCGGCGTTGCTGACGATGCTGATCCGGCCCATCCGGTCACCGCGGGCCAGGCCCGCCTCGGCGAGCCGGGCGTGCAGCGCGCCAGCCAGGATCGGATGGACGCCGAGAGCCGCGGTAGGCAGCACCGGCACCGCCGCGGCGGCGATCTCCGCTGCGATGGCCGCGTCGACCTCCGGTTGCGGGCAGATGAGCATCGGGACCACGACGGCCGCGGGCCGGCCCTCCACCTGGGGGCAGCTGGCCAGCACCGAGCTGAGACTCTCCGCCTCGCCCTCGAGGAAGCCAGCCCGGACCGTCACGCCCGGGCAGGATTGGCTGGCCACATCGATGATGCCGGCGGCGATATCGATCCCGGCGTCGGTGGCCGGGCCGGGAGCTGCCAGAATCAGCGCCGGCGCGTCCGACGGCACGGACAGCTGGTGCGGGCTGCGGTGCCGCCCGGGCCGGCGGAACCGGGTGGTGCGCGTCGGCAGGCCCGAGCCCTGGGCCGGCTGCCCGCCGCCCCGCGTCGGGAGGCCGGAGCCGCGCGTAGGCAGGCCCGATCCCTCGGAGGGGAGGCCTGAGCCCCGCGTCGGGAGCCCTGAGCCTTGCGCCGGGAGGCCTGAGCCTTGCGCCGAGAGGCCTGAGCTCCGCGTCGGCAAGCCCGGGTCCTGCGCCGGCAGCCCTGAGCTCCGCGACGGCAGGCCTGGCCTGCGCGCGGGAAGGTCAGGGGGAGGTCCCTGATCAGTACCCATAACCGGGCCATAGTAGCCAGCCAGGAAAACGTACGTCCCCAGATGCGCGACATCACGAGCCAGATTGTGGGCCAGGCCCGGCCGACGGGGGCCGGTAGACGGCTTTCGTCCCAGTTTGACCGCAGGTGGCGATGGGCCGGCCGGCAGCGGGACCTAGCAGACGCTCAGAACAGGCGCAGGGTGCCGTCCTCGGCGCCGCGCAGGGAGTCGTAGTCGAGGATGAGGCACCGGATGCCGCGGTCCTCGGCGAGCACCCGGGCCTGCGGCTTGATCTCCTGGGCGGCGAAGATCCCGCGGACCGGGGCGAGCAGCGGATCGCGGTTCAGCAGCTCCAGGTACCGCGTGAGCTGCTCGACTCCGTCGATCTCGCCGCGGCGCTTGATCTCGATGGCCACGCTGACGCCCTCGGCGTTGCGGCACATCAGGTCGACCGGGCCGATCGCGGTCGGGTATTCGCGGCGGATCAGCCGCCAGCCCTCGCCGAGCACCTGCATCTGCGCGGCCAGGAGTTCCTGCAGGTGCGACTCGGCGCCGTCCTTGACCAGGCCGGGATCGATCCCCAGGTCGAAGGACGAGTCGCTGATGATCTCCTCGATGGCGATAGTCAGTGTCTCGCCCGACTTGCCCGTCACTACCCACCGGCCCGGTTCCTCAGCCAGCCGGCAGGGCGGGGACATCCAGTTCAGCGGCTTATACGAGCCCCCGTCGGAGTGAACCAGGACGGAGCCGTCCGCCTTGATCATGATGAGCCTGGTGGCCGGGGCCAGCCGGGCCGACAGCCGACCCGCGTAATCTACGCTGCACCGGGCGATGACGAGTCGCACGGAAGCCAACTGTAGCGGGCGGGGAGGAGGTGCGGGGTGCCCAAGCGGAGCGCGGCCCTGCTGGTCTACCGGCGGAGCGGGGAGGACGGGCTGGAGGTACTCCTCGGGCACATGGGCGGCCCGTTCTGGGCCAGGAAGGATGCCCGGGCCTGGTCGATCCCCAAGGGTGAGTACGACGCCAGCGAGGAGCCGCTGGCCGCGGCGCGGCGTGAGTTCGAGGAGGAAACAGGCTCACCCGCCCCCCATGGTGACGTGGCGAACCTCGGGGAGCAGCGCCAGCCGGGCGGGAAGGTCATCGTGACCTACGCGGTCGAAGGGGACCTGGACCTGTCCGGCTTCCGGAGCAACACGTTCGCTATGGAGTGGCCACGGGGATCAGGGCAGGTCAGGGAGTTCCCCGAGCTGGACCGCGCGGAGTGGATGAGTCTCGGCCGGGCCTCGGACATGGTGGTCAAGGGACAGGTTCCCATCCTCGATGCGCTCCGCGAGCATCTTCGCGGATGAGTATGTATCACTCAATTACGGGGAGTGATCAAGTTCAGTTCGTCCGCGCCTAGCTGGAATGCGGCTTCAGCGGGTGGGTTTCCTTCGATGCTCCAGTCCCTGCTAAGGACTCCTTTGTCCTGGTTTATGTCGAACCACACTAGACCGAGAGTCTTGTATTCGGTCATTCCCTGGAATAGGTCGCCAATCTTGGCCGATCGATTCGCCTGAGGCGCCACGGCGACTTCGGAGAGCAGGATTGGTTTCGCGGTGAACCTCCGTACCTGTTTGATCGTACGCCCAAAGACGCTATTGAAGTTGTCGCTTGAGTACAAGTAGTACCCGTCGATTCCAACCCAGTTTACATATCCTGACCCAGGCCACCAAGAGGCTACCGGCCCGGTCTTAGGGGTGTCCTGGTTGACAGTCCACAGCCAGGTGACATTATCTGCGCCCTGCTGCCGGAAGAGGGTGACGACGTGCCGCCATGCGGCCACGAATGTCGTGGAACGGGCTTGATGGTATCCCCACGAGTACCACGGAGCATTCATTTCGTGCCCGAAGCCGATGACAACTGCGTGCCCGAAAGAACGGACACTGTCTGCATAAGCGCTCAGGTACTGATCGTCGATACCTGCCGCGATATCGGAGACGGAGGCGTAGGCCGGATCAATCTGGATGTACATAATCATGTGGTGCCGGTAGAGCTTCTGCGCGAATGATGAGGGGAAGGGCTGGACCCACCCGCTGTAATAGCCGACCAGGTTCGGCTGCTTCTGCACCGCATGGGCGAAGTCTGCGACCGGCTCATAATTTGGGGGTACCCCTCGCTCAAAGACGCCCAGGTAGGAGGCTGAGCCGGCCCGGAGGTGCGCGTGAGCCGGCGGGATGTCGTAACGGAACGTCAGATGCCTGCCGGTCGACGCGAGCGAGACGCAGGCCACCACTACGGCGAGGAGTAGCAGCAGGCGATATCTCATGCTGTCTTCTTTCCAGGGAAGATGACGCGGCTTACGACGGCGAGGTTGAGCAGACCGAAGAGCAGCAGAGCCAGGGGCTGCCAGCCACCCGCGGCGGAGCGCCAGATGGCGAGGGCTACCCAGAGCACGGCCATGCCGCCGCTCCACCAGGTCACCCCGATCCGGAACCGGGGCAGCGAACTTCCCGGAGTGCGGGTGGGATGCCAGCTGATTGACTTGCCCCGCACACCATCCCAGAGGGAAAACACGTGGGCCCAGCCCCGGGCGATGCCCAGCGGCCAGACTGTCGGCCCGTACGGCGCACGATGCCACAGCGGGTACAGGACCGACCCGACGACGAAAGCCGGAATCAGGATGACGAAGTTCCGCAGCCGTATCGCGTCCGGCAGGAAGACCAGCATGACGACGGGGAGAAGCGGACCGAAGAAGATCAGCAGAGCGGTGTAGACGTAGTAGAAGAACCCCGATACGAACGTGAGCCGGGCCGGAAAGCTCATCTTGACCTTCCAGAGCCGCTTCGAGCACACGATTCCGACGTTCCCGGCGCACCAGCGGTACTGCTGGCGTACGAACGCGTCGAGGTTGTTCGGGCAGATCCCGGT
>DATCFY010000052.1:0-5018 GCA_036509255.1 Streptosporangiaceae bacterium
CATCACCGGGCTGTCCGTGGCCATCTGCCTGTTCATCGGCGGGATCGAGACCCTCACCCTGCTCCCGTATGAGTTCCGCGGGCTCCGCCAGACCCGCGGGTTGTGGGGCGTGCTGGCCCGCTTCAACCTCAACACGGCCGGCTTCGTCATCGTCGCCCTGTTCCTGCTCACCTGGCTGGCCGCCCTGCTCATCTGGCGCTATGGCCACATCGAGGAAAAATGGAGCGCCCGCCTGCAGCCCGGAACACCCGACGGGACGGGCTGCGAGCCCGTCTGCCGCTGACTTACGGCTATCTATGAGCCGGTGATGGAACTGCAACGCCCGCATAAGTCCGCCGACCCGCCCTCGATTCCGAGCGGTACACCGGCGGCTCTGCCGCGAATTCCGTGATCGTCAGCACGAGCAGCAGCGGCAGCAGTGTGCTCTGGGCTCTGGGCTCTGGCTTGGGCAGCGAAGTCGGGGAAGGTGTCCGGGCGGACCGGGCCGTAGCTGGCCAGGGGATTCGTTCGGACCCTCGCGTCGGTCAGGATCGTCCAGGCCGAACGCGTGCGGGAGGAAGGCCAGCTCGTCGGCGAGCAGGGCGCTCTCCTGATCTCTGGTCGAGCCGAGGCCGTGGCCGCCGTGCGCCTCCACGCGCAGCACGACCGGGCGGCCCGAGGTGGTGGCCGTCTGGAGGCCCACCCGACCGCTCGCCCCCCGAACGCAGCGCGGCCCCAGCACAAGGCCAGGGCCGCGACGATCACCAGAAGGAAGTACAGCACATGGAAGAGGGCTACACGCAGCTTGGCACCGTGCTAACAGACCAGCGTCCCGAGGACAGCGAGGGAGATGGCATCATCGTCGTCGGCCGATTCAAGGGCGACCCCTACGACGGCGTCCAGCTCAGCTACGACGCTGGCCGGCGAAACCTGTACCTTACCCCAGAGGCGGCGCTGCGCCTGGCAATCCTGCTCGCGGCGGCGGCCGAAAGGGATATCGACATCCGGTAGGGATCACCACCAGGAGACGACCGCCATGACCCCGCGCCGTATCCAACTCCGCCGCACCAAGGGCTGGCGCAAACCACCTGGCGCCGTCGCCGTCCCCCACCCGACCCGCTGGGGGCAACCCCTACAGCGTGGCCGAGCACGGCCAGGCCGGCGCCGTCGCCTTGTACTGCTAGTACCTCGCGCAGCATCCCGAGCTGGCCGACGCCGCCCGTCGCGAGCTCGCCGGCAAGACGCTGACCTGCTGGTGCCCACCCGACCTGCCCTGCCACGCCGACGTGCTCCTGGAGGTCGCCAACCCCAGGCACCAACCCGAAAGGCCCTAACCCCGACGACCTCGCCGCGCACGGGCTCACGCCCGCCGTCTACGGGTTCGAGCGGGGCCTCAGGTCCTCCCCCGACAGCGCATGAGCCGCGACCCGTGGGTAACCCGACGCGGCGAGCGTCGCCGTAGTAGTACCACTCCAGCAGGCCGACCCGTTCCCGCTCCTCGTCGGTGGCGCGGCTGCCGAGCCGGGCGAGCTGCTGGCGGTGCCATCGTGCGGCCTCCAGGCACCGGCGGGCCTCAGCTTGGCTGACCCGCTCGGCCATGCCTATTCGCAATCGGCCGCGTCGGCGGGCTGGTCGGTCGGCTCGCAGGTGCACTGCTCGGCGGGCTGCATGCAGCGGCAGCAGCGGGGTGCGTCGTGGCCGACCTGGGTACAGGGCCAGGCGAGGTAGCGGCCGCAGCCGCACCGTTTCTCGACCTGATCCCCGCCAGCGTAGCCCGGAAGGCCCGGTCATTGGTATAGCCCAGGCGAGTCGAATCGTTCGTCGCAAGGCCACCACCTTCGTCTCAATTGGCCGACATGTGAACCGCGACACCGCCGGGCTTGGCCGATGCGAGGTAGGTCGGTCATAAGCACAGATTTGGATGATCTGTGCCCCAAACCGGGCCGCTGGTGAAATCTTCGACCGCTCATACTCGGCAGGCGCTAAACTTGTCGTTTAACCTGCCTGGCTGAGACCTGGGGAGGTTCGCAGACCTCTGCCAGTTGGTCCCGGCGTGTCGTGGTGCGTGAGTACGGCCTTCGCATGATCATTTGTTCTCGCCAAAGGGACAAAGATCACGAACGAAGGCCGTGATGGACAGCTTGCCAGAGGATGCCGGTGCCGGGCCAGCCGCCGTGCTGTCGCGGTTCCGCCGGGAGTTCCATGCCTGCCTGACCGCCCGCGCTGATGAGTTGTCTGAGCTGGCTGATGCGGTGCTGTGTGCTGGCAGTCCGGTCAGGAACCTGGCGGGGCTGTCACTTGCCCTGGAGCACCGCCGTGGTCACGGCGCGTTGTATGACGCGGTGAACCACGGCCGGATCGATATCGCCCGGCTGCGGCGATCTGTGGCGGGGCTGCCGTTACCGCGGGCGGCGGATGGGCGGCTGATGCTGGCCGTGGACGTGAGTAACTGGCTGCGGCCGGGGGCGGTGACCAGCCCGGAGCGGTTGTTCTGCCATGTTTACGGGCGGGGGAAGGGCCAGGCGCAGATGATCCCGGGCTGGCCCTACTCGGTGATCGCCGCGCTGGAGCCGGGCCGCACGTCCTGGACCGCGGTGCCCGGCGCGGTGCGCCTGGGTCCCGGTGATGACGAGGCGGAGGTGACCGCAGCCCAGGTCCGCGACGTTATCGCCCGGCTGATCGAGGCCGGGCACTGGAGCGAGGGTGACCCGCCCGTCCTGGTGATCTTCGATGCCGGGTATGACCCCATGCGCCTGGCTTACCGGCTCGCGGACCTGCCCGTGGAGGTACTGGGCCGGCTGCGCTCAGACCGGGTGCTGCACTTTCCCGTGCCGCCGCGGCAGCCTGGGGCGCAGGGCCGGCCCCGCCGCCACGGCCGGGAGTTCGCTCTCGCTGATCCTGCCACCTGGCCCGGCCCGGCGGTTACCACGACGACAGTGACCTCCCGGTACGGCACCGCCGTGGCGCAGGCCTGGGACCGGCTGCACCCGCGGCTCACCCACCGCTCCGCCTGGCTGGATCACGGCGGCGGGCTGCCAGTCATCGAGGGAACCCTGATCCGCCTGCAGGTCGATCACCTGCCCGGCGACCGCAACCCCAAGCCAGTATGGCTGTGGTGCTCAGTTACCGGCGCCCCGCCCGCTGACGTGGACCGGCTGTGGCAGGCGTTCTTGCGCCGTTTCGATCTCGAGCACACCTTCCGCCTGTTCAAGCAGGTCCTCGGCTGGACCGCCCCGAAAATCCGCGACCCTGAGGCGGCGGACCGGTGGACCTGGCTGATCATCACCTGCCACGCCCAGCTGCGCCTCGCCCGCCCGCTCGCTGCGGACCTGCGCCACCCCTGGGAGCGGCCCGCCCCGCCAGGCCGGCTGACCCCGGCCCGCGTCCGCCGGGGATTTAGGAACATCCGCGCGAAAGCAGCCCAGCCGGCCAGTGCACCGAAACCCGGCAAGCCCGGCCCCGGACGCCCACCCGGCTCGAAGAACCGCCGCCCGGCACCCCGCCACGACGTGGGGAAAACGACCAAGAGGGAACCCACGCTCAAAGCACGGCGCGAACGCGCAGGTTAAACGGCAAGCTGAACGCACGCGGCCAAAGCCCAGCGAATGCTCACCCCCGGTGACAGCCACGGCCCCGGCTCGATGGCTGTCACTGGGTAGATCCCCATGGCGACCCGCCACGTGGGCCGCCTCGCGCGGGAGCGGGCAGCTGACGGGGCAGGGCAGCCAGCAGCCGATCATGTTCACCAAGCTGTCGCCGCCCGTGAGAAGATTCCGGCCAGCCTCCTGGCACGGCCTCGCGAGATCCATCCGTCGTCTAGGCCCGGAACCCACGGATGCCGACGGCAATCAGCGCATCGGACCCTCGGGTTCCGGCTGAAAACCCTTCAGTCCGGCTGAACTCGCGGGAGTCCCGGGCTTGGTGAACACGAGCAGGTCGCTGTGGACGGAGGCGCAGACGGCCGGGGGGCCGGCGGCCCCGTCCGGGCGGGCGGCGCCCAGCGGGCCGGGGGTGAGCTGGCCGCCGGTGATGGCGGCATGCAGGGCGACGATGTGCTGGGCGTAGATGAGCCCGGCGGCGCGGGCGGCGGCGATGACCTCGCCCGGGTCATCGCGCAGCCCGCCGGGGCGGGGCGTGCTGGCGGTGAGGACGGCCAGGACGCCGCCGGGCCGCAACACCCGCTCGCACGCCGCGTACAGCACGCCACCGCCGGGGCCGCCGCGGCCGGTGATGGCCAGGGCAGCCTGCTCCGCTTCCGGGCAGCCGGCTTCCAGCAGCAGGGCGGGTCCGCCGGCCCGGGCCTGTGCCAGCGGGCGCACCGCCGGGTCGAGGTCCCAGTCCAGGCGCAACCCGGCCGCGTGGCAGGCGGCCGGGCCGGCAAACAGGCCCAGGACCCGGCGGCCGGCTGCGGCGGCTGCGGTCAGGAGCGCCCCGGTCCCGGCGGCGGGGATGACGACCAGCTCACCCGGCCGGGAGAACGCCGCGATGACATGCACGGCCTCCAGGCCGGGACCCAGTGCCGGGCCAGGGGCCGGAGTGATCCTTGCCGCCGGGACCACTCCGGTAGATGACCCAGCGGCCTGTGGGTGCCGGAAACCTTATCCACGTCACACGTCCGGGATGAGGCCGGGATCCGGGCCGGCCGCGGCGGCGTCATGATGCTGCTGCGGATGAGCCTGTTAGGCGCTGCGCTGCTGGCGGGAGGCCGGCAGGGCGCGACTTCGGCCGGAACGGGGCGCAGCCTGCGAACGGGAAGCTGTTCGAGTTCGCTGCCGGGTCCAGACCGGCCCGCCCCGACTCGATGCGAAGGCCCCGCTGGGTGTGTCCTGCCATCACGCCGTCTCATACGTTTCGGACACGTTCCCGCAGGCCCAATATCGAGCATTTATGGAGCATTACCCTGATGGTCCCGATCCACCCAGGGACCATGGTCCTGTGTGTCGGTTCGTCGGAGCGGGGGATCCGGGGGCCAGGGGGACTATGGCCTCTGGCGAGGGGACTATGGCCTCTGGCGAGCCCGGAGACGCCTGGACCAGGGT
>DATCFY010000053.1:0-5146 GCA_036509255.1 Streptosporangiaceae bacterium
CCTCGGGGATGTCCCGCATGGAGGCCAGGAATGGCCAGCAGTCCATCGCCAGCGCCTACGCCGGTGCGCCGGAGCCTGTGTCGCACGGCGGGTTCCACCCGTCGGATGGCTCACCGCACGACCACCGGTAGTCGGTTAGCCAGCTCAGTAGCGGTTAGACAGCCCAAGCGCGTTTCCTTCTCGGTTGGCAGCATGACCCGCACAGCCCGCGGAGAGCGCACGTGATCAAGACCAGCGCTCTCCTGGTGGTCCTGGCGATCGGCCTGCTTGTGGCCGCTGTCCTCGCCAGCAGCTTGCTGATGGTGTACGTCTCCATCGGCGTCTGTGCGGTCGCGGCGCTGCTCCTGGCGGTCGGGGTCCTGTCGCACTGGTCGGAGATATTCGGCCGGCGTGAGCCCCGGCCGTCCGGGATGCAGGCGTCCTGGTCAGAGCCGCAGGTGCAGGTCAGTGCCCCGGTACTGGCCAGCGCTCAGGCCACTGGCGCCCAGGTCACGGGCGCCCAGACTGCGAGTGCCCAGACTGGGGCCCAGGCCCGGGGCACCCCCGCACGTGAAGAGCGGCGCTCCCGGCGCAGGGCGGCCGCCGGGCGTTCGTCCGCTCCCCCCGCCGAGGTGGTGGCTCCCCAGGCGGAGTTCGCCGTCCCGGGGCGGGGTGACGACCTGTGGGAGCGGGTCGACGAGGAACTCGGATCCGCGGGCAAGCGCGACACGGGCGCGCTGAGCTGGCCCGCTACCGAGATCCCGGTTCTGCGTGAACCTGCGGACGCGCCCGAGGAAGCCGCCCCGCCGGGCGCGCCTCCCGCGGGGAGCAGCGCCTGGATATGGGGCCGGGGGGCAGGCTGGCAGCCACCTGAAACCCCGGATGAGGCTTGGCCACCGCCCGCTGCAGCCTTCGCGGGGTCACCGGCCCGTCCGGAGCGGACCACGACCGGCGCGGACGGCTCCGATGGGGCCGGCCAGGACGTGGACGGCCCGGACCAGGAGACTGGCCCGCCCGAGTCCGCGGCGCCCGCCGGACCCGCCCGGGCCGCTGATGAAGCTCCCCCGCAGTCTCTGGACGACGAGGTCGCTGAGCAGGCCCCGGAGACCGCGCCCGCGAAGCGGGATACCTGGGACGAGCGGCCCCGGTGGATCATCTCGGTCGGGGACGCCGCCCCCGCGCGGCCCGTGCCGGACAGCGCGGTCTCCGCGCCCCCGGCCAGCGAACGCACCACCGAGGCTGCCGCTGGCCAGCCTGCGGCCGGGAAGCAGGAGGCTGCGGAAACCAAGGCTGCAGAGCCCAAGGCTGCAGAGCCCAAGGCTGCGGAGCCCAAGGCTGCGGAAACCAAGGCTGCAGAGCCCGAAGCTGAAGAGCCGGAGCCCGCGACGGCCGCGGTCGCCGCCCCGGTCGGTCACGAGGCTCCGGCCAAGGCCCCGGCCGGGCCAGGGCCCGCATCCCGGGAACCCGCCGTGGATGTCCCGCAAGCCGAGGAACCGGCAGTTAAGGAGCCTGTGGCTGAGGAGTCCGCGGCTGGGGAACCCGCCGCCGGCAGTCCGGCGGAGAAGCCCGCACCGGGGCGGATCGAGGTGACCGTGGTGCCCGGAGTAGCCCGCTATCACCGCAGCGAATGCATCCTCATCAGGTTCCTGAGCGCCGGTGACCTGGAGATCATGACCAGGCAGGAAGCCGAGGAGGCCAAGTTCGCGGCCTGCCGCGCCTGCCAGCCCGATCAGCTCGAAGCCTAACCAGGCCGGCCGGCGTCCCCGGCCCGGGTGCGCGGGGGACGCCGGCGGTGACTGGTCAGGCCCGGGCCAGCCAGAAGGTCAGGCCCAGATCCGGCTCGGCGTGCTGGTGCGCGCCCCCGGCCGGGTCCGTGTCCGCGGGAGTCGCGGGACCGAACTGATCGGCCAGCACCTCATTCGCGATCAGCTGCCCGTGCTCGGTCAGCGCGGCGGCCAGGTCCGGGTCGCTGGCTTCCCAGTGCACGGTGATCCGGTCACTCACGTGCAGCCCGTCGGACTTGCGGGCGTCCTGGATCAGCCTGATGACCTCGCGGGCCAGCCCTTCACGGCGCAGTTCCGGGGTGATGTACACCTCGATGCCGACGGTCTCGCCGCCCTCAGACGCGACGGTCCAGCCCGTCCGCGGGGTCTGGGTCACGATCACGTCATCCGGGCCGAGGGCGACCGGGCTGCCGTCCACCTCGACCGAGACCTTGCCCGCTGACCTCAGCTCGGCAGCCAGGGCCGCCGGCTCGGCCGCGATGATCGCCGCCGCGACCGCCTTGGTCCCCTTCCCGAACCGGCGGCCCAGGGTGCGGAAGTTCGGCTTCACCACGTGATCGACGAGGTCTTCCCCGACGGCGGCCATCGGCTCCAGCGCACGGACGTTCAGCTCGTGCGCCACCTCGGCGCGGAGCCCGGGAGCCAGCTCGGCGAACCCGGCCGCGCTCACCACGGCACGGGGCAGCGGCTGGCGGACCGGGACGGAGGCGGCGGCGCGGGCCGATCGCCCTAGTTCCACCAGCCGCCTGGTCTGCGCCATCTGCGTGGACAGCTGGGAGTCGATGAGCGCCTGGTCCACGGCGGGCCAGCTGGCCAGGTGCACGGACTCCGGGTCGTCCGGGCCGCGCAGCACGGTCCAGACGTGGTCGGCCAGGAACGGGGTGAGCGGCGCCATCAGCCGGGTCAGCACGTGCAGGCTCTCGTACAGGGTGGCGAACGCCGACGCCGCGTCCGGCGTGCCCGGCCCTTCCCAGAACCGCCGCCGGGAGCGGCGCACGTACCAGTTCGACAGGTCGTCGATGAACGTGGCCAGCCGGCGGCCTGCGGCCGCGGTGTCGAAACCCTCCAGGCAGGCCGTCACCTCATCAGCCGTGGCATGGAGTTCGCTGAGCAGCCAGCGGTCCAGCAGCGGCCGGTCCGCGGCGGCCGGGGCCTCCGCGGCCTGCGCCGGTCCCCACGCCTGGCCCTGGGCCGCGGCCGCGTTGGCGTACAGCACCAGGAACGACACCGTGTTCCAGTAGGTGAGGAGCACCTTGCGGACGATCTCGTCCAGTGCGGCATCGCCGATCCGGCGGGTGGACCAGGGGGAGCCCGAGGCCGCGAAGAACCAGCGGGTCGCGTCGGCCCCATGCGCCTCCATCAGCGGCAGCGGCTCGAGCACGTTGCCCAGGTGCTTGCTCATCTTGCGGCCGCGCTCGTCCACCACCAGGCCAAGGCAGACCACGTTCTCGTAGGCGTTCCGGCCGAAGACCAGGCAGCCCACCGCCATCAGCGAGTAGAACCAGCCGCGGGTCTGGTCGATCGCCTCGCAGATGAACTGCGCCGGGTACGTCTGCCGGAACTCCTCGGCGTTCTGCCAGGGCGCGGCGAGGCGGGCGAACGGCATCGACCCGGAGTCGTACCAGGCGTCGATCACTTCCGGCACCCGCTGGGCTTCGCCGCCGCACTCCGGGCAGGTCAGCGTGACCTCGTCCACGTACGGGCGGTGCGGGTCCAGCCCGGACAGGTCCCGCCCGGCCAGCTCGCTGAGCTCGGCGAGCGACCCGGCACAGGTGAGGTGCTGCTCGCCGCACTCCCAGATGGGCAGCGGCGTGCCCCAGTAGCGGGTCCGGGACAGCGCCCAGTCCACGTTGTTGCGCAGCCACTCGCCGTACCGGCCGTGCTTGATGGTCGGCGGCTGCCAGTTGGTCCGCTCGTTCTCGGCGAGCATCAGGTCCTTGACCTGGGTGGTCCGGATGTACCAGGACGGCAGCGCGTAGTACAGCAGGGGCGTGTGGCACCGCCAGCAGTGCGGGTAGCTGTGCTCGTACTGCTCGACCCGGAACAGCAGGCCCCGCTCGGTCAGGTCGCGGACCAGCGGCTCGTCCGCGTCCTTGAAGAACATGCCGCCGACCAGCGGGATCCATTCCTCGAACCGGCCGTCCGGGCGGACCGGGTTCACCACCGGCAGGCCGTGCGCCCGGCCGGTCTCCATGTCGTCGGCCCCGAAGGCCGGGGCCAGGTGCACCAGGCCGGTGCCGTCCTCGGTGGTGACGAAGTCGCCGGGCACGACCCGGTGCGCGCCCGTGATGTCGACCAGGCTGAACGGCGGCCGGTAGGTGGCGCCGACCAGGGCCGCGCCGGGCACCGTGGCCACCACGTGCCAGCCTTCCCCGAGGACCCGGGGGACCAGCTTCTCGGCCACCACCACCGTGTCGCCGTCACCGGGCTTGCGGGCGATCGCGTAGTTCTCGCCGGGGTGGACCGCCACCGCAGTGTTGGAGACCAGGGTCCACGGGGTGGTGGTCCACACCAGCAGGTCCGCCCCGGTCAGCAGCGGGTTGGCCCCATCCGGCAGGCTGGCCAGCGGGAACCGGACAGTCACCGCCGGGTCGGTGACCTGGCGGTACACATCGGGCTGGCCCATCTCGTGGTCCGACAGGGGCGTCTCGCACCGCGGGCAGTACGGGCTGATCCGGAAGTCCTTGACCAGCAGGCCCTTGGTGAAGATCTCCTTCAGGGACCACCACACCGACTCGATGTAGCTGGTGTCCATGGTCCGGTAGGCGTGCGGGAGGTCTACCCAGTAGCCCAGCCGGACAGTGAGCTCCTCGAAGGCGTCCACGTGCCGCTGCGCCGACTCGCGGCACCGGGCGTTGAATTCCGCGATCCCGTAGCTCTCGATCGCTTTCTTGCCGGACAGCCCGAGCTCGCGCTCCACGGCCACCTCGACGGGGAGCCCGTGGCAGTCCCAGCCGGCCTGGCGCGGGACGTGGAATCCCTGCATGGTCTTGAAGCGGGGGAAGACGTCCTTGAACACCCGGGCCTCGATGTGATGCACCCCGGGCATGCCGTTGGTGGTCGGCGGCCCCTCGTAGAAGGTCCAGAGGGGCCGGCCCTCGGTGGCCTCCAGCGAACGCTCGAAGAACTGGCCGTCCTGCCAGCGGGCCAGGACCTCATGCTCCATGGCGGGCAGGTCGATGGCCGGGGGCAGGTCCGGGAAATAGCGCGGGCTGCCCGCCTGTGCTGTGTCGCCTGGCTGTGCGGTGTCGCCTGCGTGCGCGTCGTCTCTGGGCGCCATGAGCGGTGGTCCTCCTGCGGAGCGCTCGCGGGCTGGCCGTCCGCCCGGTCGCGCGGCTTCGCTGGAGGGACGAGGCGCGCCGGCGGCGGCCCCGCGGTACCAC
>DATCFY010000054.1:0-57812 GCA_036509255.1 Streptosporangiaceae bacterium
ACCGCAGCCCGGGCTGATCACTCCGCGGCGGGCGTGAACCGGGGGACGACGCGGGAGCTGCCCCGCGACTTCCCGCCCGCGAAGTTGCTGTTCTGATCGCTATCTACACGGCCTTGTGCAGTACACCGGACGGTATAACCAGCATGGGGAAGTGATACGCAGCGGGCCATCGGCCAGCGGCAGCGGACGCTCTACCGTGGGCCTGGGCACGGCAATTTCCTGGTCCAGGGCGACCTGCAGTCAGCCGACCCGTCAGGGCGTCATGTGCCGATGGGTGTCGAGACCGTCCGGGCCAGCGGTACGGTCCTCGGAAGGCTCGACAACGGCCGGTTCACCACACTGCCCACTCCGGCCCGGGCGCTTGAGCCGCTCCCGGCAGTCTGGTGAGGCGGGCTACCCGATCATCGACAGACCCGGCCTCTACGCCGTGATCTACCTCGGCAGCCTGAGCGATATGCTGCGCCGGGCCAGTGCCCTGAGTGCCACTGTCAGCCCGTTGTGATGCAGTCGGCGTAAGCCGACTACAGGCCCCCCCGTGGGCACGATCGCCAGCCATTCTTCAGCGTCATCGACCAGCTCCAGCTCCAGCGTCCGGAGCCTGGCCGCCTCCTGGTCGGTGACGGGCTCCAGCTCGTCGTCTACAGGTTCAGCCGCTAAGACGACAGGAAGTGCAAGAATCGTCGCCATGACTTATGTCGCCGCCCCTGACCGGTATGAGCAGACCCCCTACCGCCGCTGCGGGCGGAGCGGTATCGAGCTGCCCGCCATCTCCCTCGGCCTCTGGCAGAACTTTGGTGATGACCGACCCCTGACGATCCAGCGCGCGATCCTTCGCCGGGCCTTTGACCTGGGCGTTACCCACTTCGATCTCGCGAACAACTACGGCGGCATAGCGCCTGCCGGATCCCCGCTACTAGGCGACTACGGCGCGCCGTACGGCTCCGCCGAGATCAACTTCGGCCGGATCCTCCGCGAGGACCTGCGGCCGTACCGGGACGAGCTCATCATCTCGACCAAGGCCGGCTACGACATGTGGCCCGGCCCGTACGGCGACCGCGGATCCCGCAAGTACCTGCTGGCCAGCCTGGACCAGTCGCTAGGCCGGATGGGCCTGGAGTACGTGGACATCTTCTACAGCCATCGCGCCGATCCGGACACCCCGCTCGAGGAGACCATGGCCGCGCTGGCCACCGCGGTCACCTCAGGCCGGGCCCTGTACGCCGGAATCTCCTCCTACTCCGCGGAGCGGACGCGGGAGGCTGCCGCGATCCTGCGCGAGCTCGGCGTGCCCCTGCTCATTCACCAGCCTTCCTACTCCATGCTCAACCGCTGGATAGAAGAGGAACTGCTGGACACGCTCGGCGACGAAGGGATCGGCTGCATCGCTTTCTCACCCCTGGCCCAGGGGCTGCTGACCACCAAGTACCTGAATGGCGTGCCGGACGATTCCCGGGCGTCGCGCAATGGCTCACTCAGCCGTGATCAGATCACCGAGCAGAACCTGGCCCACATCCGCGCCCTCAACGAGATCGCCGGCGCGCGCGGCCAGTCCCTGGCGCAGATGGCCATCAGCTGGACGCTGCGCGACGACCGGGTCACCTCGGCGCTGGTCGGGGCGAGCAGCGTCGCGCAACTCGAGGAAAATCTCGCCGCCGCGGGCAGGTCGTCGTTCACCTCCGAGGAAGTGGCCGCGATCGACCGGCACGCGGTGGAAGCCGGGATCAACATCTGGGCCGCGTCGAGCCAGAGCTGAGCAGGCCGGACGGCTTGGCGCTTCCGTCAGCCCCTGGGAGAATCCGGGCCGGGAGAAAAGCCCGGGTTCTCCCAGGGTGGCCGGGGCGCCAGGCGCGCTTTTTGACTCTGCGGCCCGTCGTTGCCAGTGGAACACGCGGAAAGGTAGCAAACTTAGGACCATGACACAGACCGCGGCTGTGGTGGCCGTCGTCGTCGCCTTGATGCTCGGGTACTACTGGGCCCGGTGGCGGCGCGCGGAGGGTTCCGCCAGGTCGGCCCGGGTGCTGGCGGACGCGGCCGGGAGACAGGCGTGGAAGGCCCGGGGAGCGATCCTGCTGATCGGGGTCGCCGTCTACGTGGCGATCCATCTCTGGATCCACGGCCGGGGACGGTGACGCGGCCCGGGACACTCGTCAGGCCGGCGTGATCCCCTGCGGGAACTTGAACACCTGGTTCGGGTCGTAGGTCTTCTTGATCCGGGCCAGCCGCGCGTAGTTCGCGCCGTAGTACGCCTGCCGCCAGTTCTTCAGGTCCGGGTCCACGTAGTTCTGGTAGCACTGCCCGCTGGCCCACGGCCGCATCGACGCGTAGTAGGACCGTAGCCAGGCGTGCTGGCGGGCCACCCCGGCCGCCGAGGCGCCCTCGTTCCAGCCGGTCGAGTACTGGGCCAGGAACAGCGAGTCGCGGTGCACGAACGCGGTCGAGGACGCGCTCGGCCGGTTGAGTGCGCCGCCGAACGCGTCGAAGGCGATCGCGCCGACACCGCCCGCGGCGCCGCGCACCGCGCGCATCCGCTCGATACCGGCCACCAGGGCCCGGATGCCCGCCGGCGGAATCTGCCGGGTGAAGAAGTCGGACTTGGCGTAGGACGGGACGCGGATCAGCTTGCCGTTGGGCGTCTGGCTCGGCAGGTGGCATTCGGACACGGTCAGCTTCCGGCAGCCCGCCTCGAGCATCATCGCGGCCTGGTAGGAACTCTCGAACGGCTGCCCGGACGGCGAGGAGCCGACCCGGGCGTAGAGGCGGCGCAGCAGCGCCTGGCACGCCGACACGCTGCCCAGGTAGGTCCCGCCGACCTGGATGACCGGCGTGCCGCCGTGCGGGGACGCGGTCATGTGCAGGTTGGACCACAGGTCGTCAGGCTGGTAGGGAGCCCACGACTGCCAGCCTTCGACCACCCGGGCCGCCTGTGACCACGGCCAGGACAGGAAGAACAGCACCAGCCGGGACAGGCGGTGGGTGCGGAACGTGAACGCGGTGGCGATGCCGAAGTTGCCGCCACCCCCGCCCCGGCAGGCCCAGTACAGGTCGCTGTGGCTGGACGAGTTGCAGGTGCGGACCGTGCCATCGGCGGTCACGATCTGCACCGACTCCAGCGCGTCGCTGGTGAGCCCGTACGCCCGGCCCAGCACCCCGACCCCGCCGCCGAGGGTGAGCCCCGCGACCCCGACCGTGGGGCATGACCCGCCGGGCACGGCCAGGCCGTGGGCGGCGAGCCGGTTGTACAGGTCGATGAGGTGCAGCCCGGTGCCGACCCGGACCGTCCGCCCTCTCCCGACCTGGAACGAGTTCATCGCGGTCACGTCCACCATGAGGCCGGTCGTGCCGGGCGTGCTGGACCAGCCCGCGTAGCTGTGCCCGCCCGACCGGGCCGCGACCGGCAGCCCGAACTTGCGGACGAAGGCCAGGCAGGCACTTACGTCGCGGGGACTGGCACAGTAGGCGATGCCGGCGGGGTGCTTGTAGTCGAACCGCGGGTCGAAGAGTTCCTTCGCGGTCGGGTAGACCCGCATCCCCGGGCGGATCAGCTTGTGCGTGGACAGGGCGCGGCGGAGCGCCTCCCAGTCCCTGGTCCCCGGGCCGGCCTGCGGTGACGCGGCCGTGCGGTGGCCGTGGCCCAGCATCCCGGCCAGCGGGACGGCTCCGGCCGCGGTCCCGGCCAGCGTAAGGAAGCGGCGCCGCCCCGGCCCGGCCTCCGGGTCCGGCGGCAGCCACTCTGGATCGTCCCCGGCCCAGGGGCGCAAGCCCGCCTCGTCGTCGTACGGCTGGACTTCGCTGCCCATGAATGCCCCCAGTTCCCCGCCACTTCGCTCTCGCCACATCCCGGCAGGCTCGCCACCCGGGCGCAACGAGCTGCCCCGATACTTAAACAGACGCCAAACATCACGCTCCGGTTGTGCGAGGTGACCGGCTGCCAGCTCGATCTTCGTTGCGGAGATTTAAGAATTTGACCTACTCAAGTAATCCGTCTATGTTTGAGCTACTCAACTATTGAGCGGCTCAGGGGTTGCCGCCAGGAACGTCCGGGGGAGGCAGGAGACACCGTGACTCAGCGTCCCGATGAGAACCAGCTTGACCTGGACTTCCTGGACGCCCTGGCCGGGCTGCTCACCCGGCTGCTGGCCGAGGGAGAACGGCTGGCCAAGGAGTTCGGGGTCCCCGCCTTCTTCATCAAGGCGCTGCACCTGATCGACGGCCCGCTCGCCATGAAGGAACTGGGCCAGCGGATGCACTGCGACCCGTCGTTCGTGACGAGCATCGCGGACATGCTGGAAAAGCGGGGGCTGGCCGTCCGGGAAAGCGACCCGGCTGACCGGCGGGTCAAGCGCCTCGTCCTGACCAGCGCGGGCCTGGAGATGAAGCAGCAGATGGAGCAGGCGATGCTGGACCGCTCACCGTGGCGCCAGGCGCTCACCAGCGAGGAGCGCGCCACCCTGATCTCCCTCGTTCACAAGATGGCGCCGCCACTGAGCGCCACTCCCGCCGCCGACTGCGCGGTCGAGGAGGTGACCAACCTCCTGGCAGCTGCTGCCACTCCCCCGGTCGGCTGACACGCCGCACCGACCTGATCCCCGGCCCCGACGTAGCGGCCGGAGCGCACGCCGATGAGTGGTGGCCTCTCTCTTCGTCCCCCATACGTAGCACGCGGCGGAGCCGCCGCGGCCTCGGTTCACTATGCCCTGACAAGGAGACGGCATGAGCTCCACACAGCCCGCGGCCGGGGGCGCCACCGCACGTGGCGCGGCCGCCGGCCCTGTTCAACGACATCTCGGCCTGGCCCTGGTGGTCATCGCCACCGCGCAGCTGATGGTGGTGCTCGACGCGACGATCGTGAACGTTGCGCTGCCCCACGTCCAGCAGGCCCTCGGGTTCTCCGGGACCGGCCTGGAGTGGGTCGTCAACGCCTACGCGCTGACCTTCGGCGGCTTGCTGCTGCTGGGCGGCCGGGCCGGGGATATCCTCGGCCGGCGGCGCGTGTTCATCGCGGGGATCATCCTGTTCTCGGTGGCGTCCCTGCTCGGCGGCTTCGCCACCACCCAGGCCTGGCTGCTGGCGGCCCGCGCCGCACAGGGGGTCGGGGGCGCCATCATTGCCCCGACGGCCCTGTCCCTGGTCACCACCACCTTCCCGGAGGGGCCCCCGCGCAACCGTGCGATGGGCGTCTACGCCGCAATGAGCATCGGCGGCGCCGCGGTCGGCCTGATCGCCGGCGGCCTGCTCACCACCTACCTGTCCTGGCGCTGGGTGCTGTTCGTCAACGTCCCGATCGGCGCCGTGGTCGCGATCCTCGCACCGCGGGCTTTCGCCGAGTCGGAGCGGCGGCCGGGCCGGTTCGACCTGCCGGGCGCCATCACCAGCACGCTGGGCCTGGCCGCCCTGGTCTACGGCCTGACCAGCGCAGCCACCACCCCGAACGGCGTCTCGCACTGGGGCGACACCAAGGTCATCGCCTCACTCACGGCCGCGGTCGTGCTGCTGGTGTCGTTCGTCATCATCGAGTCGCGCAGCCCGCACGCGCTGATGCCGTTGCGGATCTTCCGCAACCGGAACCGGTCGGCGGCCAACCTGATCATGCTGTGCATCGGCACCGCGATGTTCGGGATGTTCTTCTTCCTGACCATCTTCGTGCAGACAGTCTGGGGATACAGCGCCCTCAAGACCGGCATCATCTTCCTGCCGATGGTGGGCACCATCATGGTGATGGCCGGGGTCAGTGCCCAGCTGGTGCCCCGGATCGGCGCCCGGCCGCTGCTGATCGCCGGGTCGGCGATCGCCTCGGGCGGGATGTTCTGGCTGTCGCGGATCAGCGAGCACAGCACCTATGCCGGGGGGCTGCTCGGCCCGCTGATCGTCACCGCGGCCGGGCTGGGCATGCTGTTCATGCCCGTGACCCTGATCGCCCTGTCGAAGGTCCCGGACCGGGACGCCGGCCTGGCGGCCAGCCTGCCTAACGTCGGCCAGCAGGTCGGCGGCTCCATCGGGCTGGCCCTGCTCGGCACCGTGGCCTGGACCGTGGTGGCCAACACCGCGCGGCACTCGGCCGAGGCCGCGAAGGCGGCCGCGGCGACGGCCGCCAAGGCCGGCCACCCGGTGCACGTCTCCACCTCCGAGGCGAAGGCGGCCACCCTGGCGATCTACCATCACGCGCTGGCGGTCGGGTTCTCCCGCGGGTTCGAGGTGTCGGCCGGGATCATGGTGATTGCCCTGGTCGTGGTGCTCGCCGCCATCCGGGTGACACGTGCCGACCTGGGGGGGGCCCAGACGCAGCTGGCCAGCCCCGCCGGGGACCCGGTGGCCCGGGAAGCGGTCGAGGTCGACTAGCAGGTATGGATGCAGCGATGGCCGGCGGGATAATCCCGCCGGCCATCGCGCGTTTCCCGGGCCAGCCGGGGGTGACCTCCGCCGGGACCAACGCCCCTGACCTGCCGGGCCACCCCTGGCCAGGCTGGATGCGGAAGTGCACTTCAGGAGCAAGGTCCAGGAGGTCGCCCGGTGCGCATCGTCATCGTGTACGAGAGCTTGTTCGGCAACACCCATGAGGTGGCCGGAGCCATTCAGGACGGCATCCGCTCCGCAATGCCGCACGCGCAGGTGTCCTGCCTGCGGGCGGCCGAGGCGCACCGGGACGCCGCGCTCGGCGCCGACCTGCTGATCGTCGGCGGCCCGACCCACGCTCACGGGATGACCTCCGCGGTCACCCGCAAGATGGGCCTCAAGGCCGAGCAGCGGGTCCCGGCCATGGCGCCCGGCCACCCCGTGGAGCCAGGCGCCGCCGGGCCCGGAATCCGGGAATGGTTCCATGATCTGCCCCGGGCGGCGATCGGCAGCCTCGGGGCGGCGTTCGACACCCGCGGCGAGGTCCGCATGGCGGGGGGCGCCGCGAAGGCGATCGCGCGGCGGCTCCGCCACCGTGGATACGAACTGGTGACCGCGCCGGCCGGCTTCATCGTGGAAGATGTGGAGGGCCCGCTGCGGGCCGGTGAACTGGAACGGGCCCGCACCTGGGGTGCCGACCTGCTGCGCTAGCCGCCCAGATCGTCTTTCACGCGGTCACAGGTGTGGCAGGAGCGCGATAAGAACTGCCAGCGTCAGGACCGAGAACAGCCACCCTGCTGAGCGCCGCGCAGTGGTCGGGCGAGGTGCCGAACAACGGTCCCGGCCAGTACCGCGAGGCACTGACCGCGGCCCCGGCGGCAAGCGAGGACCTGTTCGAGCTCGGCTTCACGAACAGGGCCCTGGCCGAGGAGATAGAGGCCGCCGAGCGGGCCGGGAAACCAGGGGCGGCGACTGATGCTTAGCGCCGCCTCGCCGAGATGACCAGCGCCGATCAGGCCCTCAGGATCCAGACCCGCTCGGCGGTCCTGCTCAGCACCGAGGATGCAGCTCACGACATGTACCGTGAGGCGATCGAGCGCCGATGATCATTGGGTCGCTCGTGCGCCAGCCGCACGTTCCCGCTGGCGCCTACTCTTCTCGGCGTTGTCAGCCTTGCACTCGGCGCAGCGGCATCCGTAGTACCAGTACCGATAGTAACCGTGAGCCGGCTCTGGGCGGTCTTCCTTGCCCTTGGCTACGTGGCATGGCCGACAGAGCAACTGCGTCTTGAGTGCCTCTTTGACAAGTTGCGACCATGCCCAAGACATGTCCGACCCGACGGCGAAAACCTTGGTTCTGGGATCGATGTGATCGAACTCAAGGTCGTCGGTCGCACCACATCGAACGCACTCGCCGCCGAGCAGCTCGATCAGGCGTTCGCGCCGATACTTCCTCCGGGCCTTGATGTACTCGCGCATGTAGGCTGCGCGAGTGTGAGCCGTCGAAGACATCGCTCTGGGGGCGAGACTCGAACTCGCAACCTAGCGGTTAACAGCCGCTTGCTCTGCCGATTGAGCTACCCCAGATTGAGTTTATTGGTGTTCGATGACCCGAAGATCATCTTCTCACCACGTCAGGTCTATGACCTGCCGGATCTGCCGTCTCTCAACCAGGAACCTGCCCGGCTAACAGCCGGACGCTCTGCCGATTGAGCTACGCGGGATCAACGGGCGACGACGCGGGCCGGACGACAGATCCGGCCTGCTTTTCGCCGCGCGCATAAGGGTAGCGCACCTGAGACGGTACCCGTGGCCGGCTGCGGCCCGTGCCTCGGCTCCGCTGGCCCGGAGCGGGTATTCGCCGGCGCGTAACCTGGAGTACGGCTGAACAACAGGGGAAGGTCAAGCCTGGCGCAGTCGAGACTCATTGAGGCGACACAGTTGAGAAGAGGTTGCCAGATGCGGTACCGGTTCACGTTCTTTGCCGGCCTCGCCGTCGGTTTCATCGTCGGCGCGCGGGCGGGCCGGGAGCGTTACGAGCAGATGAAGAAGCTGGCCCGCAAGGCGGCGGACAGCCCCGCGATGCAGCAGGCGGCAGGGGCCGCCCAGGCCCAGGCCGCGAACCTGGCCAAGTCGGCCAAAGACAAGGCAATGCAGCGCGTCCCGCGGCTGACCGAGAAGGCCAAGAGCACGGTAAGTGGCCCGCTCGGCGACCGCATCCCCGGCCTCAGGACCCGGGAGGCCAACGGGCACTCGCAGGGCGGCACCTACACTGGCGCGCCCGGTACCCCGGAAACGGGGAGCTAGCCACCGGGCTAACTCGCCCGGGGTGGCAGCCAGGGCTCCGAGACGGCCCGCTGGCCGGCGAAAGCCGGGCGGCGGGCCGCTTTGTGTGCCGGGGGGGTTGCTGCGCCCGGAGGGGCGGGCGTGACGTGACGTACGGTGACCGCGGGTCTGGGACGAAAGGCTCGGCAGGCGCCGGACAGGCTCGGTACAGGCGAGGCTCATCTCCCTGAGCAGGGCAGATACCGTCTCCCCACTGCCCTGCCGTCGATTGTTTTGATCACTATTAGTGACGGTATAACCAGCGCATGAGTCCACTTTCGGGGGTACTCGGCGAAGCCTGGGGATATTACCGGCGCTTCGCTGCCCACTTCTTGATCATCGCCTTCGCCATCTACGTGGGCGCTGCGATCATCGCGGCCTTGCTCGGCCTCGCCGGATCGGTCGGCCTGTTTCTCGGCTGGATCATCAACCTGATCGCTGCCTTCCTGGTGCAGGCCGCACTGATCAAGGCCGTGCAGGACGTGCGGGACGGCCGGGTGGACCTGAACCTGAAGGAAACAGTCTCGGCTGTCCTGCCGTACCTGTTCACGGTGACGGTCGCGTCCATCCTGGCCAGTATCGGGATCTCGATCGGTTTCGTGCTGATCATCATCCCGGGGCTGGTCCTGCTGACCTTCTGGTCACTGATCGTGCCGAGCATCGTGATCGGCGGGGAAGGCGTCTTCAGCTCGTTCGGGAAGAGCTGGCGGACGGTCCGCGGGTACGCGTGGCACGTGTTCGGCACCTACGTGCTGGTGGCCCTGATCCTGATCGTGTTCAACATCGTGCTCGGCCTCATCCTGCTGGCGCTACCCCTGGTAGCCAGGAACTTCATCAGCAATGTCGTGTCCGGCACCCTGGTCGCGCCGTTCCTGGCCCTCGTGGTGACGCTGATCTACTACCGGCTTACCGCGGCGCGCGGGGCGCGGGGCGGGACGGGCGACGCTCCGTGGACGCCAGCCGGGCCGGACGCCAGCTACGGCGGGCCGGGTGCCCAGCCCACCGGGCCCGATCCCACCTATCCGGAACCCGGCACCCCCGCATAACGCCAGCGGCCCCCGCCCAGCCCCGGAAACGGGGCTGGGCGGGGGTCAGCAGGCGCGACCTAGCAGGCGGGAATCAGCTCAGGTACTCGCGGAGCATCTGGGCCCGGCTGGGATGGCGGAGCTTGGCCAGTGTCTTGGACTCGATCTGGCGGATGCGCTCACGGGTGACGCCGAACTCCCGCCCAACCTCCTCCAGCGTCCGGGGATGCCCATCCATCAGGCCGAACCGGAGCTGGATGATCTTCTGCTCCCGGGGCGAGAGGGTGTCCAGGATCTGTTCCAGCTGATCCTGCAGCATGATGAACGCGGCCGCCTCGATGGGCACCACGGCGTCCGCATCCTCGATGAAGTCGCCGAGGTCGGAGTCTTCCTCGCCGATCGGCGACTGCAGTGACACGGGCTCCTGGGCGATCCGCTGGATCTCGGCGACCCGCTCCGGGGTCAGGCCCATTTCCGTGGCGATCTCCCCCGGCGTGGCCTCGCGGCCCAGGTCCTGATGCAGCTGGCGCTGGACGCGGGCCATCTTGTTGATGGTCTCCACCATGTGCACCGGGATCCGGATGGTCCGGGCCTGGTCCGCGATGGCGCGGGTGATGGCCTGCCGGATCCACCAGGTGGCGTACGTAGAGAACTTGTAGCCCTTCGTGTAGTCGAACTTCTCGACCGCGCGGATCAGGCCCAGGTTGCCCTCCTGGATCAGGTCCAGGAAGACCAGCCCGCGGCCGATGTAGCGCTTGGCGATCGACACGACCAGGCGGAGGTTGGCCTCGATAAGGCGCTGCTTGGCGTGGAGCCCGTCCGCGGCCAGCTCGCCGAGATCCGCGCGGTGCGCATCCAGCACCGGGAACCCGCCCTGCAGCTTCTCCTCGGCGAACAGCCCGGCCTCGATGGATTTCGCCAGCTCCACCTCGTCCTGCGCGGTGAGCAGCGGCACGCGGCCGATCTCGCGAAGGTATATACGGACGAGGTCGCCGGTTCCCGCCCGCTGGCCGGTGTCGGCAGGGACGTCCCGGGGGACGTCCGCCGGTTCCCCGGCCGGGAGGTCGACGATTTCGACGCCTTCGTCGGTGAGCAGGCGCACGACGTTATCGAAGGCATCGGCGGGAAGATCTGCGGCATCGAGCGCGGACGTAATGTCAGCTGCGGAAACAGTGCCGCGTTCCCTGGCCCGTGCGACCAGCTCCGCCACCTGTTCCGCTGACAGACCGCCACTGGGAAGTAACGTAAGGGTCACGCAGACCAGTGTGCGCCTCGAACCCCGGGTAACGGTGGGGTTAATTATGTCACCTTCTGGTAAGTAACGCGGGCGGTGTTCATCCCGATACGGGGCGCGGCCCGTGCGTCTCACCTGCCACAACAGCCCAAATGGGTGCCAGCTGCCGCAGCAGCGGGCCGGGGTACGGCGGTCACAAGGCGCCGGAAGCTCGTTCCAGGAGGGCCTTCCGGCGCTGTTCCAGCGCCACCAGATCACCGAACGTGCGGTTGTAGTCGTTCTGGCCGTCGGTCGGGTTGAGACGCTGCAGACGCGACTTGAGCGTGCTGATCTGCCGGCTCACCGCCAGCTCTGCCACCCGGGCCAGCACTTCCTCCGCGTACCGCGCGTCCGCCTCGCCGTCGGCCCGCGGTGTCTCCACCGGCTCCACGGCCAGCCTGGTCACGAACTCCCGGGCCCGGTCGTTGGGAGCGGCGTCGATCAGCCGGGCCGCCCACTCCCGGGCAGTCCCGGCGGCCGCCACTCCCCCGGCACCGGCGATCAGCTCCCGGACCGACCCATGCACCGGCACGCTGAAGTCGTCCTTCTGCAGCATGTCGAAGACCGGGCCGCACAGGGCCGGGCGCTGGATGGCCAGCTTGAGCGCCTGGCGTTCGAGGTTCACCACGGGGTCGTTCGCGTCGTACGGGGACCCGTCCGGACCGCCCGGGCCGGACGCCGCCCGCGGGGCCGGGCCGGAGCCGCGGCCCCCGCCTGGTCCGGCGCGCTCGGCCGGTCCAGCGCCCCGGGCGGGGCCACCCGGACCAGAGCCACGAACCGGGCCGCCCGGGCCGCGAGCCCCATGGGCCTGGGCGCCGCCCCGCCTGGCGTCCAGGCTCGCACCGTGCTCGCGGACCCGGGCCAGGACGAACTCCTCGTTCAGCATGCCGAGCCAGCGGTCCAGGCTGACCGCGTAGCGGTCACGCAGCCCGCGGTCCTTGATCCGGGCGATGATCTGCGCCGCCGCGTCCAGGGCGGCCAGCCGGCCCTCATTGGTGTCCGGGTTGTGCTTGGCCAGCTCGCTGCGGATGGCGAACTCGAACACCGGCAGGCGCTGCGCGACCAGGTCCCGCACCGCCTCGTCACCCTGCTTCAGCCTCAGGTCGCACGGGTCCAGGCCGTCCCGCTGGACCGCCACGAAGGTCTGGGTGACGAAGTGCTCCTCCAGGTCGAACGCGCGCAGCGCGGCGCGCTGCCCGGCCGCGTCCCCGTCGAAGGTGAAGATGACCTCGCCGCGGAACTGGTCGGCGTCCATCAGCAGGCGGCGGAGGATCTTGATGTGCCCGTCCCCGAATGAGGTGCCGCTGGTGGCCACCGCGGTCCGGACGCCCGCCAGGTGGCAGGCCATCACGTCGGTGTACCCCTCGACGATGACCGCCTGACGGCGCGCGGCGATTTCACGTTTGGCCAGGTCCGCCCCGTACAGCACGGTGCTCTTGTGGAACAGGGGTGAGTCCGGCGTGTTCAGGTACTTCGGTCCGTCCTCGTCCGGGTTGAGCTTGCGGGCGCCGAACGCGATCACGTCGCCGGTGAGGTCGCGGATCGGCCACATCAGGCGGCCCCGGAACCTATCCATGGCGCCGCGGCGGCCCTGGCTGGCCAGCCCGCCGGTCAGCAGTTCCTGCTCGGTGAACCCGCGGCCGCGCAGGTGCCGGGTGAGCGCCTCCCACTCGGCGGGCGCGTATCCCACCCCGAAGTGCTCAGCGTCGGCCAGCGTGAAGCCACGCTCGGCCAGGAACGCCCGGCCGGCCGCCGCGTCCGGCGCGTGCAGCCGCGCGGCGTAGAACTCCGCCGCCGCCTTGTGCGCCTCCAGGAGCCTGCGCCGCTGGCTGTGCTCCCGGCCGGGGACCTGGCCGCCCTGCTCGTACCGCAGGTCGATGCCGCCCCGGGCGGCGAGCCGCTCCACGGCCTCCACGAACGACAGGTTGTCAATCTTCTCCACGAACTTGATGACGTCGCCGCCCTCAGCGCAGGAGAAGCAGTACCAGAGACCGCGGGCGGGGGTCACGTTGAACGAGGGTGTCTTCTCGTCGTGGAAGGGACACAGCCCCTTCAGCGAGCCGCCGCCCGCGTTGCGCAGCTGGAGGTACTCCCCGACCACCTCGTCGATGGCCGATTTCTCGCGGACGAGTGCGATGTCCTCATCGCGGATCCGGCCCGCCACTGGCACCCTCCGCTCGCCGCTGCTCCCCGTCGCGGCGAGTCTAGTCCCGGTGGCTGACGGCCGCTCCCCGCCGCGCGAGGCGCAGCTGCGGCATAAGGGTAATACTCCCGAGCGGGGCGGACGGGCCACACGCGGTGACGGGCGGAGGCCTGCGGCACATGCCGGTGCCGGCGGTACCCGGGCCATGCGGTAGCGTCGCGGCGTGCCCGGCCAGCTGGTCCTGTGGGATGTGGACCACACCCTGATCAACGCGGGCCGCGCGGGCTGGCGGGCCTACCAGCTGGCTTTCGGCCAGATGTTCGGCGTGGACGTGCCCGCGGCTCCGTCGATGGCCGGCCGGACCGACCGGGCCATCGCGATCGAGACCCTGGCCCTGGCGGGCGTGCCGGACCCCTGGACCCAGGTGGACGCCTTCCAGCGAGTCCTCGCGCAGGTGGCCCCGTCGGTCGCGGACGTGGTCCGCGCGCACGGGCGGGTGCTGCCCGGTGCGGCCGAGGCGATCAGGGCGCTGGCCGCCACCGCGGCTACCGCCGGTGGGACCGCCGGGAGCGGGAGCCGCGGGCCGCTCGTCCAGTCCGTGCTGACCGGCAACATGCGGGTCATGGCTGAGATGAAGCTGGGTGCCCTGGGTCTCGACGGTGACCTGGATCTGTGGGTCGGCGCGTACGGCGACACCCACGAGATCCGGGCTGACCTGGTTCCGCTGGCGCGGGCCAGCGCCGCGGCGGCGTACGGGGCGGATTTCAGCGGCCGCGCGACCGTGCTGGTGGGCGACACGTCCCTGGACGTCGAGGCGGCCCGGGTGGCCGGGGCCCGGGCGGTGGGCGTCGCGTCCGGTGAGTTCTCCGTGGCCGACCTCGTGGCCGCGGGAGCCGACGCCGTCCTGCCTGACCTGACCGACACCGCCGCCGTGCTGGCCGCGATCCTCCCCCCTGACCCGGCCACCTGACCCGGGGCCATCTGGCGGGGGCGCCTGGTGGGGTCGCCTGAGTCGCTCCCCGCCCGCAGGCCGTGCCAGCCCCGTGGCGCATGCCCGGGCGCCCGGCCTCCGCCAGCGGGCACACGGGTCCTTGGCCATCCTCGCGAGGGACGTTGGGCCCCGGCCAGGCGCATCACGCGACGGTAACGTGAGCCTGGATACGGCCAGTCCCCCAGGTCGCTAACGAACCACGAGGCCCGTCATGCTCAAGCGGATCCTGCTCGCGCTGGACAGCTCGGATTCCGGTCAGGTCGCGATTAGCTTTACCATCGCGCTGGCCGGCAGTGACACCGAGGTCCGCATCCTGCATATCAACGAGTTGCTCATGGGCGGCCGGGGCATGACCGTGGAGACTCCCACTGAAGCCCGGTTCCTCCTCGACGACGCCGTGCTTCAGCTGCGCTCCTGCGGAGTGACGGTCACCGGGGTGGTGGCGACCGGCGTCGTGGCCACCGCGAGCTGCTTCGCGGTGGCGGAGTGCATCATCGCCGAGGCGACCCGCTGGTCGGCGGACGCGATCGTGCTCGGCTCCGCCCGCCGCCGCGGGCTGCGGCGGCTGGCTAGCCAGGGAGTGCGCGAGCGGGTCATCCGGCTGGGCTGCCTGCCGGTGCTCACCGCGCCCGCCCCGCTGCGGGTGGAGCACGCCGAGCTGGTCCCGGCGCCGGCGCCCGCGGCGGACGGGCGAGGGCCGATAAACCGCCGCTGAACCCGGAAACGGATGGGCAGCCGCAGGCTGGGCCCGGGCACCTCCGCCGGGCGGTCACCGTGCTGCGGCCCGGCTGACCAGGCTCCCCTCCCTAAGGCACACTGGAACCGTGTCTGGCACGAGGCAGGCCACCACGGTGTCGGAGTCGGTGCAGGCGGCGCCCGCGGCTCCGCTGCGCGGGCTGCTCTCCTGGTACTCGGGTTACCGGCAGGAAGGCGTGCCCGCCGGCCGCCACCGGGGCCTGCCCTCGCCGTACCTGACGGTGATCATCACCCTGGACGACCCGCTGACCGTGGCCCGGCACCCGGATCCCGCGGACCCGCCGGGCGACTACCTGACCCTGGCTGGCGGCCTGCACACCACGCCCGCGCTCATTACCCACCCAGGCCGCCAGTCCGGCGTCCAGCTCGCCCTCAGCCCGCTGGGGGCCCGGGCCCTGCTCGGCCGGCCCGCGGGTGAGCTGGCCGGCATCGACGTGGACGCGTCCGACGTGCTCGGCGGCGTGGCGCGGGAACTGCACGAGCGACTCCGGGAGGCGCCCAGCTGGCCGGCCCGGTTCGCGGTGCTCGACCAGGTCCTGCTGGCTCACGCCGACCTGGACCAGCAGGTGGCCCCGGACATCGCCGAGGCCTGGCGGCTGCTGACCCGCAGCGGCGGCACCATCCAGGCCGGGGACCTGGCCGGGCGGGTCGGCTGGAGCCCGCGCTACCTGCAACGCCGGCTGCTGGCCGAGACCGGCCTGACGCCGAAGGCCGCCGCCCGGGTGACCCGGTTCGACCGGGCCCGCCGCACGCTCCAGCGCCAGGCTGCCCACCCGGCCGGCCGGGTGGGCAGCCTGGCCGGCCTGGCCGCCGGGTGCGGCTATTACGACCAGGCCCACCTGGCCCGCGAGTTCCGCGAGCTGGCCGGCTGCCCCCCGTCCACCTGGCTGGCCGAGGAGTTCCGAAACGTCCAATCCGGAGCGGACACCCAGGACGGAGACTGGTGATCATGAGCGATAACACCCCGCCACCTCAGGTGTGGCCCACCCTGCGGGCGCGCGACGCCCGGGCCCTGATCCGCTTCCTCGCCGACGCGTTCGGCTTCGAGGAGACCGCGGTGTACGGCGAGGGCGACCTCGTCCACCACGCCCAGCTGTCCTGGCCGCCCGGCGGCGGGATCATGCTGGGCTCGGTCCGTGAGAACCACGAGGAAGGCAGCTGGCCGGTGCCGCCTGGCACGTTCGGCGCCTACGTGGTCACCGACGAACCCGACGCCCTGTTTGCCCGGGCCACCGCGGCGGGCGCGGAAGTCATCATGGGCCTGCACGAGACCGACTACGGCTCCCGTGACTTCGCGGTGCGCGACCCGGAAGGCAATCGCTGGTCCTTCGGCACCTACCACGGCGAGCCCCGCAAGCCCCGCTAACCCAGCGCGCTTCCGGTACTCCGAGCGCGCATCCCCCGCCCGGGAGGGCATGACTGAAGGTTTGGGTCACTCCTGGCTCTTGTGTGCGACATGTGCTGGGGGAGATCACTACCCGCACATGTCAACCAGGCGTCTCCTGCCGTGAATCGGGAGGCGCTCTAAAGCTGTATACTAACTCTAGAATTATATTGCCAGTTATTTGTTTCCGATGTAGCTTTGGGAAGCAGACGCCAGGGATCAGCCGCCGGCCCGGCGGCCAGTGCCCAAGGGTCACCCAGCAGAACCTGAGGCCATTTTCTTTATCGGCCTGGTCATGGTCGTCGTATTTCGTGGCGCTCATGCTGAGCCGCCATCAGCCGCCAGAACGTGCTCACCCGTGACGGCACTGGGACACCAGTCCTGCGACAGCCGCCAGGGCCGAGAGCGGCCGACCACACTGCACCGCCCCTGTTGCTGAGAGAAGACCGCCATGCACCAGTCAGCTACGCCTCACGGCGCCACCGCCCCAGCCCTGCCACCACCCTCAGCCAGCGGCAAGCGGTATCTGCTCGTACTGGATATGGACTTGCTTGCCGTCGATGAGCAGCTCAACCTGGAGCCGATCAACTATCTGGTCGCACGGCAAGAGCAGGCGCCGTGCGAGGTGGTGGTGTTGTCTCTGGTCAGCACGCGCCAGGCGCGGATGCCATCCATGGAGCTTCTTCTTGGCGCTGGGAGGGGAGTGTTCCCCCGTGCACCTCGCCCTGATTACGACGTCAGTGCCGCCGCCGAGCACCGCATGAACCTGGCCGTGCAGCACCTGCAGGCTATCGGCTGCCGGGCCAGCGGCCTCATCAGCGACGAAGACCTGGTGAATGCGGTTCACTCCGAGAGCCGCAATCACGAATATGACAAGGTAATCCTGGCGACCGGCCAGGAAAGCGGCAGATGGCTCGCCCGTGCACTCCGTCTGGACCCAGTTCACCAGCTGCGGCGGCGTCTGGGGCAACGGCTAGTCATGTTCCCGCCCAACCCGCCTCAACTCCTCGCGCGCTCCTGACTCACGGCGCAGAAGACTGCAACCTAAAACACAAGAGCCCTGACTGCATCAGGCTTTCATCCACGTGGCCAGGTAAAAGTTACATCCAGGTGATTTACGCCTTTTGTCGCGAATCGGCGGCAACGGGAGGCTTGCCCGGCCATACTGCCCGGTGAGCGAGTGTCAGGCCTGGTGAGAGGCGGTGGGTGCCGCGTAGCCGGGCGCGGCCCCGGCGTGAGGCAGGTTCTTGACTCCAGCGACCCCCAGCACCAGGACCCGGAAGATCAGGAGACGAGGGCGGCACAGCACCCCCTCGCCGGTGCGGAAGGTCGCGAAGCGGGCCGGCGTGGCGGCCCCGGCGGTTGCGGTGGCCGGGGCGCTGGCCGCCGCGCCGCACCTGCACACCCTCACCGCCTCCGCGCCCCCGGCCGCCGGGGTGGCCACAGCCCAGCTGAGCTACCCGGACCGGGCAGGGAACGTCACCAGCGCCCTGCCCGCGTCGCAGAGCCGGGCCGAGTACCAGCCCCGGCACGCCAGGAAGGCCGCCGCGCGGCCCCGGTCCAGCGCCGCACCATCCAGGCCCGCCCCCAGCACCAGCAGCACCGCCAGCCCGGGCACCAAGGCCAGCATGGCGGCCGCGGGCGGATCGCAGCCGCAGGCCGCCAGCCGCGCGGGCGTGTCCTGCTCTGCCTCGGCCAGCGGGCCGCTGCCCGCCAACTACGCCGCCATCATGAGCTTCCTGACCGCGCACGGCTATACCGGCAACGCGGCGGCCGGGATCGCCGGGAACATCTACCAGGAGTCCGGCGGCAACCCCGAGTCCGAAGGTGACGGCGGCGGCGGGCTGATCGGCTGGACGCCGCTGCCCGCCGGGTACGTGACCGGCAACCCCCCGGCCGACCTGCAGACCCAGCTGGAGGCGATCCTGGCCTTCAACCACATCTGGTCGCAGTACATCCCGGCGCTGAACGCCGCGTCCTCCCCCGCCGCGGCCGCCGATATTTACGTCACCGACTTCGAGCGGGCCGGCATCCCGGCGGCCAGCAACCGCGAGGCGGCCGCCACCGCCGTCGCCGCGGCTTGCGGGATCTAGGCGCGCCACCCCAGCCGGCCCACGCTGGCTGCCCGCGATTCCCGTCGCAGCCGGAGCAGCGGCCCCCATAACCTCAGAGCATGCCGAAAGTCCCGGTCACCGGAATGTCAGGCACCGGCAAGTCGGCAGCCCTGCAGCTGCTGCGCCAGCGAGGCCACCGCGTCGTCGACACCGACACCGACGAGTGGAGCCACTGGGTCACCTTGCCGGACGGCTCTGCGGACTGGATCTGGCGCGAGGAAGCCATCACCAGCCTGCTGGCCGGTCACCAGCACGGCCACCTCTTCGTCGCCGGCTGCAAAACCAATCAGGGAAAGTTCTGCCCGCAGTTCGACCACATCGTCCTGCTGAGCGCGCCGGCTGACATCCTCCTGGCCAGGATCACGGCACGGACCGCCAACCCGTACGGGAAACGCCCGGATGAACGAGCCCTGATCCTGCGGCACCTCGCCGAGGTGGAACCCCGGCTTCGCGCGACCGCGACCATAGAGATCGATGCCAGCGCAGCGCTGTCGGAGATAGTCCAGCAACTTGAAGATCTCCCCCGCCGCGGGTAATCGCCCCGGGGAGTCGGCGCAGGGTATCGCCGCGGGCAGTCGGCGCAGGGTAATCGCCCCGGGTAATCGGCGGCCTGGCCGGCGCACTTACCATCCGGCCTGATCCGGCTGTGCGAGGGGCGCCGCTGGACGGTCTGCGGCCCCGTCCGGCCGGCATACAATAACTGCCAACCCGGTCGTGCTGAACTGGTCGAGCGCAGCCAGCCGAGCGAAAACTAGTCGAGCCGTATCTGGGTGGAGCTTGGGGTGCCGTGATGTCGCGTGATCACCAGGAGCTCGATCTCAGCCTGATGGCCGGGGTCACCGACCGGGGCCTGCGGCACCGGCAGAACGAGGACGCGATGGAACTCGCGGTCGTCCCGTCGGCGGACGGCCCGGTCCTGGTCGCTGTGGTCTGCGACGGGGTGTCCACCTCTACCCGCCCCCAGGATGCGTCGCTGGCGGCCGCCCAGGCGGCCGCGCGGGTGCTCCGCTCCGCCGCGGAGGCCGGCACGGACCTCAGCGAAGCGTCAGCGGAGGCGGTCCGTTCCGCGGTCGAGGCGGTATCCGGCCTGGCCGACTCCCCGGGCGAGGTGGGGTCGGCCACGTTCATCTCGGCCGCGGGCACCGCTGACGGCGTGACGCTGTGCTGGCTGGGCGACAGCCGGGCCTACTGGCTGGCCGCGGAGCCTGCCGACGCCCAGCGGCTGACCCGGGACGATTCCCTGGCCCAGGAGATGGTCTCGCTCGGGCTGCTGCCGGAGGATGAGGCGCTCGACTCCCCGCAGGCCCACGTGGTCACCCGCTGGGTGGGCGCGAACCCGGCCGAGGCCCAGCCGCACGTCGAGCGGTTCGAGCCGCCCGGCGCCGGCGTCCTGCTGCTGTGCTCGGACGGGTTGTGGAACTACCAGCCGGAGGCGGCCGGCCTGGCCGGGCTGGCCATGCCCGTGGCACAGACGGACCCGCTCGGCTCCGCCCAGGCGCTGGTGAAGTTCGCCATCGAGGCCGGCGGCCGGGACAACATCACCGCGGTGCTGATCCCGTTCCCGCCCGGCACTCCCGCCGAGCCCGGCCCGGAACCGGCCGAGGCCGGCGCGTAGCTCAGCCGAGCATCTCGGCCAGCGGGACGCCCGGGTCGGCGAGCCGGGCCGGGTCCACCTGGACGCCCGCGTAGCCCGCCCGGATCAGCGCCTGGATATCGCCGGTCACGTCCCACACGTTGACGTTCATGCCGGCCACGACCGTCCCGGCGGACAGCCAGAACGCGATGAACTCCAGCGTCGCCGGCTCACCCCGGTACACGACCTGGTCGTAGTGGCCCGGCTCGGGCAGCCCGGACGTCTCCATGCCCAGGTCGTACTGGTCGCTGAAGAAATAAGGGATCCGGTCGTAGGACACCGGCTGGCCAAGCATGGAGCGCGCCGCGGCCGGGCCGCCGTGCAGCGCGTTGGCCCAGTGCTCCACCCGGACCCGGCGGCCCAGCAGCGGGTGGGCCACGTTGGCCACGTCACCGGCCGCGAAGACGTCCGGATCGCTGGTCCGCAGCGCCGCGTCCACCAGCACGCCGCCGCCGGCCTCCGGGGCGGCCACCTCCAGGCCGGCGGCCTCGGCCAGGGCCTCGTTGGGGGCTGCGCCGATGGCGACCACCACGACGTCGGCGGGCAGCTCGGCTCCCTGCGAGGTCACCACCGCGGTGACCCGGCCCTCGTGGCCGTGCAACTCACGGGCGCTGTCGCCGAGACGGAACTCCACCCCGTGCGCACGGTGCAGCTCCGCGAACCGCTCCCCCAGCTCGGGGCCGACCTGCCGGTGCAGCGGGGTGGGCTCGGGCTCCAGCACCGTCACCGCGCAGCCCTTCTCGCGGGCCGCGGCGGCGACCTCGAGGCCGATCCAGCCGCCGCCCACGATGACCACCCGGGTCTCCACCTCGGGGATGGGGGCCAGCACGGTGGCCAGCGCCTCGGAGTCAGCCGCGGTGCGCAGGTAGTGCACGCCGTCCAGGTCGGCGCCGGGCACCCGGAGCACCCGGGGGTGCGCGCCGGTGGTGAGCAGCAGCCGGTCGTAGCTGACCGGGTCGCCGGCGTCCAGGTCGACCCGGCGGGCCGCGCGGTCGATCCCGATCGCGGTCACGCCACTGCGCAGCTCCACCTGGTGCCCGGCGTACCAGTAGTCTTCGTGCACGTACAGCGAGGACCTGTCCGCCTTGCCGAGCAGATACCCCTTGGACAGCGGCGGCCGCTCGTAGGGCCGCTCGGGCTCCGTGCCGAGCAGGACGATGCGCCCGCCGAACCCGTCCTCGCGCAGCGTCTCGGCGGCCTTGGCGCCGGCCAGGCTGGCACCGATGATCACGTAGGCCGGACCTTCAGGCATGACTGCTCCCTCGCAGGTAGTTCCTCAGCACAGCACGTTCAGCAGCACAGCACGTTCAGCACAGCACGTTCACCGGCATAGGCGGGCATGCCACGCGACGGCGGAGGTGTCGGTCAGCGTAGCCACCTGATCTACCACGACCCGCAGCCGCCCGACGTCGGTCTCCGCCGCCTCGTAGCCGGGCCGCAGCGCGGCATCCAGGGTGCCGGGGGCACCGATGCGCACCGCGGCCGCCAGCTCCATGATCAGTTCCCGTTCGCGGGCCTGGGTGGCGGCGGCGCCTGCCCGGCTCATCACGTAGTACGCGGTGACCCCCTTCAGCAGCGCGCATTCCAGCCGCTGCCGCCGCGGGACCACCAGGTCCGCGGCGTACCGGGTGAGCGGCTGGCCGCCGGACGCCTCGACGGTGGCCTGGTGGGCCGCCCCGCACAGCCGCCCGATCAGCTCGCTGGTCAGGTTCTTCAGCGCGGCCAGGGCGGCCGGGCCGCCGTCGAACCCGGCCGGCCAGCAGGGCAGCGCGAGCAGGTCCTCGAACACCTCGGCCAGCTCGTCCGGGCTGACCGAGCCGGGGGCGCAATACTGGTCGGCGGTCAGCTCGCTGATGGCTTTCCGGTCGGCCAGATCAGCCAGCGCCCGCAGCGTGATCAGCCCGGCGTGCAGGCCGTCCTCCAGGTCGTGCACGGAGTAGGCCACGTCGTCGGCCCAGTCCATGACCTGTGCTTCCAGGCACCGCCGGCCGGGTGGCGCCCCAAGCCGGATCCACGCGAACACTTCCGCGTCGTCCGCGTACGCGCCGTACTTGGGCAGCCCTGGGCCGGCCAGCCAGGGGTACTTGAGCGTGGAGTCCAGGGTGGCCCGGGTCAGGTTCAGCCCGGCACCGGGCACCTTGGCCTCGAGCCGGGTCAGCAGCCGGAGGCTCTGGGCGTTGCCCTCGAACCCGCCGCACGGCGCGGCCACGTCGGCCAGGGCGAACTCGCCGTTGTGCCCGAACGGCGGGTGGCCGAGGTCGTGCGCCAGGCATGCGGCATCGACCAGGTCGGGATCACAGCCCAGGGCCCCGCCGAGCTCCCGGCCGATCTGGGCGCACTCCAGCGAGTGGGTCAGCCGGGTGCGCGGGAAGTCGCCCGCGTCCACCTCCACCACCTGGGTCTTGGCCGCCAGCCGGCGCAGCGCGGAAGTGTGCAGGACCCGGGCGCGGTCGCGCTCGAACGGCCCGCGGCCGAACCGGGCGGGCTCAAACCCGGCCGCCGCGGCCCGCTTGGGCGGCTCAGCCGCCCAGCGGGCCGTGGCGTGGTGATCGTAACCGGGCCTTTCTGTCACCTGCTGTCGCTGCCGCCCGCGGACTCGAGGACCACGGCGCGGCCGGCCTCCAGCCGGGCGACGGGCACCCGGAACGGCGAGCAGGACACGTAGTTCAGCCCGACGTGGTGGAAGAAGTGCACCGAGTCGGGATCGCCGCCGTGCTCACCGCAGACGCCGAGTTCCAGCCCGGGCCGGGTGGCCCGGCCTTCCTCGCTGGCGATGCGCACCATCCGGCCTACCCCGTCCGGGTCGATGGTCTCGAACGGGGAGACGCCGAAGATGCCCAGCTCGATGTACCGGCTGAAGAACGCGCCTTCCACGTCGTCCCGGGAGAAGCCCCAGCCCATCTGGGTCAGGTCGTTGGTGCCGAACGAGAAGAACTCGGCCGACTTGGCGATCTCCCCGGCGATCATCGCCGCCCGCGGCACCTCGATCATGGTCCCGATCAGGGTGTGCACGTGGGTACCGGTCTCTTCCTCGACCTGGGCCAGGATCCGGGCCGTCGCACCCTTGGAGATCTCCATCTCCTGGACCGACGCGGTCAGCGGGATCATGATCTCCGGCTTCGGGTCCTTCCCGGCCTTCTTCAGCTCCGCCGCGGCGTGCGCAATGGCCCGGACCTGCATGTCGAGCAGGCCGGGGATGACCAGGAGGAGGCGGACGCCACGCAGCCCCAGCATCGGGTTCTGCTCGTGCAGCCGCCGGACCGCCTCGAGCAGCTTGCGGTCCTTCTCAGTGGCCGCGTCGCCAGCCAGGGCGACCTTGACCGACATGTCGGTGAGGTCCGGGAGGAACTCGTGCAGCGGCGGGTCGATCAGCCGGATGGTCACCGGCAGTCCGTCCATCGCGTCGAGGATCTCCACGAAGTCACCGCGCTGCAGCGGCTCCAGCGCGTCCAGCGCGGCCTGCCGGCCCGCGTCATCCTCGGCCAGGATGAGGTCCTCCACCAGCTGGCGGCGCTCGCCGAGGAACATGTGCTCGGTCCGGACCAGGCCGACACCGCCTGCGCCGAAGCGCCGGGCCCGGGCGCAGTCCTCGCCCGTGTCCGCATTGGCGAACACGCCGAGGCGGCGCCGCTCGTCGGCGTGCTTCATGAGCCGGTCCACGGCCTTGACCAGGTCGTCAGCGTCGGCGGTCAGGCCGCCCTCGAAGTACTGCACGACGGGGGACGCGGCGACCGGTACCTCACCGAGGTAGACGTTGCCGCTGGTGCCGTCGATGGACAGGACGTCACCCTCGCTGATGACCACGCCGCCAGGCGCGGTGATCTTCCGGGCCTTCGTGTCCACCTCGAGCTCGTCCGCGCCGCAGACGCAGGTCTTGCCCATGCCGCGGGCGACCACGGCGGCGTGACTGGTCTTGCCGCCCCGGCTGGTCAGGATGCCCTTGGCAGCGATCATGCCGTGCAGGTCGTCCGGGTTGGTCTCCCGGCGGACCAGGATGACGGCCTCACCGGCCGCAGCCTGCTCGACGGCCTTGGCCGAGTCGAACACGACCTTGCCGACCGCGGCACCCGGGGACGCGCTGACGCCCTTGGTGATCCGCTTCGGCTCGCTGCTGAGGTCGAACCGGGGGAACATCAGCTGGGCGAGTTGGTCGCCGGTGACCCGGGTGACCGCCTCGTCCAGGTCGATGAGGCCCTGGTCCACGAGCTGGGTGGCGATGCGGAAGGCCGCGCCCGCGGTGCGCTTGCCGACCCGGGTCTGCAGCATCCACAGCTTGCCGCGCTCGATCGTGAACTCGATGTCGCACAGGTCCCGGTAGTGGTTCTCCAGGGTCGACATGATGTCTATCAGCTGGGCGTAGGACGCGCCGTCGATATTCCCCAGGTCCTGCAGCGGGACGGTGTTCCGGATGCCGGCCACCACGTCCTCGCCCTGCGCGTTCTGCAGGTAGTCACCGTAGATGCCCTGCTGGCCGCTGCCCGGGTCGCGGGTAAACGCGACGCCGGTGCCCGAGTCCATGCCCAGGTTGCCGAACACCATGGCCACGATGTTCACCGCGGTGCCCAGGTCGGTGGGGATGCGCTCCTGGCGCCGGTACAGGATGGCCCGGTCGGCGTTCCACGAGCTGAACACGGCCCGCACGGCCAGGTCCATCTGCTCCCGCGGCTGCTGCGGGAAGTCCTGGCCGGTGTGCTCGCGGACGATCTCCTTGAAGCGGTCCACGATCGTGTGCAGGTCGCTGGCGTCCAGGTCGAGGTCGTTCTCGGTGCCCTTGGCCTGCTTGGTCTCTTCCATCACGTGCTCGAAGGCCTCGCCCTCGATGCCGAGCACGGTCTTGCCGAACATCTGGATCAGCCGGCGGTAGGCATCCCAGGCGAACCGGTCGCTGCCGGCCTGCTTGGCCAGGCCGTGCACGGATTCGTCGGACAGGCCAATGTTCAGCACCGTCTCCATCATCCCGGGCATCGAGAACTTCCCCCCGGACCGCACGCTGACCAGCAGCGGGTCGCTCGGGTCGCCCAGCCGCCGGCCCATGGCCTTCTCCAGCTGGGTCAGGTGCTCGGTGACCTCGGCGTCGAGGCTGTCGGGCACGGTGCCGTCGTTGAGGTACTGGCGGCAGGCCTCGGTGGTGATGATGAAACCGGGCGGAACGGGCAGGCCAAGATTGGTCATCTCGGCCAGGTTGGCCCCTTTGCCGCCCAACAGGTCTTTGAGGTCCTTGTTGCCCTCGGTGAAGTCATACACGAGCTTCGGCACTGAAACGCTCTCCTCGGGGGTGCCGCCGGTGCGAACCGCGGCGTGGAAGCACGGCAGCCTGGATGATGACGGCCTCTTCGGCCCGGTCATTTGACTCTACCGAGCACAGAGCGCCGGCGCATCCGATAGAGGTCCCGCCGCATCAGGCAGAGGTCCCAGCGCGCCGTACTGTCGTACCCGGGAACCGGATCGCGGGTACCGGAGGTGCCGGATGGATGACGCGGATGGGTGACACGGTGATCGGGCTGCTGCACCCCGGCGAGATGGGTGCGGCGGTGGCCGGCTGCCTGACCGCCCGCGGGCACGAGGTCCGCTGGGTGTCCCAGGGCCGCAGCCCCGCGACTGCGGCCCGGGCCGCGCAGGCTGGGCTGGCCGACGCCGGGACGGTCGCCGCGATGGCCGGGCAGGCCGGGATCATCCTGTCGGTCTGCCCGCCGCACGCGGCGCTGGACACCGCCGCCGCGGTGGCCGCCGCCGGTTTCACCGGGCTCTACGTGGACGCCAACGCCATCTCCCCCGCCGCCGCCCGGGAGGTACGGGCGGCCGTGGAGACGGCCGGCGGGAGCTACGTGGACGGCGGGATCGTCGGGCCGCCACCCGCACCGGGCCCGATGGCGCCCGGCGGGCAGGGCAGCCCGGGCAGCACCCGGCTGTACCTGGCGGGCGGTCCCGCCGGCGGGGCCGCGGCCGGGCCCGCCGCGCAGGTGGCGGCGCTCTTCGAGGGCACGGCCCTGAACCCCCAAATTCTCCGCAACGAGAACCCGGCCGGGGCGTCGGCTCTCAAGATGGCCTACGCCGCCTGGACCAAGGGCAGCGCCGCGCTGCTCCTGGCGGCCCGCGCCCTGGCCCGGGCCGAGGGGGTGGAAGATAGCCTGCTGGCCGAGTGGTCGCTGTCCCAGCCGGACCTCGGGGGCCGGTCGGCCGGGGCGGCCCAGTCCGCGGCAGGCAAGGGCTGGCGCTGGGTCGGCGAGATGGAGGAGATCAGCGCCAGCATGACCGCAGACGGCCTGCCCGGAGGGTTCCACCAGGCCGCCGCCGAGGTTTTCCGGGCTGTTTCCAACGGGGCCGCTTCGAACGGCACCGCCTCACCCGGCGGGGCCGACCGCCGGGACGATGCCCTCGTCGGCGCCGTGCTGGCCTGGCTGCTGGCCGGGGGTGCCTGACGCCAGCCGGTTTTCGTTGCGGAGAATTTTGCCCGTCTGCCCGAGCAACTGGCCGCGGCGCGAGGCGTCTCTGATACGTGGGCATTCCAACGAGAACCTCATGGGCGGGCGCGCGGCGCTCCGGGCCAGGCTGGGCTGATGACGAAGCCCCGGCGGAGGCCGCGGAGGCGGTCGCCGCCCTGTATGGGGCGCACGCGGTCGGCCTGATCCGGCTCGCGGTCGTCATGCTGGGCGACCGGGCGGCCGCCGAGGACGTGGTGCAGGACGCGTTCTGCGGGCTGTACCGCCGCTGGGGGCAGCTGGCCGACACCGCCAAGGCGCTGGGGTATGTGCGGGCGTGCACCCTGAACGGGTGCCGCTCTGAGTTGCGCCAGCGGCTCCGGGCCCAGCGGCGCGACCGGCAGGCGCCGGCCGAGGTGCTGGCGGTGTCCGCGGAGCAGGCCGTGCTCCTGGGCGAGGAGCACCAGCAGATCCTCCAGGCGCTGCGGCGGCTGCCGGACCGGCAGCGGGAGGCCTTAGTGCTCCGGTTCTACCTGGACCTGACCGAACCTGAGATCGCGGTGTCGATGGGCATCAGCCCCGGCACGGTCAAGTCCACCACCTCGCGCGGGCTGGCCGCGCTCGGCAGGCTGATACAGGAGGCGGGCCGATGACGAGCACCGAAGAGCGCCTCCGGGCCGCGGCCAGGGCGGCCGCGGACACCGTGCCGCCTGGCAGCGCCCCGCCGCTGCGGCTCCCCGACGTCCAGCCCGGCCGGGCCCGGTGGGATCAGCGTCACCGCTGGGTGCGGGCGTTGGTGCCGCTGGCCGCGGCCGCCGCCGTGGCCGCCGTGGTCATCGCCTCACTGGCCCTGACCCGTGGCGTGCCCACATCCTCGTCGGGCGGGGCGGCGAGCCCGGCCCGGTCCGCGGCGCTGAGCAGCGTCCCCCCGTACTACGTCGCCCTTACCAGCGCAGCCACACCGGCCCAGGCGGTGGTCCGGTCCACGGCGACCGGGGCCGTCGTGGCCACCGTGAAGCCACCCAGGCCCTACGGCGAGTTCAAGTTCGTGACCGCTGCGGCCGACGACCGCACGTTCATCCTCGCCGCCCAGCGGTGGTGGCCCATCGCGTCCGGCACCCGCGGCCTCACCGCCGAGCACCGGGACAACACCACGCCCGTCGTGTTCTTCCGGCTGCGGTTCGACCCGGCGACCCAGACGGCCCGGCTGACGCTACTGCACGTTCCGCGGAAGGTCCCCGCGTCCAGCCTGGACGGCATGGCAGTGTCCCCCGACGGCAGCAGGCTGGCCCTGGCCCTGTACCCGGCGCAGATCGAGGTCATCACGATCGCCACCGGCTCGGCGCGGCAGTGGGCCTGGCCTGGCGCGGTCTCTTCCGCCGGCCCCTGGGTCGGCAATAGCAAGCCTTCTGGCCAGCCGCTCTCCTGGACCGCCAACGGACGGACCCTGGCCTTCCCGCTCACGAGCGAGTCGGGAGGAATCACCTGGGTGATGCTGCTCAACATCAGCTCACCCGGGGGCAGCCTCCAATCGGCCGCCCGGCGCGGTGTTTCCTTCCTGGGCCTCGGCCACGTGAAGCCCGGCCCGGTCGGCAACGCCCTCATTACCCCGGACGGCACGCGGATCACCACCATCACGACTCAGCTAGAGCCCTCGCGGGCCCGGGTCACAGAGTTCTCCGCCCGGACGGGCCAGCCCGTCAGTCCCCCGCCCGCCGGGGCCACCCCTGGCACGCTGACGCCCTGGAGCGTGCTGTGGACCGATTCGTCCGGCAGCACCCTGATCGTGAACGGCATACGAACCGGGCCCTCTGCCGCCGTGACCGGCATCCTGCGGCGGGGCCGGTTCACCCCGCTGCCCGGGGCCCCGCTGGCCACCGACAACGTGGCCTGGTAGCCACAGAGCCGCATCGTACTGCCCAGCCGGTTACCGGGGCCCGGCTGGGCAGCACGGGCGGTTATGTCCTGGAACCGGGCGGGTCAGCAGCCGTTCAGGCGCTCGGACAGGTAGCCCTCGATCTTGTCGATGCTGATCCGCTCCTGCTTCATGGAGTCGCGTTCCCGGACGGTCACGGCCTGGTCGTTGAGCGTGTCGAAGTCCACCGTCACGCAGAACGGGGTGCCGATCTCGTCCTGCCGCCGGTAGCGGCGGCCAATCGCGCTGGCGTCGTCGAACTCCGTGTTCCACCGCTTGCGCAGCTGCGCGGCCAGGTCCCGGGCTTTCGGGGACAGGTCGGCGTTGCGGGACAGCGGGAGCACCGCCGCCTTGACCGGGGCGAGCCGCGGGTCCAGCCGGAGCACCGTGCGCTTCTCCAGCTTGCCCTTGGCGTCCGGCGCCTCGTCCTCGGCGTAGGCGTCCATGAGGAACATGAGCATGGACCGGTCGACCCCCGCCGCAGGCTCGATCACGTACGGGACGTACCGCTCCCCGGAGTCCTGGTCCAGGTAGGACAGGTCCTGGCCGGAGTGCTTGGCGTGGACGGTCAGGTCGTAGTCGGTGCGGTTGGCGATGCCCTCGAGCTCGCCCCACTCGCCGCCGGCGAACTCGTAGTGGTACTCGATATCCACGGTCCGCTTGGAGTAGTGCGACCGCTTGTCCGCCGGGTGCTCGTACAGGCGCAGGTTCTCCCGCTGCACGCCGAGATCGGTGTACCAGGCGAGCCGGTTGTTGATCCAGTACTCGTGCCATTCCTCGTCGGTGCCCGGCTTGACGAAGAACTCCATCTCCATCTGCTCGAACTCGCGGGTCCGGAAGATGAAGTTGCCCGGGGTGATCTCGTTGCGGAACGACTTGCCGATCTGGCCGATGCCGAACGGCACCTTCTTCCGCGACGTCTGCAGGACGTTGCGGAAGTTGATGAAGATGCCCTGCGCGGTTTCCGGCCGCAGGTAGGCCAGCCCGGACTCATCCTCGGTGGCGCCGAGGAACGTCCGCAGCAGCCCGTTGAACATGCGCGGCTCGGTGAACGCGCCCCGGGTCCCGCAGTGCGGGCAGGCGATGTCCGCCAGGCCGTTCTCCGGCGGGTGGCTGTGCTTCTCCTCGTACGCCTCGATCAGGTGATCGGCGCGAAACCGCCGGTGGCACGACTGGCACTCGGTGAGCGGGTCCACGAACTCGGTGATGTGGCCGCTGGCCTCCCAGACCTCGCGGGCCAGGATGACCGAGGAGTCCAGCCCGACGACGTCCTCCCGGCCGGTGACCATCGCGTGCCACCACTGGCCCTTGATGTTGTTCTTCATCTCCACGCCCAGCGGGCCGTAGTCCCAGGAGGCGCGGAGCCCCCCGTAGATGTCACTGGAGGGGAAGACGAAGCCACGGCGCTTGCTGAGGCTGACAATCGCTTCGATGCGGTCGTTGCGGCGGGCCATCAAGGACTCCATCCGGCTGGCGGTCGGCGGGCGGCGCGCCACGGCCCATCGGCCGGGCGCATCCGCCCAGCCTATTACCGGTACACAGCCCCGAAGACCCAGTCAGAGTCGATGTCCAGGGTGAACCCGCCGACCGTGCGCTTGTGCGGGCCCTCGTACTGCTTGATCCGGCGCGGCCCCCGCCACCAGCCCTGCAGCAGGTACGGAAGGCCCTGCACGTTGCGCTCGTCGTCCCACAAGCCGAACCACACCGAGTCCGGCTTCGCGATCCGGTGCCCGTCCACCGTGCTGGCCGCGCCCATGTTCGCGGCCCCGGACGAGGCGCTGGAGTAGACCCCGGAGGAGTAGCCGTGCGCGTGCAGCGTCCTGGTCCACGCGTCCAGGAAGGCCAGGGTCGCGTCCCGGCAGCGCCGCCGGTGCCCGTTGTAGGCCTCCATGTCGTAGTAGACCGGCGTGCCGGGGCCCATCCCCAGGGCGGCGGCCTGCTGGATCGCGTCCAGGGCCGCGGCCCGGCCCTCGGCCACGGCGCGGGCCGGCCGGATCCGGACCGAGAACGCTGAGCAGGACGCCTGCGGGCCGACGTAGGTGGGCATCAGCGCCCAGCCCATGCCGGTCACCGCGTGGACCCAGTCCGCCGAGAGGTTCGGGGACGCGCAGCCTGCCTCCACGCCGCCGATGTAGACCGCCATGGCCGAGAACGCCTGGCGCCACGCCTGCATCGCGGGCAGCGAGGGGGTGGTGCAGCTGTCGAACCCGCGCAGCCCCTGGCGGAGGCGCGGCGTGCGCGGGAGGGCTGGGCGCCCGCGCCGCCGGTGCTTGCGGGCCTGGTGCTTGCGGGGATCGTGCTTGCGGGCCCGGTGCTTACGGGCAGCGTGCTTGCGGGCGTGGTGCCTGCGGGCATGATGCCTGCGCGTGTGGTGCCTGGCGCCCTTATGCTGGCCGGCCCGGTGCCTGGCGGCCCGGTGTTTAGCCGCATGGTCTTTACGGGCCTGGTGCTTTCGGGCCTGGTGCTTTCGGGCCTGGTGCTTGCGGGCCTGGCGGTGCCGCCGGCCATGGTGCGCACGGGGGTGATGGTGCTGGACCGCGTGTGCGACCCGCAAGGCGACCGCCGCGTGCGGGACCGACCCGGCGTGCCCGGTCCCGGACGGCAGGGCTGCCACGGACCGGGCCATCACCTGGGCGCGGCCGCCTCCCGCCGCCGCACCGGCGGCCGCGCGGTGGCCGCCCGCCCGCCGCAGGCTGCGCAGGATGGACAGCACCCCGCCGGCGTCCCCGGTGTAGGTCCCGGTGACCGATACGCCCGGATCCGCGAGCGAGGTATGCATCTCCTGGTCCTGGGCGTCGCGGGTCACCGAGCCGCCGACCTGGGGCAGGGTCCCGATTGCGGGACCGATGTCCACGGGCCCGCCCGGCGCCGAGCCCGTGCTGGCCGACCCCGTGCCGGCCGACCCCGTGCCGGGTGCCTGGATGCTGATCGTGGCGGTGCGGCCGACCAGGTGCGCGGGGCACTGCTGGTTGGCTCCGGGCTGGCCCAGGTAGACCGCATGGCGGTCGTACCGGACGCACTGGCTGGGGTCACGGTCCAGCCGGTAGACCGGCCAGCTCGCCGGGACCCGGATCGTATACCCGGCGTACCGCACCGCCTTGAAACCGGACCGGCTGGCCAGTGCGGTGAGCCGGGCCGCCGCGGCCCCGGTGCCGGGCATAGGCTGGGGCGGGGCAAATACCCCGAGTCCCAGGTACGTAAGCGTCACGACCAACGCAAAGGTGATTACCCGACGCATCTGCACTCCCCCGAATGCGGTCGCGCCCGCAACCGCCGGGGGACGACGTCAGGCCTTGCGCCACCCGTTCCCTGCGCATTCAGCCGACAAGCGCATCGCCGACCCGGGCGGGTCAATAAGGGGGTAACTTTGCCAAGGGGATGGGAAATCTTGATCCGAAATCCGGCTAGCGACGCGTGGTGGGATACTTAGTGACTGTGCGCCAGCAATCCCCGCAGATACGTCAATCCATCGAGCGGCTGAGCGTCCGGCCGGCCGCCTATCTCCGGCTCCTGCCACGGTGGCTGCCGCCAGTGGTCATCGCCGCGCTGTTCGTCGGCGGCCTGGCGGTGCGCGGCTGGGGCGGAGCGGTCATGCTCCTCATCGTCACGGCCTTCCTGGCCTGGCTGGCCGTGCTGTCGTGGCCCACGCTGCAGCCGCCGACCCGCCTGCTGCGGGTGCTGGCCCTCGCGGTCCTGCTCGCCCTCTGTGTCTGGCAGGGACTGCGCTAGCGGGCCGTGGCTACGGGGTGCTGATGGGCAGCAGGTTGGGCTGCGCGCCGCCGTAACGCCGGTCCCGGCTCGCGTAGATCTCGCAGGCGCGCCACAGATGCCGCCGGTCGAAATCGGGGAAAAGCGTGTCCAGGAAGACGAGCTCGGCATACGCGGACTGCCAGAGCAGGAAATTCGAGATGCGCTGCTCACCCGAGGACCGCACGAACAGATCGACATCGGGAATGTCCGGCTCATCCAGATAGCGGGCCACGACCTTCTCGTCTATTTTGTCCGGGCGCAGCCGGCCCGCCGCCACTTCCCGCGCTATGGCCGCCGCCGCATCGGCAATTTCAGCCCGGCCGCCATAATTCACGCAGAATTGCAGGGTGAGCACCGAGTTGCCCTCGGTCATCCGCTGGGCGTCCTCGAGTTCGGTGATGACGCTGCGCCATAGCCGGGGGCGCCGGCCGGCCCAGCGGACCCGGACGCCCATCTCGTTCAGCTGGTCGCGGCGGCGGCGGATCACGTCCCGGTTGAATCCCATCAGGAACCGCACCTCGTCCGGCGAGCGCCGCCAGTTCTCGGTGGAGAACGCGTAGGCCGACAGGTAGGGAATGCCGAGCTCGATCGCGCCCATGATCACGTCGAAGAGGGCGGCCTCCCCCATCTTGTGACCCTCGGTGCGGGGCAGCCCGCGCTGCTTGGCCCAGCGCCCGTTGCCGTCCATGACCAGGGCGACGTGCCTGGGCACCAGGTCGGCCGGGATGGCGGGGGGCCGGGCCCCGGCCGGGTGCGGGTACGGCGGGCGGACGGGTGTGCGGCTCATACGTGTTCCACGTGGCGGAGGGAGCGGATGGAGTGCTCGAGGTGCCATTGCACGTAGGCGGCCACCAGGCTGCTGCATTCCACCTGGTGCCGGGCCTGGCTGGGGTCGGCCTGGTCCCACTCGCCGCGCAGCAGCGCCCGCATCAGGGCGACGGTCGCCACCGAGGGGCTCGCGGCGCCTGGCGGGCGGCAGGACCGGCAGGTCAGCCCGCCGGCCGGGACCGAGAACGACCGTGACCCCGTGGTCTCTGGAGTGTCCGGGCTGGTCGCGGGGTCAGGTGTGCCGCACACCGCGCACTCGTCCAGGGCGGGAGCGTAACCCGCCACGGCCAGGGTCCGCAGCAGGTAGGCGTCGAGGACGAGCCGCGGGTCGTGAACCCGCTCGCCGAGCGCCCGCAACCCGCCGACCAGCAGCAAGAACTGGCGGATGATGGGCTCCTTCTCCATCGGGGTGAACCGCTCCGCGGTCTCCAGCATGGCCGTGCCGCTGGTGTACCGCGGGTAATCCACGGCCAGCGGCTCGCCGTACGCCCGCACCGTCTCCGCCTGGGTGATCACGTCCAGCGAGCGGCCGGTGTACAGCAGAAGGTCCACGTGGGTGAACGGCTCCAGCCGGGCACCGAACCGTGACTTCGTCCGGCGCACGCCCTTGCCGACCGCCCGGACGCGCCCGTTCCGCCTGGTCAGGATCGTGATGATCCGGTCTGCCTCACCCAGCTTCTGGGTGCGCAGCACAATCCCGTCATCCCGGTACAGGCTCACCGTGCCATTGTCGCTTACCACGGGGCCTGCCACGACGCAGGCGCGCGCCGGGAACCCGGGTTCCCATTCCTGGTTCCGGGTTCCCGGCGCGATGCACAGCGGGCGGCGGGGCAGGGTCAGCCGCGGCGGGACCGGTTGACGGCCGACAGCACGGCGCGCAGCGAGGCGGTCACCGTGTTCGCGTCGATGCCCACACCCCACCAGGGCCGGCCGTCTATCTCGCATTCCACGTAGGCGGCCGCGTGCGCGTCGCTGCCCGCGGACAGCGCGTGCTCGGCGTAATCGAGGACCCGCACGTCCATCCCGATGCTGGCCAGCGCGTCGCAGAACGCCGAGATCGGCCCGTTCCCGGCCCCCTCGACCTGGTGCTCCTCGCCGTCGACCTGGATGTCCACGGTGAGCGCGTCCTTGGCGTCCACGACGGAGGACGTGTGATGCGCGAGCAGGGCCACCGGCCCCGTCGCGAGGTACTCGTCGGAGAACGCCTCCCACATCTGGGCCGGGGACACCTCGCCGCCCTCGGCGTCGGTGTGCGCCTGGACGACCCGGGAGAACTCGATCTGGAGCCGGCGGGGCAGGTCGAGCTGGTGCTCGGCCTTCATGATGTAGGCGACGCCGCCCTTGCCGGACTGGGAGTTGACCCTGATCACGGCCTCGTAGGTGCGTCCCACGTCCTGCGGGTCGATAGCCAGGTACGGGACCGCCCACTCGAAGTCGCGGACTGCGATCCCGGCGGCCGCGGCGTCCCGCTCCACCGCCTCCAGGCCCTTCTTGATGGCGTCCTGGTGGGAGCCGGAGAACGCCGTGTAGACCAGGTCGCCCGCGTACGGGTGCCGGGGGTGCACCGGGAGCTGGTTGCAGTACTCGGCGGTGCGCCGGATCTCGTCGATGTCGGAGAAATCGATCATCGGGTCGATGCCCTGGCTGAACAGGTTCATGCCCAGGGTGACCAGGCAGACGTTCCCGGTGCGCTCGCCGTTCCCGAACAGGCAGCCTTCGATCCGGTCCGCGCCGGCCAGCACGGCCAGCTCGGCGTCCGCGACCGCGGTCCCGCGGTCGTTGTGGGTGTGCACGGACACGCACACGTGCTCGCGGTGCGGCAGGTTCCGGCTCATCCACTCGATCTGGTCGGCGTACACGTTCGGGGTGGACCGCTCGACGGTGCAGGGCAGGTTGAGGATGATCTCGCGGCCGGGTCCCGGCTGCCATACGTCCATGACCGCGGCGCAGACCTCGGCGGCGTAGTCGAGCTCGGTGTCCATGAAGATCTCGGGCGAGTACTCGTAGCCGAACTCGCAGTCCCCCAGGTAATGCTCGGCGTACTTCATGACCGACCGGGTGCCCTCGACGGCCAGGGCCTTGGTTTCCTCCCGGTCGTTGCCGAACACCACCCGGCGGAACACCGGCGCGGTTGCGTTGTACATGTGCACCGTGGCGCGCGGGGCGCCGGCCAGGGATTGCACGGTCCGCTCGATCAGCTCGTCGCGGGCCTGGGTGAGGACGGAGATCTGCACGTCGTCGGGGATCCGGCCGCCCTCGATCAGGCTGCGGACGAAGTCGAAGTCCGTCTGGCTGGCCGACGGGAAGCCAACCTCGATCTCCTTGTAGCCCATCCGGACCAGCAGGTCGAACATGGTCCGCTTACGGGCCGGGCTCATGGGGTCGATCAGGGCCTGGTTGCCGTCGCGGAGGTCGGTGGACAGCCACCGCGGGGCCTGGGTGATGCTCCGGCCGGGCCAGGTCCGGTCAGGCAGGTCGACCGGCCGGAACGAGGTATATCGCTGGCAGGGCATGCCGCTGGGCTGCTGCCGGACGGGAGGATGCCCGCCGACTACGCGGCCAGTCGTTACGTGCTGGGATTGCATGATGAGGATCTGCTCCCTCGCGGATCGGGGCGACGGCCAGCCGACACGCCAAGACTCCGCGGCGAGGGAGCCGGCCTTATCGGCCCCCGCCGCGGCAGATAAGCAGCAGCATTCCGTGCATCATGTCGTTCGACAGTAGCAGACGACCCGGCGGCGCGCAGATTTCCGTCCGGCATGCGAGACGCCGGGCCGCGGCTCAGTCGTAGAAGCCCAGGCGGCGGAGCTGTTTCGGGTCGCGCTGCCAGTTCTTGGCCACCTTGATGCGCAGGTCCAGGTAGACCTGGGTACCCAGCAGGGCCTCGATCTGGCGCCGCGCCTGGGTGCCCACCTCTTTCAGCCGCGCGCCCTTGGGCCCGATGACGATGGACTTCTGGCTCGGCCGCTCCACGTACATGAACGCCTGCACGTCGATGAGGTCGTCGCGGCCTTCCCGGGGCTTCATCTCCTCGACCACGACGGCGATCGAGTGCGGCAGCTCGTCCCGCACCCCCTCCAGGACCGCCTCCCGGATGAGCTCCGCCACCAGCATCTGCTCGGGCTCGTCAGTCAGCTCGCCGTCCGGGTAGAGCGGCCGGCCGGGCGGGAGATGGGAGACCAGCACATCCGCCAGCACGTCGAGCTGGAAGCTGGCCACCGCGGACACGGGCACGATGTCGGCCCAGTCACCGAGTTCCGCCACGGCCGCCAGCTGCGCGGCGACCTGGGCCTGGGTGGCCTGGTCGGTCTTGGTGACGATGGCCACCACCGGCGTGCGGGCGGAAAGCCCGGCGAGCTCAGCGGCCAGGTACTTGTCCCCCGGGCCGATCGGGTCCGTGGCAGGAATGCAGAACCCGATCACGTCCACCTCCGTCAGCGTGGACCGGACCAGGCTGTCCAGCCGTTCCCCGAGCAGCGTCCGCGGCCGGTGCAGGCCGGGGGTGTCCACGATGATCAGCTGCGCGTCCGGGCGGTGCACGATCCCCCGGATCGCCCGCCTGGTGGTCTGCGGGCGGCTGCTGGTGATCGCCACCTTGGTGCCTACCAGGGCGTTCATCAGAGTCGACTTGCCGACATTCGGCCGTCCGACGAAGCAGGCGAAGCCTGACCGGAACTCAGGCTGGCCTGCCCCGGCATCTGGGCCGGACGCAGCGGTACGCGTAGCTCCCACTCTGTGATTGTCCTCCCGCCGGCGAGCAGCTGACGTCAAGGCCGGCCCTCAGGGCTGCACGGTGGCGCGGAGCATGCCGTTCGAGCCCGCCTGGAACACGACCGCGGCCGGGCCGGCCTCACGCACCACGGCCAGATCGGCCGGGTCTACTTCGTCGGCGTCGCTGACCAGCGCCGCCGCCTCCAGGCTGGATGCGCCGCTGGACACCGCCATGGCCACGGCCAGGCGCAGCGCGGACAGTCTCAGCGACGGCAGCGAGACCGCGGCGGCCGCGTAGGTGCGGCCGGTCTCGTCCCGCACCGCCGCCCCCTCGGCCGCGGCCACCCGGGCCCGCGCCGACCGGGCCAGTGTGATGATCTTCAGGTCTTCGGGGCCAGGCTCCAGCGCGCTCACCTGCCCGAGTGTAGTGGCGCGAAAGCCCGTCACATCAGTCCCCGTCTGCCTCGTATGTCCCAGCCCGTACTTTTCCGTCCTCTGCGGCTCATTCAGCTCCTGCCGCCGGCCGCTTCCGGCCGGTCCCCGGCCCGGGCGGCAGGCTGCTGGGCCGCCACCCCGGCCCGTTCCACGGTCACGGTGCCGATCCGGTTGCGCCGCCCGGCCAGGCTCTCCGCGGTCAGCTTCAGCCCCGCCACCGTGGCCTCGGACCCGGCGATGGGCACCCGGCCGAGGGCGTGGGCCAGCAGGCCGCCGACGGTCTCCACGTCTTCCGCCTCGATCGTGGCGCCGAACAGCTCTTCCAGGTCAGTCACGGGCAGCCGGGCGGTGACCCGGGCCCGGTCCGGGGACAGCCATTCCACGGTCGGCTGCTCGTGGTCGTACTCGTCGGTGATCTCCCCGACGATCTCCTCCAGGATGTCCTCGATGGTGACCAGCCCGGCGGTCCCGCCGTACTCATCGATGACGATGGCCACGTGGATCCGGAGCTGCTGCATCTCCCGCAGCAGCTCGTCCACCGGCTTGCTCTCGGGCACGAAGGTGGCGGGCCGCATCACCGAGGTCACGTCGGCCACGGAATCCTGCTCGGGATGCTCCTGGCTGATGGTCACCAGGTCCTTCAGGTACGCGATGCCGATGACGTCATCCTGGTTCTCGCCGACCACCGGGATCCGGGAGAAGCCGCTGCGCAGGGCCAGCGAGAGCGCCTGGCGCAGGGTCTTGTCGCGCTCCACGAAGACCATGTCGGTGCGCGGGACCATCACCTCGCGGACGATGGTGTCCCCCAGCTCGAAGACGGAGTGGATCATGGCCCGAGCCCCGGGCTCGATGACCTGGCGCTGCTCCAGCAGGTCGACCAGGCCGCGCAGCTCCTCCTCGGTGCCGAACGCGTCCCGGGATCCCCGGCCCGGGGTCAGCACGCTGCCCAGGGCCAGCAGCAGCCGCGGGATGGGCCCCAGGATGCGGGTCACCGGGTACAGCACGTCCGCCGCGACCAGGGCTACCGTCCGCTCGTACTGGCGGCCGAGGATCCTCGGGCCGATGCCGGTCAGCACGTACAGCACGGCGGCCATGATGACCCAGACCAGCAGGAACACGTGCCATCCGGTGCCCAGCCAGTGCAGCAGCGCGGCCGCGACCAGCACGATGGCCGCTGTCTCACCGCAGACCCGGGCCAGCAGCAGAACGGCCAGGTACCGGGCGGGCTCGGCCAGGACCGCCTGGAGCCTGGTGGCGGCGCGGTTGCGGCTGCCCTTACGGCCGCGGGCCAGTTCGCCCGCGCCGGACCGGGATACCCGCATCAGCACGACCTCGGCGCTCGCGCACAGCCCCGCCCCCAGCGCCAGCGCCACGGCGGCGACGATCAGCCACGCCATGGTGGCCTCACCCCGTCCCTTCCTGCCCTTCCGGGGCACTGCCGAGAGGGGCACTGCCCAGATCGGATGGCTGATCCCGGGCGGAGCGCCAGGTGGCGAGCAGCTCATCCTGGAGGCCGAACATGGCGGTGCGCTCATCCGCCTCGGCGTGGTCATACCCGAGCAGGTGCAGGATCCCGTGGGTGCAGAGCAACTCGAGCTCGTCGCGCAGCGGATGGTGCGCCTGGACCGCCTGCTCAGCGGCGACCTCCGGGCAGAGCACGACGTCGCCGAGCAGGCCCGGCGGCGAGGTTGCCTCCCCGCCGGCGCCCTGGTCCCCGCGGGCGCTGCCCGGCGGCGGCGGTCTGAGCTCATCCATCGGGAAAGCCAGCACGTCGGTCGGGCCTGGTTCGCCCATCCAGCGCTCGTGCAGGTCGGACATGGTGCCCTGGTCCACCAGCAGCACCGACAGCTCAGCCAGCGGGTGCATCCGCATGCCGTCCAGCACATGCCGGGCCAGCGCCGCGAGGTCGGCCTCGTCCACGGCGACCCCGGACTCGTTGGCGATCTCGATGCTCACCGCGGGTTCCGGATCACTGCGCACGCTTGCGGCGCTGCTGCGGCGGCGACGTCGCGCGTACCCGCGCGTCGTAGCGCTCGTAGGCGTCCACGATGTCCCCCACCAGCCGGTGCCGCACCACGTCGTGGCTGGTCAGCCTCGCGAAATGCACGTCGTCGATGCCCTCGAGGATGTCCTGGACGATCCGCAGCCCGCTCGCCTGGCCGGACGGCAGGTCGACCTGGGTGACATCGCCGGTCACGACGATCTGCGACCCGAAGCCGAGCCGGGTGAGGAACATCTTCATCTGTTCGGCGGAGGTGTTCTGCGCCTCGTCCAGGATGATGAACGAGTCGTTCAGGGTCCGGCCGCGCATATACGCCAGCGGCGCCACCTCGATCGTGCCCGCCGCGATGAGCCGCGGGATCGATTCCGGGTCGAGCATGTCGTGCAGCGCGTCGTACAGCGGCCGCAGGTACGGGTCGATCTTCTCGTACAGGGTGCCCGGCAGGAAGCCCAGGCGCTCCCCGGCCTCGACGGCCGGCCGGGTCAGGATGATCCGGCTGACCTCCTTGGCCTGGAGCGCCTTGACCGCCTTCGCCATGGCCAGATACGTCTTCCCGGTGCCCGCCGGGCCGATGCAGAACACGATTGTGTGCTCGTCGATGGCGTCTACGTAGCGCTTCTGGTTGAGCGTTTTCGGCCGGATCGTCCGCCCGCGCGCCGACAGGATGTCCAGGGTCAGCACGTCCGCTGGGCGCACCCCGGACTTCCGCCGGAGCATGGCCACGACCCGCTCCACCGAGTCCGCCGAGAGCTCAGCCCCCCCGGCCAGCAGCTCGGTGAGCTCCTCGAAGAGGCCAGCGACGCGCTCGCTCTCCTCGGCTGCCCCGGTAATCGTGATCTCATTCCCGCGGACGTGGATATCGGCATCGAATGCCTTCTCGATCACGTGCAGGAGTTCGTCACGAGATCCCAGCAAGCTGACCATTGAGTGGTCATCCGGGATGACGATCTTGACCTGTGTGCCGGTGCTGCCGGGCGGCTTACGGCCCGTAGAATCTCCGGATCTGTCTGTCAATTCCCTCTCTCCGCCTGAGCGCAGGCGCGCCACCTGCGCCCGTACCGTCATGCTATCCGCGCGGGCCTCAGCCCGGGGCCAGCAGAGCCTCAGCCGGGGGGCCAGCCCAGCCCGCGCCCGCCGAGGACGTGCGCATGCACATGCGGCACGGCCTGGCCAGCATCAGCCCCCGTATTAAAGACAACCCGGTACCCACTGCCGGAGATTCCCTCCGCCTTGGCCACCTCATCCACCTGGTTCACCAGTTCGGTGAGCAGGCTGCCGTCGGCGGCCGCCAGCGCGGCCAGGTCGGGGTAGTGATCCTTCGGGATCACCAGCACGTGGGTCGGCGCCTGCGGACTGATATCGCGAAAGGAAAGAGTCCGCGGCGACTCCAGCACCTGTGATGCCGGGACACCGCCGGACACGATCCTGCAGAATAGACACTCCGGCACAGAGGGGATCTTAGCTTGTCCCTCTCCGGTGACACCCCACGACATAGATGGTTGCGATGCTGCTAGCTGACTGCGCACGCCCGTCGCACTCCCCCAGGTGCAGGGCGCGGCATTTGCGTGTCTCCCCGGGCCCCCGGGTCAGCGCCGGAACGTCCGCTGCGCGCACAGGCCGCAACTCCACACTCGACATCCCGGTGGGGGGAAATGCTTCCGTGAGGCCGAAGGGCTGGGGCAGGTCGTGTGCATGTATTCGACATGCCAGGTGAACCGGACGGCATGGTGACGCGTCCCATTGACGTGACCGAGGCCCTAGTAGCTGACACGGCGATGACCCGCGCCGCTGTCGAGTGGGATGCTGACCGGGCGGTCACCGCCATCTACAGCGAGCACTACCGCTCGCTAGTGCGCCTTGCGGCGTTCCTGGTCCGGGACAACGCGACCGCGGAAGAAGTGGTCCAGGACTCGTTCGTGGCCATGCACGGGGCATGGCGCCGGCTACGGGACACGGACAAGGCGCTGTCTTATCTGCGCCAGTCCGTCGTCAACCGGTCGCGGTCGGTCCTGCGGCACCGGATGGTCGTGGACAAGAACACGCCGAAGCCGCCGCCGGACATGCCGAGCGCAGAGCATGGCGCCATCATCCAGCTGGAGCGCTCGGCGGTTGTATCCGCTTTGCGGGGGCTCCCGGAGCGGCAGCGGGAGGCACTGGTGCTCCGCTACTACGGGGACCTCTCCGAGGCGCAGATCGCCTCGGTCATGGGCATCAGCAGGGGAGCAGTCAAGAGTCATACGGCCCGGGCCATGGCGGCCCTGCGCGCCGTGCTGGAGCGGGACTCGTGAGGAGGGCCTTCGGGGACTCGGGGAGCCCCGGGTGGCAAGCATGATGACACAGGATCGGGACTACGAGGACATCCTCCGCCGGGCGCTGGCCTCGGCGGCGGAGTCCATCGAGCCCACTGGCGACGGACTGCGGCGCATCCGGCACCGGCTGGATTCGCGTCGGTCCCCGCGGTCCGCTCTCTCTGGGTTCGCCGAGTGGCTGGAGTTGCACGGGACCCGTTTTCTCGTCCGGCTCGAACCGGTTACGGAGGCGGGCCGGACGGCACTGCGGCGTACCGGGCCGCTGTCGGCTCCGCTGCTCGCCCTGGCCGGCTTCCTGGCCAGCCTGTTCAGCCCGCGCGGACGCCGCCGGGCCGGCGGGCACCGCGGGCCGGCCAGCCCGCCGGGCCGTCTGGGAGCCGCCGGAGCGTGGCTCAAGCCAGTCCTCGCGGTCTCCACCGCCGTGGCCATCGTGGTCGTCGGCGTGGTCATCCTCAACCACGAGAACGGCACGCTGATCGGTGTCGTGAACAGCAACGTCGGCCCGGCTAGCTCGGGCGCCGGACACGGCAACGGCGGGACGACGGCGAACTCCAAGCGGTGGAAGCTGCCGATTGGCGTCAAGGCCACCCAGGTCGTCACCGGGCCATCGCGGAACCCGAGGGTGAAGAGCGTGCTGCCCGTGGTGGCCTGCACCCCGACCCCCTCCCCGATGGCGAGCGCGACCGCACCGTCCGGGACCGGCACGGCGACGCCGACCCCGTCGGCGAGCGGGACCGCGACGGACACGCCCGGGTCACCCCAGCCGACCGACAGCAGCCTCCCGACGTCTACGCCGACGGCCAGCCCGGCCACCGGGGGCGGCACGGCCACCGCGACCCCCGCGGCCATGGTCCTCCCGGATAGCGCCAGAACGCCCGCCGTCGTCGAGTGCGGGGCCAGCCCGAAACCCTAGCCGCGCCTGATCACCCCGGGCGGCCGCCGGGCGTGGCCCTCCGGTCCTCCGGCTCCGGCTCAGGCCCAGCGGCCAGCCCGGCTGAGCAGGATCGCGGCTGCCGCCATCCCTGCCGATGACGTGCGGAGCACGGTGGGCCCCAGCCGCACCGCCGTGGCCCCGGCCCGGGTGAGGGCGGCGGCTTCGCCCGGGGTGATGCCACCTTCCGGGCCGACAATCACCAGCATTTCCCCAGAGCGGGGCAGTGTCGTCTCGCTGAGCGGCTCCCCGCCCTGCGGATCCAGGATGAAGGCCCGGGCGGCCCGGCCGGCCCGGGCGGCCACCTCACCCAGACCCGCGGGCGCCGTCACCTCGGGCACCCGGCTGCGCCGCGCCTGCTTAGCCGCTTCCCGTGCGGTGGACCGCCACCGCGCCACAGCCCGGTCACCACGGTCCCCCTCCCACCGGGCCACGCAGCGCTCGGCGGCCCACGGGACAATCACGTCCACTCCGGCCTCGGTCATCAGCTCGACGGCCAGCTGTCCCCGCTCCCCCTTCGGGATGGCCTGGACCACGGCCAGCGCCGGATCCGGGGCTGGCTGGACGGTCCGCTGCCGCACCGCGAGCTCGAGCTGGCCGCGCTGGGCCCGCGTCACGACGCACTCGGCCACCTGGCCGTCGCCGTCGGTCAGGTCCACCCGCTCCCCGACGGCCAGCCTGCGCACATCAGCCGCGTGCCGCCCCTCGGGCCCGGCCAGCACGATCAGGTCGCGGGCCAGGTCCTGGGGGTCAGCGAAGAAGACCGGCGGCTGTGAGCCAGCCACAGGCGCCGGGTCACCGGCCGTTGAACGCGTCACGCAACCGGGAGAAGAATCCCTGCTGCCCTGGGGCGAAGCGGCCGGGCGGGGTCTCCTCGCCCCGCAGCACGGCCAGCTGCTTGAGCAGCGCCTCCTGGGCCTCATCGATCTTGGACGGTGTCTCGACCGAGATGTGGATGATCAGGTCGCCCCGGCCGGAGTCGTTCAGGTGCTGGACGCCGAGCCCGTACATCGGGACGACCTGACCGGACTGGGTGCCCGGGCGGATGTCCAGCTCACGGGCGCCGTCCAGGGTGTCGACCGACAGGGTGGCGCCGAGCGCCGCGGCCACCATCGGGATGGTCACGGTGCAGTGCAGATCGTCGCCCTGCCGCTCGAAGATAGGGTGCGGGCGCTGCAGGATCTCCAGGAAGAGGTCCCCGGGCGGACCCCCGCCGGACCCGATCTCGCCCTCGCCTGCCAGCTGGATGTGGGTGCCGTCCTCGACTCCCGCCGGGATGCGCACCTTCATCGTCCGCCGGGTCCTGACGCGGCCGTCGCCGTCGCACTCCGGGCATGGCCGGCGGATGACGGTGCCGAACCCGCCGCAGTGCGGGCACGGGCGGGAGGTCATCACCTGGCCGAGGAACGAGCGCGTGACCTGGCTGACCTCACCGCGGCCGCCGCAGACCTCACAGGTTTCCGGGTGGGTGCCGGGCGCCGTGCCCTCACCAGAGCAGGTCGGGCAGACCACCGCCGTGTCCACGACCAGTTCCCGGGTGGTCCCGAAGGCGCACTCGGACAGGTCGAGCTCGACCCGGATGGTCGCGTTGCGGCCCCGCCGGGCCCGGCTGCGCGGTCCCCGCGCCGTCGCCCCGGCACCGAAGAACGCGTCCATGATGTCGCTGAACGGGAAGCCCGGGCCGAAACCGCCCGCCCCGGCGCCGCCGTTGGGCGCGAACGGGTCCGCCCCCTGGTCGTACATCTGGCGCTTTCCGGGGTCGGAGAGCACCTCGTACGCCTGGGTGATCTCCTTGAACCGTTCCTGGGTCTCCGGGTCCGGGTTCACGTCCGGGTGCAGCTCGCGGGCGAGCCTCCGGTAGGCCTTCTTGATCTCATCCGGGGGCGCGTCCCGGCGGACGCCGAGTGCGCCGTAGTAGTCGTTGGCCACTAGGACCCCGCCAGGATCTGGCCCACGTATCGTGCCACCGCGCGTACTGCTCCCATCGCTGTCGGGTAATCCATCCGGGTCGGCCCGAGCACCCCGAGCCTGGCCAGGACCTGATCCCCTGTTCCGTACCCGGCGGCCACCACGGAGGTGCTCCGCAGGCCCTCGACCGGGTTCTCCGCGCCAATCCGGACGGTCAGCGAGGGGTGATCGCCAGACTCGCCCAGCAGCCGCATGAGCACGACCTGCTCCTCGAGGGATTCCAGGACCTCCCGCAAACCCTTGGAGAAGTCAGCCGTGGTCAGGTTGGCCGCGCCCCCGACCACGACCCGCTCATCGGTCCGCTCGACCAGGGTCTCCAGGATGACCGAGAAGACCGCCGCCGCGTTCGGCCGGTCCATCGGGTCCACCAGCTCCGGCAGGTCCGCCACCACCGACGCCACCTCGGTCAGGCGCCGTCCGTCCAGGCAGGCGTTCAGCACCGCCCGCAGATGCATGATCGAGTCTTCCTCGGCCGCGTCCGGCAGCTCCATCGAGCGCTGCTCCACCCGTCCGGTATCGGTGATGATCACCAGCATGATCCGCTTCGCAGCCAGCGGGACCAGCTCCACATGCCGGACCGAGGAGCGGGTGAGCGACGGATACTGGACCACGGCCACCTGGCGGGTCAGCTGCGCGAGCAGCCGCACTGTCCGCATCACCACGTCATCGAGGTCGTACGCGCCGGCCAGGAACGTCTCGATGGCCCGGCGCTCGGCCGAGGAGAGCGGCTTGACGCCGGACAGCCGGTCCACGAACAGCCGGTATCCCTTGTCCGTCGGTATCCGGCCCGCGCTGGTGTGCGGCTGCACGATGAAGCCCTGCTCCTCGAGCACGGCCATGTCGTTGCGGATGGTCGCGGGCGAGACATCCAGGTTGTGCCGGTCGACCAGCGACTTCGAGCCCACCGGCTCCGTGGTGGACACATAATCTTCCACGATCGCCCGCAGCACAGCGAGCTTGCGTTCATCGAGCATGTCCCCACCTCCCCTGGCACTCCACCGTCCTGAGTGCCAAGTTTAAGGCGGTCCGGGCGCCGTGACACCCAAGCGCGGTACCGGGAGCATAGCGGCTGGGTTACAACCCTGGTAATGAGCCGGTGTCATGTCCCTCATCGGCGAGCCGCCAGGGGGGCGTCCTGGTTGTCCGCTAGCGTCCGGTGTGGTGGACCCCTATTACGACACGGACGTCCTCGCACCGGGCTGGCAGCGCCGCGCGCGGCCGGAACCGCCCCAGGTGGAGGCGGTCCGCGGGCTGGTGGTGGAGGAGGCGGGCGGCGGCTTCTGCGGTGCCGTGGTCGCCTGCGAGAAGGACGCGGTGACGCTGGAGGACCGGTTCGGCCGGCAGCGGGTCTTCCCGCTGCACAGCGGCGCGTTCCTGCTGGAGGGCCGGCCGGTGACGCTGGCCCGGCCGGTGCCGGCCGGGACGGCCCGCGGCCCGGCCCGGAGCCGGTCGGGTTCGGTCGCGCGGCCCGCGGGACCAGTCGGCCAGGCCCCCCGGGCCCAGGTCGCGAAGGCCAGCCGGATCTATGTCGAAGGCCGCCACGACGCCGAGCTGATCGAGCAGATCTGGGGCGACGACCTGCGGGACGTAGGCGTCGTAGTGGAGTACCTGGAGGGAGTGGATCACCTTCCGGCCGTCCTGCAGGCGTTCTCGCCCGGCCCGCGGCGCCGGCTCGGGGTTCTAGTCGACCACCTGGTCCCCGGCTCCAAGGAACAGCGCATCGCCACCGCAGTGACCTCACCGCACGTGCTGGTGGTAGGCCATCCCTACATAGACATCTGGCAGGCGGTCAAGCCCGCGGCGCTGGGCATCCAGGCCTGGCCCGTGATCCCGCGCGGCACGCCGTGGAAGGAGGGCGTCCTGCACGACCTGGGCTGGGGCACGGACACCGCAGCCGGCTGGAAAAGGATCCTGGCCGGGGCCCGCAGCTACGCGGACCTGGAGCCGGAACTGCTCGGCCGGGTCGAAGAACTGATTGACTTCGTCACCGAACCGGGTACTGGCTAACGTGAGGCAGGAACGCACCCCGCGAGGAGCCCATGACGAGCCCGCACTATCCGATGGATTCCGGCCTGAGCGTGTTCGCCCCGGCGGACGGCGACCTGGCCGGTGAGCAGGCAGGCGAGAGCGCGGCCACTGGCGCCCGGCCGCCCGCTCCCGTGGACCGCGCTGAAGTGCGCCGGGCCATGCTCGCCTACCTGGGCGTGCCGTTCACGCTGTGCGTGGTACCGCTGGCCATCTACCTGACCAGCCCGGGGAACCGCAGGTTCGCCCGCGCGCACGCGGCGGCGGCGCTGAGCCTGTCCCTGGCCACCATCCTGTACACATGCAGCATCCTGATCGTGGGCGGCGTGCTGGCGCTGGACTCCGCCTCAGTTGGCACGCTCGCCGCCGTGCCACTGCTGGTCCTGCTCTGGGCCGGCGTGCTGGTCGTGGTAATCCGGGCGGCCGCGGCGGCCAGCCGCGGCGAGATGTACCAGCTGCCGCGGTGGCTGCGGATGACCTCGGGCCAGGGCCGCTGACCCCGGGCCGCCCGGGCGTCAGTCGGTGAGGCCGCGGATGACCGCGTCGGCGAGCAGCCGCCCGCGGGTGGTGAGCACGACCCGGCCCGCGGCGTAAGCCCTCTGGTCGGCCAGCCCGTCTGCAACGGCGGCGGCTGCGGCAGCCCGGCCCCCGGGGGCGAGCACCCCGAGCGGGCACCCGGACGCCAGCCGGGTGAGCAGCATGATCTCCTCCAGCTTGCGCTCTGGCCCGGTGAGCACCTCACGGGCCAGTCCCGGGCTAGTGCCCGCGGTGAGCCGCGCCGCGTAGGCGGCCGGGTGCTTCACGTTCCACCAGCGGGCCCCGCCCACGTGGCTGTGCGCGCCGGGTCCGACGCCCCACCAGTGGCCGCCGGTCCAGTACAGCAGGTTGTGCTGGCAGCGGGCCCCCGGCCCGGCCGCCCAGTTGGACACCTCGTACCAGCTCAGCCCCCGCGCCGAGAGGAGCTCGTCCGCGGCCAGGTAACGATCGGCCATGGCCTCGTCGTCCGGGACGGCCACCTCGCCCCGGCGGACCCGGGCCGCGAGCCGGGTGCCCTCCTCCACGATCAGGGCGTAGGCGGAGATGTGGTCCGGTCCCGCGGCCAGGGCCTCCTCCAGCGACTCCCGCCAGTCGGCGTCCGTCTCCCCCGGCGTGCCGTAGATGAGATCCAGGCTCACGTGCTCGAAGCCGGCCTCCCGGGCCCACCCGGCACAGCGGCCCGGCCGGCCGGGCTCGTGCACCCGGTCAAGCACGGCCAGCACGTGCGGGGCCGCGCTCTGCATGCCCAGGGAGATCCGGGTGAACCCGGCGTCGCGCAGCGCGGCCAGGGACTTCTCGTCCACGCTCTCCGGGTTGGCTTCGACGGTGACCTCGGCACCCGGCGCCAGGCCGAATTCCCCCTCGATGACCCGGAGGATCCCGCCGAGCTGGTCGGCGGGCAGCAGCGTCGGGGTGCCCCCGCCGAAGAACACGGTGGCCACCGGGCCGGCCGCGGGGCCCAGCACCCGGCGGGCCAGCCGGACCTCCGCGGCGGCCGTCGCGCCGTAGGTGTCCCGGGAGACCCCCGGCCCGAGCTCGGCGGCGGTGTAGGTGTTGAAGTCGCAGTAGCCGCAGCGGCGCTGGCAGAACGGCACGTGCACGTAGAACCCGAACGGGCGGTGGCCGAGTTCGGCGGCGGCGCTGGGGGGCAGGGCACCGTCGGCAGGGACGGGCGTGCCCGGCGGGAGCACTCCGGGCACGGTCAGCCCGTGGCCGGTTCGTGCGGCACGGACCGCCCCAGCACCGAGACCGCAGTCTCCTCCCACTGGGGGTCGAGTCCCGGCGCCGCCAGCAGCCGCCGCATCAGGTCCGCGTCCCCGTAGTAGGCGCGCAAGGCCTCGGCCACGGTCACGCTGTGCGGCGGCCGCGAGAGCACCTCGATGGGGTCACCCTGCCCGGCCACCCCTTCCTCGAGGACACGCAGGTAGGCCCCGGGCCGGTCCGCCGCGGCGAACCGCTTGACCCAGTGCCGTTCACCCATCCAGCCCGCGAAGGTGGCGCACGGGACGCGCACCGAGGCGATCTGGACGACCGCGGTACCGAGCCGCCACGTCTCGCCCATCAGTGCCCCGGACACGTCCAGCCCGGCCGTGGTGATGTTCTCCCCGAAGACACCGTTGCCCAGCTCCCGGCCGAGCTGCTCGGTCCACCAGTCCAGGTCCTCCCGGGCGTAGGCGTACACGGCCTGGAAGGGCCCGCCGTGGTGCTCCTTGTCCATCTGCACGTCGTCACCGGCACCGAGCCGTCCGATGGTCACCGGCCCGTGGCAGGGCTGCTTGTCGATCGCGGTCCGCCCGACCCGCCCGGCCCACGTGGCGGGACGGCCACGTCCTGTGTTCACTGAGATCACCTGCGCGCTTGCCACTCCAGCACCGTATTCGAACCCGCGGCGCCCGGCGAACCGGTTTCTGTCCGTGTCGCGGGCCCTCGGGCGGTACACCACGCACGGTGCGCGGTTATCCTGGGACCGAGCCACTCGGGCTGGAGGCGTCAATGACAGGCTGGCCTGGATACGGGGTACCGGCGTACGGGCACGCGGCGATGCTGGCCTCTGACACGGACCGGGATCGTGCCGGCGAGGTGCTGAAATCGGGATTCGCCACCGGCCGGCTCACCAAAGACGAATACGACGCTCACCTGCACTGGGTCTACACCGCGCGGACGCACGGTGACCTGGTGCAGGTGACGAGCCAGCTGCCCGGCGGCGGGATGGCCCTGTTCGCGCCCCCGGCGCCAGTCTCCGTGCGGACCAACCCGCTCGCTGTCGCCGCGCTCGTCTGCGGCGTCGCCGAGTTCTTCACCCTGGGCCTGACCGCGCTGCCCGCGGTGGTGCTCGGTCATGTGGCCCGCGGCCAGATCCGGCGGACCGGGGACGCGGGCTCGGGCCTGGCCATGACCGGACTGATCCTGGGCTGGCTGGCCATCGTGCTGTGGGTGCTGGTCATCGTGGTCGGGGCGGGCGCGGCCATTAGCATGCAGCACACCGGGATAGTCCACTCGCAGCCGTTCGGCCGGCACATCCACTCCGGCTGAAGGATCAGCGCGCCCGCTCCGGCGTGGTGGACAGCGCGGCCACGAAGGCTTCCTGCGGAACTTCCACCCGGCCGATGGTCTTCATCCGCTTCTTGCCCTCCTTCTGCCGCTCCAGCAGCTTGCGCTTGCGGGTGATGTCACCGCCGTAACACTTGGCCAGGACGTCCTTGCGCAGCGCGCGGATGTTCTCCCGGGCGATGATCTTGGCGCCGATCGCGGCCTGGATGGGCACCTCGAACTGCTGGCGCGGGATCAGCTCACGCAGCCGCGAGGTCATGGCCAGGCCGTACTCCCGCGCCTTGTCGTCGTGCACGATCTGGCTGAACGCGTCGACCGGCTGCCCCTGGAGCAGGATGTCCACCTTGACCAGGTCGGCCTCTTGCTCGCCGTCCGGCTCGTAATCCAGCGACGCGTACCCGCGGGTCCGCGACTTCAGCTGGTCGAAGAAGTCGAAGATGATCTCGGCCAGCGGCATCGTGTAGCGGATCTCGACCCGGTCGGCCGAGAGGTACTCCATGCCCAGCAGCGAGCCCCGCCGGCCCTGGCACAGCTCCATGATCGTGCCGATGTAATCGGACGGGGCCAGCACCGTCGCCCGGACCACCGGCTCGAAGACCTTCGCGATCTTGCCCCCGGAAGGGGAGGCCGACCCGGGAGTCCCGCTGGGGAAATCGCTGGGGTTGGTGACCTGGAGCTCAGCACCGGACTCCATGACCACCCGGTAGACCACGTTGGGTGCGGTGGAAATGAGGGAGAGATTGAACTCCCGCTCCAGCCGCTCGCGGACGATCTCCATGTGCAGCAGGCCCAGGAAGCCGCACCGGAAGCCGAAGCCGAGCGCGGTAGACGTTTCCGGCTCGTAGACCAGGGCCGCGTCGTTCAGCCTCAGCTTGTCGAGCGCGTCGCGCAGTTCCGGGTAGTCGTCGCCGTCCATCGGGTACAGGCCGGAGAACACCATCGGCCGGGGGTGGTCAAACCCGGGCAGCGGCTCGGTCGTGGGGCGCGCGGCGCTGGTCACGGTGTCGCCGACCCGGGCCTGCCGGACGTCCTTGACCCCGGTGATCAGATAGCCCACCTCGCCCGCGCCCAGGCTGTCCGACGGCACCGGCTCGGGGGAGATCACACCGACCTCGAGCGTGTCGTGCGCCGCCCCGGTGGACATCATGAGGCTCTTCTCCCGCCGGGTCAGGCGGCCGTCCATCACCCGCACGTAGGTGACCACACCCCGGTAGGAGTCATAGATCGAATCGAAGATGAGGGCCCGGGCCGGGCCGTCGGGCTTCCCCGACGGTGCCGGGACCTGCTGCACCACGGCGTTGAGCAGTTCCTGCACCCCCTCCCCCGTCTTGGCCGAGACGCGCAGCACGTCACTGGGGGCACAGCCGATGATGCTGGCCAGTTCCTCCGCGTACAGGTCGGGCTGGGCCGCGGGGAGGTCGATCTTGTTGAGCACGGGAATCAGGTGCAGGTCGGCCTCGAGGGCCAGGTACAGGTTGGCCAGTGTCTGGGCCTCGATGCCCTGCGCCGCATCCACCAGCAGGATGGCGCCTTCGCACGCGGCCAGTGACCGGGACACCTCGTAGGTGAAGTCCACGTGGCCCGGGGTGTCGATCAGGTTGAGCACGTAAGGGCGCCCGTCCAGGCCGGTCCAGGGCAGCCGGACCGCCTGGCTCTTGATGGTGATCCCGCGCTCGCGCTCGATGTCCATCCGGTCCAGGTACTGGGCCCGCATCTGGCGGTCGGTCACCACCCCGGTGAACTGCAGCATGCGGTCTGCGAGCGTGGACTTGCCGTGGTCGATGTGCGCGATGATGCAGAAGTTCCGGATGATGCCCATGTCGGTATGACCGGGGCTGATCGCGGGTTGCGCGCCATCCGGGAGGACCTGCTCGGGCACTGCTGGCACAGGAAATCCGCCTGGTTCGTGTTCGGGGGCCTGGTTCGTGCTCAGGGAAGCGGTGCTTTCATGGTCGCATGCGGGGGCAGATGCCCTGGCCCCGGCTCAACCCGCGCGGCACCAGTTTTGAGCCGCGCTGCCCGATAGGCTATCCTGCCTCGTCGGAGCGTAAGCGCTGCCGCTGCACCTGCTGCCGCCGAACCATGCTGCCGCCGCGAGGCGTTGCCGGGCGCGACGGTACGCCCCGGCACCCAGACCAAACCCGAGTGAGGCTTCCGCGTGGCGAACATCAAGTCCCAGATCAAGCGCAACAAGCAGAACGAGAAGCACCGTCAGCGCAACAAGGCGGTCAAGTCATCCCTGAAGACCTCGGTGCGCAAGTTCCGCGAGGCGGCCGACACCGGAGACCTCGACGCGGCCACTGCCGCCATGCGTGACGCCTGCCGCAGCCTGGACAAGGCAGCCAGCAAGGGCGTGATCCACAAGAGCCAGGCCGCCAACCGCAAGTCGGCCATCGCGCACCGCTGCGCGGAGCTGCAGAGCGCGGCCTGAGGCGCCGCACGCTAAGGCTCAGCGCAGCCTGAGCCTCAGCTCACTGCCTCCCGGTGCGCGTCAGCGCGCCCGGCAGGCCACGATGTCGCGGATGGCCACTTCCAGGGCGTAGCCCGCGCTCGTCCCTTCGCCTTTCACCTGGGCGTCGGCCCGGGCCACCACGGCCAGGGCGCGGGCCACCCCCTCGGGAGTCCAGCCCCGCAGCTGCTGCCGGACCCGGTCCACCTTCCACGGGGGCATGCCGGCCTCGGCGGCCACCGCCGCGTCCGGCTGGCCCTTCGGGGCACTGCCCACCCGGCCCAGCAGGCGTACTCCCTGGGCCAGGCCGCTGGTAATGAGCACGGGTGACACCCCGACCGCCAGCGCCCAGCGCAGTAGCTCCAGCGCCTCCCCCAGGCGCCCCTCGACGGCCCGGTCCGCCACAGTGAAGCCGCTCGCCTCGGCCCGGCCCCGGTAGTAGCGGGCCACCACGGCCTGGTCGATGACCCCGGTGGTGTCCGCGGCCAGCTGGGAACACGCGGCGGCGAGTTCACGCAGATCGTTGCCCAGGGCGTCGAGCAGGGCCCGCACGCCGCTTTCCTCGGTCGTCCGCCCGGCCTGCCGGAACTCGGCCCGGATGAACTGCATCCGCTCGCCCATTCGGGTGACCTTGGGGCACTCGATGATCCGGGCACCCCGCTTGCCCAGGGCGGTGAGCAGGGCCTTTCCCTTGGCCCCGCCGGTGTGGGTGAGCACCAGGACGGTCTCGGGTGGCGGATCGCCCGCGAGGCTGGCGATCTCGTCGGCCACGTTCTTGGCCGCGTCGGCGGTGCCGTGCACCACGATGACGCACCCGCCGCCGAACAGGGAGGGCGCCGTCAGCGAGGCCAGCTCGCCGGGCCGCAGCCCGGCAGCCTGCACGTGGCGCACGTCGTCGGCCGGCCGTGCGGCCTCGACCAGGCGCGCCACCGCCCGCTCGACCAGCAGCTCCTCCTCTCCGACGACCACGCTGACGCCGGCGATGTCCGCGGGTGAGACAGGAGCAGCGGAAGGCATAGCGGCAGCATGCCATAAGGCGGGCTGTGGGCCGGCCACAGTGGCCCAGAGCGGCCACGGGTCATATTGATCATGGGAGCACCGACATTTACCGCGGACGGTGCACTTTGGCGGGGTGCTTTGCCCGATTCGGCGCACCATCCGCGGTAAACGTGGGCCGGAGAGGCCAGTGTGACTCATGGGACCGGGCGCAGTGTGGCGGCAGGCAGGCACGCCAGGGGTATGCACATACCGGCTGGACGCGGCGGACCTCAGCTGGCGGCGACCGGCGCGCCACCGAGCCACACGCGGCTCGGCTTGAGCCCGTAGGACCAGGCGAACGCGCCCTCATGGTCGGCGTCCCACAGCACGATGTCCGCCAGGCGGCCGCGGACCATCGCGCCCCGGTCCGGCGCCCGCAGGGCCTGGGCCCCGCCCAGCGTCGCGGCCCGCAGGGCCTCGGTCACGCTGAGCCCGAACTGCGACACGGCGAGCGAGATCACCAGGGGCATCGAGGTGATCCCGTTGCCGCCGGGCGTGTGGTCCGAGCCGAGCGCCACCGCCACGCCCTTGTCCAGCAGGGCGCGCACCGGCGGGTTTTTGCCGGTCTGCAGGGCCGTGCCCGGGCAGACCACCGCGGCCACCCCAGCCTGGGCCAGGGCCGCCACGTCCTCGTCGCTGGCCTCGTGCAGGATGTCCGCGGACGCGCAGCCGAGCTCGGCGGCCAGCCGGGCCGCGCCGGTCCGGCTCTCCCCGCAGGCGTGCACCCGTGGCAGCAGCCCGGCCGCCCGGCCCGCGCTGAGGATCCAGCGGGCCTCGCGCTCGGTGAAGCGGCCTTCCTCGCAGTAGACGTCCACGCTGTCCGCGCCGACGGCGGCCGCGTCCGAGCACCAGGTGCCCACGGCGTCGATGTAGTCGTGGCGGCGGCCGAAGTACTCCGGCGGCACCGCGTGCGCGGCCAGGAACGTGACGTGCACCCTGGGCATGCCGGGCTCGCCTTCCAGCGAGCGGAGCATGCGCACGTCGGCGAGCTCGCCGTCGCGGGTCAGGTGATACCCCGTCTTGGCCTCGATCGTGGTGGTCCCGCACCGCAGCCACTCGCCGAGCCGCTCCCGGACCCCGTTGCACAGCGTCCAGGGATCCGTCCCGCGGGTCACCGTGACCGTGGAGGCCACTCCCCCGCCGGCCGCGGCGATCTCGCCGTCCGAGGAGCCACCCGCCCGCATGGCCAGTTCCGCCCAGCGGTTGCCCGCGTAGACCGGGTGGGTGTGCGCGTCGATCAGGCCCGGGGTGACGAGGCCGCCACCCAGGTTCTCCACCGAGTCCACGTCGACGATGTCCTCGACCACGCCGGGCAGGCTCTCCGGGAGCTCCGAGGCCCGGCCCACCCACGCGATGCGGTCGTTATAGGTCAGGATGGCCGCGTTGCTCCAGATCTCGGATCCGGTCCAGAGACGGCCAATGTTGGTCAGCAGGCGAACGGTCACCGGCGTGCCCCCGGCCGCGCATGCGCGAAGGGCCGGAGGGGAGCGTGCCAGACTGGGCGTACCTGCGTCATCCGCGGTCACCTGCCATAGCTCGTCCGTACTACTGATGGCCCCCCGCCAGGCACCCGGTAAACGCGGGTTCCAGAGCGACCGACGGTGGCGCCGAGGGACGCGGCAACCAACATATCGGTTCAGTTACGGTATTGCACTACAGGGTCCCTGTACAGGCGGTTCATGAAGAACGCAGGACGGAAATTACCGGCCTTTCCGCTGATCTCACCGTCTGTGCTGGTCCGGGCCCTGTTAGCTGCGCTGCGTGTCCGCCAGGAGGCGGCTTCTGCTTTACCGGATAAGGCGCCTGGGAAAAATAACCGCCCGTTCCTGGCGGCGTTCTCCCCCGCTCCAGCCAGCTTCCCACGCGCGGGGCACTTCCCGCGCGCGGTTAGCTTCCCGCGGGAACGGCAATGCGGTCGATCTCGGCCGCGAGGCCCGGCGGGACCCGGGCGGTCAGCTCGGTGCCTGCCGCACAGTGCCGCAGCGCGAGCACCTCACCCTCCTGGTGCGCGCGGGCGACCAGGTCGCTGCGCACGTACGGCACCACGGCGCTGATTTCACGGTCCCACTGCGGGAGCGCGGCCTCGACCGCCTCGGCCAGCACGTCCAGCCCCTCACCGGTACGGGCGGACACGACCACGCTGCGGCGCTCCTGCCGCCGCAGCGCGTCCACGTCGATCGGGTCGGCGGCGTCCGCCTTGTTGATCACGACCAGCTCCGGCACGTCGCGGGCCCCGATCTCGGCGAGCACCTCACGGACGGCGGAGATCTGCGCCCGCGGGTCGGCGTCGCTGCCGTCCACCACGTGCAGGATCAGGTCGGCCTCGGCAACCTCCTCCAGGGTGGACCGGAACGCCTCGACCAGCTGGTGCGGGAGGTGGCGGACGAACCCGACCGTGTCGGTCAGCGTAATCCACCGGCCGGACGGTGTCCGGGCCCGGCGGACCGACGGGTCCAGGGTGGCGAACAGGGAGTCGTCCACCAGCACCCCGGCGCCGGTCATCTGGTTGAGCAGGCTGGACTTGCCCGCATTGGTGTAACCCGCGATGGCCACCGCCGGGACGGCGTGGTCGCGGCGCTGGTGCCGCCGCACCTGCCGGCCGACCGACATCTCGGCGATCTGGCGGCGCAGCCGCGCGGTGCGGGTCCTGATCCGCCGCCGGTCCGTCTCGATCTTCGTCTCGCCCGGGCCCCTGGTGCCGATGCCGCCGCCGCCGGCCACCCGGCCACCGGCCTGCCGGGACAGCGACTCGCCCCAGCCACGCAGCCGTGGCAGCAGGTACTCGAGCTGGGCCAGCTCGACCTGGGCCTTGCCCTCCTTGCTCCGGGCATGCTGGGCGAAGATGTCCAGGATCAGCGCGGTCCGGTCGATGACCTTGGCCTTCACCACGCCTTCCAGGCGGCGCAGCTGGCTGGGGCTCAGCTCGCCGTCGCAGATCACGGTGTCCGCGCCGGTCGCCGCGACCAGGGCCGCGACCTCAGCGGCCTTGCCCGCGCCGATATAGGTTGCCGCATCGGGACGGCCGCGGCGCTGCACCAGGGCGTCCAGGATCACCGAGCCGGCCGTCTCGGCCAGCCGGGACAGCTCGCGCATCGAGTTCTCCGCGTCGGCCAGCGTCCCCTCGGTCCAGACGCCGACCAGGATGACCCGCTCCAGCCGCAGGGCACGGTACTCGACCTCAGTGACGTCCTGGAGCTCGGTGGACAGCCCGGAGACCCGCTGCAGCGCGTGCCGGTCCGACAGGTCGAGCGTGCCCGTGTCCGGGTCCCGCTCACTGGCGTCGGCGGGGACCTCCGGGGGTAGCTCGCTGGGAAGGGTCATCGCCTGCTCATCTGGGTCGGTTACACGGGCTGCGGTGCGCGGGTTCATCAATGCTGTCATGCCTCCGGGATACGCTCACTTCAATAAACACCGGCGGCGCGCAGGTTGTGCCCGGGATGTGGCCGGGAACACTTTGACCGGCGCCGGGACACGGTGCTAGCAACAGGCAGGGTTAGCAAAGTGCGCAGCCACCCGGGAGGAGCGCAGCATGACCAGCGAGGGCGTAGAGATCACCGGTCCGATGGGGGACCGTTTCGACGAGGTTCTCACCTCGGACGCAGTCAGCCTGGTCGCCGCGCTGCAGCGTGAGCTGGGCGCCCGGCGCACGGAGCTGCTGGCGGCCCGCATCACGCGGCAGGTCGAGCTGTCGGCCGGCGGGACGCTGGACTTCCTGGCCGCGACCCAGGCCATCCGGGATGACCCCGAGTGGCGGGTGGCCGCCCCCGCGCCGGGCCTGGTGGACCGGCGGGTCGAGATCACCGGGCCGACTGACCGGAAGATGACCATCAACGCGCTGAACTCCGGCGCGAAGGTGTGGCTCGCCGACTTCGAGGACGCGAACACCCCGCTGTGGGAGAACATGGTCACCGGCCAGCTGAACCTGATCAGCGCGCTGGACCGGACCATCGACTTCACCAGCGAGGAAGGCAAGTCCTACCAGCTGCGCCCGGACGCTGAGCTGGCCACCATCGTGGTCCGGCCGCGCGGGTGGCACCTGGACGAGAAGCACGTGCTGGTGGACGGCCAGCGGGTCTCGGGGAGCCTGTTCGACTTTGCCCTGTACTTCTTCCACTGCGCCCGCCGCCAGCTGGAGAAGGGATCGGGTCCGTACTTCTACCTGCCCAAGATCGAGAGCCACCTGGAGGCCAGGCTCTGGAACGATGCCTTCAACCTGGCCCAGGACGCCCTGGGCATCCCGCGCGGCACGATCCGGGCCACCGTGCTGATCGAGACCATCCCGGCCGCGTTCGAGATGGAGGAGATCCTCTACGAGCTGCGGGATCACAGCGCGGGGCTGAACGCGGGCCGCTGGGACTACCTGTTCAGCATGATCAAGAAGTTCCGCAACCGGGGCCAGGAGTTCGTGCTGCCCGAGCGCAACTCGGTGACCATGACCGCCCCGTTCATGCGGGCGTACACCGAGCTGCTGGTGAAGACCTGCCACCAGCGGGGCGCGCACGCGATGGGCGGGATGGCGGCGTTCATCCCGAGCCGTCGCGATCCCGAGGTGAACGCGGTGGCGCTGGCCAAGGTCCGCGAGGACAAGACGCGCGAGTCGGCCGACGGCTTCGACGGCTCCTGGGTGGCCCACCCGGACCTGGTGGCGCTCTGCCGCGAGGTGTTCGACGCCGCCCTGGGTGACCGTCCCAACCAGCTCACCCGGCAGCGGGACGACGTCAGCGTGTCCGCCGCGGACCTGCTCGCGGTGAGCAAGACGCCGGGCACCATCACCGAGGCGGGGCTGCGCAACAACATCAGCGTGGGCCTGCAGTACCTCACGTCCTGGCTCGGCGGGAACGGGGCGGTCGCCATCTTCAACCTGATGGAGGACGCGGCGACGGCCGAGATCTCCCGGTCCCAGGTCTGGCAGTGGATCCACAACAGCGTCCGCCTGGACGACGGCCAGCTGGTGACCCGGGAACTCGCCGAG
>DATCFY010000055.1:0-20497 GCA_036509255.1 Streptosporangiaceae bacterium
AGCTACGCGCTGGCCCTGGGAGTGCTGCTGGTCACCGGCGGGCGGCTGGGCGACAAGTACGGCCGCCGCCGGACCTTCCTGATCGGCATCGCCGGCTTCACCGCGGCCTCGCTGGCCTGCGGCCTGGCCTGGGATCCGCCCTCGATCATCGTGGCCCGGCTGGTCCAGGGCGCGTTCGGCGCGCTGCTGATCCCGCAGGGCTTCGGCATACTGGGCTCGGTCTTCCCGCGCGAGCACATCGGCAAGGCGTTCAGCGCCTTCGGCCCGATCCTGGGGCTGTCGGCTGTCGGCGGTCCGCTGCTGGCCGGTCTGCTGATCGACGCCAACCTGTTCGGGCTGGGCTGGCGGCCTATGTTCCTGATCAACATCGTGCTGGGCGCGGCCGGGCTGGCCGCCGGGCTCAGGCTACTGCCGCGCGACGTCGGCGACCGCGCGGTGAGCATCGACGCCCTGGGCTCGGCGCTGCTCGCGGCGTGCATGCTGGGCCTGCTGTTCGGCCTGATCCAGGGGTCCACCGACGGGTGGACTGCCGCGCCGATCGCCGCCCTGGCCGCCGGGGTGATCTTCTTCGCCGCCTTCGCCCAGCGCCAGCGGACCGCGGCGGCGCCGCTGATCAAGCCGTCGCTGCTGCGCAACCGGGGCTTTACCGCCGGGCTCGTCCTCGGCCTGGTCTTCTTCGCCGCGGTGGCCGGGCTGCTCTACGCGGTCTCGCTGTTCCTGCAGCAGGGGGTCGGCTACAGCCCGGAGCGGGCCGCGGTGACCGGGTTCGCCCCGGCCGCCGTCGGGATCGTTATCGCGTCGGTGGCCTGCAGGAACCTGCTCACCAGGCTGGGCCGGCGGCTCAGCCTGGCCGGCATCGTGGTGACGGTGGGCGGCGTAGCCGTGCTGGCAACCATCGTGGCGCACTCGGGCACGGCGGCCAGCGCGGCCGAGCTCGCCCCGGCCATGACCCTCATCGGCCTGGGCATGGGCGCCACGTTCTCCACCATCTACGACATTGCCATCGGCGACATTGACCCGGCCGAGGCCGGCAGCGCCAGCGGCTCGCTCAGCTCGGTCCAGCAGCTGGCCAACGCGATCGGCCCGGCCGTCATCACCACCATCTACTTCGGCGCGCTAGCCGGCGGCCCGGCGCACGCCATGACCCTCAGCCTGCTCACGGTCATCGCCCTCGGCGTGCTGAGCTGCCTAGCCATCCCGCTGCTGCCGCGCCACGCCCAGCCCGCCGGCCCGCACTGACCAGCAGGCCCAGCACCCCCGAACCGGCCCAGAACGGCGGGTAGCCGCTGCAGCCGACCGGCTCCGGAAGACGAACCGCCCCGGCTCCCCAAAGGTGACGTACAGCCCAGCCCACCTCAGGCCCCGGCTTCTCCTTCCGCCCCGTCCGCGGGGCTGGAGCAGGAAGCCGGGGCCAGCTCAGCGCCTAGTGTCGCCGGGAGCCAGGCTGGTGAGCTCGGCAATCGCCTCGGGCGAGGGATGGAAGTACCGGCGGACGTTCTCCGCCTTTCGGTGCCGGGACTTGCCCATCAGCATCAGCAAGCTCGAACCGGCCTCGCCTAGGTGAGTCAGGCCGGCGTGCCGCCACTCGTGCAGGTCCCAGCCGGTGCCCGATGCCCCTCCGACGGCCGTGTGCTGGTCCAGTAGCGCGCGGGCCTGCCCGTACGAAAGCCGGGCCAGCCCAGTGTCCGGGCACACGTCGCGCGGGGAGACCGCCTTGCCGGGCCCTGGGCGCCGGTGGGTGACGAACACCGGCCCGCGGGTACGGCCGCGCAGCACCCGCGGCAGCAGCCAGGCAGTGCCGGCAGGTGGCATAGCCGGAGCGTGCCTGCCCACTGGCTCGTGACTGATGAGGCGCACACGTACAGGACCGCCCGAGACGCTAATCCGGCCCCGGGGGAGCGTCTGGTGTTCATGGCCGAGAACGATCTTCTGGCCAGCGGCTTCGTGCCGGATCCTCCCCGCGAGGTCCCGCTCGCCATATACCCCGCCCGGCCTGATCCCTTTAGACAGTGTCCGCAGTCGCATAGGCCCAGATCACCGTCAGTTGTGGGCGCTGGCCGGGAGCCTATCCCGGTAGCCAATGCGGTGAACACGGGCGGACAACCCCGGACAGCGCTGGACATGCCACATACCCCTGAGCTGGGCAAACAGTAGTTTTGCCTAGGTCACCGTGTGGCGTCGGCCTGCTGCTTTCGTATCGCATGCTTCGAGACTCGTCCCACGCACGGCCGCGGCCCAGGGTGCTGCCTGGCGTTTCCCGGCCCGCTGGCTGGCGTGCTGGCTGCATCCGGGGCTGGCGTGCTAGCTGCCCCGCACCGGTGTGTCTAGCACCCTTGATGGTCCCTTCCGGCTCAGCCCCGAGCCTCACGGGACCGACCTAGGAGCGGAACAGGTGCTGCTGGTACCACTGCCAGGTGTCGGCGATGCCCTCTTCCCGGGTGATGGCGGGCGTGTAACCGAGGACCTGCTTGGCCAGGTCGAAGGTGGCGAAATTACGGTCCACCTCGCCGACCCGCTTGGGCTGGTACTCCACCGGGTGATCGGGCTTGCGGGCGGCGTTCCGGCAGAGGTTGGCGAGCTCGGTGATGGTGGTCTCCACGCCCGAGGCGATGTGCAGGACCGTGCCGCCGGGCACGTCACCCTCCAGCGCGAGCTGGAGCGCGCGGGAGATGTCGTCCACGTGCGTGTAGTCCCGTGACGAGGTGCCGTCGCCGTAGATCACGATGGGCTGCCCGGAGTGGAGCGCCCGGAAGAACACGGTCATCGCGCCCTTCTTGTGCCCGCTCCACGGGCCGTAGACGTTGGCGAAGCGCAGTGCCACCGTGCGCAGCCCGAAAGACTTGGCGAAGGCATGGGCGTAGCCTTCCCCGGCGAGCTTGCTCGCGCCGTACGGCGAGATCGGCTTGGGCAGCGAGAACTCGTTGACCGGCGGCAGAGCATCGCCGATGAGCGCACCGCCGGTGGAGGCCAGGACGACCCGCTCAGTGCCGGCCCGCCGGGCCGCGTCCAGGACCCGGAAGGTGCCGACCACGTTGGCCTCGAAGTTCATCACCGGATCGGTCACGGACATCACGACTGAGCCGGCCGCGGCCAGGTGGATGATCGACTCGATCCCGGCGAGCGCGGCGTCCAGGGCACCCACGTCCCGGATGTCGCCCTCCACCAGTTCGGCGTCCACGTCGTCCAGGTAGGCCGGGTCACCGGTGGAGTAGTTGTCGAACACCCGGACCGAGTGCCCGCTCCCGGCCAGCCGCCGGACCAGGGTCGCACCCACGAAGCCGGCTCCGCCCGTGACCAGGACACGCTGGGGGACCGTCGCGACAGGTTCAGTCATGAGAGGTAAAGCTAGCAGCGCTCCAGTGTTAATGCCCCCGGCAGGTACGGTGCCGGCGGCCGCGCTCAGAATTCCAGGACCAGCCGGCCCCGGACCCCCCGGCCTCGAGCCGGCGGTGCGCCTCGGCGGCCTGGTGAGCAGGCAAGGTCGCCGCCACCCGCAGCGTGACCTGGCCGTCTTCGACCTGCTGGCGGAGCTGGTCGAGCTTGGCCTGCTCGCGGGCGTAGCTGCGGACCAGTACGGGATGGCAGGTAGTGTCCCCGCCCCCCGGGCCCTGGTAACCGCGGACGGTCACGATCCGGCCACCCTCCCGCACTGCCGGGAGGGCCAGATGATCCAGGAGCGCGCCGTCAATGACGGCGTCCGCCCCCTCCGGAACCACCGCCCGGACCTGGGCCCCGAAGTCATCGCCGCGGGGCACGACTACCTCAGCGCCAAGCTCCCTGACGAGCTGCTCGTCGCCGGGGTTCGCGTCGGCGATCACGCGCAGGCCCGCGGCCTTGCCCAGCTGGACCGCATAGCCGCCCACCGCGCCAGCCGCGCCGCTGACCGCGAGCGTCTGGCCCGGCCGGAGATCCAGCACGTCCAGGGCCAGCCGCACGGTCAGCCCGTTCATGGGGAGCGTCGCCGCCTCGGCGTCGGTCGCGCCAGCCGGTACCCGGGCCACGGACTCGGCCGGGACCACCACGAACTCGGAGTAGGCCCCGTGCGAGCCCGAGGGCACCACGATGGCCATCACTCGATCACCAACCCGCAGGTCCGTGGTCACGTCCTCGCCGATCTGGTCGAGCACCCCCGCCACGTCCATGCCGGGCACATACGGCGGCGGGAACTCCTTCAGCTGCTGCGCCCGCGCGCCGCTGCGAATCAGGGTGTCGGTCGGGTTGACCGCCGCCGCGCGGACCCGGATCCGCATCTCGCCCGGGCCGGCCTGCGGCTCGGGAAGCTCGGCGGGTCCGCCCCGACGCGAGAGCGGCGCGGGTGTCCTGGAGCCTGCTGTAGGTAACAGCCAGCTGCTGGCTGCTGGCGGCCAGGGCAGCCCGGGCCGCGGCGAGCCGCTCACTCAGCACGGACCGGGAATCCCTATCCGGGACGACCGCGCCGGTAACTTCTTGCATGCGGAGCCTCTCCGGCCGGGGTCCACGACGTGGGGTAACTGGTCGAATCTCCCTATGCCCCGCCGGGAGGATCGCAATGCGTCCCCGGCGGCTGGCCCCGGCATGCTGCCCAGTTTACCTGGCGCTTGGCTCGGGGTACCGGACCTGCCGGGAGCCGCGGCCACGGACCGCTACCGGGCCGCTGCAGTTATCCGCTCGGGCAGCGGCTGGCCGTCGGGGGCTGGGCGGCTGTCGGGGGCTGGGCGGCTGCGCCGCAGCCGGGCAAGTTCCGCCTCGCCCAGGCCGCCCCACACGCCATGCACCTGCCTGGTCTTCATCGCAAAGGCGAGGCATTCGGCGCGCACCCCGCAGGTGGCACAGACCGCCTTCGCCCGTGCTTCCTGGCGCTGGCTGGCGCCGTCCGGGGAGATCGGGAAAAACAGGTCGGGATCGGCTGAGAGGCAGGCCCCGAGGGAACGCCAGTCAACATCGTCACGAGCGGCCACGGAAACCTCGCAAACCTGAATGGACCAGACGAAAGCCCACACTCCCCGCCAGTGGGCGTCCCATGCCGGCGGGACCGCGTCTTTGACCTGGAATTTGCCGCGCGGGGACCAGCGGCCGCCAGGGATTCTCTTCGGGCCGCCCGGACCCCCGCGCGCGACCGGAGTCAGACGACGGCTTCCCGGGGGAAGCGCAGCGACGCGCCGACCCCGTCCCGCGGGGCCTCGGTACTGCTGGCCAGGTCCGCGGGGAGGAAGTACAGCGGGGCGTCGGTGGTCGCCAGGCCGCGCGCCAGCGCGGCGTCGGCCCGGTCGGTCACGGGATCCTGGACACCTCGCCCGGTCAGCTCGCCCGCCCCGGCGGCCAGATCGGTCCCGCCCGGCCCGATCCACGCGGTCGCGGCCGACGTGGGGTGGTCGGCCAGCAGCATCTCGGCGACGGCACCGTCGCGCAGCGCGGCCATGGTCGCGGGGAGGCCTTCCACGCCGCGGTCATGAGCCAGCTGGGTGCGCCAGTGCTCGAAGCGTTCCCGGCTGTGCCGCTCGACGCGCTCGGCCACCGCCCGGCCCGCGGCCCGGGTCACCTGCTCGCTGTCCGCGGTGACCTCCCCCTCGATAAGCACGGTGATCGCGGCGAGGTCGGGACCGAGCTGGCGGACCAGCAGCGTCCGGGCCACCGGATCACCGGCCACCACGATGAGCCCGGCGCCCACCCTGCGGGCCTCGGCCGTCACCCGGCCGGCGAGCTCCTTGGCGTTGGTCTCCCACGCTTCCTCAGTGCTCCGCTGGTACCTGAGCTGCGCCCAGCCGCCGCCTTTGGTCCTGTGCACCGGCCAGCCTGTTCCGGTGACCTCCTCGTCCTCCTCAGCGCCGGCGCCGGTGACCGAGGCGATCTCCCCGCCATCGTGGCGAGCCATCACCTGCAGGTGCGGGACGTGTGGCCCGCGCTGCGCGAGCAACGGCATCACGTGCGGGAGCGGCGCGACCCGGGCGATCTCCCGGCGCGGCGGGTGCGGCAGGGGCTCGGTCAGCAGGACTTCCCCGCCGCGGCCGAACGCGGCGCGCCCGGCTGCCGCGCGCCCGGAGCCGGTCAGCACGGCCGCCAGCGCGTCCAGCGTGGCGTCGTCGGCCCCCGCGCTGGCCAGCCGCTCACGGGCGGAACGCCACCGCAGGTCGACCGCCCGGGTGGCGTCCTCCGCGTCTGGCGAGGTATCCAGGTACACCGACACGTAGCCGCCGACGTGCTCATACAGCGGTCGCAGGAACTCCAGGTCCATCAGTGTCACTCCATGTCGTCAGGCGTTCTCTTCGGCTCGCTCGGACCCCAGCGTCCGGGGCAGGCCCAGCGCGCAGATCAGGGCGAGCATGATGAAGCCGAGGTTGGCCGCGGTCGCCCACTGCGCCGTATGCACCAGGCCCGGCGTCACCTTGCCATTACTACTTTCCCCCAACCGCTGCCGAACAGCACGGTGCCGATGACGGCGATGCCGATCGCCGCGCCGAGGCGCTGTGCGGTGATCAGGGCGCCTCCGGCCGTGCCCGCCTCCCGGCGCGGCACTGAACCGAGTACGAAGTCCTGGTTGGGCGCGATCACCAGCCCGTTCCCGAGCCCGGCCAGGGCGAGTGGGCCGGCCAGCAGCCACGGGTCCGGGTGCTGGCCCCCGAGATGCAAGACGAGCAGCAGCAGCGCCTGCCCGGCGAACATGCGGCTGATCCAGCCCATGATCGTCGTGCGGCCGAACCGGGTCGAGAAGCGATCGCTGTTGCTGGCGGTGAGCAGGCTGCCCAGGGCGAACGGCAGCACGAGCAGCCCGGCATCAAGCGCGCTACGGTAGGCGTCCACCACGAGACGCAAGGCATGACCCCCGGGCGGGGCACCTGTTGTTTGCCGGTCTGACTCTCGCAAAGGTAGGACCCAGTTACGTCCGGCAAGGTGGTGTACTGACCGGGCCCGGTTGATGGGCGTGGCGTAGACGGATCACGCGGTGGCCGCCTTATGCGTCTACGCCACGCCCGTCACGGGCCGGGTCAGTACACCACTCTGGTGGACGCAACTATCGCACTGGACCTCATCACCACCGACAGCGATCGGGACAACACTTCCAGCACCGCAGCGTGCAGGGCAGCCTTGGCGTCCGCCTTGTCGCGCAGGTGCTCCCTGAGCTACAAAATGCCTAGTGAAGAGGCGCTGGTCAGCAAAGACGCGCCTATCGCGGCGGTGATCGCAACTTCTGCTGTAGTCAGCATGCCGGTCACCCTAGGAGGCTGGACTGACAGAACCCAGGCGGCAACAGGCGGCGTGGTCATCGGCACGCCCGGGACCCTGAACGTGCCCGAGCCGACCGAGGCAGAGGCCGAGGTTCTGGCCCGCTCCGGTTCCGCCCGCTGGCAGACGGAGAGCTGCTGGTGCGCGTGTTCGGCTGTGACGGGGACTACTACAAGCGAGTCATCTTGACCAGTCCGTAGACGCGTACCGCTCGGCCGACGAACCCGAGCCTGCCCCAGAGCTGCATGTCATCGTAGCCCACGCCTGCCCGGCGAGGTGGGCCTACCTACGTCATTGAGGGGAGCGACATGAGTCCGCAAGAGTCCATGCTCATCGTTGGGGCCGTCCTGGTGGCGGTGCGGCTGGCCATGGCCGGGCCCCTACATCAGCAAAAGGGAGAGAGTGTGTCCGCATGATCGGCGTAGTAGTGGCCGGGGCGCTGCTCATGGCAGTGGTGGCCGCCGTCATCGGGTCCCACCGGGGACGGGGCGGGGCTGGCTTCTGCCTCGGCCTGCTGCTGGGGCCGCTGGGCGTGCTCCTGACCATCTTCCTGACGCCTACGCATGAGGTGCTGGTGTCGCGCGAGCGGGAAAGGCTGCGTGTCCAGGATGAGGCCCGGAGACCACCCGCGCCGCCTCGCACGGGAGTCTGCCCGATCTGCGCTGAGGGCAGGGAGCACAAGACCACCGCCGACATGCAGGCGCACTACGTGCACAGGTCAGACCCGCCGTCCCCTGCTGGCCCGTCGCTGCTGAACCGGCTGCTAGGTGCCATGGGTGGGGACATGACCCCGCCGACGAGAAGGAAGCCCTAGGTCATGAGCGCCGTTGTCGCTGTCGTCTACCGAGTCGCCGTGTGCTCACACAGCGGGTACCGACTGGCCTACCGGACCCCGCCCGACTGCCCGGGTGCCTCGGTTCAACCATGCAGGAGGTACCAGCATGATCGCCGTGCTGCTCATTCTGGTGGTGGTCGGCGTCGTGGGCTTCATCTACGTGGCCATCATGCGGGCCTCGTCCCGTGGCTGGTCGCAAGGTGCCCAGATCGCGCGCAATTTCAGCCAGGTCAGCAGGGACCGCGAGCAGGGTCGGCAGGAGCGTGAGCGGCAGCGGGTGGCGTTCGGGCAGTGGAAGGCGTGGTCGCCGTTCACGGGGGACGGCAAAGCAGCGTTCCAGCAGTGGCAGAGGCAGCGGAAAGCCGAGGCGGAGCGCGCCGAGTACGTGTGAAAGTGACGTACCAGCAGTGCGGGTATTGCCGGCCGAGCGTAAGTATGAGGAGCTCCAGTCGCACGCTGAGTGGGAAGCCGGCGTTTACCGGAGTCAGGGAACGTCCTACATCTGCCTGGACTGCGGCAGCAGAGTCCGCCCGCGTCAGGAGTTAGAACACTCGTTCAAGTACGATGGCTGACGAGCCCCTACCGGGCGGGGATTCCCGGTAGGGCTCTCTCATTGAAACCCGTTCCGCTCTTGTCCAGAACAGCCATGAATGACCCGACCAGGACCACGGCCAGGACCAGCCACTGACCCCGGCCCGCCTGCTGGCCCTGGCGCTCATCCGGCGGCGGGTTCCGTTGCGGAGAATGAAGTTCAGGCGAAGTTTCCTGAGCGGGTGCGCGGTCCGGCACGACCATCCCTTCCTGCACGAAGCCGGACACGTCCGCCTGCGCCCGGCCCATCTGGCGCTTCCCGCCGTGTCCGGGACGAAACTGGGCACCGAAGGGGCGGCTCCGCAGTCCGCTTGGTTCGGCCGTCCGGTCCGGCCACCCGGTCTGGCCACCCGGTCTGGCCACCGGCCGGAATGTCGGTGCGCGGGGGTAGCGTGCGGGGCATGAACCGGACCGATCGGCTCTACGCGCTGGTCGAGGAGCTGCGGGCGGTCGCGCCCCGGCCCCGGTCCGCGCGGCAGCTGGCCGAGCGTTACGAGGTCAGCACCCGCACCATCGAGCGGGACATCCTGGCCTTGCAGGAATCCGGGGTGCCGATCTACGCGGAGACCGGGCGGCGCGGTGGCTACGCCATCGACACGACGCTGACCCTGCCGCCGCTGAACTTCACTGCGGCCGAGATGGTCGCGATCGCCGTGGCCCTGGCCCGGGAGGAGAACACTCCCTTCGCCGCGGCTACCCGCAGCGCGCTGCGCAAGGTGCTGGCCACCGCCTCGGCGGCGGAGACGGCCGAGGCGGGGGAGCTGATGGACCGGGTCCGCCTGATCGGGGCAGCCCGCCCAGGGAGACCGGCGCAAACGCCGCCGACGCCCGTGCGGGCTGACGGGGCGCGGGCTGACCGGGCGCCTGCTGGCCGGGACTTGCCCGCCCGGGAGCGGGCCGCGCGGCGGTGGGAGGCGCCGGCCGCCGCCACGGTTCCGCTGGCCATCCAGGAAGCGATCACCGCACGGCACGTGCTCCGGATCACCTATCGGGACCGGCACGACCGCGAGACGGTCCGGGAGGTCGAGCCGGTGGCGTTCGCGGCCACCCGGGCCGAGTGGTACCTGATGGCCTGGTGCCGACTGCGGGGCGGGGCCCGGGCCTTCCGGGTGGACCGCATTCTGGCCGCTGACGACACAGGCGAGCCCGCATCCCCCCGGTCCTACCGCGACCTCGACGTCGACATTCCGGACGCGCTCGTCCGCCGTCCCGACTTGCGGGTCTGACCGGCCGGGAAAGTCCCCGGGAAACACCGACATAAGGCTGTCGCGAGAGTCCAGCAGGGTGGCCTCATTGGAAACGTCACCCTCATGGAGGAAGTCATGACCGCAGCTAACACCGTGTCCTGGTTCGAGATCGGCGCTCCCGACGTCGAGGCGGCCAAGGCCTTCTACGGCCCGTTGTTCGGGTGGTCGTTCGCGCCCGACGGGACGTACACGATGATCACCGCGCCGGGGGCGGACCGTCCGTCGGGCGGCATCTTCAACACCGGCGGAAACATCCCGCCGTACGCCGTCTTCGTGGTCCGGGTGGACGACGTGGCGGCGACCGCGGCCCGGACCGAGGAACTCGGCGGCAAGGTCGTCGTCGCGCCGATGACGATGGAAGACGGCATGGTCATCGCCTACCTCACCGACCCGAACGGCAGCATGTTCGCCCTGTTCAGCCAGAGGTCCGAAGGCTGAGCCCCGGCCGCGGGCGTGGCTCCGGCTGGCTGGCCGGGGCCCGGCGGCCGGGCTCCGGGCGGTCGGGCCCGGGGTGGCCCTGGGCCCGGCCGCCGGGGCATCATGGGGGAGTGGAACGGACGTTCATCCGCCACTGTCGGCACTGCTGGGGCAACTGCGCGGGCGACTGCCTGCTTCCGGGCGACACCGGGCTTTGCATCCACCAGCCAGTCGGCCGGCGGCCGTTCCGCGAGCGCGTCCGGCTGCTGGGCAGCCGGAGGGGCTGGCGGCGGATACTCCTCGGTATCCGCGCGCCTCACTCATGACCCGGGACCGGCGTTCCGGGAGGGCGGGGCTCCTCACCGCGACTGTGGCTGGGCGGCGGCGAAGAGCCGCTGGCCGCCGACCTGGCCGCTCGCGGCTACCGTCGTCTGCCGGACCCCGCTCGGCCAGCAAATCCTCGACAGAACAACCCCTTCCTCTGCCCGGCAGCCGGAGCGGCAAAGCACGCTCTCATTGCCTTGAGGACGGGCGCCACCGCACCGAACCGGGCGGCCCCAGTGGCCCGTGTGGTCCTGGAGGTTCCTGGGGTCTGGGGGCAGGCCAGCTCCTTCATGGATGTGACTTTGGTGTCGTCCTGACGACACCAAAGTCACATCCATGAATGGCCTGGGCCACTGGGCGCGTCACCGGCAGTTCCCGCGTGATGGCCTCGCTGTGATCGGTCGGTCCGCTGATGCAGATACCAGTCCAGCTGCGCCAAAGAGCCTGCCTCGTGCCGGTGCAGCCGCAGCGCCGTACTTGAGGTGAGCCGACATGTTACCGGCACATCCAGGCCTGCCTGCTCGGCTCCAGCCACCCCTAGGCGGCCAGGGCCTCGCGGGCTTTGACCAGGTCAGCGACGAAGCCGGCGAACGCTTCCGTGCGGGCCTCGTCGTCGGGGGCGCGGAGGATCGAGGAAGGGTGGACGGTGCTCAGCACCGGGCCCTGCCAGTCGCCGACGGTGACGTCCTCCAGCCGGCCGCGATGGTCGCGGACCTTGAACCCGCGTCCGAAGATCGCCTCCCCGGCTACCGCGCCCAGGGCCACGGTGACCCGCGGCCCGACCACCGCGAGCTCCGCTTCCAGCCAGCCGCGGCAGGCCATGATCTCGGTCCCGTTGGGGCGCTGGTGAATACGCCGCTTGCCGCGGGCCTCCCACTTGAAATGCTTCACCGCGTTGGTGACGTAGGCGTCGCCCCGCTCGATGCCACTGTCGTGTAGCGCGCGGTCCAGGAGATGGCCGGCCGGGCCGACGAACGGGTGGCCCTGCTTGTCCTCCTGGTCCCCGGGTTGCTCCCCGACCAGGGCCAGGCGAGAGTGCGGGCGCCCCTCGCCGAATACGGTCGCAGTCGCCCGCTGGTAGAGGTCACATCGCGTGCAGGACGCGGCTTCCTTGGCCAGTTCCCCAAGCGTGGTCACGTCTGCCGCTCCTACCCGGCCGGCTCAGCCCTATCCATGGCCGCGGTCAGGTTCGCGTGCGCTTGGACCCGGGCCGGAACGCGAAACGGACCGGCCGCCGCCGGATGTCCCCCGGGCTGGTTGGGGCCGGCTCTCCCGGGAAGCGGCAGGGGCCGTGGAAGTCGCGGCCGTCCGGGTGACTGTTCTCCTGGTCCCGGCCGGTCACGTCACAGCAGCTAGACGGATGGTGGTGCAGCGCGGATGAAGGCGGTTACCTGGCACGGCAAGCGTGATGTCCGGGTGGAGCAGGTCCCTGATCCGGTGATCAAGGAACCCAACGACGCCATCGTGCGGATCACCAGCACCAACATCTGCGGGTCGGATCTGCACCTGTACGAGGTGCTGGCGGCGTTCATGGAGCCCGGCGACATCCTGGGCCATGAGCCCATGGGCGTGGTCGAGGAGGTCGGCCTGGAGGTCGCGCAGCACATCTCACCCGGTGACCGGGTCGTCATCCCGTTTAACATCTCCTGCGGCCACTGCTGGATGTGCGAGCGGCAGCTGTTTGCCCAGTGCGAGACCACCCAGAACCGGGAGCAGCGGAAGGGCGCTTCGCTGTTCGGCTACACCAAGCTGTACGGCGAGGTCCCCGGCGGCCAGGCTGAGTTCCTGCGGGTCCCGCAGGCCCAGTTCGGGCCGATCCAGGTGCCCGAAGGACCGCCGGACGACCGCTTCGTGTACCTGTCCGACATCCTGCCCACCGCGTGGCAGGCGGCCCGGTACGCGGACATCCCGCCAGGCGGGACCGTGGCCGTGTACGGGCTCAGGCCCGTCGGCCAGTTCGCGGCGCGCTGCGCGAAGGTCATGGGTGCGGAAGGCGTGTTCGGGGTGGATCTCGTGCCCGAGCGGCTGCAGATGGCCCGCCGGCACGGCATCGAGGCCGTCGACGCGACCGCCGTCAGCGATGTGCCCGCCTTCATCCTCGAGCAGACCGCGGGGCGCGGGCCGGACAGCGTTATCGACGCCGTGGGGATGGAAGCACACGGCAACCCGGTCACGAAGATCGGCCAGGAGGTGGCCGCGCGGCTGCCCGGCGCCCTCGGCGAAAAGGTGGCCGAGCAGTTCGCGGTGGACCGGCTCAAGGGCCTGCTGGACTCGATCGCCACCGTGCGCCGGGGCGGGACGGTCTCCATCAGCGGCGTGTACGGCGGCGCCATCGACCCGCTGCCGATGATGGACATGTTCGACAAGGGCATCCAGTTGCGGATGGGGCAGTGCCACGTGCGGCGCTGGATCAGTGAGATCATGCCCTACCTGGAAGACGACGCCGACCCGCTGGGCACGCAGGACATGGCCAGCCACTACCTGCCGCTGGACCAGGCCCCGCAGGGTTACGAGAAGTTCCAGAAGAAGGCCGACGGCTGCACCAAGGTCGTTCTCCAGCCCGGCCGCACCGAGCCCGAGGTGCACCCGGGCGGCGCGCTCGCGGAACGACCGGCCTGACCCGCGGGCCCGGACTGGGTCAGCGGATCGAGAAAGCCAGCGCCCCGCCCAGGCAGGCCACGCCGATCACGATCCAGGTGACGTAGTCGTTGATCACGCCGCTCTGGAAGCGCTCCAGGGGCCGGACCAGCCCGGTGCCCGGCTCGAACCCGCGGCGCAGCAGCGGCAGCCGCCGCCAGTACAGGCCGAGGAGGGCGAGGAGTACCGCCCCCGCGGCCGTGCCCGCCCCGATGATCAGGTCCGCCGCCGTGACCCCGGCGGGCTCAGCCGCGTAGGGGGCGGCCGTCCGGGCGACGTGGCCGCCGTACAGCACGGTCGCGTTGTAGGCGTGCTGGTCCTGGAACCGGACCGCGGCCGCCTCGACCACCGACCCCAGGTGGGGCACCAGCCCGATCGCGAAGGCGGCGGCGACCAGCACGGCCGGGGGGATGATCATGGTGAGCGGGGTTCGCTGCTTGCCCTGGTCGGTCTCGCTCGTCTCCTCCGACGATTCCTGCGCCATCTCCGGGTTCTCACTCGGCGGATCACCCAGCCCGTAGAAGACACCCCCGGCGACCCGCAGGACGGCCGCGCCGACCAGGACCGAGGCGGCTACGAGCAGCACGATGATCCAGGTCATCCCCTGCGCCGATGAGGTGTCCTCGATCCACCCCTTACCCAGGTAGGTGGCGAACGGCGGCAGGTCAGCCAGGCCGAAGGCGGCCAGCGTGAAGACCACCCCGGTGACCCGCAGCGGCCGGCCCCGGCCGTGCAGCCAGGTCTCGTTGACCGAGCCCAGCCGGTGCAGCACGATCCCGGTGCACAGGAACAGCGCCGCCTTCACCATGGCGTGGCCGACCACGGACACGGCGGCGCCCGCCAGCCCGAGCGGGGTGAGCACCGCGACGCCGACCAGGAACATCCCGGCGTGGCTGATGGTGGAGAACGCGAGGAGCCGCTTGATGTGCCGTTCCCGGAAGCAGAACAGCGCGCCCACGACGGTGGTGAGCAGGCCGAGGGCCAGGAACACGTGCGTGATCGCGGCGCGGTTCCCGAGGGCCTCGCCGAACATGGACCAGTAGACTCGGGCCACGCCGTACAGCCCGAGTTCGACCATGACCCCGGAGAAGAGCACGCACACCGGGGTGGGCGCGACCGCGTGCGCGTCCGCCAGCCAGAAGTGGAACGGGACGATGGCGCCCTTGATCAGCCAGCCGGTGATGATGAGCACGAACGCCACCACGACCAGGCCGTCCGGCCGGTGCCGGGCCAGGTCCTGGCCGATCTGGGCCATGTTGAGCGCGCCGGTCCGGCCGTAGACGACGGCGATCCCGGACAAGGTCAGGTAGGCGCCGACGCTGTTGGTGATGGCGAAGTTCAGCGCGCCCTGGATCGAGCCGCGTTCTTCGGGCCGGTAGGCGGTCAGCGCGTAGGCGGCCACGCCCATCAGCTCGAACCACACGAACATGTCGAAGATATCGCCGGTCAGGCAGAATCCGGTCATGCCCGCCAGGAAGGCCAGCATGAGGACGTGGTAGTAAGTGGCCACCTCCTCGAAGTAGCGCCAGGAGAAGATCATTCCCGCAGTGACCAGGATCGCGGCGATGCAGGCCAGTCCCGCGCTGAGCGGGCCGACGGCGAAGTCGATGCCGATGGCGATCCCGTGGTGCGGCCGGAAGCCGGCGAACCAGTACGTCTCGTCCCGGTGGGCCACCCGGATCATGATGACTACCAGCAGGGCGGCCACCGCGGCGCTGGTCGCGATGGCGATCGAGTCCAGGACGCGCCGCTGGCGGCGCAGCAGCGGGGTCAGCGCGGCGATCGCCGCGGCCACGAGCAGCGGCAGGACGACGGCCAGGGGCAGCAGCTGGTCCATGTGGAGGCCGGCCTTCAGCCCTTGAGCTGGACAAGCTCGTGCGGATCGAGCGTGCCGAACCGTTTCTGGGCCTGGATGGCGAGCGCCAGCAGCAGGGCGGTCACGGCCCCCTCGACCACCACGTCGGTGAGCGCCAGCGCCTGGACCACGGGGTCAACGGCGGGCGTGTGCACGGGGATGTCGTAGAAGTAGGGGGCCACCGCCCCGGTCTTATAGCCCACCCCCAGCAGCAGGACGTAGGTCGAGGACTGCACGACGATCAGGCACATGATGAGGTGCACCAGATGGCGGCTGGTGACGATGCCGTACAGGCCGACGGCCAGGATCCACACCACGACCACGAACGGGACGATGTGCATCAGCGATCCCCCTGCCGGACGAGCAGCGTCTGGTCCACCATTTCCCCCACGATGAGGATGAACGCCGCGGCCACCTCGAGACCCACGAAGAAGCTGATCAGCGCGATGGTGCCGGAAGAACTCACCGCGCCCGGCGTGCTGCCGAGGGGCAGGTAGTTCTTCAGGTAGGGCAGCCCCATGGCCACGGCGGACACGCCGATGGCCGCGAATCCGCCCGCCCCCAGCGCTTCGACCGCCTCGGTCAGGTCCACCGGGCTGACCCGCCGGAACAGCAGGGTCTGCCCGGACAGGTAGATCAGGAAGAACGCGGTGGCCAGGACCACGCCGCCCTGGAAACCGCCGGACGGGCTGGTCTGCGCGTGCGACGCGAGGAACCAGCCCATGACGACCACCGGCCCGGTGAAGATCAGGGCCACTAGCCGCACCGCGTCGCTGGCCGGCGGGACCGCCCAGTCCGCCGTCGGGTCATCCGGGTTGCGTTCGCGCTCACCCCGCAGGCGGCGCAGGACCACGGCCATCCCGGTGGCCGCCACGAACAGGATGAACTCCTCGCCGACCGTGTCGAAGCCGCGGTATTCGAAGTTGACCGCCGAGACCACGCCGGTCGCCTTGGTCTGGGCCACCGCGATGGAGTTGATGATGTCGCCGTACGGCCCGGGATAGTTCCCGAACCCGGGCAGGCCGCGCAGCCCCCACAGGTAGAAGGCGGCCAGGCCGGCCATGGCGGCCAGGAAGATCCAGCGGCGCTGGCCCGGTGTCATTTCCCGCGCCTCCTGACCTTGGCCAGGGCCAGCAGCAGCAGCATCGGCAGGGCCACCGCGCCCACGGTGAGCTCGGACAGGGTCACGTCCGGGGCCTGGAAGGCCAGGAACAGCACGGCCAGCAGGACGCCGTACATGCTCAGCATGATGACCTGGCGGACCGGGTCCCGGATCAGCACCACCGCGGTAGCGCCCGCGGCGACCAGCAGCAGGAGGGTTACCTGGAGGACGTTCATCAGGCCGGCCGGGATCGTGTACGGCGTGACCACCGCCAGGACGTGGGCGCTAGTCATCACGGCCGCTGGGTGGTTGATTGTCCAGCCCGGCGCTCGCGCGCCAGTCGCCTTTCTCCCTGATCCGCGCAGCTCTGATCGTGGCGTGGGTCAGGAACGGGCCCCCGATCACCACGAACAGCAGCGCCAGCCAGGTCTGCGAGCTGTTCGCCGACCAGCCGGACCGGACCAGGACGGCCAGGCCCACGAGCAGCGGGGCGATCAGCGCGATGGGCGTCACGTAGTGCAGCCGCTGGTAGGTGTCCCGCATGACGAGGATGCCCACCGACGAGGCCAGCACCAGGGCGGCGGCCAGGCCCAGCAGGATGTCGGCGGCGATGTCCTGGACGGTCACAGCCACCGCTCCAGGAACCGGACGAGGACCAGCCCGCTGCCGAACAGGAGCACGGCCAGCAGCACCGGAAGCTCGAACTCGCCGGATCGCCGGAACCCCTCGGCCAGCAGGACCAGCACCATGACCACGATGGAGCTGACCGCCTCGTAGGCCACGACAGCGTCCATGACCTTGCCCCGTACCACCACGATCCCGCAGGGGATCACGGCCACCAGCATGACAATGGCCGCGATCACGAACGCGTTCACTCCGCCGCCTCCCCGTCGTCCACCACGAGCTGGTGGATCACCATCGTGTCGGTGTGCCGGTCGATACCGAGGACGAAGGTGTTGGGGGCCAGGGACTTCCCGCCGACCAGCAGCGCCCGGCGGGTCTTCCCCTCCGCCGTCTCGTCCCCGTAGCGGACCGGCAGCCGGCGGAAGCCGCTGGGCGGATCCTCGCCGTGGGCCAGCCGCCGCCACAGGGCGGCGAACACGATCACGGTGTCGCGGGCGACCTCGCCCGGCAGCCCGAAGGCCGCAGCGAGCCATCCGGCCCTGATCCGCACCCGGGTGGCGGCCTGGTAGGTCACCAGCTCGGCGAGGAAAGCGGCCAGCGCGGCCGCCCCAGCCCCGGCCAGCAGCTCGTCCAGGGCGATCGAATCGTCCAGGATGACCCAGAACGACATGAGCAGGACCCACCAGACCACCCAGGCGCCGGCCCGGCGCGTGAACGGGGCCTTCTGGGGTGGCCGTGGGCTGGTCATGCGCCGGTTCCGGCGGGACGCAGGCAGGCCCTGGTCGGCTCGAGCACCCACCCAACGTACCCAGGTGGCACCCGGCAAACGTGGGCTGAGCTGCCTGCGCGGCCTGGCCACTCCCGGCCGGCCACCCCTTCCTAGCAGCGCGGGCGGTTTGCCGCCGCGGGCGCCGGGTAGGGCCAGCGTCCCGGAGTCCTGTGCACCGGCCCACCCGGCCGGGATCAATTACGGGGAGGTGCAGGCCCGGTGCCTCAACGCGCGGTGATCCTCTCCGGCTCACTGGGCCTAGGTCACGATGTCGTCTCCGAGGTGGTCTCCGGAAGCCTGGCCAGCCTCGGCTGGGAAAGCCGGACGCTGGACTGCATGGCCTTGCTGGGCCCGCGCGCGGGCCAGGCGGGCGACTGGGTCTTCCGGCGGCTGATGGGCCGGCCGGAGGTCTTCGACGGGCTGCACTTCGCCCACCTGCGGGCGGGAAGCCGCCTGGCCACGGCCATGGACCGGGCGGCCACGCCGCGGCTGCTGGCCGCCCTCCGCGGCGCACTGGACGAGGAGCCCGCCGAGCTGATCATCAGCGTGTTCGCCGCGGGCGTCCCGGCGGCGGCGTGGCTGGCCGCGTCCGGGCCTCCGCGGCGCACCGGGCTGGCCGCGTCCGGGCCAGTTCAGTCCCGGCCTCCGCTGCGCACCGTCGTGCTCTGCCCCGATGCCCTGCCGCACGCGACGTGGGTACGGGAGGGTATCGACCTGTTCCTGGTGACCTCCGCCGCGGCGGAGGCGGGCGTGCGCCGCTATGTGCCCCGGGCCCGTACCGCAATCGTCCCGCCGCCGGTGCGCCCCGCCTTCTACCGGCTGATGCCGCAGCGCACGGCCCGCTCATCGCTCGGGATACCGGCGGGGGCCGGATGTGTCCTGCTCATGGGCGGCGGATGGGGGCTGGGCCCGGTGGAGGGGGCCGCGCGGGCCCTGGCCGCCGCCGGGGTGCACATGCTGGCCGTGGCGGGCCGTAACCGCCGCCTCGAAGCCCGGCTCCGGTCCCTGGCGGCCAGCTCACCGCGGATCCACCCGTACGGCTACACCCCGCGCATCCCCGAGCTGATGAGCGCCTGCGACATCGTCGTCACCCTGCCCGGCGCGCTGACCTGCGGTGAGGCCCGGGCGGCCGGACGCCGGCTGGTGCTCATCGACGCCATGCCGGGCCATGGCCGCGAGAACGTCCAGCACCAGCTGGAGCTGGGCGGGGCCGAGGTGTCCAACCCGCGGCCGCTGGAGATCGCCAGGAGCGTCCTGGCCGCGCTGGAACGCCCCCCGCCTGCACGGCTGGCTGGGCCGCCCGCAGACTGGGACCAGGCCTTCGCCGCCGCGATGGCCAGCATCGCCGCCGGCCCGGCCGGCGGCCCCGACCCGGTCGGCGGCGCCGGCCGAGCCGGCCGCGCACCAAGCGCCCCGGCGCTGAACGACAGTCATCCGCACGCACGTTCGGCCAGAGAGGTGGGCTATCCGTGATGCGCACACTGTGCCTGCACCCGCCGTCGTACGAAGGGTTCGACGGCGGGGCGGGCTCGCGCTACCAGGCCAAACGCGAGATCCGGTCGTTCTGGTACCCCACCTGGCTCGCCCAGGTCGCGGCCCTGGTGCCCGGCAGCAAGCTGATCGACGCGCCCGCGGCGGGGCTCGGCGTCAGCGACGTGCTGCCGCTCGCCGGCCAGCATGACCTCGCGGTCCTGCACACCAGTTCCCCGTCGTTCGCCGGGGACGTGCAGGTGGCCGAAGCACTCAAACGGGCCAACCCGGCGCTGAAGGTCGGCTTCGTCGGGGCCAAGGTGGCGGTGGAACCCCAGGCCTCCCTGCTGGCGTCGGACGCGATCGACTTCGTCGCCCGCGAGGAGTTCGACTTCACCATCGCCGAGATCGCCGAGGGCCGGCCCTGGAACGACGTCCGCGGGCTCACGTTCCGCGACCCGGGCGGCCACGTGGTGCACACCCCCGACCGGGCGATCCTGGAAGACATGGACCGGCTGCCGTACGTCACCGACGTGTACCAGCGCGACCTGAACGTGGACGACTACTTCATCGGCTACCTCAAGCACCCGTACGTGTCCCTGTACACCGGCCGGGGCTGCCGCTCGCGGTGCACGTTCTGCCTGTGGCCGCAGACCGTCGGCGGCCACCGCTACCGGACCCGCAGCGCGGAGCACGTGCTGGGCGAGATGGCCCGGATCACCGAGCTGTTCCCGTCGGTCAAAGAGGTTTTCTTCGACGACGACACGTTCACCGACGATCGCCGCCGCGCCGAAGAGATCGCCCGTGGCATGGGCAAACTCGGCCTGACCTGGTCGTGTAATGCTAAGGCGAACGTACCGTTGGAGACTTTGAAGGTGTTGCGGGACAACGGCCTGCGCCTGCTGCTGGTCGGGTACGAATCCGGCAATCAGCAGATCCTCATCAACATCAAGAAAGGCATCCGGGTCGAGCGGGCCCGCCAGTTCACCAAGGACTGCCGGGACGTCGGCATCACCATCCACGGCACGTTCATCGTCGGGCTCCCGGGCGAGACCACCGAGACGATCCAGGAGACCATCCGGTTCGCCAAGGAGATCAACCCGCACTCCCTGCAGGTCTCGATCGCCGCCCCGTATCCGGGAACCGCCCTGTACGAGCAGGCCAAGGAGAACGGCTGGCTGCCCGAGGATGACGCCACGCTGCTCGACGAGCGTGGCGTGCAGGCCGCGGCCCTCAGCTACCCGAACCTCAACCGGACCGAGATCTACGAATCCGTCGAGAGCTTCTACCGGCAGTTCTACTTCCGGGCCGGGAAGATCGCCGAAATGTCCGCCGAGATGCTGCGCAGCCCCGACATGATGCGGCGGAGGCTGCGCGAGGGCGCCGAGTTCATCAGCTTCCTGCGGCGGCGGGACAGCTCCGTCTC
>DATCFY010000056.1:0-3662 GCA_036509255.1 Streptosporangiaceae bacterium
CGCATCCACCGCTCCAACCTGATCGGCATGGGCGTCCTCCCGCTCCAGTTCCCGCCAGGTGCAGACGCCGCCTCCCTGGGCCTGTCCGGGGAGGAGACCTTCACGATTCACGGCCTGGCCGGCCAGGCCAGCCTGCCGCGCTCGCTGACCGTCACGGCCGAAGGGCCCGCCGCCGCCCGCCAGTTCAGCGTCACCGTCCGCATCGACACCCCGGGCGAGGCGGACTACTACCGGCACGGCGGCATCCTGCCATACGTGCTGCGCAGCCTCGCCACACGCTGAACCCAGGTCATAACCCGGCACGGTTGCCCTCGCGATGGCGGAGGCGGAGACCATTTACCGTGCTGCCGGCGAACGTGACGACCTGGCCAGCCTGGTCAGCGAGATGACCGCCGAGCACCAGGACCTCGCATCTGCCGCCGGGCGCATCCCCGGCGCACCATCTGCCGGGGCCGCTGGGCAGGCCGCGAAGATTGCCGTGCTGTTCACCGATCACGTGGCGAAAGAGAACGACGTCCTGCTCCCGGCGCTGCCTGCCGCCCGCGGGGCCAGCCTGGCGCAACTGCCCGGGAAGATGCACCGCCGCACTCAGGCCGTCCCGGGACCCCGGCCGCGGGAACCACGCCGGCAGGTGACGCCGACGCGACTCCCGCGGCTGATCCTGCCCCGGCGGTCCTGTCACTGCTGCTGGAGGCAGCCACCGAACTGGCCCGCGCCGGGCAGGCAGACCGGGCATGCACGGGCTGGCCCGGCGGGTGGCCGCCGGGCCAGCCGGGGAGAGCAACGGGGCCGCGGCATCGCGGGCCGGTCAGGCGCCGGGGACGGATCCCGGTCCCGGCGTCCGCCCGCTGGCCCCGGCGCAGCGCCATGAGCCGATCTCCGCCGCCTACCACGCACTTTCCTCGGGAGACGGCTTCGTGCTCCCCAACAACCACGACCCCCGGCCGCTGCGCTACCAGTTCGACCCGCAGCATCCGGAGAGTTCACCTGGCACTACCTGGAGACCGGCCCGAAGGCGTGGCGGGTGCGCATCGGCCGGGCCCCGGTCCCGGCGGGGGTGACCAGGGCGCCGCCAGGGAAAGACAGCGCGGGCTGGGCGCGGAGAGGAGTCACCCCCGGGCTGGGCCGTTGACCGTCGCGCGGGCGCGGTGCGCGGCGGTGACGAGGTTGCGCAGCGCGGGCTCTGCCTCGGCGTAGCTGCGGGTCTTCAGGCCGCAGTCCGGGTTGACCCAGAGCTGGCCGGGCCCGACCGTCTCCAGCGCACGCATCAGGGCGCCGGTCATCTCCCCGGCGGCCGGCACGCGGGGGGAGTGGATGTCGTAGATGCCGGGGCCGATCCCGCGCCCGAATCCGGCGGCCCGCAGGTCGGCCAGGAACTCCATCCGGGAGCGGGCAGCCTCGACGCTGGTGACGTCGGCGTCCAGGTCGCCGATGGCGGCGATGATCTCGCCGAACTCCGAGTAGCACATGTGCGTGTGAATCTGGGTCGAGTCAGCGGCCCCCGACGTGGCCAGGCGGAACGCGCCGACCGCCCAGCCCAGGTATGCCTCCTGGCTGGCCCGCCGAAGCGGCAGAAGTTCCCTGAGTGCAGGCTCGTCGACCTGGATGATCCGGATCCCGGCGGCTTCCAGGTCGCGGATCTCCTCCCGGATCGCCAGGGCGACCTGGCGGGCGGTGTCCGCGAGCGGCTGGTCGCCGCGCACGAAGGACCAGGCGAGCATGGTGACCGGGCCCGTGAGCATGCCCTTGACCGGTTTGCTGGTGCGGGACTGGGCGTAGGACGCCCAGCCCACGGTGACCGGCCCGGGCCGGTCCACGTCGCCGTGCAGGATCGGCGGCCGGACGTAGCGGGTGCCGTAGGACTGGACCCAGCCGTGGCTGGTGACTGCGAACCCGTCGAGGCGCTCAGCGAAGTACTGCACCATGTCGTTGCGCTCAGGCTCGCCGTGGACCAGCACGTCCAGGCCGATGTCCTCCTGCAGCGCGATGACCCGGTCGATCTCGGCGCGCATGGCGGCCTCGTAGGCACTGTCATCGATGCAGCCGGCCTGGTGGCCGGCGCGTGCCTGGCGGATCGCCTCGGTCTGCGGGAACGACCCGATCGTGGTCGTCGGCAGGACCGGCAGGCTGCCCGCCTGGGCGGCGCGGCGCTCGGCGTAACCGCGGCGCGGGGTGCCAGCGCCGAGCGCGTCCAGCCGGGCCCGGACCCGGGCATTCACCGGCACGGCCGGCTGTCCTGCGGAGGCGGGCCCAGCGGCGGCGGCGTCGCGGCCCTCGCTCAGCGCCCGGCCGAGGGCGACGACCTCATCGACCTTCTGCCGGGCAAAGGCGAGCCTGCCGCGCAGTTGCGGGGTGATCGAGGGCTCTGCCCCGACGTCCAGCGGGACGTGCAGCAGCGAGCAGGACGTGCTGACCATCAGCTCGCCGGCCAGGCCGAGCAACGACCCGCAGGCCGGCAATGCCCGGCGCAGGTCGGTGCGCCACACGTTCCGGCCATCCACCACCCCGGCCACCAGCGTCTTGCCGCCGATGCCGCCCCCGCGCCCGAGGGCCTGCCGGTTACCCGGGCCGGCCACGAAATCCAGCCCGATGGCCTCCACCGGGCTGGCGGTGAGCACCGGCAGCGCATCGCCGATCTCACCGAAGTACGTCGCGATAAACAGCCGCGGCCGTTCCGCTAGCAGGCCGAGCCGCTGATAGGCATGCTGCAGGGCGGCCATCTCCTCGCCGGACCGGTCAGCGGCCAGGACGGGTTCATCCAGCTGCACCCACCGGGCACCGGCCCGGCTGAGGTCGCGGAGCAGTTCAGCGTAGGCGTCAAGCAGCAGATCCAGCAGATCCAGCGGACGGAACCCCCGCTCGGCCGGCTTGGCCAGCAGCAGGAACGACAGCGGCCCCAGCAGGACCGGCCGGGTCTCGATACCCAGCGACCGGGCCTCGGCATACTCGGCCAGGGGCTTGCTGCCCGCCAGGCGCAACTGCGTGCCGGGCCGGATCTCGGGGACCAGGTAGTGGTAGTTCGTGTCGAACCACTTCGTCATCTCCAGCGGCGGCACCCCCTCAGTGCCCCGGGCCATCGCGAAGTAGGCATCGAGCCCGGACAGCCCGGCGAACCGCTCCGGGACGGCACCGAACAGCACGGCCGTATCCAGCACGTGGTCATACAGCGAGAAGGTGTTCGAGGGAACGTCATCCAGGCCCGCGTCCCGCAGCGTCTCCCAGCTTGCGCGCCGCAGCCCGGACGCGACCTGCTCCAGCTCATCCGCGCTGATCCGGCCAGCCCACCACGACTCAGTGGCCTTCTTCAGCTCCCTGCGCCCGCCGATCCGCGGATAGCCCAGAACGGTCGTCTTCATAGCCTGCCTCCAGTCGGCTAGTCGCTGCGGGGCGGCGGGCTCCTCAGCCGCCATCGTGGTTCCCGGAGGGCAGCAAGCCCGCGATCACCGTTAGCGCGGCACTGGTCGGCCGCTAGGGCCGTAAATTTAGCATGTGCTAGAAATACAAGACCGTCTGGGCCGGCGCTCGAGCCTGGAGAACAGGCCCAGCCGGGACGCCGCGCAGGCGACAACAGCGAAGGCGCCTGCCGGTCTTGGCAAAGGCGACCGCCATGCTTGGGAAGTAGGCAGCTATGTATTTCACTGACCGGGGCATCGAGGAACTGG
>DATCFY010000057.1:0-4007 GCA_036509255.1 Streptosporangiaceae bacterium
GGGCAAAAGCTGCCGATCGGCGGCCCGGACGCCCAGGCCGTGCTCCGCTGCCTGCACCATGGGGCACCCGCAGCCGCCCGCTTCGGTGCCGACCTGGCCGCGGTGCGCTCGCTCGCGCAGCAGACCCCGCCGCTGACTCACGCGGCTCGCGACTCCCGAGCCGCCGCTGAGGTGGCCTTGCGAGTCAACTCGATCGACAAGAGAAACTCCTGCAGCGACGAGTGCGGCGGATACGCGCCCACCCAGCTCGAAACGGTCATCTGGCATCCAGGCACCGATCAGCACTCCCGCCACTACGAAGGGACCATCAGCGGCATCAGGTTCCAGGCTGACTACACCGCCGCACACGGCTGGCAGATCATCATCTACGCCTGCTGAGACGACAGGCGACGCGACACCGCGGCACGATGACGTGCCCGCCCGAGCCACATAACGCCCGATCTGGAGCGCCGATGCGCCTGAGCTGCAGCTTGGCAGTAGCACCCATAGCAGCGGATATCGCTCGTCAAGCGGCGGGCAACGCCCGCTGCAGTCCGTGACGGGCAGGCGGCCCGCGCCTCGCGCAGGATCACCGATTACGTGCGGCTTGGTCGTTCGTTCCTGCCTCGTCTGCAGCGTGCACAGATGACCCAGGCCGGTGAAAACCGCCCGTTCCCAGGACAAATGACCCTGCCGCTGAATGCGTAGCCGGTCCACCCTGGAAAACGGGGAAAGACCATCGCGTGATCGGCCTTTCCCTGGAGCCGAAGGGTATTCGCTATGACAGCAAGGATGACTGCGGATGTGCCGCATCGTGGCTCTCTTCCGCAGACAAGCCCACCGCTGCGCGCGCAGGTCGGTGACACCCTGATCATCGAGGACGAGAGCGTCGCGAGCACTCCGCGCATCGGCCGGATCCTCGCGGTGAGCAGCCCGGACGGATCGCCTCCGTATCGGGTGCGCTGGCTGGCCGGAGAGTACGAATCGCTGATCACCCCGGGGCCAGGCGCACGCGTCGAGAAGGGTCACTGACCGTTTCTTCATCCCGGGCTAATGGCAGCAACGGCCGCGGCGCGCGGCTGACCCAGTAACTAAGCGCCGGGCGCCCGCGCGGACGCAGCCCGGTGGTGCATTCGGGCCGAGGCCTGGCTCAGGTGGCATGACAAGATCACGGCCAGCGGCCAGGCAGACTGCGCCGCGCCCAGCACCCGCTCGGCCAAGCCCACCTCCGCGCCTCCCGCGATCAGCTCTGCGCCAAACCACGCAGCCAGGCCGAGCAGCACCCCAGCCGCACCGACAGAAACAGCCAGGCGCAGCCCCCACGGCACCGAAGGCGCCCGCCGCCACGCCCCGGCCGGCCAGGCCACCAGGGCCGCAAAACCGACCACTGCCCAGCACGCATGCGTCAGCGAGCCTCCGGCATGTTCAGGGTTCGCCGCGACCAGCACGCCAGCGAGCCCGCCTGCCATCAAGATCAGCCGCCCAGGTGAGGCAGCCGGCCGTAGCGCCAGCCCGGTTATGACCTGGCACGATCCGACCACCGCGAAAACGAGCGTCATAACCCACCGGTCAGCAGCACCTACAGCCGCGAGGGCGCTGACCGTGCCGCCCACCGCATCGTAGGGGCGCGACTGCAGCGCGCCAGCAAGTGTCCACCCAGCGACCAGCAGTACGGGAGCCAGAGCCGAGGAGATCACACCCCACCACGGCACGCCCCGCACGGCCGCCACCCAGGCGGCCCAGCGGTGACCGGCGCGCTGCGGTGGAAACGGCCACCGCGCAGCATCGAGACCACCGCGCTGATCAGTGCCCTCACCGTGGCTGCAGTCCTATCGGCGGCCAGCCCGCGGTGGAACACCCAGCAAACCGGGTCTTCGCTACCGGTCCGCGGTCAGCCCCCGTGCTGGCCAGCGCCTCCCGGCCGGCAGCTCTCATCCAGGTCGCCATCCGGCACCTGGGCCACTACCCGCCGTCTCCCAGGCGGTTCGGGGGAGGGGCCCGCTAGCCACCCAGCCCGGGTCGTCCAGCGCCAGCACGACGTCGGCGCACAGCAGGGCATCGGCCAGCTGGCGGCGGCTCAGAGGCCCGGTCAAGAGCCGGTACATCTCCAGCACCCCGGACCGGATCGGGCCTCCGCGGACCGGGAACGCGAACACCGCCCGCACCCCGCGCTGCACCGCGGCCGGGGCGAACCCTGGCCACCGCCGCGGGCTGCAGGCCGAGGACAGATCCACCGCTAGCACCGTCCGGCCGCTGCTCAGCGCATCCACGCCTGGACCCTCGCCCAGCCGGAACTGCAGGCTTTGCAGCTCACTGGTGCCTGGGTCGCTGGCGAACACCGGTTCGCACGGCCCGTCACCGTAGGCCAGCGACAAACTGGCACCAACCGCCGCCACCGCGTCCGCGCAGGCGATGCAGGCATGCCGCACCGAAGGCGGCACACCCCTGGCGCTCGGCGAGCGCCCCGACCGGCGCCCACACCCGGGCCGGCTGCTGCCGCTCATCCACGCTGCTCACCCGCAGCTGAGTACGGCCATCGCCTGCCGTGATGGCAGGCCGGCCGCCGGTCGCAGACAGCGAGCCGGGCGCGCAGCCGACTGCGGCCACGGTGCAGCCGCGCTGCCACCGCGTCCCCGGGCATGCCAGTGATTCCCGCGATCTCCTGGTAGCCCAGTCCCACGACATCGGCCAGGTACACCAGGAACCGCGATTCTGGCATCAGGGACCGCAGCGCCGCCGCGACAGCCTGATCCGGCAGCCGATCCAGGGCCGCGGCCTCCGCGAGCCATGCGCCGGTATCGTGCCCCGTGCCCAGGTCAGGCCCGGCGGGGGGGCCAGCCGCCTGGTCATCACCGGCAGCCGACGCGTGCTGTGCAACGTCCGCTGCTGTCACGACCGCCGGATCACCACCCGCGGCGATGCACGCCACCACCATGGCCCGGCTGAGGACACCCTCGATCCGGCCGTCGTCTCCGCGGACCAGCAGCACTCCAAGCCCGAGAGCACCCATCCGGTGGCCTGCCTGCCGCAGGGTTTCCTGCCCACCTACCCATGCGACGCCCGGGGGCCCAGGGTGCAGCGCATTGCTCATCTGACTCCCTGCCTCACCAGAGGGCCAGGAGCACCCCCCGGCCGCGCCCGCCTGACGGCGGCCTTCCCCTGCATGGTCCGGGCCTTTCCGGCGGGGGCACAGGGCCAAAGGTCCCAGCTGGCAGCCTGTTCGACAGCGTGCCAGCCACTCCCCGGCCAGTGTCTACGTCGCCTTCCCGGTCCGGCGCCACCGCAGCGGAGTAGTTTCCGCACTGACATGCCGGCGACAGGGCGGTGCGGATGGCGGCCGGGCGGCCACTGTGGCCGGGCTCAGCAGCATCTGCGGGTGTGCGCCGCCGGTGAACTCGGTGCCGATCCGTTGCCGGGTCCAGGGCAGCACAAGCGGCTGGGTGTGGAACGCAGCACTGACCCGGTGGGCCGCGGCGTGCAACAGCAGCGGCTCCCGGGCCTGGCCGGCGGGCAGCCCGCCCAGCCGGCGGTCCTCCCGGCTGCTCAGCACCGCGACGATGCCCTGGGCATACGGGCCGTTCGGCTGCCTGTCTGCCGCCTACCCCCACCCGGGCGCCACAGGCGAAGTCGCGGATGGGGAAGGCCAGCCCGTCCGGCTGCACCGGGTCTGCGCCCGGCGGCACGCCATCGAGCCGGCGAGCGCCTGGAGGCAGGGCCCAGCCCGCGCTCGGCGGCCGGCCACGTCTCGTCGGCTGGGCTGCCCGGCCGCCTGGATCAGATCTGCCAGCGGGCGATGCTGACTGGTGTCCCTCGATGACGCTCCGCTCCGCCTGCTCCTGGTGGCCAATGTGCACCAGGTCAGGGGGCGAGCGTGGGCAGCATCTGACAGGTAACTGCCCGCGGTGAGTGCGCCGCAGCTGGATCGACCGGTACAGCGCCACCTCGCCGGGCGTGGGCAGCGCGTGCTGTCCCCAGCGGGTCTCGGCCAGCAGATCAAGGCGGGACGGCCCTGGCAGCGGGTCACGCCG
>DATCFY010000058.1:0-131099 GCA_036509255.1 Streptosporangiaceae bacterium
GAGGATCATCATGACCCAGATCGTGGTCGCGACGTTCGCGTGGCCGATCGAGGCCGCGAAGGCCTGGATCATCGTGGCGAACGGGCCGTACACGGACGGCTGCGCCTTCCACATGGTCCCGACGACCTCGGTGTAGGGCGAGTGGCCGCCGAGGAACGCGAGCGGGTTGGTGGTGTACGGGTTGCCGCCGAGCGCCGTGATCCGGCCGTAGGCCGCGTACGACGCGGTGTCTGAGGACCCCACCGGGGTGAGGCTGACCATGAGCGCGACGATGCCCGTGCTGACCAGCAGCAGGATCCGCGGGTTGGGGCGCCAGCCCTGGCTGTGCGCCCACATCATGCCGGCCAGTCCCAGGCAGGCCAGGATGTCGCTGCAGTACAGCATCAGGCTGGCCAGCACGTGCTGCTGGCTCAGCGACGGCAGGATGCGGGACAGGGGCAGCAGGACGGGCAGCGTCTCGGCGTTCGGGGCGGTGGCCCCCAGCAGCATGCCGAGCAGCAGGCCCGCGGCCGACAGGGAGACGGCGACCTTGGGATTGGCCAGCCTGCTCCAGGCGAGCTTGCGGATGAGCGTGCTCATCAGCCGCTCGACAGGCCCGTTGCGGACTTCCAGAGAATCAGGCGCCGGCCGCTCGGCTGGCCGGGTCACCCCCGGCGTGCCAGCAGAGTGAGTGGACACCTGAGTCACTCTGCGCCACACCTCCATGGGCGATCGTGTGCGGCCGCGGTGCTGCCGGATCCCGCGGTGCTGGGCCATCCCGCGGTCCTGGACGGCATCGCGAGCGCAGGCGTCATTGCGCTGCCGCCGCTGCCGGGCCCCCGCGTGCCCTCGGTACCGCTTGGCTGGCCCCGCATAGCTGAACCCTGTCTACATGCCTACCCTGAGCGTAGGGTGAGTGCCGAATGCACCACGCCACATTTACTGAATCCTTCCGGCGAATTCATGCACTTGTGGCAGCTGCGGAACTTCCCGTAACAGAACAGATTACTCGTACGGGAGTTCCCGGCTTGCGGCGACTTGCCCGCACATGCTCCTGATGCCCAGAAAGCTCCCGGCATGCGGGCAGCCGCGGCGGCCGGCCAGCGGGCCCGGCGCGCCACCCGGTACCTGGGAGCAGGGCGCAGGCCGACGCGGGTTAGTGCGCTGTGGCCCCATCGCCGGGCCTGATGCGGGCCAGCGCCGCCTCGGCCCCCGCGGCGAGGGTGCTGACCAGATCGGCTGCGGGCGGCAGGCCGTTGATAAGGTCGATCCCCCACGGCCGGACCGGATGACCGGCGGGTGCTGGTTCTCGTTGCGGAAAAAGAGAAGCCGGGCCGGGCCGCAGGGACGCTACGAGCGGGCGGCAGACAACTCGCCGGGGCTGGCTTCTTCTTCCTCCTGGCGGGCACGCGTGTAGCGGTTCTCCGGGACCGGGAGGCCCAGGTTGCCGCGCAGCGTGCCGGAGTCGTACTCGGCGCGGACCAGGCCGCGCTCGCGCAGGATCGGCACCACCTCGCCGGTGAACCGGCGGAACTGGGACGGGTGGCCGATGTGGATGTTGTAGCCGTCCAGCGCGCGGCCCTCGAACCAGCGCTGCATCTCGTCCGCCACGGTCTCCGGTGAGCCCGCGAACGGGGTCGGCTTCGGCCCCGAGATCGCCTGGACGGTCTCCCGCAGCGTGTAGCCATTGTCCCGGGCCAGCCTCACGATCTTCTCCGCCTGGGTCCGGAAGCCCCGCTCGGCCACGTGCAGCACGTCCGGGAACGGGGCGTCCAGGTCGTACTGCCGGAAGTCGTGCCAGGCGAACGGGCGGCCCAGCTCGCCGAGCGCCTTATCGAAGTCCTGGTCGGCGAGCTGCAGGTCGTGCTCGATCTCGCGGGCTTCCTTGTCGGTGTCGCCGACGAACACCCGGACGCCGGGCATCACGATGACATGGTCCGGGTCACGGCCCTTGGCGGCGGCGCGCGCCTTGATGTCGGTGTAGAACGCCTGGCCCTGCTCGATCGACGCCGCGTGGGTGAAGATGCCCTCGCCGATCGAGGCCCCCAGGTCGCGGCCCTGCTCGGAGTCGCCGGCCTGGAAGATGACCGGCTGCCCCTGCGGCGAGCGGGAGATGTTGAGCGGGCCGACGACCTGGAAGTGATCCCCCTTGTGGTTCAGTGCGTGCTGCCGGGACGGGTCCAGGAACCGCCGGGCCTCGCGGTCCCGCGGGAACGCGTCCGCCTCGTAGGAGTCCCACAGGCCCTGGGCGACCCGGACGAACTCCAGCCCGCGGGCGTACCGGGTGTCGTAGTCGTAGTGCTCGTCCCGGCTGAAGTTGCCCGCCGCGCCCGCGTCGCCGCTGGTCACCACGTTCCATCCGGACCGGCCGCCGCTGATCAGGTCCAGCGAGGCGAGGCGCCGGGCCACGTTGAACGGGTCGTTGTAGGACGTGGTCATGGTGGCGACCAGGCCGATGTGCCGGGTCACCACGGCCAGCGCGGCCAGCAGCGTCATCGGCTCGAGCCGGTTGAGGTAGTGCGGCGGGGAGTCGGGGGTGATGAACTGGCTGTCCACGATGAAGACCAGGTCGAACTTGGCTGCCTCGGCCAGCTGGACCTGCTCGATGTACCAGCCGATATTGACGCTGGCGTCGCCGGGGATCTCGGGGTCCAGCCACTGGAAGTGCTGGCCCGGGCCTCCCACGCCCATGGTCACCGCGCCGAGCTTGATCTGCCGGTTGCTCATGCGAGCTGTCCTTCCGTCGTTCGGCCCCTGCTCCGGTCCCCGTTGCGGTCGCTGGTGCGCGCCGCCGCGCGCTCGCGGGCCAGGGTCATCCATTCGTCGTGGCGGTGGCAGGCCACGCTGCGGCGCTCACCGGCCGGCACGAGCGGGGGCTGGGTCGCGCAGGGCGCGGCGGCGAACGCGCAGCGCGGGGCGAACACGCAGGCGTCCGGACCGCCGAGGCCGGCCAGCAGGTCCTCCGGCAGCGCGACCGCCTCGGCCACGGTGCGGGTGAGCTGCTGCGGGGAGAGTTCCCGGTCGTGCCGGACACTCGGCGCGGAGGCCATCAGCAGCGCCGTGTAGGGGTGCCGGGGGGCGGCGAACACCTGGTCCACCGGCCCGTCCTCGACGATCCGCCCGCGGTAGAGCACCACGATGCGGTCGGCGATGCCTGCCAGCGAGCTGAGGTCATGAGAGATGATCACGATGGACAGCCCGAGAGAGGTGCGGAGCTGGTCCAGCAGGCGCAGGATGTAGTTGCGGTTGCTGGCGTCCAGGGCGCTCACCGGCTCGTCGCAGATGAGCAGCCGCGGCTCGGTGGCCAGGGCCCGGGCGATCGCCACGCGCTGGCGCTGCCCGCCGGAGATCTGGGCCGGGGTGCGCGGCAGCAGGGAGTCGTCCAGGCCGACCTGGCCCAGGGCCGCGACCACCCGGCGGCGGATCTCGCTCCCGTCGGTCTCGCCCTGCAGCCTGACCCCCTCCCCGACGATGCCGGCCACGGTCATGTCGGGGTCGAGGGAGCGCAGCGGGTCCTGGAAGACGAGCTGCAGGTGCCCGCGGCGGCGTTCGGCCCGCCGGGCGCCGCGGCGCAGGGCCGAGATCGTGGTGCCCTCGAAGACGACCCGGCCGCCTGCCGGGCTGACCAGGCCGGCCACGGTCCGGGCCAGGGTGGTCTTGCCCGACCCGGTCTCGCCGACCAGGCCGACGATCTCGCCAGGCCCGATGGCGAGGTCGACCCCACTGAGGACCTGCGTGGCCCGCCAGCCGCGGCCCAGGATCACGTCGAGCGACTCGACGGCGAGCAGCGGCGCGTCCTGCGGGGATATATGGGGGGCGGGCGCGGGGGCGGTCACCGGGCCGCCAGCTCGCCGGCCGCCCAGGCCTCCTGGGCCCGGACGCAGCGCACCTCGTGCTGGGCGTCCACCGTGACCGGCGCGATGGGGCCGCTGCGGCAGGCGTCGGCCGCGGCCGGGCAGCGCGCCGCGAACCGGCAGCCGGTGATGTCCTCGCCCACCTGCGGCGGCTGGCCCGAGATCACCTCGAGCTCCCGGCGGCGGAAGTCGCCCACCGAGGCCACCCGGAGCAGCGCCTGCGTGTACGGGTGACGGGGGCGTTCGATGATCTCCGCGGCGGGGCCCGACTCGACCACCTCGCCGGCGTAGAACACCACCACCCGGTCACACAGCTCGGCTACCACGGCCAGGTCGTGTGACACGAACAGGACGGCCAGGCCGCGTTCCGCGCGCAGGCGGCGCAGCAGCTCGATGACCTCGGCCTGGATGGTGACGTCCAGCGCGGTGGTCGCCTCGTCCGCGACCAGCAGCTCGGGGTCGCAGGAGATCGCGATGGCGATCATCACCCGCTGCAGCATGCCGCCGGACAGCTCGGCCGGGATCTGGTGGAACACGTGCTCCGGCTGGTGCAGCCCGACCGCGGTGAACAGCTCGACCGAGCGCTGCCGCGCGGCCCGGCGGGACAGGCCCAGCTTTACCCGCAGCACCTCGGCCAGCTGGTGGCCCACGGTGATCGACGGGTTCAGGTAGGAGGCCGGGTCCTGGAACACCGCGCCCATGTGACTGCCGTGCACGTCCTCCCAGCCGCGCCGGGACAAGGTGGTCAGGTCGCGCCCGGCGAACGTGATCGAGCCGCGGTCGATGATGCAGCCGTCGGGCAGCACGCCGAGCGCGGCCCGGCAGGTCAGCGTCTTGCCGCTGCCCGACTCCCCCACCAGGCCGACGATCTCCCCGGGCCGGATGCCCAGCGAGATGCCGCGGACCGCGGTGGCCGCCCCGTGGTGCACGCTGATGTGCAGGTCGTCCAGGCGCAGCAGGTCGGTGGTGGATGCGGCGCTGGGTGCGGTGGCCGGGCGGCCCGCCGTGGCCGGGCGGTCTGCCGTGGCCGGGTGGGGGGCGGCGAGGTCAGGCGACTTGAGATTGTCGATCGTCATCGGCAGGCTCCAGAGTCGAGTGGGTTCGGATGATCGGACCCGGCTGGGCGGCCAGCGTTCCCGCGCCGCGGCGGTCACGGAAGGCATCGGCCAGGGCGTTCAGCGCACCGACCGTGACGGCGATGAGCGCCCCGGGGATGAACGGCGCCCACGGCGCCTGGGCCAGGTAGTCGAGGTCGGAGGAGAGCACGCCGCCCCAGGTGGGCGCGGGCGGCTGGACGCCGATGCCGAGGAAGGTCAGGAACGACACGGCCAGCAGCGCCGCCGCCGTCATCGACGCCGTGGTCACCGCGATCGTGGGCAGCACCTTGCGCAGCACATGCACCCGGACCACGTGCAGCTTCGAGGCGCCCATCAGCTCGGCGGCCTCCACGTACTGGGCGCGGGCGTGCTCCAGCGTGGCGGCCCGGGTGATCCGGAAGAAGAACGGGGCGAGCAGGATCCCGACCGGGACCATGGCCTGGACCAGGCCGTTGCCGAGTGCAGCGGTCACCGCGACTGCGAAGAAGATGTACGGCAGGGTCATCAGCGCGTCGGTGACCCGGTTCGCGGCGAAGTCGAACCACCGGCCCAGGAACACGGTCGCGATGCCCGGGCCGGTGCCCAGCACCAGCCCGATCCCGACCGCCTCCAGCGCGGTGAGCACCGACAGCCGGGTCCCGGCCATCAGCCGGCTCAGCACGTCCCGGCCCAGGTAGTCGGTGCCGAGCAGGTGGTGCGCGCCGGGCCCCTGGAACAGCGCGTTGGCGTTGATCGTCAGCGGGTTCTGCGGCGCCAGCGTGGACCCGAACGCGGTCAGCACGGCGATGCCGAGCAGCACGACGATCGCGATCCGCGCGGACGGCAGCCGCAGGACCGACTGCGGCCCAATCAGCCGTTTCATGTGCCGATCCCGTCGTCCGAGCGGTACAGCCAGTTGAGCGTGGTGTTCACGATCAGGTTGACCACGATCACGAAGCAGCTGACCACCAGCAGCAGGCCCTGGACCACCGGGATGTCCCGGGTCTGCGCGCTCTGCAGCAGCAGCTGGCCCAGCCCGGGCAGGGAGAACACCGCCTCGGCGGCCACCGCCCCGGCGAGCATGAGCGGGAAGTCGTTGCCCAGGATGGTGAGGGCCGGGCCCGCCGCGTTGCGCAGCGCGTGCCGGACCAGGATGCGGCGGTAGGGCAGGCCGCGCACCCGGGCCCCGACGATGTAGTTCTGCTCGAGCACCTCGACCAGGGAGGTCCGCAGCTGCCGGGCGATGTCCGCGGATACCGCCAGGCTGAGCGCCAGGCTGGGCAGGATGATGTGCGCCAGCCACTGCGCGATGCTGGTGCTCGGCCCGACGTAGCCGTTGGCGGGCAGCAGGTGCGCCGTGACCGCGAACAGCACCACGAGGATGATGCCGACCACGAACGCCGGGAGGGTCGACGCCGCCGAGCACACCACGGTGACCCCGCGGTCGAACCAGCCGCCGCGGCGGATGGCCGCGATCGTCCCGGCGCTGCCGCCGATGACGGCGGCCAGGATCACGGCCAGCACCGCGATCGACAAGTCGACCGGGAGCCGCTGCGCGATGCTCTGCGCCACCGGGATCTGGGTGAAGTAGGACCGGCCGAGGTTGCCGTGGACGGCCTGGGTCAGCCAGTTCCAGTACTGCACGATGAGCGGGTGGTTCAGGCCCAGGGTGCGGTTCAGCCGGGCGACCGCGGCCGGGGTGGCCGCGTCCTGGCCGAGGATCGTGGCCGCCGGGTCGCTGTTGGACAGCGCGCCCAGGCTGTAGGTGATGAACGAGCTGATGAGCACGATCGGCACCAGCACGGCGAGGCCGCCGCCGAGCCGGGCCGCGACGATCCGGCTGCGGCGCCGCCGGGGCGGGGTTCCCGGGCGGCCGGCCCGGCCGGGCGCGATCCGCCCGGCCGGGGTCCGGCGGGGCGGGGTGGCCCCGGCGGACGGCGGGATGCTGACGACACTCATCGGCTCAGCCCGCCACCCGGACGCCTTCCCAGCGCTGCTGGACCAGGTCGTACGGGATGCCGGTCACCTTCGGGCTGTAGGCGAAGATGCGCGGGTTGGTGTAGAGCCAGATGTGGATGGGGTCGTTCGTCACCGCGGTGCTGACCGCCTTCTGCAGGGTGCTCGGGTAGCTGCCCGAGCCGAGCGGCACGGTGAGGGCCTGGTTGAGCGCCTGCGTGACGGTGGTCGACGTGGTCGAGGTCTTGCCGTTCACGTTCATCAGGCCCTGCTGGCTGTACAGCACGTCCAGCATCTCGACCGGGGAGTTGCGGCCCGCGGTGCCGTCGATGGCCAGCGGGATCGTCTTGTCCAGGTAGAGGTACTGGGTCTCGGTGGCCGCCGGGATGTCCTTGATGGTGACCGAGATGCCGACCTGCTTGAGCTGGCTCTGCAGCTGCTCGGCCAGCGAGTCACTCGTGCTGACCGTGCTCAGCGTGATCTTCACGCCGTTCGGGTAGCCGGCCTGGGCCAGCAACTGCTTCGCCTTGGCCGGGTTGTAGGGGTAGAGGCTGGCCAGCGCCGGGTTGTAACCCACGAAGCCCTTGGGGAACGGCTGGTAGGAGACCGCGCCGTAGCCGGAGGCCTGGACCTGGAGGATGGCCTGGCGGTTGATGGCGTAGTTGATGGCCTTGACCACGTCCGGCTTGTTGAACGGGGCGGTCGTGGTCTGGATGTCCAGCTCGTTGACCACCTCGGACGGGATCACGGCGATCTTGAACCCGGCGGCCTTGGCCGACGCGACCTGGTTACCGGCGATGTAGGCCACGTTGACCTGGCCGGATTGCAGCGCGGCCAGGATCTGCTCCGGCTGGGTGATGGACTGCACCGTGAAGTTGGCCAGGTGGATCTGGCTGGCGTCCCAGTAGCCGGGGTTGCGGACCAGGTCCGCGTGGGAGTCCGGGACGTAGCTGGTCAGCTTGAACGGCCCCGCGCCGACCGGGTGGGTGGGCAGGCTGCCCGGGTTCTTGGTGAAGGCCGCCGGGCTCACCATCATCCCGTCCTTGCCGGCCAGCAGGTCAGGTATCTGGTAGTCGACCCCGGCCAGGTCGAGCGTGAAGCTCGTCGGGCTGTTCACCACGACCTTGGAGATGACCGCGAGCTCCGAGGCGATGTTGGAGTTCGACTGCTTCTGGCCCCGCTCGATGTTCTCCTTGACCGCCTGCGCGTTGAGCGGCGTGCCGTCGGTGAACTTGAGGCCCGGGCGCAGCGTGAACGTGACGCTCTTGCCGTTCGCGGCGTACTTCCAGGACGTGGCGAGACCGGGCTCGACGGTGCCGTGCGGGTCGAGCATGGTGAGCGAGGCGTAGACGAGGCCGAGCGCATGCACGTCCCACCCGGCGCTCGAGGTGACCGGATCCCAGGAGGTGGGAAGTTCCCACTCCCAGTTGACGGTGCCGGTCGCCCCGGCCGTGGCGGACGAGGCGGAGCCTGCCGTCGAGCCGGCACTGCTGCCGCAGGCGGCCGCGGCCAGCGAGAGAGCGAGGACGGCGGCGCCCGCGAGGGCACTGCGGCGGACCGTGGCGTGCCTGGGGGCACTGCGGCGGACCGAAGTGCCTGCGAGGGGAGCCGCGGTGTCTGCGAAGGGAGCCGCAGTGTCCCGGAGGGCACTGCGGCGGACCGCGCGCCGGGGGAATGGCATCGAGTACTCCTGTGGGGGGGTGACGGGGGGCCCAGCCACGCCCTCGTGGCTCGGTGCATCCAGCGGCGTAACTGTAAATCAGATAAAATCGATTGGTCAAGTAGGATATTCACGGAAACACCCGCCAGGTAGGGGTATCGCGCATGGTCAGACCACCTGAGCAGGCACCGGGCCCCGGTGTGACCCCGGGCGCAGCGGTGCGCCGCGCGCTCCGGGCGCGGACCGAGATCGGGCTGCTCGACGTGCGCCCGGAGGGGCCCTTCGCCGAGGGGCATCCCCTGTTCGCGGCCTCATTCCCGGCCGGCCGCCTGGAAGCCGAGGTGCTCGACCGGCTGCCCCGCCGCTCGGTGCCCCTGGTGGTCTACGGGGACGGCGAGCCGGACGCCGCGGCCGCGGCGGGACGCCTCCGGAGCCTGGGCTACCGCGACGTGTCACTGCTGGAGGGCGGGCTGGCCGGCTGGGTGGCCGGCGGCGGCGAGCTGTTCCGGGACGTCAACGCCCCCAGCAAGGCGTTCGGGGAACTGGTCGAGGCCACCGCGGGCACCCCGGCCGTGGCGGCCGCGGAACTGCGCGCCCTGCTCAGCAGCGGCGCGGACGTGGTCGTCGTGGACGCCCGGCGGTTCGAGGAATACCACACGATGAGCATCCCCACCGCGACCAGCGTGCCCGGCGCCGAGCTTGTGCTGCGGGCCGGCGAGCTCGCGCCCGACCCGGCCACCCTGGTCGTGGTCAACTGCGCGGGGCGCACCCGGAGCATCATCGGGACGCAGTCACTGATCAACGCCGGGCTGCCCAACCGGGTGGTGGCCCTGCGCAACGGAACCATCGGCTGGACCCTGGCCGGGCTGGCGCTGGACCACGGCCAGGACCGCCGCGCCCCGGAGGTGCCGCCCGAGGCCGCCCGGCGGGCGGACACCGCGGCCTGGACCGTGGCCCGGAAGGCCGGGGCGGGCCGGGTCACCGCCGCCACGCTCCAGTCGGTGCTGGACCGCGGGGACCGCACCGTCTACCGGTTCGACGTCCGGTCCCCCGCCGAGTACGCGGGAGGTCACCTGGCCGGGTTCAGGTCTGCTCCTGGCGGCCAGCTGGTGCAGGAGACCGACCGGTTCGCCCCGGTCCGGGGGGCGCCGCTGGTGCTCGCCGACGACCGGGGCGGCCGCGCCGCGATGACCGCGTCGTGGCTGGCCCAGATGGGCTGGGACGTCGCGGTCCTGGAGCCGGGCGGCAGCCCGTCCGGCCGCACAGCGGCGGCCCCGGCCCAGACCGGGCCGTGGGCGCCGTCCTGGCCGCCCCTGCCGGAGCTGCCCCTGGCCGGCCCGGCCGAGGTGGACGGCTGGCTGCGGGACGGCGAGGCCGCGGTGGTCGACGTCGACTCCAGCCCCCGGTTCCTGGCCGGGCACGTGCCGGGCGCGGCCTGGGCGCTGCGCACCGACCTGTCCCGGGCCGGCTGGCCTGGCCGGGCGGGCCGGCTGGTCGTGACCAGCGCGGACGGGATGCTGGCCCGCTTCGCCGCCGCCGGCCTGCCCGCACGTCCGGGGACCCGGGTGCTGGTGCTGGACGGCGGGACCGCCGGGTGGGCCCGGTCGGGGCGCCCGCTGGACTCCGGCCCCGGTGAGATGCTGTCCCCGCCGATCGATGTCTACCGCCGGCCTTACGAGGGCACCGGCGTTGATCCCGCAGCCATGCAGGCCTACCTGGACTGGGAGTACGGCCTCGTAGCCCAGCTGGAGCGCGACGGCACCCACGGCTTCACCGTGCTCACGTGACCGGCAGCTAGCCCTTGCCCACGCCTGCGGTCACGGCGATACTCAACTTTACAGATGGGGATACTAGACAATTCTCCGCCGGGCACGAGACCACGAGAGCAGGCGCCAGCCATGACCGACCGCCCCCCGCCATCCGTCTGCCAGCTACTCGCCGACCTGCACGCCTACCGGCTGCGGACCATGGCGCCCGCTGACCTCCAGGTGAACATCGACCAGCGGCAGCTCCTGGAGGACACCGCCGACCGCGCCGCGTTCGTGAAGGCGGGCGACGTCGTGGAGCCGTTTTCCCTGCCGGAAGTACTCGGGGGCACCATCGAGCTGGACCGCCTGCTGGCCGACGGCCCGGTAGTCCTCCTGTTCTTCCGCTACGAGGGCTGCCCGGCCTGCAACATCGCACTCCGCCATTACCAGCTGGAGCTGTACCCCGCCCTCGCCGAGCTGGGCGCCACGCTGGTCGCCGTCAGCCCGCAGGTGCCCGGCCGGCTGGCCACGATCAAGAACCGGTACGGCTTCGGGTTCCCCGTGCTGTCCGACACCCGCAACGGGCTCGCCCGCCGGTTCGGTATCACGTTCACGTCCAGCCCCGCAGCCCAGGCTCACGCCCGGGCCAACGGCATGGACCTCGGGCAGGTCCTGGGGACCGGCCAGTGGGAACTGCCCATGCCCACCATCGTGGTGATCGGCCAGGACCGGATGGTCCGGTTCGCGGACGTCCACCCCGACTGGCTGGTGCGGACCGAGGCGGAGGCGGTCCTCGAGGCCGTCCGCCCGCTGGCCGCCGTGCCGGCCTGAACACCGGAGAACCGCGTGCCTGCGCCATTTCGTCTCGGCTTCCTGTCCCACCTGCACGGTCCCCAGGAAGCCAGCCAGCATTACCGTGACTACGTCGAGCTCTTCGTCGCCGCCGAGGAGCTGGGCTTCGACTCCGCCTGGGTCGCGCAGCACCACTTCGACGCCTCGGCGGGGCGGCTGCCGTCCCCCTTCACGTTCCTGGCCGCGGTCGCCGAGCGGACCAGCCGGATCCGCCTGGGGACGGCGGTGGTGACCCTCCCGCTGGAAGACCCGCTCCGGGTGGCGGAGGACGCGGCGGTGCTCGACGCGCTGAGCGGCGGCCGGGTGGAACTCGGCGTCGGGAGCGGCGCCGACCCGGCCGTGTTCACCGCCTTCGGCAAGGATCTCGGCCGCCGCCGGGAGGACAACTCCGCAGGCGTGGCCACCCTCGCCGCCGCGTTCGCGGGTGAGCCGGTCGGAGGCACCGAGTTCCGCCTGCATCCGGCCGCACCGGGCCTGGCCGGGCGGCTCTGGCAGGCGGCGTTCAGCCAGGACGGCGCCCGGTACGTCGGGGCAGCGGGCTCCCGGCTGCTGCTGAACCGGGCGACCTTCGGCAGCGAGGGACGGACCGACGAGGTCCAGGCCCCCTGGGCCGAGGCCTACCTGGACGCCTACCCCGGGCCCGCCGACGAGGTGCGGATCGGCCTGTCCCGGGGGGTCTACCCGGCGGCTAGCCGCCGGGCGGCGAAAGCCGCGATCGAGGCGCCGGTGCTGGCCATGGCGGAGCGGATGATCCGGGCGGGCCGGTTCCCGGCCGGCCTCGCCGCCGAGGAGTACTTCGAGCGGATGCACATCTCCTACGGCTCCCCGGACCAGGTCGCCGAGCGCCTGGCCACGGACCGGGTCCTGCCGCTGGCGACCGAGCTGATCGTCCAGTTCAGCCCGGCCGCGCCGGCCCTGGACGAGGCGATCGCCGCACTGGAGCTGCTGGCGACCCAGGTGGCCCCGGCCCTCGGCTGGAAGCCCGAGACCCGTTGACATCCGCGCCACCCCCGTTCATTTTATAGTTAATCGATCGTTTTTGTAGGTTTTGGGTGATGCGCCACCACCGGCGCTCGCCCGGGAAGGACCCCGGCATGTCCGCAGTCATCGACTCCGACCTCCAGCACGGCGCCCTCGCGATCCGCCCGCTCAAGCCCACGATCGGCGCCGAGATCGAGGGCGTCGATCTCCGGTACCCGCTCAGCGACGCCACCCGGGACCAGATCAAGGCCGCCATCCTGGAGTACAAGGTCGTCTTCTTCCGCGACCAGGACACCGATCGTGACCAGCACGCCGCGTTCGCGCGGCAGTTCGGCCCGCTGTACACGCACCCAAGCGTGAACAAGCCCGACGCGGGCAAGGCACCGGCGGTGCACCGGATCTCCGCCGCCGACGCCAAGGCGCACGAGAAGACCGTCAAGCCGGACGACCAGGCCGGGGCCGAGAACTGGGATCCCTATCACAGCGACACCAGCTGGCGGCTGGTCCCGACCTGGGGCGCCGTGCTGCGCGCGGTCACGCTGCCCGAGGTGGGCGGCGACACGATATGGGTCGACGCCGGGCTGGCCTACGACGCGCTCCCCGATGACGCGAAGCAGCGCCTCGACGGCCGCTACGTGACCCATGACTACCGGGCGGCGCTGGCGAGCTCCGGTCATGACTATCCGATCGTGGCTCACCCGGTCGTCCGCACCCACCGCGAGACGGGCCGGAAGATCCTCTGGGTGAACTTCTCCCAGCACCCCTGGATCGTCGGCCTGGACGGGGCCGAGAGCCGGGAACTCCTGTCCATCGTGCACGATCAGTACCGCAAGCCTGAGTTCCAGGTGCGTTTCAGCTGGCGGCCTGGCTCCATCGCGTTCTGGGACAACCGGGCCGCCGTGCACTACGCCGTGCGCAACTACGGCGACTTCCCGCGCCTGCTGGAGCGGATCCTGATCGCCGACGAACCCCAGTACGCCGACCTGTAGCCACAGCGGTACGCCCGCACCCGGAAAGGACCAGCATGGACCTGCAGCTGGCTGGCAAGCGCGCCGTCGTCACCGGCGGCAGCCGTGGCATCGGCTACGCAATCGCCAGCGCGCTCGGCGCCGAAGGGGCCGACCTCGCCCTGCTGGCCCGTGACGCCGCCCGGCTCGATGCGGCGGCCAAGGAACTCGCCGCGGAGCACGGCTGCCGGGTCCTGGCCCTGCCCGCCGACACCACCGACGACGCGGCGGTCCGCGCCGCCATCGACCGTGCCGCCGCCGAACTGGGCGGGATCGACATCCTGGTCAACAACGCCGCCGAGCCGCCCGCCCCGGGCTCGGCCCGGGCCCTGGCCGACCTGGTCGACGCCGATCTCCTCGCGGCGATCGACACCAAGGTGGTCGGCTACGTGCGCTGCGCCCGCGCCGCCGCGCCCTACATGATCGCCCAGGGCTGGGGCCGGATCATCAACATCAGCGGCCTGGCCGCCCGCAGCGTGGGCACGCCCTCCGGCTCGATCCGCAACGTCGGCGTCGCGGCGCTGACCAAGACCCTCGCGGACGAGCTGGGACCGGCCGGCATCAACGTCACGGTGGTGCATCCGGGCCTGACCGCGACCGAGCGCACCCCGGCTATGATCGCCGGCTACGCCGTCGCCCGGGGCATCACCGAGGCCGAGGCCGCGGCGAGCCTGGCCGCGGGCAACAGCATCCGCCGCATCATCACCGCGGCGGAGGTGGCGGATGTCGTCGCGTTCCTGGCCTCGCCGCGCAGCGTGGCCATCAACGGCGACGCCATCGTGGCCGGGGGCGGCGCGCCGGGCGCCATCCACTACTGATCCCGGGTCGCGGGTCCGGCGATAATAGGCAGCACGGCGTCACCGCGGCCGGCGGTGGCGGGCGGCCTGGTCGGGGGGAACCGGCCGCGGCGGCATGAAGGGTGGCGGCGGCAGCATGAGCACGCTGTACCGGGATCGCTGGATTGAGTGCACCGACGACGCCGTGCTCATCCACGGCTACTACTTCCCCTGGGGCACCAAGCGGGTGCCCTTCGCCGCGATCCGGACGGTCCGCCGGGTGCCGCTCGGCTCGGGGAGCCGGGGACGGATCTGGGGCAGCACGACGCTGCGCTACTGGGCCAGCCTGGACCCGCGCCGGCCGGGCAAGACCACCGCGCTGATCCTGGACACCGGCGCGGCGATCCTGCCTTTCATCACGCCGGACGACCCCGCCGCGGTCGAGGCCGTGATCCTCGGTCACTCCAGTGCCGGATCGGTGACCGGTCCCCCGGTCATCGCCTGACCGCTCGCCCTCCTCGCCCGCTGGCCCCGCTCGCCCCGCTCGCCGCCCTCTTCGCTCCTAACGGCCGGTCCGGCTCTTGTCATACTCCAATGGCCGGTATATAACGGGGACATGAGCCAGCGTCCGCTGCAGGAGCCCACGTTCCTGATCCTCACCGCCCTCGCGGCCGGCGCCCAGCACGGCTACGGGATCATGACCGACGTCACGGACATCTCCGCTGGCCGGGTCAAACTGCGGGCCGGGACGCTGTACGCCGCGCTGGACCGGCTGGCCGATGAGGGCCTGATCGAGGTGGACCGGGAGGAGATCGTGGACACCCGGCTGCGCCGCTACTACCGGCTCACCCCGCCGGGCGCGCAGCGGCTGGCCGCCGAGGTCGAGCGGATGCGTGCGCACACCACCGTCGCGGCCCGCCGGCTCGGCCTGCTCGGGGGGCTGGCATGAACGCCACCCTGGAGGCCCGTTACCGGCGGCTGCTGGTCATGTATCCGGCGGAGCACCGGCGCAAGCACCAGGACGAGATGCTCGGCGTGCTGATGACCGGGGCGCGCGCCGGGCAGCTCCGGCCGGGAGTAAGGGACACCGCCAACCTCATCTGGGGCGCTCTGCTGATCAGGCTCCGCCCGGCCCGCCGCGATACCGCGTGGCCGCTCTGGCGAGACGCCCTGGCCGTGGTGAGCGTCCTGCTGCCGCTGATCGTGGCGGCCTACTCCGCGCTGCCGAGCCTCGCCGCCCTGGCCTCGCACGCGGAAGGCACGAGCCTCGTCGTGTTCGCGGTCGTTAACGCCCAGACCCTCGGCGGCTGGCTGATCCTGGCCGTCCTGACCCTGCTGCGCCTGCGCCGCACCGCCATGCTCACGGCGGCGGCCCTGCTCATCTGGCTGGCTTATATGGCCTCGTTCCAGATCTACTGGGGATACCTCGGCGCCACATCGATGGTCACCCTGGCCGCCGCCGGGCTGGAGCTCGCGGCCCTCGTGGCCTCAGCCGGCCCGGCCCGGGCGATGCAGATCCTGGGCTGGCAGCATTACGCGGCCGCCCTGGCGATCCCGCTGGGCCTGGCGGCCGCCGTTCACTGGCTCTGGCCCGATCACCTCGCCGTCTCGGCCGCGATCGTGATCACTGTCTGTGCCATGCCCCTGGCCGGCCTGACGCTGGCGTCCCCCCTGGGCAAGCGCGTGGCCACTCTCCTGGCCCTCCCGGCCTATTACCTGATCGTGTACATCCTCACGCCGCCGCCGATGATCGGCGGCCCCTACGTGTCCACCCCAGGGTCGGCAGGACCGCTGCGGATCACGCTGAGCCTTCTGCCGCTCGCAGTGCTGCTATGCGTGGCTTTCCGGGCAGCCCTGCGGGCCGTCCGGCACATCCCGGCCAGCGGCCAGCAATCCTAGGCTTAACCCAATTCCGGGCCTGTGCCTCAGCCCTTGGCGAGATGCTGGAAAAAGGACAAGATGCCGGAAACCCAAGAATGCACGTCATTACCGGACCCGGCGGGCGTGGATACAATCCAGACGACAATCAGTATGCCCACGACCCAGCCCAATACCTTAGCCAGCACGCGTTTCCCCTCCGCTCAACGCAGGTGCCTGGACGCGCCGCCCTTAGAGCGGGATGCGCAGCGGTAGCGACCGCGATTTCCCGCAACCTAGCAGGTCAGCGCCCCGTGCCAGGTTCCAAGTTGATCACGCACAGTAACGCAGCGCAAGGATAATGCAGGTAAAATCACCGGGGAGTTTGATCGCATTCGGTGCACATTAACTAATACCCGGCCAGCTTATGCTGCGGCGGCGGTCAAAGCCGGGCCACTTCCAGACCTCAGGCCCCCGCAGGCGCCTTTACGTAAAGCGTCATGCCGACAGGAACCAAAACGTCCCGCGGGATCGTAAGCAGGCATCCGGCGGCGGCAATTCTCGCGTCTGGCGGGCGGCAATCGCGCGCCTATCCCGGATCGCCGCGGAAGGGCCCGGCCACTCAGCGCCCCGGTCCCGGTCTTCATGTTTCGCCCCCTCAGCTGAGGTAGGGTTTCGTGAAGTAGGGCTGACGCACCGTCGGCAGGGAGGTCGCGATGGCGGCACGGGTCTGCGCGCTGTGGGGCATCGTCGTCGAGGTGAGCCGGCTCTGATGCCGCGCGGACAGGCGGCGGTCCTGACCCCGTCCCGGCTGGTGATCGCCCGGAAGCGGCGCGGCCTCACCCTGACCCAGCTGGCCGGGCTGACCGGCCTGAGCACGCGCAGCATTTCCCTGTACGAGAACGGCCACCAGGAGCCGTCCGCGGACACGCTGCGGGAGCTGGCCGGAGCGCTCGACGTGTCCCCCGCCTTCCTGGGCGCACCCGACGTCGGCGAGATCCAGCCGGCCGCGGTGAGCTTCCGGGCGCTGAGCAAGATGACCGCCCGGCAGCGGGACCGGGCGCTGAGCGCGGGCCGGGTCGCGTTGCTGATCAACGACTGGATCGACACCAGGTTCCGGCTCCCGGAGACCGACATCCCGGGCCTCACCGGCGACGATCCCGAGGCGGCCGCCGAGGTGGTCCGGGCCCGCTGGGGCCTGGGTGAGCGCCCGGTCAGCAACGTGCTCCACCTGCTGGAGTCCCGGGGGGCCCGGATCTTCTCGCTGACCCCGGAGAACACCGAGCTCGACGCCTACTCGCTGTACTGGCAGGGACAGCCGTTCATCTTCCTCGCCACCGGCAAGAGTGGCGAGCGGGGCCGCTTTGACGCCGCCCACGAGCTCGGCCACCTCGTCCTGCACGGCGAGCACCAGACGCCCGGCCGCCCGGCCGCCGAGGTTGAGGCCAACCGCTTCGCTGCCGCGTTCCTGATGCCCCGGGCCAGCGTGCTGGCCGAGGGCCTGCGCGACGCCACCCCGGCCCGGATCCTGGGCGCCAAGCGGACCTGGAAAGTGTCGGCCATGGCGCTCACCCACCGGCTGCACGAGCTGGACCTGCTGACCGACTGGGGCTACCGGACCGCGTGCGCGCAGCTCTCCCGGCTCGGCTACCGCTACAGCGAGCCGCAGGGCATCGAGCGCGAATCCTCGCAGCTGCTGGCCAAGGTGTTCCGGGCCGTCCGGGACGGCGGGGAGACTCCCGCCACGATCGCTGCCTCGATCGGGATCAGCACGAACGAGCTTCAGTCGCACGTGTTCGGCCTCACGCTGACCGCGGTGCCGGGCGACGGCCAGGCCGTGGGGACCCCGGCCCGGCACGGTCTGCGCCTGGTCCCGCCCCCCGGCTGAAACCCCGTCCGCGGGCTGAAATCCCGTCCCCGGGCTGAAATCCCGTCCCCGGGCTGAACCCGCGTGCCCCGGCCGGCCCGCGGGCCGGCCGTAAATCAGTCGCCGCCCGGCCTGGCCCGGGGAATGATGCCCGCCATGGACGGAGACGGCTCCGCAGACTCACGCTACGCCCGGATGCGGTGGAACACCCCGCTGCCCGAATCGCACGCTCGCCTGGCCTGAGCGGCGGCGCGGAGGCGACTCCCCGGTGATCGTCCCCGGCGCTATCCCTGGCTGACGTCGCGGCGGGGCCAGCACGCCAATGCTGATCGCCAAGTCAGGGCAGAGGAGCGTGACCAGCCTGGCACGGTAACCCGGACTCTCCGCCGAGGCCCCCCCTCACCCCCCTAGAAGGTGCTCGGTCACGCAGGCATGATCCCAGGTTCACCAGGTCATCTGACTTGCGTATGGTTTAGTCAGAGCTTACAGTCCTGGCTAATACCTCATTTAGCCAGCCTTATCCTCCTGGAGCCGTCATGGACATCTCAGCCAGCACCGCCCTCGTCACCGGGGCCAACCGCGGATTCGGCCGGGCGCTGGCCGCGGAACTGATCAGCCGCGGCGCGCGCGTGTACGCCGGCGCCCGCGACCCGGCCGCGGTCAGCCTGCCCGGCGCCATCCCCGTGGCGCTGGACATCACCGACCCGGCGTCGGTCGCCGCCGCCGCGGCAGCCGCGGGCGACGTCACGTTGCTGGTCAACAACGCGGGGGTCGGCACCGGGGCATCGCTGCTGGACGGCGACCTGGAGCAGCTCCGGCTGGAGATGGATACTCACTTCTTCGGCACGCTCGCGGTGACCCGGGCCTTCGCGCCGAAGATCGCCGCGAACGGCGGCGGGTCCATCCTGAACATCCTGTCCGCGCTGTCCTGGATCAGCTTCCCGCGCATCGGCGGGTACTGCGCGGCCAAGTCCGCCGAGTGGTCGCTGACCAACGCGCTGCGCCAGGAACTCGCGCCGCAGGGCATCCGGGTCAGCGGGCTGCACGTGGGCTACATGGACACCGACCTGGCCGCCCGGGTCGACGCGGCCAAGCTGGACCCCCGGGATGTCGCCGTGACCGCAGTGGACGGCGTCGCCGCGGGCGCCTACGAGATCCTGGCCGACGAGCTCAGCCAGAAGCTCCAGGCGGGCCTGGCCGGCGGGGTCAGCGCCCTGTACCCGGATCTTCCCTGAACTGTGCCGCGCTGAATTAGGCAAGCACAAGTCAGGCGATGGTGGACGCATACAGTGGGCACATGGTGTCTGCGACTGTCCGGCTGACCGGCCCGCTCGACTCGCGGGAGAACTTCGACAACGCCGCCTGCCCGATCGCGGGGGCCATCGACGTGGTCGGCGCCCGGTCCGCGTTCCTGCTGCTGCGCGAGGCCTTCTACGGGACCTCCCGGTTCGACGACTTCGCGGAGCGGGTGGGAATCAGCCAGCCGGTCGCGGCGGCCCGGCTCCGGGAACTGGTCGCAGACGGGCTGCTGGCGCGTGAGCCGTATCAGGAGCCAGGCCAGCGGACCCGGATGCAGTACCGGCTGACCGAGAAGGGCACGGAGTTCTTCCCGGTGCTGGCCGCGCTGATGGAGTGGGGCAACCGCTGGGTCCGGCCTGCCCCGCTGGAGTTCCGGCACCGGGACTGCGGCGAGCCGGTGCACACCGAACTGCGCTGCGCCCGGGATCACCACGTCGCGGCCAGCGACCTCGACCTGGTCCTGACCAAGGGATAGCAGACCCGGCCCCCGCGCCCTGGGCAGGCGGCGCGGTCAGCGAGTCCCCGCGCAGTCCTCCTCGTCACAAGGCCGCACGATGGGGCCGACCCCCGCGATCGCCCGCGCCTGGGCCCGGGCCAGCAGGACCGCGGCCGCCTGCACCGCGTTCTCCCCCGTGCGGGACATCCGGCTGGCGATCAGCCCGGTCACGATCGGGGTCGAGAACGACGTGCCGCTGCACCGGGCCATCCCGTGGAAATGGCGTTGCCCGTGCCCATCCGGCGGGACGTAGCAGTGGTAGGTCCCGGTGGCCCAGGCGTTGACCAGTCCGCGGCCGCGCGCGTACACGTCCACCCAGCTGCCGTAGTTGCTGAAGCTGGCCCGGGTGCGCCCGTCCGCCGCCAGCGCCCCCACCGCGATCATGCCGTCGAACGCCGCGGGCCAGAATCGGCGGCGGGAGCTGTTGTTCCCGGCGGCCACCACGCACGCGACACCCTTGTGCTGGCGGAGCCGACGCCGCCACGCGTCGAACGCCGTAAGCGGGAGGAGCTTGCGCGTCGGGGACGCGATGGTCAGGTTGAACAGGTCGTATCCCTGGTCCAGGGCCGAGTCCAGCTTGGGCACCGCGTCCGCCTCCAGCGCGCTGCCCGCGATGTTGAACACGTTCGCGCAGTAGAGCTCGACCGCGGGCGCCATGCACCGGAGCACCCCGGCGACGAACGTGCCGTGCCCGACGTACGGGACGATCACCTCCGGGTCGCTTCCGGGCGGCACGAGGCCCGGGTCCGGGTCCGGGTCGCCCTGCACGCCGGCCAGCCAGGCGTGCGCGTCGGCCGCGCCGGCCACCAGCCCGGTGTCGGCCACGAAGACCCGGACTCCCCCGCCGTGATTTCCCGGGCAGGGCCCGGGCTCCGGCTCGGTGCCGTAGGGGACCTCCTCCGGCTCCGTGGCCATGCAGGGCACGACCGGGGACACGGTCACGACGTGATTCGGGGTCGCGACGCCGGCGCCCAGCTGCCGGTCGATCTCGCCCAGGGCCAGGAGCACGCCGGACGGGGCTTGCTCGTCCCCGGGCTCGGTGTCATCGTCCCGGCGGTCGTCGTCCTGGTAACGGCTGCCGGCCAGCGCGAGCGCCACCACCCCCTGGGTGACGCGCCGCAGTTGCGGGAGCCAGGGGGGCGGTTCCCCGGATTCCCCGGCTCCCTCCGGCTCAGGTCCGGGCGCGGCGTCCGGCCCGGCTTCCGGCACGGGGCGCTCCGGCGGGAACCGGCCTTCCGGGTACACCGGGGGCAGGATTTCCGCCCTCGGCCGCGCCACGATCACCAGCACCCGGTCCAGATCCTCGTCCCGGACGAGGAGGACGCCTTTCTGGTACATGAACGCGATTCCGCCATCCAGGTCGGGTTCCGTTTTCACGTGTATTCCGGCCCGGCGGAACGCATGTTTTATCACACTGGCCTCGGCTATCGCGGTGGGATCGAGCCTGGGCCTGCCTGCGTCGGCCATGGTGTGCCTCCTATGCTCCGTAAAGCCATAGACGTCGGAATGGCACCGATCTAGCATCGGCGCTGTGGGGGGCAAAAGCCAGGTCATTACCCCGGCTGCGGCCGGCGTGCCGGAATTGCTGACCTTCGCCGCGTCCCGGCCACGGGAAGGGCTGGCCCGGGCCCGCGCGATACTCGCGGGCCGGCCGACGCCGCTGGAGGCGTCCGTCGCGCACCACGCCGCCGGGTTCGTGCTGCGTGAGTTCGGCGACCTCGGCGCGGCCCTCCGCGAACTGCGGGCCGCGCTGCGCGCGGCACGGCAGGCCGGGTCCCCTTCCCGCGAGGCGGATGTGCTGGCCTCGCTCGGCGTCGCGCTGGTCTACGCGGGCCGGACCAGTGCCGGGCTGGCCGCGCTCGACCAGGCGGGACGGCAGGCCAGTGGTAACCAGGCGGCCCGCATCCTGCATCGCCGGGCCATCGTGCTGTGGACCCTGGGCCGCTACCCCGAGGCGCTCGGCGACCTGCACCGGGCGGTGGCCACGCTGCGCCGGGACGGGGACATCATCTGGGCCGGGCGCGCGCTCACCGCCCGGGCGCTGGTCTACCTGGCCCAGGGGCGCACCCGGCAGGCGGCGCGGGATCTGGCTGCGGCCGAGCGGCTGTTCGCCGGGACCGGCCAGGAGCTCGAATCCGCCTACCTGGTGCACAACCGGGGCATCGTCGCGTTCCGCACCGGGGACCTCCCGATGGCGCTGAGCTGCCTGGATGAGGCGGCCCGGCGGTATTCGTCGCTGGACGTGCCGCCGCCGGACCTCAGCCTCGACCGGTGCGCGGTGCTGCTCGCGGCGGGCCTGCCCGGCGACGCGCTGACCCGGGCGGAACAGGCCATCGGCGAGTTCGAGCGGATCCGCGGCCAGTCCACCAAGAAGGCGGAGCTGCTGCTGGCCGCGGCCAGCGCCGCGCTCGCGGCGGACCAGCCGCCGGTGGCCCTGGCCCGCGCCCAGGCGGCCCGGCGCCTGTTCCGGGCCCAGCACCGGGACCGGTGGGCGGCGCACGCCGGGTTCCTGGTGCTCAGCGCCCGCTTCGCCCAGGGCGAGGGTTCCGCGCCGCTGCTCCGGGCGGCGGGCCAGCTGGCCGGCGACCTCGACCGGCTGGGCTCGGCAGAGGCACCGCAGGCGCACCTGCTGGCCGGGCGGATCGCACTGCGGCTCGGCCGGCCGGACGAGTCCCGCCGTCATCTCGCGGCGGCCGCCCGCAGCCGCTTCCGCGGGCCGGCCTACTCCCGGGCGGCCGGCTGGCTGGCCGAGGCCCTGCTGGCGGAGGTGGCCGCCAATCCGCGCCGCCTGCTGCACGCCTGCCGCCGCGGGCTGGACGTGCTGGACGGGCACCGGCTCACGCTGGGCGCCTCTGAGCTGCGGGCCCAGGCCACGGCAGCTGGCGCCGAGCTGGCGGAGCTGGCGCTGCGCCAGGCGCTCCGCTCGGGCCGACCCCGGCCCCTGCTGTGCTGGAGCGAGCGATGGCGGGCCACTGCGCTGGCCGTGCCCACGGTGCGGCCCGGCGACGACCGGGAACTGGCCGCCGATCTGTCCGCCGCCCGGGATGCCGCCAGCCGCGTGGCCCAGGCCGAGGCCCGCGGCCGCCCCGTGGCCGCACTGCGCCAGCAGCAGCGGGCGCTGGAAGACGCGGTCCGGGCTCGGGTGATGCGCGCCCCGGGGTCCGCCGGCACCGGCGGCGGCCGGGAGCTCGATCCCGGCGTCCTGCTGGCCGCGCTGGACGGAACGCAGCTGGTGCAGATCGTCAGCATCGGCGCCGAGCTGCACGTCCTGGTCTGCGGCGGAGGCCGGGTCCGGCACGTCGCGGCAGGCCAGGCGGATCAGGCCATCCGGGCGACCGAGCTGGCCCGGTTCGGCCTGCGCCGGCTGGCCCATAGCCGGCCGGCCCGCGACCCGCCCGGGAGCCCGCGGGAGGGCCCGCCGGACAGCACCGGCAGCGCGTTCGCGCTCCTGGATGTGACGGGACGCCAGCTGGAGCGGACGCTGCTCGGCGACGCGGTCCGCCACCTCGGCGACGGGCCCGTGGTCATCGTCCCGCCGGGCCGGTTCCACGCGATTCCCTGGGCCCTGCTGCCGTCGCTGCGGGACCGGGTGGTCAGCGTGGCCCCGTCGGCCCGGGCCTGGCTGCGGGCCCGGGCGGCCACGCCGCCGGCCCGGCGGCACGCGGTCCTGGCCCGCGGCCCGGGCCTGGGCACCGGGGGCGCCGAGGTCCCGGCCCTGGCGCCGCTGTACGACGACGTCACCGTCCTGGGTGACGGGGCCGCCACGAGCGGGCGCCTGCTGGAGGCCATCGACGGCGCCTGGCTGGCGCACATCGCGGCGCACGGCACGTTCCGGGCCGACAGCCCGCTGTTCTCCTCGCTGCGGATGGCCGACGGCCCGCTCACGGTCTACGACTTCGAGCGGCTGCGCCGCGCGCCGCACCTCGTGATCCTGCCCTGCTGCGACTCGGGCCGGCTCGCCCCGGCCGGCGCGGACGAACTCCTCGGCCTGGTCAGCAGCCTCCTGCCGCTGGGCACGGCCGGGGTGGTCGCCAGTGTCGCGCCGCTCAATGACCAAGCGGCGGTCCCGCTGATGCTGGCGCTGCATCAGCGGCTGCGCTCCGGCCAGACGCTCGCCGGGAGCCTGTGCGCGATCAGGCGTCAGGTCAGGAATGATCCGGTCCTCCTCGGCGCGGCCTGGTCCTTGGTGGCGCTCGGCGCGGGCTAGCAGGGTGCGGGCCTTGCCGGCCCGGGCCGGCTGCGCCGTCTCGGCGAGCACAGCCGGCCGGGGCCGTCCCCCGCTCCCGCTTCCCCTGGCCCGGTTGGCGGGCTTCCTGACTGGACGGAGCGTCCCGGGGCCCGCCTGATACGGCTGCAGCGGAACCGGTCCCGGAAAACTTGCGCCGCGCGGGTGGTATCACGCCCGGCCTGGCGGCCTCCGTCTCAGCGAAGCGTGCAGTCGAGCCAGGCGGGCGGAGCGTGGCGGCGGTCTCCGGCCGCCGCGCCGCCAGAGGGTCAGGTGCCGATGGGGATAGCGTCCGGACCGGGCCGTACCCGTACAATGCAGGGCATTCACGGGCCTCCCGCGGCGCTGCGGCGGCCCGCGCGGCGAGAGGACGGGCCCGCGATGCGCGATGACTCGCCGGTCGCCGTGCTGGTGGCCCGGGCCCGGGACGGTGACAAGCAGGCCTGGGACGCGATCGTGGACCGGTACGCGCCGCTGATCTGGTCGATCTGCCGCCGGTACCGGCTGGACCGGGCCGACGCGGACGACGTGGGGCAGAGCGTCTGGCTCCGGCTGGTGGACCAGTTAGCGCTGATCCGCGAGCCTGCGGCGCTGCCGGGCTGGCTGGCCACGACCACCCGCCGGGAGTGCGGCCGGGTGCTCAGCGCGGCCCGCCGGCAGGAGGCGCTGGGCGATGCGGTGGACGCCGCGGACGTCCCGGACGGTGAGCCGGCGGCGGCGGAACGCGAGGTGCTCGCCGCCGAACGGCACGCGGCGCTCCGGGAGGCCTTCACCCACCTGCCGCCGCGCTGCCAGGAGCTGGTCGGCCTGCTCCTGGAGGATCCGCCCGTCCCCTACGCTGACATCAGTGCCAAGCTGGGCATCCCGGTCGGCAGCATCGGCCCGAGCCGGGCCCGCTGCCTGGACCGTCTCCGCCGGTATCCGGCGGTCGCCGCCCTGATCAGCAACGAAATCCCGGCCGGAGGTGACCCCAGTGACGAGCCAGCAGTGGGCCGATGATCGCCTGATGGCGGAGCTGGGTGAGGCTGTCCGCGCCGCGCGGGCCGTTCCGCCCGAGTTCACCGAGACGGGCAAGGCCGCGTATACCTGGCGCAACGTCGACGCTGAACTGGCTGCCCTGACGTTCGACTCAGCCGCCCAGGCGGCGGCCGTGCCGGCCGTCCGGGCGGAGGAAGCCAGCCCGCGGTTCCTGACGTTCGCGGGGTCGGAGCTCACGATCGAGCTGGAGATCGGCCCGGACTCGATCGTGGGCCAGATCGTCCCGCCGGCGCCCGGGCACGTGGACGCCTGCCCGGCCACCGGGGCGGCCGCGACCGCGGAGATCGACGAGATCGGCTGCTTCATCATCCGGCCGCTGCCGTCCTCGCCCTTCCGGCTGCACTGCCACACCACGGCCGGCGTCAGCGTCCTGACCACCTGGATCACATTGCAGTAGCGGCGACTCCCCCGGCCCCGGCCGCAGTTCCGGCCGGGGCCGGCCCATAACAATCCGCCGCAACGAAAACCGAGGCCCCGGGCGTGCCTACCACCCGGGGCCTGGCTAGCGCTGAAGCGCAGTGCTCACAGCAGGATGAAGGGATCGCTCTGCTTGATCGAGACGATCTGGCCGTTGCCGGTGAAGAGCGCCGCCGTGTACTGGCACACGTGGCCTTTGACGCCAGCGGGCGGTGTCACCGTCTCCGAATGGTTGAATGTGTTGTACAGCGGCGACGGCGACTTCCAGTTGGCCGCGCTGCCGAACGTGTCGGTGCTCGCGTTGAGCACGCCGCCGGGCTTGAGCGACGCCGGGGCGGGCCCGCTAGCCGTCACGTCGGTGCAGGTGGTGTGCAGGGTGTAGGCACCGGTCAGCCCGGCACCGGCCACCATCTCAAGAGTGACGTCGAACGCCCCCCCACCGGGAGCGTTCGGCGCGTCATCCGCGATGTCAGAGACCGCGCCCGCGGCGTTCACGTAGAGGCTGGTGATCTTGGCGTCGTTGAAGTTTGGCATGGTGCAATTCGCCCCCTGGCAGAAATGCAGGGCCGCCGGTCGCGGCGGCCGGGAGGCCTTTCCTCCCACCCGTGCAGAGCGCGGCGGGGCCGGTGAGATACAGCTCTGACCGGGCCACGTGCTTACAGCACCACTGGCGGCCAGAGGTTGTGCTGGGCGGCGATCGGATCGCCCGGCCATTCGTGCATCGAGTCGAGGTTGTCGTGCGCGGGGAATTTCGCCGCGGCCGGGCCCTCGGCGAACCCGCGCAGCAGGTTGGTGGTCACCTGCCGGGTGAACTCGCCCGCGTGCTTGTTCAGGCCGAACAGGCGCAGCCCGTTGCTGGCCGCCACCCACCGCATGGTGCCGGCGTTGAACACTCCCGCCCCGCCGCGGTGCGTGCAGTAGGCGGAGTCCGAGTAGCTGTTCACGCCGCGGCAGTTCAGCGGCGAGTGCGAGAGCACCTCCATCGGCCGCTCGACCGGGTAGACCGGGTTCACCCGGTCGTACTCGATGCCGACCAGCCCGGTGAACTTGGCGCCCTTGCGGACCCCAGTGTGCGCGTAGATCCAGCTGTCCGGCGAGGCGACGACGTAGTCGGCGGTCACCGGGTTCGACTCGTACAGCGTCCCGGTCAGCGACGACTCCGGGTCCGGGCTGGGCGGCTCCCGCCAGTCGCTGGTCACCAGGGCGTTGTTCTTGCCGTACATCGGGTCCTGCAGGTAGCTCGTCTTGTAGCAGATGACCAGCCGCCCGGCCCCCAGCCGCGTACTGGCCATCCGGGTCCGCCGGAACAGCGTGTTCGCGCCCATGAAGGCGATGTTCATCCCCGCGTTCCGGGCCGCGGTGACGTGCGCGCGTTCCTGCGGGGTCCAGTACTCGTCGTGGCCCGGGGTGAACAGCGCATGGGCCCCATCCAGCAGGTGCGGGTCGCCGTCGATGTCCATGCTGGTCACGTAGGCCAGCGGCAGGCCGGTCCGCTCAGCCAGCTCGATGGTCTTCCGCTCGTGGTACAGGAACATGTAGGCGCCGTTAGCGTCGTACGGCCGGTCCAGGCTTACCGCGAGGGACCGGTTGGCGTAATCCCCGACACCGTTAGGACCGTTATAGAGGTCGTAGCCACCCCAGGTGTTGTAGGCCTGCCAGGTTTCCACGCCGTTCTTGATCACGATCTTGCCGGAGGTGCTGGCCGACCGGACGGTGACGGGCACGAACCGCTGGGCGCCGTTCTCCGCGTCCAGCCGGAACAGGTACGAGCCCTCCGGCCAGTCGTGCGTCGGCACGGTCAGGGATGGTTCCCACCTGGCTTCCACCGTGTTGGTCGGCCTGATCAGGTCCGGCTGGCGCTGCCGGTGCCCCTTCACCGTGGCCGACTTCCACAGCCGCCGCGCCTCGTCCCCGTGGTACCAGCCCATCCGGAACGCGCTGACCCGGAAGGAGCGGGCCGTGGTGGATACGTACAAGGTGATCGGCTCGCCGGGCAGCACGCTGGCCTGGCCCGCGTAGCCCACGATGGCGTCCGGGGCGCCGAGATGCCGGATGTTCCAGTGCGGGTCGCCCGGGAGATCGTTCTCGCTGACCGGGCCCCGTGCCTTCGCGCGCACAGCCTGCTCGTGGGCCTGGCCGGTGCTCCCGCTGCGGCCCACGGACCGGGCCGCCGCGCTGCACGCGGCGGCGCCCGCGGCGGTGGCCGCGGCCGCGATCCCGAAGAACGCCCGGCGCGAATAGCGCGCGTAGTGAGAGGGCCATCCCATGCGGTCCATCATGAACCCGCGGCCGGAGTGATACCGGCAGCCGGGCCGACACGCACGAGCCGGATGACTTTTCTTGACCATTCCGATACCGGGCTGGCCACGGCACCCCGGCCCGCGCCGGGTGCCGTGAATCGGTACTGACCACACGTCCGGGGATGCCACAATCCGGACATGCTTCCAGGCGCTACCGACTCGGCTGACGATCCCCTCGAACAGGATGCTCCGGACCATCCGGTCGACGACCCGGCCATCGCGGCGTGGTTCCTGGGCGATGGCGACCGGGCTAACCCCGCGACTGACCTGCGGACCTTCACGATCGGGAACCTGGTCCAGCCGCTCGTGGACGGGCGCAGCTACTTCGCCCGGCTGAACGCTGAACTGAACGCCACTGAGCCAGGTGACCAGGTCTACTTCCTGGACTTCCGCGGCGACCTGGATGAACTGCTCGATGGTCCCGGCTCGGCGGTCGGCGACGTGCTCGGCCGTGCCGCCCGCCGCGGGGTCAAGGTCTTCGGCCTGCTCTGGCGCTCCCAGCCCAAAGCGCTGCGCCAGTCCGAGGAGGCCAACGCGGAGTTCGTCCGCCAGATTGACGACGACGGCGGCCAGGTCCTGCTCGACGCGCGGACCCGCCGGGGCGGCAGCCATCACCAGAAGCTGGTGGTGATCCGCCACCCGGGCGCCCCCGGCCGCGACGTCGCGTTCGTGGGCGGGATCGACCTGGGGCACGGCCGCAACGACGACTCCCGGCACGAGGGCGACGCGCAGGTGATGGATTTCCCGGCCAGCTACGGGCCGCGGCCACCCTGGCATGACATCCAGGCCGAGGTGCGCGGGGCCGCCGTGCATGACCTGGAGCACACCTTCCGGGAACGCTGGTACGGCAGCAGTGTCCTGGACGTGCCCAGCCCGGTCCGCCAGCTCTACGACCGGGCGTACCACATGGGCGCGACGACCAGCCGCCCGCTGCCCGAGCCGGTACCGGACGAGAGCATGCCGCGCGGCACGCACGCGGTGCAGGTGCTGCGCACCTACCCGGCCCGGCTCCGCCGTTACCCGTTCGCGCCGCTCGGCGAGCGGAGCATCGCGCACGCGTACCGGAAGGCGTTCGAGCGGGCCCGCTGCCTGGTCTACCTGGAGGACCAGTACTTCTGGTCGCGGCCGGTGGCCAACCTCATCGCGTCGGCCCTGCGCACCCATCCTGGCCTGCACGTCCTCGCGGTCGTGCCGCGATACCCGGACAACGACGGCCCGGTCACCCGGATGCCCGGCCTGCTCGCCCGGCACGATGTCGTCCGCGCCTGCACCGCCGCGGGAGGTGACCGGTTCGCGATCTACGACCTGGAGAACCACCAGGGCAACCCGGTCTACGTGCACGCCAAGATCGTGGTCGTGGACGACGTCTGGGCGATGGTCGGGTCGGACAACCTGAACCGGCGGTCCTGGAGCCACGACAGCGAGCTGTCCATCGGCGTGCTGGACGCGGAACCGGATCCCCGGGAGCCCCGTGACCCGGCCGGGCTGGGCGACGGGGCCCGGGTGTTCGCCCGCGACCTGCGTCTCCGGCTCTGCGGCGAGCACCTGGACCGGGATCCCGATGATGTGGCCGACCTGCTGAGCCCGGTGGACATGTTCGCGGCGTTCCGCAGGCAGGCCGGGCAGCTGGCGGCCTGGCACGACGGGGGCGGCACAGGAGAGCGCCCGCCCGGGCGGGTACTGCCGCACCGGCCCTACCGGCCGACGGTCACCCAGCGGTGGTGGGCCGCTCCGCTGTACCGCCTGGTGTACGACCCGGACGGCCGGCCGCTGCGCGACCGGCTGCGCGGGCGCCTGTGACCCGCCCCGCCCGGCCGCGCCGAATTCTGCGCTGCGCGTCACAGAGCATCAGACAACCTCTGGCCGCGCTCAGGCGTCTGCAGAGGTACCAGCGCCGGGTGCTGGCCCGTGCAGCAGATGGATGGTGGCAGATGAGATGGTTCCGATCCCCGCGACAGGGCCGCGTCAGCCTGGCCGCCGCGGCGGCCGTGCTCTGCGCCGGGGTCACCGGGGCCGTGGTCACCGGGACCGGCGCTCCGGCGCTGGCGGGTTCGTCGGGCGGCCAGCGCGCTGCGGCGGGCTCGATCGCGGTGAGCTGCCTCTCACCCGCCCACCCGAAGCTGGCGGCCCGGATCTCCCGCGGCATTCATGCGGCGCTGAGCGGACGTTCGTCCACGGTGGGGCTGCGCGTGTACGACAAGAGCGAGGACCTGAACTGCTGGCTCAACACCACGATGCACTTCGACTCGGCCAGCGTGGTCAAGGTGATCATTCTGGGCACCCTGCTGCGTGAGGCTGAGACCCAGCACCGGCAGCTGACTGCATCCGAGTCGCGCCTGGCCCGGCTCATGATCACCCAGTCCAGCAACAATGCCGCCTCAGCGTTGTGGGCCCATGTGGGCCGCGGCCGGCTGCAGTACTTCCTCAGCCGCGCCGGGATGAAGCAGACCCATCTCGGGCCGGGCGGCTACTGGGGACTGACCCAGATCACCGCGCACGACGAACTGCTCCTGATGAACCTGCTCATGTACCCGAACACGGTGCTCAACCCGGGCTCCCGCGACATCGCGCTCAACCTGATGGCCCAGGTCATCCCCTCCCAGCGGTGGGGGGTGCCGGCCGGCGCACCCGCCAGCCTGACCGTGCACGTGAAGAACGGCTGGCTGCCGCTGGCCACCCACGGCTGGCGTATTAACAGCATCGGCTGCTTCACCGGCCACCACCGCGGCTACAGCATCGTCGTCCTCACCGAGGACAACCCGACCATGGCGTACGGGATCACGACGATCCAGGGAGCCGCGGAGGTCATCCACCGTCAGCTCAATCCCAACGCCACCGTGTTCAGCCCCGTACCGGCCCCGGCTCCGTCGTGGGGCACGCCGGACGAGCAGATCCCGCCCTCGCTCGGCGGCCGGTAGGCCGCCATGACGGCGCGGACCCGCGCCCGATGACGGCTCCAGCGCCGGCCGGAAATTTTTCGCGGAACCGGGGAACCGCCACGGCCATCCCGCACGTCTAAGGGATGCCTCTTCCCACCTGGGGCGCATGGTGAATGGTCGCCCGTACGACCCGGCGAGCAGCGCACAGCAGCCGGGCCGTGCGGGCGACGCCGTTCCGGGCCGCCCGTGGCGCCGATGGCGCCGATGGCGAAGCGTGAGGGCCAGGCGAGTCAGGTCACTCTGGCGTGCCAGGGCCCGAGGGGGGTGCGGCGGGCCGGTCCAGCCGGCGCAGGCCGGTGCGGTGACGCTCAGCCAGGTCCAGGTAGGTCTGCACCGCGTATTTGATCCATGACTGCTGGCGCAGGCCGGCGTCGGCGCGGATGGACGCGGGCACGCCGATGGCGAGGGCACCCGCCGGGACGGTCATGTCCTCGAGGACCAGCGCTGCCGCCGCGACCACTGCGCCTGCGGCCACCCTGGCCCGGTTGAGGACCATTGACCCCGAGCCGATCAGGCAGCCGTCCTCCACCACGCATCCCTCCAGGTGCGCGCGGTGCCCGACGACGCAGTCCGCGCCGATCAGCGTGGGATGTTCCTCGGTCGTGTGCACAATCGTGCCGTCCTGGACCGACGTCCGCTCCCCCACCTTGATCAGGCCGTGATCCCCCCGCAGCACTGCTCCCGGCCACACCGAGGACCCGGCGGCGAGTTCCACCGCGCCGATCACCACGGCGTCCGGGTGAACGTAAGCCTGAGGGTCGATGGCGGGTGCGGCCTGGTCCAGTGCATAGATCGGCACAGCATCACTTCCCCGGAGTGTGTCTGTGGCGCGCAGCAGTGCGGCCACACGTCCCCCATCACGCATGGTCCCCGGACCAGCATTACATGGGCCTCACGGATCGGTACGGGCTCTCACTGGAGAAGTTGATCAAGTCACCCGTGGTAATCAGGCCGCATCCGGCCACCACGTGCGCCGCGCAACGGCGGCGAGTCCAGAGCCTGAGGGCATTGCAGCGCGGGCCGTACGTCCGTACCGCGCCGGACGTCTGTCACCACTTTCGCGCCGCAACCGATTGTCCCCTTCTCCAGAGTTTTCGCGGAGGTTACGCGGTGATACGAAGGAGAAGACCACGCGGCGATTACGGGAAGAAACCGATCTTGCCAACCGCGGATCGCGAGAGACATCAGTGTCACCGGAAAGCCGACTGATCATTCAGCCTCCGTCCGCCTGCATGGATACTGGACTGGACCGGACCGGCCTCAAGCTCGACGAGATCGACGTGTTCGAGGTGAACGAGGCCTTCGCGGCGCAGGCGCTGGCCGTGGTCCGCGAGCTCGGGCTGCCGCCCGAGCGGACCAACCCGAACGGCAGCGGCATCTCGCTGGGCCACCCGATCGGCGCAACTGGTGCGATCCTGGTAGTCAAGGCCCTGCACGAGCTGCACCGGACCGGAGGCCGGTACGCCCTCACCACGATGTGCATCGGCGGCGGCCAGGGTATCGTCGCGATCTTCGAACGGGCCTAGCCCCCGAGTGGCCTGGTCCGGGTTTGTCCATCTCCAGGAGGTGCCCAGTGTCCGACATCGACATCGCGTTGCAGGCGGCGCAAGACGCAGCCCAGGCTCTCGCGCCCGAGGCCGATCTCGTCGCCGATCTCGACATGGCGGGGTTCGGGGGCTCGCTGCTTGCGGTGCTCAACCGGGCCATGGAGCACCCCGTCACCCTGGCCGGGGCCAGCCTCCGGCTGACAGCCAACCTGGCCCGGGCCACCCAGTTTGCGACGGCCAGGGCAATGGGACTGGCGGTCGCCCCGCCTATCGAGCCGGACCGCGACAAGCGGTTCGCCGACGCTACCTGGGAGGACAACCCGGCCTACGCCGCGTTGCGCCAGTTTTACCTGGCGTCCAGGCAGTTCACCGGCGAGGTGCTCGACACTGGCCGGGGCGACCCGGTCAGCGACGGCAAGGCCCAGCTAGCCACCGGGTTCCTGCTGGACGCGCTCAGCCCGACCAACTTCCTGATGACCAACCCGGCCGCGCTGAAGCGGGCGTTCGAGACCGGGGGCGGCAGCCTGGTGGCCGGTACGCGGAACTTCCTCGACGACCTGGCGCACAACAAGGGCAAGCCCAAGCAGGTCGACACGAGCTCGTTTCACCTGGGCCAGAACATGGCCGCCACGCCGGGCCGGGTCGTGTACTCCAGCGAGCTGATGGAACTCATCCAGTACGCCCCGCAGACCCCGCAGGTCCGGTCCATCCCGATGCTGGCCAGCCCGCCCTGGATCAACAAGTACTACATCATGGACCTGGCCCCGGGCCGCAGCTTCATCGAGTGGGCCGTGCAGCACGGGCACACGGTCTTCGCCATCTCCTACCGGAACCCTAGTGCGGAGATGAGCGGGATCACCCTGGACGACTACCTCATCGATGGACCGAAGACGGCGCTGGACGTGATCTCGGACATCACCGGGTCACCCAAGATCAACATTACCGGGCTCTGCCTCGGCGGTGCGCTGACCGCCATGCTGGCCTCTTACCTGATCCGCACCGGAGACGACCGGATCAACTCCATTGCGCTGCTGAACACGATGCTCGACTACAGCGAGCCGGGCGTGCTCGGCGTGTTCACCGACCAGTCAACGATAGCCCGGCTGGAACGGAAGATGGAGACTGAGGGCGTGCTGGAGGGGTCAGACATGGCGGGCACCTTCGACATGCTCCGGGCCAACGACCTGATCTTCAACTATGTGGTGTCCAACTGGCTGATGGGCAAGCAGCCGCCGGCGTTCGACATCCTGGCCTGGAACGGGGACAGCACCCGGATGCCGGCCGCGATGCACTCCTTCTACCTTCGCTCGCTCTACGTCCGCAACGAGCTGGCCACGGGAGAGCTAGAACTGGCCGGGCAGCGGTTGTCGCTGGCCGATGTGAAGACCGACGCCTACGTGGTAGGCGCGGTGAACGACCACATCGTGCCCTGGACGACGTCGTACAAGGCGACCCGGCTGCTCGGCGGCCACGTGCGCTATGTCCTGACCAGCGGCGGCCACGTGGCCGGGATCGTCAACCCGCCCGGCCCGAAGGCCTGGCATATCGCCGGGGAGGACTACCCGCCCAGCGCGGAGGCGTGGCGGGCCACTGCGGAGCGCAAGGACGGCTCCTGGTGGGAGGACTGGTCTGGCTGGGTCGAGTCACGGGCTGGTGAGCTGGTCAAGCCACCCCGGATGGGCAGCCGCCGCTACCCCCCGCTAGGCGACGCACCCGGCCAGTACGTCCTCGGCTAACGGCCGGGCCAGAGCCACGGAACTGAGCCGGCGGACTCAGGGGCGAGCGGTGAGGTGTGAGCCAGCAGACACCCGTCTCGCTTGGTAAACCGCGCAGCGTGCATGGTATAGTAAGCACATAGCGGCAGACCTCGGAGAGGTCCACCACAGCGAACTTCCGAGCACCAGACTCTAGGAGAGCATCATGGCCGAAACCCGTACCACCAGCCAGGAAGTCCAGGCCGAGATCCTGGACGCCGTCCGCAAGAGCCAGGATGTCGTGGTGGACACGGTCAAGCGCTGGGCCGACACGGTCCAGTCGATCACCCCGTCCATTCCGGTTCCCAGCCTCCCCTACGCCGACAAGCTGCCCAGGCCCGAGGAGCTCGTGGCAAGCGCCTACGACTTCGCCGAGCAGATGCTGGCCAGCCAGCGCACCTTCGCGGAGAACGTGCTCCAGGCGGCCAAGCCGCTGCCGGCGGGCAAGAACGGCACGACGGCCCCCAAGGCCGGTACCAGCACCAAGTGACCTGAGCTGGCCCCATCCCGCGCGGCGTCCCGGATATCCGGGACGCCGCGCGGACTTATGCTTACTATACTTAGCGAATGTCAGCGCCCTGGCCAGGCCGGCCCGGCTGCACCCGTCTCGGGACTGGAGGTCCTCATGCCAGAACCCTGGGACACCCAGCGGGAAGCCCTCGGCGCCTTCATCCGCACCCAGCGGAAGCTGGCCAATCTGTCCTTGCGCCAGCTCGCGGAGATGACCAGCCTCTCCAACCCTTACCTGAGCCAGGTGGAGCGCGGGCTGCACCAGCCGTCGGTGCGGGTGCTCAAGCTCATTTCCGATGCGCTGAACGTGTCCGCGGAAACCCTGCTCACCCAGGCCGGGCTGCTGGATGGCGAGCGTCCCGGCGCCGGGACCGGGCCGGGCCAGGCCGGCCGCGACCCCGCGACCGCAGCCGGCGCCGAAGCGGCTATCCTCGCTGATCAGCGCCTCACCGATGAGCAGAAGAGCGCACTGATCACCGTGTACCGGAGTATGCTTCGTTCTTGAATAGGAACTTTGGCGCGGTCCGCCACGAGTGACATCGAATCCAGCGCATCGTTGCTTTTACGGCCCTCAGTGTAACCAAGAAGTTACCTACATCTTGCCCTCCGGCCAGCAGGGGGAGCTACTCATGTCTATAATTCCTATATGGTAATAGGGGAATCTCGTTTGCCTATGCTGCTGCCGCGCCCGGAAGAGTCAGAGCTTGCCATCGCGCCTCCGGTGGCCGAGCCCGGGTACTGGGCCGGCGCACCCAGCGCGTTCGTCGGGGACGACGCGATCTACCTGGCCTACCGGATGCGGCGCCCTGTCGGCCGCGGCCGCGGTTACGGCGTCAGCGTGGCCCGGTCCGAGGACGGCGTGCATTTCGAGCCGCTGATGAACATCGGGCGCGAACTGGTCGGCACCGAGTCGCTCGAGCGGCCTTCGCTGGTGCGCTCCGAGACCGGTACCTGGCGGCTGTACCTGAGCTGTGCCACACCGGGGACCAAGCACTGGCGGGTGGAACTGGTCGAGGCCGCCCACCCCAGCGAGTTCGACGCGCTGGACAGCCAGGTCGTCCTGCCGGGAGACGTCAAGACCGGGGTCAAGGACCCGGTGATCACCTTCCGGGACGGGCTCTGGCAGCTGTGGGCGTCATGCCATCCGCTGGCCGATCCCGCCGAGGCCGACCAGATGGTCACCGACTACGCCACGAGCGTGGACGGCAGGGAGTGGACCTGGCATGGGACGGCGCTGAACGGCCGCCCGGGCCACTGGGACTCCCGGGGCGCCCGGGTGACCGCGGTGATGTACACCGGCGGCGGCATCGTCGCCTACTACGACGGCCGGGCCAGCGCCGCCGAGAACTACGAAGAGCGCACCGGTATCGCCACCGGGACCGAGCCCGCCGCACTCACCCCCGTCGGGGATGCGCCGTCAGCCGAGTCGCCCTACGGCGGCGGGGGCCTGCGCTACCTGGACATCCTGCCGCTCGGCGACGGCAGCTACCGGCTGTACTACGAGATGAGCCGGCCGGACGGCTCACACGAGCTGCGCACCGAGTTCCGGGCCGCGGTGGACGCCTAGCCCGGCGATCCGCCGCGCCTGGCGGCCCGCGGCCCCAGGCGGACTAGCCTGCAGTGGCCTAGCCCATGCCGGGCTCGCTGTCACGGCGCTGGCCGTTGCGAGCCTGCCGCTGCCCGACCGGGCGGTCGCCGACCAGCCCGCCGGACCTCTCCCGGGGCTGCAGCCAGTCGCTGAAGTCCGACTCGGTGACCTTCTCCAGCAGCCGGATATCGGACTCGAAGTACGGCAGCACCGCCTGCCGCTGCTCCCAGGTCAGGGGCTGGCGGGGCCGGGCCCCGCGCTGGAGCATCCGCTCCAGCGGGCTGGTGAGCGCTGTCCCGGTCGTCCCGGGCAGGTGCCGGCTGGCTGCCGCGGCCGCCCGGATCACCGAGGACACGGCCCGGTGCCCCAGCGATTCGTCCGGGTGCGCGGTCACGTTCTCTTTCGGCACCGCGGTGACGAGCCCCTGCTCGACCCCCAGGAACCCGCAGATCTGATCCAGCGTCTGCACCGGCGCGTCGACCAGGTCCCGGTAGCGAAGCCACAGCACCTGCTCCTTCGGGAACACCTGGTACAGGTGCTCGAGTTGCTCCCCGTACCGGCCCAGCCGCGTGTAGTGCCAGAACTGCGCCCACCCGGCGGCCACCCGGCGGTCCTCGTCCGCGCAGGCCTTGACGAAATCCCCGATCGGGTCGAGGCCCGCCGACCACAGGTGCGTCCAGTTGGAGTGGGCCCGCTCCACCGGGTCACGCAGCATCGCGATCACCTTGACGTCCGGGATCAGCTCCCGGATCCGGGCCTGCGCCGCCGTGTCGTACAGGTAGAACGGGGTCGATTCGGCGCGCAGCTGGCCTGCCGGCGCCGCGGCGAAGAGGCCTTCATAGTCTTCCCGGCGCCAGACGTGCTCCCGCCAGGTCGGGACGTCCCCGGGACCGCCGCCCCGGGTGGGCGGCGGCTGCCCGTCGGTCAGGAAGAACTTGGGTTCCTTGACCGGCGACATGTAGAGCAAGGGATGCGTGGCCAGGGCCGCGTGCAGCGCCGTGGTGCCAGCCTTCGGGGCACCGATGATCAGGAAGTCCGGCAGAGGCATGGTGGCCTCCTTTACGTGAATGTGCTCCTGCGTGCGTCCTCGGGCCGCATAGAGCAGGGGGGAATTATCCCGATCAATTTAGTAGACTATGGGACGCACGGTTGCCGGTCAATGCCGGTCAATGCCGGCCAACCGACGCTACCTGGTCCCAGGCTTTACCCGGGCCCGTCCATCTGGACAGACGCTCCCCGGCCTCGTTGCGCGGGGAGCGCACGGGCACCAGCCTGCCCGCCCCGCAGCGGCTCACACCTCCTCCCCGCGCCTATGTGCTGCGCACCGCAATAGCGAACCCAGCGGTCTCTTTGCGCACCAGGCATTCAGGCGCCGCAGGGCGGACGCCGGAATTCGCTTCCGGCTATGCACCGAAACCCGGGGCCCGGCGGGTTATCTGCGGGAATTGCGCGGGCTTTCCCGGCGGGGAGGAGAGCACATAAATGCCCGGGACCCAATCACCTGAACGGAAATGGGACCATCCTGCGCGTCATCCGGGAGCCAGCCGGCCGCCTGCCGGTCAGGCCCGGGCGCGGTCCTCAGCGCCGCTGAGGGCCGCGGCGTCCTCGCGGCGCAGCAGCGCGGGCTCACCGTCGCGGCGCAGCAGCGCGGCGACCTCCGCCGCGGAGACGCCGTGGAAGTGCAGGTGGTAGCCGCCCATCGAGAGCTGCGCGGCGGCCGGCGCGTCGAGCGCCGGGACCTGCCCGATCCCCAGGCCGCTGGCCGACCCGGGCTCGATGGCCAGCGCGGGGTGGTCGTGGACCGCCCGGGCCTGCCGGGCCCCGGCGATCCGGGCGTGCTGCGCTGTCCCCGGGCGCGCGATGGCCGGCCGCGGACGTGCGATCGCTGGCGTGGCCACCAGGGCCTGCCGGGCCCGTCGCGGGGGCTGTTTGTGCACCAGGACGACGTAACGGCGCAGATAACGGACCACGGCCAGGGTGGCCACCGGCAAGGCGACGGCCGCCAGGGCCAGCAACAGCAGGTGCGCGGCCAGGAACGCGACGACCCCGCCGACGGCCACCGCGCCCGCGATCACGATCGCCGCGCCACCGCCAAGGTCACTGGCCGTGCTTCCGCAGCCGCAGGCCGATCCGGTTGCGCACATAGACGTCTCCTTGGGTGGAAGGCAGGAGGCTGCGCGGCCCGGGCCGAGGCTGGGGTGTCGTCGCTGACCAGCCCGCGCAGCAGGGTGCTACTCCCCACTCGACGCCGGGCCAGGAGCCGTTGTCTGCTGTCCGGAAGGGAATTGTCCCGTTTTCTGGCCATTGCTTTCAGTGACCACTCTCCCGGCTGATGGCCGGGGATTCCGCGTCGTACTCTCCCGCCGGGTGGCCGCCGGGGAGCCGGTGCTTGGCGACCCGCGCGGTGGGGGTGCGGGGCAGCTCGTCGATGAGCTGCCAGTAACGGGGCACCTTGAAGGCGGCCAGCCGGGTAGCCGTGTGCGCGCGCAGGGCGTCGAAGTCGGGCCGGCGGCCCGGCGCGGGCACCACGAACGCCTTCACCTCGTCCTCGGACAGCTCCGACGCCACCCCGACCACGGCACACTCCAGCACGTCGGGGTGGTCTTCGACGACCTCCTCGACCTCGGCTGGGGACAGGTTCTCGCCGCGGCGGCGGAGCACCTCCTTCTTCCGCGCCACGAACGTGTACGTGCCCCCGGGGTCGGCCGTGACCAGGTCGCCGGTGCGCAGCCAGCCGTCGCCGGTGAACGCCCGCGCCGTCTCAGCGGGCATGCCGTAGTAGCCGCGGGTCAGCACCGGGTTGCGGAGCAGTAGTTCCCCCGGGCGGCCCGGGCCGGCTTCCTGGCCCGCGTCGTCCACCACCCGGGCGTGGTTGATCACGCCAAGCACCGGGTGCTGGCGGACGGCACCCAGGGTGCCGAACGGGCGGGTCCCATGCGGCCAGATCAGCCCGTAGGGGCTCTCCGACAGGGCGTACCCCACCACGATGCGCAGGCCGAGCCGCCGCTCGATGCCTTCCTGCCGTTCCCGGGCCGGCGCCGGCCCGGTGTAGCAGAGCCGCAGTAGCGTGTCCGCGTCACCTGGATGGGGCGGCTGGCGCATGAGGATCTCGAGCATCGCCCCGATCGCGTTGAACTCGGTCGCGCCGTGCCGCCGCGCGGCGTCCAGGAAGCCGCTCGCGGAAAACCTGGGCAGCAGGATCAGGCCCGCCCCGCAGGCCAGCGAGCCCATCACCGAGTAGGCCGGGGCGTTGATGTGGAACAGCGGCAGCGAGGTCATCAGCCGGTCCCGGGCGGTGAGCTCCATCCAGTACGGGAAGCCCTCCCCGGCCAGGACGTAGGCCCGGTGGGTCTGCATGACCAGCTTGGACCGGCCCGTGGTGCCGGACGTGGGGATCAGCACGGCCAGGTCGTCGGGGGTGAGCGCGGCGGGGGGCAGCGGACGGGCTGGCCCGCTGCTGGCGTGGGCCCAGTCACCGGCTAGCTCCGTGGCGTCGAGTACACCCAGCGGCAGGCCGGCCAGCCTGGCCTGGCTGACCAGCCCGGCCAGGCCCTGGTCGGTGATCAGCGCACGCGGCTGGGTCTGCTGGGCCAGGCCGGCCAGCTCGGCCGGGGCGCTGCGCGGGTTGACCGAGACCACGACCGCACCCAGCGCGGTCAGGGCCAGCCAGCAGATCAGGTACTCCGGCGTGGTCCGCGCGGTGACCATGACCAGGTCCCCGTGCCCGACCCCGGCGTCGCGCAGGCAGCGGGCCGCCGCCGCGACCTGGCCCAGCGCGCCGGCGAAGCTCAGCGTCCCCTCGTCGCTGCGGACCCACACGCCGTCCGGGTCGCGGGCCGCGGCGTCGGCCAGGACCTGCGGGATGGTCCGGCTCGGCGCCGGGTCCGCCCGCGACGCACCGGCCTGGGCTGTCCCGGGCACGATCAGGATGACCGCGGGGCCACGTGATCGCGCCAGGAGTGCTGCGGCGTGAAGCCCAGCGCCGAGCGGGCCTGGTCGATGGCCAGCAGCGTGCCGAACTCCCCCACCTCGCGGTTCAGCGTGACGCCCGGGAAGACCTCGGCCAGCAACTGCGCGGAGGGCCGGTCCATCACGGTGTCCGCGGCCGCGATGATGTAGCTGACGCTGCCCTTGGCCGGTGCCTCCAGGGCCAGCCGGCAGGCCATGGCCGCGTCACGCTCGTCGATGTAGCCCCACAGGTTCCACCGGCGCGCGGCCGGGTCCGGCCAGTACTCGGGAAAGTGCTGGTAATCCGCGGGGCCGAGGATGTTGGAGAAACGCAGCCCGATGAACGGGATCTGGGACCACTCGGCGATGTGCGCGGCCACGGTCTCGCTGGCCACTTTGGACAGCGCGTACGTGCTCGTCGGGACGGGGTAGTGGTCCTCGTCCACCGGCGCGTACCGGGGTGGCACGTCGAACGGGAGGCCCAGCGTGGTCTCGCTGGATGCCCACACCACCCGCTCCAGCTTGGCCTGGGCCGCCGCGGTGAACACGTTGAAGTTCATGGTCATGTTCTGGTTGAACGTGGTCGCCGGGGTATGGATCTCCGGAGCCGGGATGTTGGCCAGGTGCACCACGGCGTCCACCCCCTGGAGCACCTCGGTGGCCTGGCCGTAGTCGGTCAGGTCGGCCAGCAGCGGCCGGACCCCCAGGTCCTCGGCGGGCATGACCCGGTCGGTGGCCACCACCCGGTAGCCGTGCGCCAGCAGTTCCCGGACGGCGACCCTCCCGGCCCGGCCGCTCGCGCCGGTGACGCAGATTCGTTTCGTCATGGGGCCAGGATTTCACGCGGCCCACGCCCCCCGGCAAACCCTGCGCCGTGCCCCCGCCCGGGCAGGTGCGCCCGGGCGTGAGGCCGCCGGCGGGGCTCAGGGGGTGGGCGTGACGAGTGTGGTGGACCTGACCGCGCCGCTGCTCCCCGTGCTGGGGGTCGGCGACGGCACCGTCGAGGGTGAGGACGCCGTGCCGGAGGTACCCGGGCTCGGCGTCCCCGAGCTTGGCGTCGGCGTCCCCGAGGACGCCGAGGACGCCGAGGACGTCGGGCTGGCCGTCGCGGACCCGGTTGGCGCGGCCGACGGCGTGCTGGACGGGGGCGCGGTGTGCCGCTGCCGCGAGGTGTGGCCGCCGGACGGGGAGCTCAGCGGCGGCCTGCCCACGGCGAGCTGGAACACGATGATGGCCGCCACGACGACGACGAAGAACAGCGCGGCGGTACCGCCGTAGGTCAGCCACTGCCGGCGGGTCAGGCCGGCGAAGAAGCTGGTGACCGCACCCCAGAGGCCGCCGGCCCCCGCGTCGTCACCGGCCGGGCCTTCGTCGGTGAGCTGCCCGTGCGCGTGAGAGCTGGCCGTGTCACCGGGGCGGTCCCCGCCGTTCGCGGCGCTGCCGCCAGCGGTGGTGCGGCCGTAGGGCGACCCGCCATTCGTGCTGCCGCCGCTGGCTGACCAGTCGTTAGGTACGCCCCACTCGGTGGCGACGCCGGGGATCAGCTCCGTTTCGTGGGGATCCCGGGGGGTGCCGTACTGCCGCCGGTCCCAGACGGCCGTGTCGTGTTCCGCCTCACCCCCGGCCGCCGGGCGGGAGGCCGAGCCCGCGGACGCGGCGTGCCGCCCGCCGACGGTGGTTCCCGGCGTGGTGCCGCTCGCCGTGGTGCCGCTCACCGTGGTCCCGGTCCCGGTCCCGGCGCCGGGGTGATGGAGCACCACCTGCCCCGCCGTCCGCAACCGCTCCTGGGAACGCTGCAGATAGTGCTTGTAGATCTCGGTACCCATGGTGCTGGAGATGCTGCCCACGGCCGCACCGACAAGGGTGCCGCCCACTCCCAGGTAGGAAGCAGCGATCGCGCCAGTCAAGGTAGCCAGCACACTGGCGATGACTTGAGTGCCGCTCAGGTTGAGTCCGCGCGGCCCGCTCATGAACTGTCCCCCTTTGCACGTGAGTCCCCCGCTCAGCCAGCGCGGAACTCACGGCACGGGGGGATGCAGACGGTTCCTGACCTACCGAGCTTATGCGCGGCACCCCGGTGCCGCACGTCCGCTTGCCGCAGGTCAGCCCAGATCCGGAGGTCGTCCGCGTCCCCCGCGCGGCGCGGCCGGGCCGATCCGGCTCGGCGCCCCGCGGCCGGGCGGCCCGATTACCCGCCCCCGGCAGCCGTACCTGACCTGGGGGCTTTACCGGGGCGTGGCAGTCGGCCGCCGGCCGCACCGGAGGCCGGGCTCCGGGGCCGCCCGGGGACCAGACGATCCGGCCACACTTTTCTCGCGGTGTCTCGCTCACTGAGATGGGCCGTGCTCTGCTACCGGGACGGGGCAGGACGGTCACGATCCGCCCAGGCCGGGGGCCGGCCCCCGGCCTCCACTCCAGCCGGGCGCTACCGTCGGGGGGATGACAGATCACGCGGTTGAAGTGCTGGTGATCGGGGCGGGCGTCGCCGGGCTGACGACCGCGGTGTGCCTGGCGGAAGCCGGGCTGGCCGTGATGATCCAGGCCGGACGGCTGCCGCAGCAGACCACGTCGGCCGTGGCCGGCGCGATCTGGGGACGGCACCTGGTCGAGGACACCGGCCGGGTGACGCGCTGGTGCACCGAGTCCCTGGACGTGCTCACTGCGCTGGCTGCCGACTCCGGCACCGGGATCCGGCTGCTCGGCGGGATCGACGCCGCGCGGGCCGCGTACCCCCGCCCGCACTGGGCCGCGCCCCTGCCCGACCTCAGGCCGTGCGACCCGGCGGACCTGCCGGCCGGGTTCGCGTCGGGCTGGCGGTACACCGCGCCGGTCGTGTCCATGCCCGCCTACCTGGACTACCTGGCCGGGCGGCTGCGCCGGGCGGGCGGTCAGCTCACGGCCGCACCGCTGGAGTCGCTGGCCCAGGCCGTCCGGCAGAGCGCCGCGCCGGTGATCGTGAACTGCACCGGGCCCGGGGCCCGCGATTTCGTGCCCGACCCGTCGGTGAGCGCGGTCCGCGGCCAGGTCGTCATCACCGAGAACCCGGGCCTGACCGAGTTCTTCATCGGCGGCGACGACGAGGCGCACGAGCTCACCTACATGTTCCCGCACGCCGGCCGGGTGGTGCTGGGCGGCACCGAGATCGCCGGCGACTGGTCACTGGACCCCCGGCCCGCGACCGCGCAGCGGATCCTGGCTGACTGCGCGGCCATCGACCCGCGGCTGCGCACGGCCCGGATCCTGGAGCACCGGGTGGGCCTGCGCCCGGTCCGGCCCCAGGTCCGGCTGGAGGCCGAGACCGCCAGCCCGGGTGAGGCCGCCGGCCGGCTGGTGGTGCACAACTACGGGCACGGAGGCGGCGGCGTGACCCTGTCCTGGGGGTGCGCCCGCGAAGCCGCGCGGCTCGTCACGTCGTTCCGCTGGCCGCGGCCCGGCTAACCGGGCGGGGCCAGGCTGTCCAGGATCGCCTGCTGCACCGGGGGCGGGGTCTCTCCCGGCGCGGCCCGCAGGGCGTACTGCCCGTGCAGCGCCACCGCGGGCTGGGCGATCATCCGCGGGAACCGGCCCCGGTGCGGCCAGGACGCGGCGTGGACCAGGAAGGGGTGGCACAGGAACACGTCACCGGCCCGGCCGGTGGCCAGCGCGGTGGGCCGGTGCGCGCTGGCCCGGGCGGCCTGCTGGGCGGCGGGCAGCCATTCCATGCCGCTATCTCCCGCGGCGGCCAGGATCCGCGGGACGTCCCGGTGCGAGCCCGGCCGCAGCCGGGTCGGTGCGCCGTCCGGCTCCACGTCGGTGAGCAGGTAGAGCGCGAGGAGACCGCGGGCCCGTGAGCCCGCGCTGACCCGCCGCTGGCCGGCCTCCTCGTAGCTGGCCTCGATGTGCCAGCCCGCGTCCCCCGGGTCGGCCTCGCTGGGGAACCGCACCGGGATGGTGCCGCCCACGCCGTCCCGGCGCCACCAGCGGCCGGGGCCGATCAGCTGGTCACAGGCGTCCCGCAGCACCGACAGGGTGGCCGCCGCCGCGAACGGGCCGCCCTCGGGGCACGGGATCCGGACCACCGGGGCGGTCCACGTGGCCGGGTCGTCGCGCCGGGCCCCGTGGCCCTCCAGCTCAGCCCAGATCATGTCCTGGCACGCCGCGATGACCGGGCCGGGGATCGCGCCGCGGACGGCGACGTACCCGTCGGCCAGGAACCCCGCGATCTGGTCCCCGCTGAGCACGGCTTCAGGCTGCCACGCCCTCCGCCGCACCCGCCACTTCATATAACGGATTGACCGTGGCTCACCACATGGGTACATTACTCAAGTAATGAACCACTGAACCGAGCCACTAGCCAGCCACTACCCAGCCACCACCCAGCCAGCTCAACCAGGAGGTGCGGTGCCGGCTCTGGACGACGGGACGCCGCTGTTCGTGCAGATCGCCGAGCAGCTGGCCGACGACGTCGTCGACGGCGTGCTGCCCGAGGGTGCCCGGGTGCCGTCCACCAATGAGCTGGCCGCCTTCTACCGCATCAACCCGGCCACTGCGGCGAAGGGGATCAACCTGCTGGTGGACGACGCGGTGCTGGAGAAGCGCCGCGGCATCGGGATGTTCGTCGCCGACGGCGCGCGGGAGCAGCTGCGGGCCAGCCGCCGCAAACGGTTCGCCGAGCAGTACCTCGACCCGATGCTCGCCGAGGCCGCCCGGCTGGGCATCGACACCGACACGCTGGTGTCCCTGATCCGGGACCCTAGCTGGCACAACGGAGGCAGCAGGCCATGATCCCGACGATCTCCGCGACGGCGCTGAGCCGCCGCTACCGCGATCAGATCGCGCTCGACGATGTCTCGCTCACGGTCGAACCGGGCACCGTGACCGGCCTGCTGGGCCGCAACGGCGCGGGCAAGACCACGCTGATGCGCATTATCACCGGCCAGGAGTTCCCCAGCTCCGGTGACATCCGGGTGCTCGGGCAGGCCCCGGCGGAGAACGACGACGTGCTGCGCCGCATGGTGTTCGTGCGCGAGGAACAGGCCTATCCGGACCTCCGGGTGGAGCACGCGATCCGGGTGGCCTCGTGGTTCTACCCCAACTGGAGCGAGGACCTGGCCCAGCAGCTGCTGTCGGACTTCACCCTCCCGCTGAAACGGCGCATCAAGCGGCTGTCGCGCGGGATGCGGTCCGCGGTCGGGATCGTCATCGGGCTGGCGGCCCGGGCCGAGCTGACCCTGTTCGACGAGCCCTACGCCGGCCTGGACGCGGTTGCGCGCCAGCTGTTCTACGACCGGCTGCTGGCCGAGTTCGCCGAGCACCCGCGGACCATCGTGCTGTCCACCCACCTCATCGACGAGGTGGCAGACCTGCTCGAGCACGTGGTCCTGCTCGACCGCGGGCGGGTGGTGCTGGACGCTCCCGCCGACGACGTCCGCGGCACCGGCATGACCGTGAGCGGGCCGGCCACAGCCGTGCAGGAATTCGTGGCCGGACGCACGGTCTGGCACCAGCAGCGGCTCGGCTCACGGGCCTCGGTCACGATCGCCGACCCGCTCGACTTCGCCGCCCAGGCCCGCGCCCGCGCGCTGCACCTGAGCCTGGAACCCCTGTCCCTGCAGCAACTGCTGGTCCACGCGGCCGGCGCTTCCGCCGACGAGAAGGTGAGCGCATGAACACGCTGGTGAAAGTGGCCCGCTACCACCTGGTCGACCGGATGACCTTCGTGGCCCTGCCGTGGGGCATCCTGGCGTTCAGCTTCCTGGTCAACGTGGTCGTCTCCCTGTCCGTGCCCACTGGGCCGCACGGGATCTACACCGGCGGGCTGGCGACGATCTACGTGTTCCTGCTCATCTCCGGGGCCATGATGATGACCAGGTCACTGCCGTTCGGACTGATGCTGGGGGTCAGCCGCCGCAGCTACTACGGCGGCACCGGCCTCCTCGTGGTGGTCCTGAGCGTGGTGTACGGCCTGGGGCTGACCCTGCTGCAGGCGGTCGAGCGCGCCACGAACGGGTGGGGAGTCTCGCTGCACTTCTTCCGGATCCCGTGGATCATGGATGGTCCGTGGTACCAGACCTGGCTGACCTCGTTCGTGCTGCTGGCCCTGTTCTTCCTGTACGGCATCTGGTCCGGGCTGGTGTTCCGGCGCTGGAACGTGACCGGCCTGGTCGCGTTCATCGCCGCTCAGATGCTCGTGGCGCTGCTGGCCGTGGTCGCCGTGTCGTCGGCCCACCAGTGGCACGCGGTCGGGCATTTCTTCACCACGGTGACCGCGCTGGCGCTGACCGGCGCGCTGGCCGTGCTGGCCGCAGCCATGGGACTAGGCGGGCTCAGCACCATCCGCCGGGTTACCGTCTGACCCGGCGACCCGGCGCCCCGGCGGCCGGGAACTAGAAGCCGGGGAACACCGCGCGCAGCCGGTCCAGCTCGATCCCCTCGGCCGAGTAGTCCGGCGTGTGCTCCGGGTCGAGCCGGCCGTAGAACAGCCGCAGCAGCGCCTCCGCCGGCAGCCGGATCTCCCCGTCCGCTGCTGAGTCGCTGGAAGCCGGGCTGTCCTCCCACGGCGACAAGGTCACCGACTCGCCCACGTCGAGCAGGTAGTCACCCTCGGGATCAGTGGTGCGCAGCCGGACCCGGAAGGAGTCGCCAGCCGGCTTCGCGACGAACTGGAACAGCTGGGTGACCTGCTCCATGACCGGCAGGATCGCGTCCTGGGCCACGGTCGCGCCCGGGTCGATGCTCACCGCCACATCCCAGACGTGCATGGCGTGCTCGCTGAGGCGCAGCCGGACCAGCCCGGCCGCGTCCAGCTGGCGGCCGAAGAAGTCGAGCCGGATGGAGGACAGCTCGTCGTCGCTGAGCGCCTCGAGCCGGCTGACGTGCTCGGCGTCCCAGGTCAGGGCGTCGGCGGCCTGCATCTCCAGGCTGCGGTTGTTCCACGTGTCCCAGATCGCCGGGAACGCGCTCTGGTCCAGCTGCCCGCGGCCGCCTAGCGCGGCGGCCAGGCTGAGGGTCGCGATCTCGGCGCCGCTGCCGAGGTGGGAGAGAACCTGGGCGATGGTCCAGTCCGTGTCGTAGGACTGGGCGCGCAGGTGGTCCGGGGCCAGCGGCCGCACCAGCCCGTCCAGCCGGTCGTGCGAATTGCGCAGCACGCCGATGAGCGCGCGGGGGTCGGAGGTCATTGGCTAGCTCCCCTGCAGGATGGGCCCTACCGGACGGGACAGCTTACCGAGCGCCCCGCGGGCCGGCCGGACCGGGCCACGGGCTCCCCGCCGCAGCCCGCGATGTCTAGGCTGGCGGAATGAAGATAGGTTTCGGTGCCCCGGTGTCGGGGGTCTGGGCGACCCCGGAGAATCTCGCCTCGTTCGCGGCCAGCGCGGAAGCCGCCGGCTACGCCTCACTCTGGACGTTCCAGCGGCTGATGGTGCCCGAAGGCTCGGCCATGGACCCCGTGTACCACAGCGTGCTCGACCCGATGGTGGCGCTCGGCTACCTGGCCGCGGTGACCCAGCGGATCCGGCTCGGCGTCGCGGTGGTGAACATGCCCTACCTCGCCCCGGGGTACCTGGCCAAGATGGCCGCCTCCGCGGACGTGCTCTCCCGCGGCCGGCTTGAGCTGGGCCTGGGCATCGGCTGGCTGCCGGAGGAGTTCACCGTGGCGGGCGCCGTCATGGCCCGCCGGGGGGTGCGCACCGGCGAGTACATCGAGGTCATGCGCCGGATCTGGGCCGAGGGCCCGGCCGAGTTCCACGGCCGGGACTACGACGTGCCCGCGGGCTGGTTCGCGCCCAGGCCGGTGCAGCGGCCCGGGCCGCCGATCCTGCTCGGCGGGATCGCGCGGGCGGCGCTGGAGCGGGCCGGGCGGCTGGCGGACGGCTGGGTCACGTCCAGCCGGACCGACCTGTCCCGGATCAGCGAGGGGATCAGCGTGGTCCGGTCGGCGGCCGAGGAAGCCGGCCGTGACCCGGACTCGATCCGGATCGTCTGCCGCGGCGTGCTCCGCGCGGGCCAGCCGCAGACCGTGCCCGAAGGCGGCGGCCGGGTGCTGCTGACCGGCAGCTACGCCGACATCCGCGGCGACGTGGCGTGGCTCGCCGAACGCGGGGTGACTGAGGTCTTCTACGACCTGAACTGGGATCCGCTGATCGGGGCGCCTGACGCGGACCCGGTGGGCGCGGTGGCCCGGGCCGAGGAGATCCTCACCGAGCTCGCCCCCGGCGGCCAGCCGGAGGCGTGACGGCCTACCAGCCACTCTGGGCCGCGGTCCGGCTAGCGGTCGGCCACTCTGGGCCGCGTTCCGGCTAGCGGTCGGCCGGGGCCAGCCCGGCGGCCGCGGCCATGGCCGCGGCCTCGCCCCGGCTGGACGCGCCCAGCTTGCCGAGGATGTTGGACACGTGCACGCTGGCTGTCTTGGGCGCGATGAACAGCGCGGCGGCGATCTCCCGGTTGCTGCGCCCGGCCACCAGCAGCCGCAGCACCTCGCGTTCCCGGCCGGTCAGCCCGGCCAGGACGTCGGCCGGACCGCCGCCCGCTCCCGTTTCGCGCTGACCGCTCCCCGGCTGGCCAGTCCCGCCCGCGCCGTTGCTGGCTGGCCGGGCGAGCCGGGCCCGCCGCCCGAGATCGCGGAGCGCGGACGCCAGCGGTGCCGCGCCCAGCTGGTCCGCCACGGCCATCGCGAGCGACCACTCCCGCTCTGCCTCGGGCCGCCGTCCTGCCCCGGCCAGCGCCTCCGCGAGCCGCCAGCGGGACCGGGCCGTCTCGTAGCTGAACGCCGGGCCGAACTCGGTGACCACCGCCTCCCAGGCCTGCGGTTCGTTACGGCCCTGGACGCGGGCCCATTCCGCCTCTGCCCGGGCCAGCCAGCCGCGGCCGTCCACGCCCAGCACGAACTTAGGCCTGCGCGGGAAGGCCGCGCCTTCCCGCGCAGCATCGATGAGCACCCGGGCCGCCGCTTCCTCGGCCTCGGCGGCCTCGTTGTCCCCGGCGGCCCTGGCCTGCCGGGCCTGCTCGCCGCGGGCGGCCAGGCCCACGGCCGCCACCCGGATCGCGGGTGGCCCGTAACTGCCGTCCACATCCAGCTCAGCCAGGGTGGCGGCCACCTCGGCCAGGGTGGTCGCCGTGTCGCCGCGCCACAGGGCGTGCTCGGCCAGCAGGCCGCGGGCAATGTAGGCGCCGAAGCTGTCGCCCGGCCAGAACGGTTCCAGCCAGGCCCGGCGCTCCGCGACCTTCGGGCTGCCCCGGGCCACGTCCAGGAACAGGGCCATCGCCGAGAGCCGGGCCTCGGCCACCGTGGTCACCCGGACTCCGAAGCTGTCCGCCAGCTCCTGCGCGTGCTCCCAGCAGCCGTCCGCGTAGTGCGCCAGGTAGTGCAGGTACTGCAGGTCGAGCCCGTAGGGGGCCAGGCCCAGACCGGCCGCCTCCGCCCGGCCCTGGCCCTGGTGCGCGGTTTCGGCCGCCCCGGCCAGGTCACCGCTCTCCAGCTGGGACCGGGCCATCTGGAAAGCCGCCCGGAGCTCGATCCCGAGCATGGAATGAGCCTGGGCTTCCCGGTAGGCCTGGGTGAACAGGTCGAGGGCCGTCGCGGGCTCGCCCTGGCGCTCGGCCAGCAGGCCCAGGGTCACCAGCGCGTCCGCCTCCACCCAGGGGGCGGCCGCGGCCCGGGCCGCCGTCCGGGCCTGCTGCGCCCGGCGTTCGGCCGCCTCCTCGTCGCCGGTGTACATCAGCGTCTGGGCGTGGGTGGCCAGGGCCCGGGCACGTTCCGGGCGCGGCGGGTCGGCCGGGAGCAGCTGCACCGCCGCCCGCCCGGCCGCCTCCGCGTCGCCGGCCGCTTCGAGTTCGAGCAGGTAGTAGGCGAGGCGTTCGTGCACCCGGCTGGCCAGTACCGGGTCGGTATCCTCACGCAGGAAACCCCGGATGCGGCGCAGCTGCTGCACGGCGCGGGCGATTTCGCCGCTGGACGCGGCACAGTTCGCGGAGCAGAAGCCCAGGTGATTGCGGTCCTGCCCGGCCAGCCGCTCCGGCTCGCTGACCCGCTCCCACAGTGCGAGCGCGGCGTCGTAGTGCCGGTGCGCCTCGGCCGGGGCGGCCAGCCGCTCGGACTCCCGCCCGGCCTGCACCGACGCGGCGAAGGCTCCCGCGATGTCGTGGCTGGCCAGGCAGTGGTGGGCCAGCTCCGCGGCGGACCCCGGCACGGCGGCGAGCCGGCCCGGGTCGGCCAGCAGCTCGGCGAACCGGGCGTGCAGCCGGGTCCGCTCCCCCGGAAGCAGGTCGGTGTAGAGCGCCTCCCGGATCAGGGCGTGCCGGAACATGTAGCCATCCGCGCCGCCCGGGACCAGCAGCTGCTGGGCCACGCACTCCCGGATCGCGTCCTCATACTCCGGCTCGGCCAGCCCGGACGCGGCCCGGACGATGTCGTCCTCGACCCGGCGGCCGCCAACCGCGGCGGCCCGGAGCACCTGCTGGGCCGGGCCGGGCAGCCGCTCCACCCGGGCCAGCAGCAGCGCGGCCAGCCCGCTGGGCAGCACGTCCCCGCCCAGGGCTCCCCCGCCGCCCGCTGGCCCGCCGCCGCGGGGCCGCCCCGGCACCACGGCGGCCAGCAGTTCCTCCGCGTAGTAGGGGTTGCCCTCGGCCCGGGCCACCATCCGGTGCAGGATGGCCGGATCCAGCGGGCCCTCGGCCAGCGCGGTCAGGTGATCGGCCATGTCCGCGTAGTCCAGCGGCCCCAGCTCGATCGAGGCCACGCTGGGCAGCCGCAGCAGCTCCGCCACCACCGGCCGGAGCGGGTGACGGCGGTGCAGGTCGTCGGTGCGGTAGGTGGCCACCACGGCGACCCGCTCCCGGTGCAGCACCCGGCTCAGGAAGGTGATCAGGTCGCGGGTGGACCGGTCGGCCCAGTGGAGGTCCTCGAGAATCAGCAGCACCGGATGCCCGTCGGCCAGCTCGGCGAGCAGCCCGAGGACCGCACCGAACAGCTGCTGCTGGGCGAGGACCGAGACCTCCCCGCCCGGCGGCGCCACCACGTCCCGGTCCGGCAGCAGACGGCCCAGGACCGGGCGGGCGGCGAGTGCGGCCGCGAGCGGTTCCGTTGCGGCGCCTGCAGTAGTCGTGCCTTCCCGCAGCGCGTCGGCGAGCGGCAGGTAAGGAATGCTGTCGCCCAGTTCCGCGCACCGCCCGGACAGAACCAGGAAGCCGCGGCCCGCGGCCCGGGTCGCGAGCTCGGCGACCAGCCGGGTCTTCCCTACGCCCGCATCGCCGCTGATCAGCGCGTGCGACGGGCGGCCGTCGCTGGCGTCGTCGAGCAGGCCGAGCAGGCGATTCAGCTCACCGTCCCTGCCGACCAGCCGTCCGCTCGACGCCTTCAGCATTCCCTAAGTATCCCAGTAACCGCCGGCTTCATCGCGGACCGAGCAGCAGTTGCTGCCGTTTTGTGGTTTTTGCTCGGTCCCGGGTGCGCCACGCGAACGCGGGCCGGCCGGTCGCTCCGCCGGCCGCCCGGGCCCCGGGACGACGCCGGGCGGGGGCCGCGAGTCACCCCTGTTTGCGCAGGTCCAGGTCGGATCGCTGGCGGCAGCTATACTCGCGCCTGGTGAATCGCTGAGTGTCCGCTGACCCACGACCCGCGGGGCCGCCCGCGCCGACTGGATCACCCCGCGCCCCCCTGATTCTTTCGCGGTCCCCCTCGCCCGGCTGCAGAGCTACCACGGCGCCACGTACCGCCCGGCCCTGACCCGCGGGCCGAAACCTCATCGCGGTCACGCCGCGGCATGCGCTACCCTGGCCGCCATGAGTACCGATTCCCGCCCCGCTGCCGCCGAGCTGCGGCAGGCCAGCCCGATGCCGCTCAAGCCGTCGCTTGAGGGCATCGAGGAGAAGTGGTCACGCCGGTGGGAAGAGGCGGGAGTAGTACAAGTTTGACGCTTCCGCCCCTCGTGAGGCGGTCTTCTCCATTGACACTCCCCCGCTGACCGTCAGCGGGGCGCTGCACATCGGGCATGTCTGCTCGTTTACCCACACCGACACGATCGCGCGGTTCCAGCGGATGCGCGGCAAGGCGGTCTTCTACCCGATCGGCTGGGATGACAACGGCCTGCCGACCGAGCGCCGGGTGCAGAACTACTTCCACGTGCGGTGTGATCCTGCGCTCCGCTACGACCCGTCGTTCGTGCCGCCGGACCGTCCGGCGGGCGAGCCGGTGCCTGTCTCGCGGCGCAACTTCGTGGCCCTCTGCGAGCGGCTGACCAGCCTGGACGAGCAGGCCTTCGAACAGGTCTGGCGGCGGCTGGGCCTGTCGGTGGACTGGTCCACCCAGTACCAGACCATTGGTGAGAGCGCCCGGGCCATCTCCCAGCGCGCGTTCCTGCGGAACCTGGCCCGGGGGCAGGCGTATCTCGCCGAGGGCCCGACCCTGTGGGACGTGAGCTTCCAGACCGCGGTGGCCCAGGCCGAGCTGGAAGACCGGGAGGTGGCCGGCAGCTTCGTGCGCCTGGGATTCCGCCGCCCGGACGGCGCCGTGGTGACCGTGGCCACCACCCGCCCCGAGCTGCTGCCCGCCTGCGTGGCGCTGGTCGCGCACCCGGACGACGAGCGGTATGCGGCGCTGGCCGGCACGACGGTCACCACCCCGCTGTTCGGGGTGGAGGTGCCGGTGCGGACGCACCCGCTGGCCGACCCGGCCAAGGGCACCGGCATCGCCATGGTCTGCACGTTCGGCGACACGGCCGACGTGACCTGGTGGCGCGAGCTCGACCTGGACACCCGGCCGCTGCTCGGGCCGGACGGCCGCCTGCTGGCCACCCCGCCGGCCGGGATCGCCAGCCAGGCCGGGCGCTTGGCGTACCGGCAGCTCGCCGGGGCCACCCTGGCCGAGGCGCGGACCCGGGTCACCGCCCTGGCCCGCGCCGCCGGTGACCTGCTCGGCGAGCCGGAGCCGGTGGTGCACCCGGTGAAGTTCTATGAGAAGGGCGACACGCCCCTGGAGATCATCACCACCCGGCAGTGGTACGTGCGCAGCGGGGGCCGCGACCCGGAGCTCCGGGACGCGCTGCTGGCCCGGGGCCGGGAGATCACCTGGCACCCGGCGTACATGCGGGCCCGGTACGAGAACTGGGTGAACGGCCTGGCCGGCGACTGGCCGGTCAGCCGGCAGCGGTTCTCGGGCGTGCCGATCCCGGTGTGGTACCCGCTGGACCCCGGCGGCGTGCCGCGTTACGACTCGCCGCTCACGCCGGATGAGGCGCGGCTGCCGGCCGACCCGGCCGCCGAGCCGCCGCCCGGGTACGCCGAGGAACAGCGCGGGCGGCCGGGCGGGTTCGCGGCCGACCCGGACGTGCTGGATACCTGGGCCACGTCCTCGCTCACCCCGCAGATCGCGGCGGGCGCCGCCAGCGGCCCGGACCTGGACCGGATCTTCCCGATGGACATGCGGCCGCAGGCCCACGAGATCATCCGGACCTGGCTGTTCTACACGGTGCTCCGCGCGCACGACGAGTACGGCGTGGCGCCGTGGCGGCATGCGGCGATCTCCGGCTGGATCCTGGACCCGGACCGGAAGAAGATGTCCAAGTCCCGGGGGAACGTGGTGACCCCGATGGATTCGCTGCGCCAGCACGGCTCGGACGCGGCGCGGTACTGGGCGGCCAGCGGCCGCCTCGGCACCGACATGGTCTTCGATCCGGCCCAGCTGCGGGTGGGGCGGCGGCTGGCCATCAAGCTCCTCAACGCCGCCCGGTTCGTGCTGTCCTTCGCCCCAGGTGCTGGCGGGCGGGACGACGGCGGCGCGGCCGGTGGTGTGCGGAATGGAGAGGTCAGCGAGCCGCTGGACCAGGCCATGCTGGGCCGGCTGGCGGACGTGGTGACCGAGTGCACCGCGGCGTTCGAGTCCTACGACCACACGCGGGCCCTGCACGAGACCGAGTCGTTCTTCTGGTTCTTCTGCGACGACTACCTCGAGCTGGTCAAGTCCCGGGCCTACGGCGAGCATGGGCCGCAGCCCGCCGCCTCGGCGACCGCCGCCCTCCGCGCCGCCCTGTCCGTACTGCTGCGCCTGTTCGCGCCAGTCCTCCCGTTCGTGACCGAGGAAGCCTGGTCGTGGTGGCAGGAAGGCTCCGTCCACCGGGCCAGCTGGCCCGACCCGGCCGGGCTGCGGGCCGTGGCCGGGGCGGTGGACCTCCGGCTGCTCGACGCGGCCTCGGGCGCGATCGGGGCGGTGCGCGGGGCCAAGTCGGCGGCCCGGCTGTCCATGCGGGCCCCCGCCCGGCAGCTTGTGGTGTCGGCCGGGGAGGACGACCTGGTCCGGATCCGGGCGGTGCTCAGTGACGTGCAGGCGGCCGGCAAGGTGGATCAGGTGGTGGTCCGCCCGTCAGCCTGCCCGGAGCCAGTGCATCACGTCACGCTCTGATGTCCGGGGGGGCGACCCGCTCCCCGGGCATCCGCAGCGGCGGCGACCCGTTAAGCCAGGCGGGCGGCCTGGTCGCGGCCCGCGATGCGCAGCTCGTGGAAGGACACGCTGAACCCGGATCCCTCGGGGGCCGCGCACATCACGCCGGCCAGCAGCTCGTTGTCCGGGGGCAGGTAGACCAGGGCCGCGAGGTCGGGCGGGCCGTCGCCGGTGCTGTACCGGATCTCGACCGCGTCACCGCGGCGCGACAGCCGCAGCGCCACGTCGTCGGCGTCGTCCGGCAGGTTCGCCACGGACCAGCTGGACATGCCCAGCGTGAGCACGGTGCTGAGCCGGGGGCGGCCCTCGAAGAACTCGATCCCGGTCTTCAGCCAGGTCCGGTCGTCCGCCCGGAGCATGACGCCCGCCTGGTCGTACTGGGCCGACCAGTTCCCGCGGATCCGCACGGCCACGTCCAGGTCGCCCGCCAGCACCTCGCCGTACACGTGGCCGCTGTCCCGGATGTAGCCGTAACCGGTGACCCGCCAGAAGTCGGTGCCCGGGTCGACGTTCACCTGCAGTACGTCGTCGGTCCGCTGCCAGCTTGCCGGCTCATTCAGCCACTCCATGAGTCAACGCCTCCGTGATCTAGCCGAGTCGAGGGTAGCGGTATGGAGGCCGGGTAGTCTCACGGGCATGGACGAGGTGCGCCGAACAGAGACCGAATGGCGGGAAGTGCTCAGCCCGGAGGAGTACCGGGTCCTCCGCCAGGCGGGCACCGAAGCGCCGTTCACCGGAGAATACACCGACACCAAGACCGAGGGTGTCTACCGCTGCCGCGCGTGCGGGGCGGAGCTGTTCCGGTCCGACACAAAATTTGAGTCGCACTGCGGCTGGCCCAGCTTCTACCAGCCGACCGAGGACGACGCGGTGATCCTCATCGAGGACAACTCGCTCGGCGTGCGGCGGGTCGAGGCCCGCTGCGCCAACTGCGAGTCCCACCTTGGTCACGTGTTCGAGGGCGAGGGCTACGAGGTACCCACGGACCAGCGCTGGTGCATCAATTCCGTGTCGCTGACTCTGGAGCCCACCGAAGGCTGACCCCGCCGCCCGCCGCTGTCGTCGCCCGGCACCCGGTCCCACGAGTCACACTGGCCCCTCCAGCCCACATTTCACTCGCATTATGCGCCGAAGCGGACAAAACACCCCGGAAAAGTGCACGTTCCGCGTGAAATGCCGGCGGCCGTCCCATGATCAATGTGACTCGTGGTGCTGGTGGTACGGGGGTGGGCACGTACAGGCAGGACGCGGTGATGAACCTCAGCGCGGTCCGGGCCACGCAACTGCTCACCTGAAACTCAAGAATCCTGATTCACGCAGGTTTCGTTCATGTCGGGATGAGCGGCATGGATGGGACGACTTCCTGACATTAGGCAATGCCCTGGGTGGGTACTGTCCCCGGTGACGCGTAGGTGCGGATGCCGTCCGGGGGGGCGCATTATGGGTAATTTCATGGCCGGGCTGGCCCGGTTCGCCATCCGGTTCCGCTACGCGATCATCGCTTTCTGGATCGTCGCGGGTGCCTTGTGCATCGCCTTGTTCCCCACGCTGTCCAGCGCGGTTAACACTGACAACAGCTCGTTCCTCCCGCCCAGCTCGCCGAGCGTGCACGCGATGAATCTGGCGGCGCCCTTCCAGCCCACCAACGACACCACCGGCACCCTGGTCGCGGCGGGCAAGTCCTCGCTGAGCTCGAGCGATCAGCAGTCCATCACCAAGCTCGAGGACAAGATCGCCAAGGACGACCACGTCGTCTCGGTGTCTGACCAGGGCCTGTCCAAGGACGGCAAGGTCAGCAAGGCCCAGCTGGTCATCAACGTGCTGACCTCGAGCACCAAGGCGTCCCCCACCGTCGCGGCCATCCGCTCCACGATGAGCAGCTTCGCGCTGCCGGCCGGCCTGTCCGCGTATCTGACCGGGCAGCTGCCCAGCGCGGTGGACAACCAGAATTCCCAGGCCCACGCCCAGAAGCTCACCGAGGACCTGTCGGTCCTGGTCATCCTGGTCATGCTGATCATCGTGTTCCGGGCGGTGGGCGCGCCGCTGGTCACCCTGCTGCCCGCGATCTGGGTGCTGCTGATGTCCGGCGCCATCATCGCCGAGGCGTCCAAGGCCGGGCTGCAGGTGTCCACCATCACCGAGACCATGCTCACCGTGCTGCTGCTCGGCGCGGGCACCGACTACGGCCTGTTCTTCATCATGCGGGTGCGCGAGGAGATCGCCGCGGGCGCGACGCCGCACCAGGCCATCGAGCGCGCGGGCCGGTACGTGGGCGAGTCGATCACGTTCTCGGCCGGCACGGTCATCGTCGCCCTGCTCTGCCTGCTGCTGGCCTCGTTCGGCCTCTACTCCGGACTCGGCCCGGCGCTGGCGCTGGGCGTGTTCCTCATGCTGCTCGCCGCGCTGACCCTGCTGCCCGCGCTGCTAGGGGTGTTCGGCCGGGCGGTGTTCTGGCCGCGACCGGTCCGGGCCGCCAAGCAGGAAGGCCTCTACGCCCGGCTCGCCGACCATGTCATCGCGCACCCGGTCGTCACCCTGGTCTGCGGCGTGGTGTTCCTGGGCGTGCTGGGCGTGTTCGCGGCCGCGTACACCTCGAGCGGTTTCGGCGGCACGACCACCGGCCCGCCCGGGAGCCAGTCCGCCAACGGCACCAACGTGATCAACAACCACTACCCGGCCGCCGTGGCGAACCCGACCCAGGTGCTGATGGTCTATCCGAAGTCGGTGTGGAAGGACCTCACCCCGGCCAGCCAGGCCGAGACCGACCTGACCAAGAAGTCCGTGTTCGCCTCGGTCGCCGGCCCGTTCGATCCGAACGGCACCAAGCTGACCACCAGCCAGCTGAACAGCCTCTACCAGGAGCTGGGGCCGCCCGGGAAGCTGCCGGCCACCGAGCCGGCCGGCACCCCGGTCCCCGCCCAGCAGTACGACCTGTACCGCTCGCTGACCCAGTTCATCAGCAGCAACGGCAAGACGGTGCAGTACTACACGTCGCTGACCGCCGGATCACCGTCGAGCACCGCGGCGCTGAATGCGACGCCCGCCGTGCGCAGCGCCACCACCAGCGTGCAGCACGCCACCGGCGCCACGGACAGCGGCGTAGCGGGGCTGGCGCCCTCCTCCTACGACGTGAGCACCGTGTCGCAGAGCGACCTGAAGGAAATCGTGCCGGTGGTGATCGTCCTGCTGGCGCTGCTGCTCGGCCTGCTGCTGCGCAGCGTGGTGGCCCCGCTCTACCTGGTCGCGACCGTGCTGCTCAGCTACTTCGCGGCGCTGGGCATCGCGGTGCTCATCTTCCAGATCGGGGTGGGTGACTCCGGGCTGAACTTCGTGCTGCCGTTCCTGCTGTTCATCTTCCTGATGGCGCTGGGCGAGGACTACAACATCCTGGTCATGTCCCGGATCCGGGAAGAAGCGCATCATGCGCCGCTGACGGCCGCGGTCCGCACCGCCGCGCACCACACCGGGACCACGGTGACGTCGGCCGGCCTGATCCTGGCCGCGACGTTCGGCGCGGCAGGCATCACGGGCGCCACCAGCCAGATCAAGCAGCTCGGCGCGGCCATCGCGCTCGGCGTGCTGATCGACACGTTCCTGGTCCGCACGCTGATGGTGCCGGCCATCGTGGTGCTGTGCCGGCGCTACAACTGGTGGCCGTCGCACCTGGCGCGGCGCAACGCCCAGCTGACCGTGGATACGCGGCGGGAGCAGGCGGCCACGGTCGAGAGCTGAGCTCCCCGGCGGGCGTTAGGGAAGCGCCGCGACCAGCTCGTGCACAGGCTTGCGGCGGCCGGTGTAGAACGGGATCTCGACCCGGGTGTGCAGCCGGGCCCGCGCCCCGCGCAGGTGGCGCATCAGGTCCACGATCCGGTGCAGCTCGTCCGCTTCGAACGCGAGCATCCACTCGTAGTCGTTGAGGGAGAAACAGGCCACCGTGTTGGCCCGGACGTCCGGGTACTCGCGGGCCATCTTCCCGTGCTCGGCGAGCAGCTCGCGCCGCTGCCCCGGATCCATCAGGTACCACTCATAGGACCGGACGAACGGGTACACCGAGACGTAGGCACGGGGTTCTTCGTCGGCCAGGAACGCGGGCACGTGGCTCTTGTTGAACTCCGCGGGCCGGTGCAGCGCCATCGCCGACCAGACCGGCTCGCTGGCCCGGCCCAGCGCGGTCCGCCGGAAGCGGGCGTACATCTCCTGCAGGTCATCGGCGGTCGGCGCGTGCCACCAGAACATGTAGTCGGCGTCGGCCCGCAGGCCCTGCAGGTCGTAGCAGCCGCGGGTAACCACGTCCTTGCCCGCCGCCTGCCGGGTCAGCTCGGCCACCTCGTCGGCCAGCCCGTCCCGGCCAACTCCCGCGAGCGACCCGGCCGCCTCCAGGGCGCCGGAGCCGGCAATCCGGAACACGGACCACATCGTGTAGCGGATGAGCTCGTTCAGGTCCCGGGCGCGCAGCCGCTGTGCCTGCGGTTCCGGAGCTGGGTCAGCCGGGAGCACGGCGGCACCCGCCCCCCCGGCGATGTTCTCCTCAGGGAGGCCTTCTGCCGCCACGCCTTCAGTCGTTCCCATAGCTCCTATTCTCCGCCTTGCGCTGGTGTGCCGCTGACCGGCGTGCCGCTGACCGGTGTGCTGCCGATCCGGAGCCTGACCATCACCTGATCTGCCGCGGCCTGCGCGGTGCCGATGACCGCGGGAATGCCGACCCCGGCGTAGGCGGCGCCGCAGGCCGCCAGGCTGGGCTGGGCCGCGAGGCTGGCCTGGATCCGGGCGACGCGGTCCAGGTGCCCGACCGTGTACTGGGGCAGCGCGCCGCCCCAGCGGGTGACCAGCGCATCGGCCGGTGCGCCCCGGACCCCGGTCGCGGCGGCCAGGTCGGCGGCGGCCAGCGCGGCGAGATCCTCGTCGTCGCGTTGCAGGATGGCCTCTTCCGAGATCCGGCCGACCGAGCAGCGCACGAACACCAGCCCGGGTGCGCGGTCACGCAGGTGCGGCCACTTGACCGAGGAGAACGTGACCGCCTTCACGGGTCGTCCGTCCACCGCCGGAACGAGGTACCCGCTTCCGTCCGGCAGCTGGGGGAAGGCCGTATCGGGATAGGCCAGGGTGACGATGGCCATACTCGCGTAGCTGATCTCGCCGAGTGCCGTCGCTGCCCCAGCCGCACCCGGCACCCCGCCGAGCAGCCTGCTGGCTGGCCGGCCGGGCAGGGCCAGGATGACCGCGTCGGCCTCCAGGTACTCCGGGGCGTGCGCTGAGCCGATGGTGAGCCGCCAGCCCCGCGGCCCGCGGACCAGGCCGCGGACCATGGCCCCGGTCCGTACTTCGGCGCCCGAGGCGGCCGCCAGGACCGGCGGCAGCGTGCCCAGGCCGCCGCGCAGGGTGGTGAACACGGCGGGCCGCGCGGCGGGCGGGCCGGATGGTGGCGGGCTGGGAGGCGGGGACGGCAGCAGCGAGGCGGCCGCGCCGGCCAGTGAGGCGTGCGTGCGGGACGCCTGGGCCAGGCCGGGCAGCGTGGCCTCGAACGACAGTTCCTCCGACCGCCCGGCGTATACCCCGCCGAGCAGCGGGTCGACCAGCCGGTCCACGATCTCCGGGCCGAACCGCGCCGCCACGAAGCTGGCCACCGGCACGTCACCGTCCCGGTGCGTCGCGGGCAGCTCCGGCTCCCGGCTGGCCCGGGCCAGCCCTTCCGCCGAGAGCAGCCCGGTCTGGCCCAGCTCCCCGATATCCGCGGGCACGCCCATGAACTGCCGGGCGGGCAGCCGGTGCATCCCGCCGCGGCTCCAGATCCGGGCCGTGGTGGTCCCCGGCGAGACCAGCTCGCCGCCGAGGCCGGCCGCCTGGATCAGCCCCGTGCCCTCGGGCCTGCGGGCCAGCAGGGCCTCGGCTCCCACGTCCACGCCGGACCCCGCGACCTCGGCCACAGACAGCTTGCCGCCCAGCTGGGGCGATCCTTCCAGGACGACGACCCGCACCGGTGCATCACGGAGGAAGAACGCCGCGGACAGCCCGGCGATCCCGGCCCCGATAATCGCGACTACCGGCTGGCCTGCTCCAGACTGGCCTGCTCCAGACTGGCCGACCCCGGACTGCCCTGCCGCAGGGTGCCTTGCGTCAGACTCCTTCACCCGTTCACCCTAAGGGTGCCGCCTGGCCACCTAGGTAGATGATCACCCAGGGAAGGCGGCTAGATGCTCATGGGGGGCGGATCAGGTGACGATCCAGTACGGCGGGCTGCTCGTGGTGGCGGTGGCCGCTTTCCTGGCGCCGCTGGCGGCACGGCTGGTACCGCGGCGGCTCGTGCCGTCCGTGGTGCTCGAAGTGCTGGCCGGGATCGTGATCGGCCCGCAGGTCCTGGGCCTGGTCCGGGCTCAGGGCGCGGCCGAGGTTCTGTACCTGCTGGGGCTGGGCTTCCTGCTCTTCCTGGCCGGGCAGGACGTGCGGCCGGAGCGCTTCCGGGGCCCAACGTTCCGGCTGGCCGGGACCGCCTTCCTGGTGTCCGCGGTGCTGGCCGTCCCGGTTGCCTTCGGGCTGCACGCGATCGCGCCCGGCGCGGACGTGCGGCTGCTGGCTCTCTGCCTGGTGGCCAGCACGCTCGGGGTGCTCGTCCCGGTCCTGCGCGACGCTGAGGAGATCACCACCGAGTTCGGCCAGCTCCTCGTGATAGCTGGCTCGGTCGGCGAGTTCGGCTCGCTTCTCCTGCTGACCATCCTGTTCTCCGCCCAGCCCGAGTCCACCCTGGTCCAGGTGATCTACGTGCTGGCGATGGGGGCCGCCGCGCTGCTGCTCGCCCTGGTGCTGAAGAGGCTGTGGCGGACCCCGCTGATGGCCCGGGTCTTCGCCGACACTGACGAGGACACCAGCCAGCTGCGGGTCCGCGGCGCGTTCGTGACCCTGCTGCTGTTCACCGCGCTGGCCCACCAGTTCGGCGTGGACGCGCTGCTCGGCGCCTTCATCGCCGGCATGGTGGTGGGCATCTCCGACGGGGACGAGCGGCCCAACCAGGAACGGTACTGGGCCAAGCTCCGGGCGATCGGCTACGGGTTCCTGGTGCCGGTGTTCTTCGTGATGACCGGGGTTCAGTTCAACGTGCGGGCACTCGTGGCGCACACCTCGTCGCTGGCGCTGGTCCCGCTGCTGGTGCTGGCGATCGCGGTGGTGCGCGGCGGCCCGGCCCTGCTGTACCGGCGCAAGCTGGGCACCGCGCCCGCGGCCGCAGCCGGCCTGCTCCAGGCCACCACGCTGACCTTCCCGGTGGTGGTGGCAGACCTGGGCAGCGAGCTCGGCCTGCTCAGCCCGGCCAGCGCGGCCGCCCTGATCGGCGCCTCACTGCTGTCTGTGCTGCTGTTCCCGGCCGCCGCGCTCGCGCTCCGGCCATGGACCAGGACGCCGGCCCCGGAACGCGACGAGGACGTTGCGAAGCTGTGACCCCGGTGCCGGAACCAGGATGGCTGCCCAGCGCGTCCGAGCCGCATGACATCGTCTTTGCTGTTCCGGGCCGCCGCGTCGAGCGCGCTGCTCGCCGGGGCCTGCCTGATCGCCGCCGGATGCTCGTCCGGGGGCTCCGGGTCATCGTCGTCCGCGATGCCCGCACCCGCGGCCGTCGCCGCGGGCGGCGCGCACGGCTCGGCTCCCCAGGGATCGGCCGTTCAGGGATCGGCCGCCCAGGGGGGCATCTCCCTGACGTCGCGGCCCGCCCCCACGTCGATCATCTACTCGGCCAGCCTGACCGTGCGGACCGCCGACCTCACCCGGGCCGCGGCCCAGGCGACGCAGCTGGCCCGCGCCGCGGGCGGGTACGTGTCCAGTGAGAACACCGCGCTCAACCGGGCGCACCCGGACCGGTCCACGGTCAGCCTCCAGCTGAAGATCCCGGTCAGCGCATACCCGGCCACCCTCGCCGCGCTGTCCACCCAGCTTGGCGTCAGGCTGGCGATGTCGCAGCAGGCCCAGGACGTCACCCAGACCGTCGCCGACGTGAACAGCCGGGTGACCTCAGCGCAGGCCGCGATCAGCCAGCTGCGCAGGCTGCTGAGCCACGCGGGCTCGGTCAGCGGCCTGCTCACCGTGCAGAACCAGATCAACAACGAGGAGTCCGGCCTGGAATCGCTGCTTGCCCGCCAGCGCGCCCTGGCTCACGAGACGTCCTTCGGGACCGTGAACGTGCTCCTGGTCGCCCCCTCCGCCCACGCGCGGCACCACGCCCGGCATCATTCGGCCGGTTTCGTGGGCGGCCTGACAGCGGGCTGGCACGGCCTGGTGCGGGTGGTCTCCCTGGTGCTCACCGGGGCCGGGGCCGCGCTCCCGTTCGCCGTGATCCTGGCCGTGCTCGGCTACCTCGCCTATTGCACCCGCCGCTGGTTCGGCCGCCGCCGCAGTACGCCCGCCGGCCAGGGGCCGCCCGACCCCGCGGGCCAGACCTGAACGGCCGCCGTCCGCGTGCCCTACGGGCCGGCTGGTTCCCGCACGGACGCCTCGTGGACGAGGTCGGTCAGCCGGGCCAGGACGTCGGGGTTGGTCGCCGGCAGCACGCCATGTCCCAGGTTGAAGATGTGGCCCTCCGCGGTCCGGCCCCGGCCGATGACGTCTTTGGCCCGCCGCTCGATCACGTCCCACGGGGCGAGCAGGATCGCCGGGTCCAGGTTGCCCTGCAGCGCCTTGCCGGGTTCCACCCGGCGGACGGCCTCGTCCAGCGGGACCCGCCAGTCCACCCCGACTACATCGGCGCCCGCCTCGCCCATCATGCCGAGCAGTTCGCCGGTGGCCACGCCGAAGTGGATCCGCGGCACGCCGGTGTCAGCGAGAGCCTCCAGGATCCGCTTGCTGTGCGGCAGCACGCCGGTCCGGTAGTCCTCCGGGCTGACCGCACCGGCCCACGAGTCGAACAACTGGATCGCGGACGCGCCCGCTGCGACCTGGACCCGCAGGAAGCTGATCGTGATGTCGGCCAGCCTGCCGAGCAGCGCGTTCCACAGGCCCGGGTCACCGTACATGAGCGACTTAGTCAGGTCGTGGCTCTTGGATGGGCCGCCCTCGACCAGGTAGGAGGCCAGCGTGAACGGTCCGCCGGCGAAGCCGATCAGCGGCGTGGGCCCGAGCTCGGCCACTAGCGCGGTGACCGCCTCGGTGATGAAATCCACATCCCCTGGCTCCAGCGGGCGCAGCCGGGCCAGGTCCCGCTCCCCCCGGATCGGCTCCGCGATCACCGGGCCGACGCCCGGCTTGATGTCGATATCCAGGCCGACGGCCCGCAACGGGACCACGATGTCGCTGAACAGGATGGCCGCGTCCACCGGGTACCGGCTCAGTGGCTGGAGGGTGATCTCGGTAATCACGTCCGGCCGGAAACAGGCCTTGAGCATCGGCATCCCGCCTCGCGCCCGGCGGTATTCCGGCAGTGAGCGACCGGCCTGGCGCATGTACCAGACGGGCGTGTACGGCACCGGCTGCCGGCGGCAGGCCAGCAGGAACGGAGACTCATCGAGGGGCTTGGGCTGCACGTTCACATCTGCGATGCTCTCACAGGACGGGGGCTGAGCCGCAGCATCCGCCCAGGTGACATCGGGACACGCCGCCCGAGATCCACCGATCCGCGTGCTGCCCATGCCACGATCGACACCTGCCTGGCACCGCAGCCCAAAACCCCCAGATGGGGACGCCTGCGGCGCCACTGGGTGAGGAGGGTCCCGAGACCATGAACGAGATCGACGGCCATTGCGCCGAGTGCGCTGAGACTGGAGCGTTCGCTCAGGTACACCCCGATCCGGGAAGCTGCTGCGACGCATTCGAGGGTATTTGCCCGGAATGGTACTGCATCGCCTGCGGCGCTGCTGTCCTCATCAGCCTCCTCCCCGCCAGCTGGCCGCCCGTCCGCCCGGCGGAGCTGACCGGGCGCGCCGCGTGACATCGCATGGCGACGACGTACGCTCAGTTTATGAAGCACGTCAGCGGGCCAGTGGCCGCGGGCGACTCGGCCCGGCTCTCGATGCCGCCTGGTGACGACGCGGCAGCCGGCTTCGGTGTCATCGTGGCCGCCCTGCTGGCCCAGCGCGACGAGATCGGCGGGCTGCGCCCGGAACTGTTCTTCGAGGACGTCCCGGCCCCCCGCACCCTCGCCCCGTACGCGAGCGCGATCGCGGTCACCGTCCAGGTTGAGGACGACGACATCGCCAGCGGCAGGCTGATCCTGCTCTACGACCCTGCAGGCCAGAAAGGCTGGGCCGGGCCCCTCCGCGTTATCGCCTACATCCGCGCAGACCTGGACCCGGACATCGCCGAGGACCCGCTCATCGGGCAGGTGGGCTGGACCTGGCTGACCGAGGCGCTGGGCCACCGCACCGCCGGCTACGCGGAGCCCAGCGGAACCGTGACCACAGTCGTCACCGAGGGCTTCGGGGCCAAGGAGTCCGAGCCCGCGGTCACCGGGTTCGAGCTGCGCGCGTCCTGGTCGCCCGCGGCGCCGGACACGACCCCCGGCCCGGAGATCCTGGATGGGCACCTGACCGCGTGGTGCGACGCGCTCTGCGCGGCGGCCGGGCTCCCGCCCCTGGCGGAAGGCGTGACCGCGCTGCCGCCGAGTAGCCGGCGGCTCCGGTAATGGCCCAGGAAGACCAGCCGCCGGCCCCGGGGCCGGCGGACACCAGCGACCCGGCCAGCCCGGACGCGGCGGCCGGCGAGACGGACGCGGCCGCCGCTGCCCAGCCACCGGAACGACCACCAGCTGTCCCGCTGCTGGAGCCCCGTGACGGCTTGCCGCCACTGGTGACGTCCGCCGGTGCACTGCACGAAGCCGTCCGCGCGCTGGGCGCGGGCGAGGGGCCGGTGGCCGTGGACGCCGAGCGGGCGTCCGGTTTCCGGTACGGGCACCGGGCCTTCCTGGTCCAGCTGCGCCGCCGTGGCGCCGGGACGGTGCTGATCGACCCGGTCGCCTGCCCGGACCTGTCGGAGCTGGACGAGGTCCTGGCCGATACCGAAGCGGTGCTGCACGCTGCGTCCCAGGACCTGCCGTGCCTGGCGGATCTGGGCTACCGGCCGCGCCAGCTGTTCGACACCGAGCTCGCGGGGCGGCTCCTCGGCTACCCCCGGGTGGGGCTGGGCCCGCTGGTCGAGAATGTGCTCGGCCTGGCCCTGGAGAAGGGGTACGCGGCCGCGGACTGGTCGACCCGGCCCCTGCCCGAGGACTGGCTGCGGTACGCCGCCCTCGACGTCGAGGTCCTGGTGGACCTGCGGGACGCGCTGGCCGAACAGCTGGTGGCCCAGGACAAGGACGAGTGGGGTCGGCAGGAGTTCACGGCCGTGCTCAACGCCGGGCCGCCCGCGCCGCGGGCCGAACCCTGGCGCCGCACGTCCGGCATCCATCGTGTGCGTACCCGGCGCGGCCTGGCCATCGTCCGGGAAATGTGGCTGGAGCGCGACCGGATCGCCCAGCGGCGTGACCTGTCACCGGGCCGGGTACTGCCGGACTCCGCCATCGTGGAGGCGGCACGCGCGGCCCCGGCCACGGCCGCCGCGCTGGCCGGGGCGCCCGGGTTCAAGGGCCGCGGGGCCAAGCGGCACGCCCAGGAGTGGTTCGCCGCCATCCGCCGCGCGCACGCGGAGGCAGACCAGGCTCTTCCGCGGCCCTCCGCCCAGGTGTCGGAAGGACCCCCGCCTGCGCACCGCTGGCACGAGCGCGACCCCGAGGCGGCCCGGCGGCTGGCCGCCGTGCGGGCGGTCATCGCCGCCCTTTCCGACGAGCACTCGGTGCCGGCCGAGAACCTGCTCCAGCCCGACTCGGTGCGCAGGCTCGCCTGGCAGCCCCCGGACCCGGTGACCGCGGAGGCGGTGACGGCCGGCCTGTCGGGCTACGGGGCCCGGCCGTGGCAGGTCCAGCTCACCTCGGCGCCGATCGCGGGCGCCCTGCTCCGCCTGGCCGAGAAGGGCGACGAGTAAGGCCTCTGGCCGCGAGGACGGCTACCGGATCGGGAGCCCGGAGCGCAGACTGGTGGGATGGGCCAGGACGGCTTGCCCCGCCGCGAGCTTCCCGCCTGGCGGCCCGGACGCCCCTCGCTCAGGGTGCGGCTCGCCGCCGTGGCCGTGTGCCTGCTGGCCGCCGGCGCGGGGATCATCGTCGTAGCGGGCAGCCTGGCCGCCCGAGACCAGCTGACGCGGCAGGCCGGGCAGCTGCTGCGCGGCTACGCGGGCCAGCTGGCCGGCCATCCGTTCCTGCTCACGCCGCTATCCCGGACCGCACCAGGGCCTGCCGGGCTCAGCCTGGCCGCAGCCGGGGCCGGCGCGCTGAGCATCGCGGTGCGTGACTCCGGTGGCCAGCTGGTGATGCGGACGGCGCCGGGCATCCCGGCTGGGCAGGCGGGGACGGTGCAGCCCGGCCGCGCCGGCTACCTGGCCATCGCCGAGCCGATCCATTACCGGGCGCACCGTATCCCGTACGCCTACTCCGCGGAAGACTTCGTCCTCGACGTCAGCCCGGCCGGACCCGGGTCACCGGGCACCCTCGTGGTGAGCCTCAGCCTGGCCCGGATCGGCCACGCCACCGGCCACCTGAGGGCCGTCATGCTGGCCGTGAGCGGCCTGGTGGTGCTGGCTGCCGGGGGCCTGGCCGCCTGGATGATCAGCGCCATGCTCTGGCCGCTTACCTGGCTGGGGCACCGGGCCGAGGCCATCGCCGCCGGCCGGGCACCCACCGCGGGGCCACCGGCCAGCAGCCTCCCCGGAGGCCCACCGCGGGGCTGCTGGGCCGTAGCCCCCGCGCTGACGGTCCTGCTGACCCAGCTCGAGCGGGCCGGTGACGCGGCCGCCGGGCCCGGCCCGCCTGGCGACCTGGCCGGCGGGGCCGCCCTGGCCTCCCGCCGGGTCACCGAGCGGCGGCGGCAGGCCATCGTGGACACCAGCCGCGAGCTGCGCAAGCTGGTCAGCGTCCTGGCTGGTCTGACCGAGTACTACCGGCTTCACGACGAGCCTGGCCCCGGCGGTTCCGACCGGCTGCTGGACCGGGTCGCGGAGGAGACCGCGCGGATCGACGCGCTCATCCAGACTCTGGAGGGCACCGTCCAGGATGAGCCCGGGTCTCCGGGGCACCGCGAAAATGTCGGCAGGAGTGCGTAATCTCAAGGACGCGTGAACGGGCCGGGCACGGCCGGCCCGGCCCCGGGCGGAGCGGGCAGAAGGCGGATGCGACGATGACCGAACTGGCCTGGGCCACGCTGAGCTCACCGGTCGGGCCGCTCGCGGTGGGCTGCACCCCGGCGGGTGTGGCCCAGCTGTACTTCAGGGCGCCCGGCGGCGCCAGCCGGCGCGAGACGGCCCAGGCCAGCGCCGGGCAGGGCGGTACTGGCCAGGCCAGCACCGGGCTGCTGAGCGCGGCCCGTGACCAGCTGGCGGAGTACTTTGCCGGGCAGCGCCGGCACTTCGACCTGCCGCTGGACTGGTCCGGCTGTTCCCGGGCCCAGCACCAGGTGCTGTCGGTGCTCTACGACTCGGTCGGCTACGGGGAGACGGCCACGTACGGGGACCTGGCGCAGCGCGCCGTCGCCGGGCCAGACGGGATCTCACTCCCGGCGCGGGCCATCGGGCGGATCATGGGCTCGAACCCGCTGCCGCTGATCGTGCCCTGCCACCGGGTGGTCGCGGGCAACGGGCTGGGTGGCTACAGCGGCGGCACCGGCATCGAGATCAAGCGGTGGCTGCTGATCTTCGAAGGGGCTCTGCCGGCCACCCTGGACTGGAGCCCTGCGGGCGCCTGAGCTGGGCGGACCGGGTGCCGGCCGCCTCAGCTGCCTGTCAGGTGATGCTCCTCCAGGGACGCCAGCGCGTTCCACCCGACGTGCAGCACCCAGAACCCGCCCAGCGGCAGCGGCTGGCTCTCGCGGGCCTTCGCGCCGAGCACCGCGCAGGCCTCCTCCAGGATCACGGAGAGGTTTTCCCGGTGCCCGCAGATCACCGCGGGCAGGCCGGCGCCCAGGACCTCGTCCACCCGGCGGCGGGCGTCCGCCGCGCTGCCCAGCCCCACAGTGAACGCGGCGTCGGTCTGCACGGGCTGCCTGGTCACGTCCGCGTAGGCCTGCACGGTGGCGGCGCAGCGCTCGGCGGCCGAGCTGAGCACCCGGGCCGTCCCGTAGCACCGGAGCAGCGGTGCCAGCTCCTCTTTCTGCTGGCGGCCCACCGGGTCGAGCGGACGCTTCAGGTCGTCGTCATGATCCGCCGCCCGCCACTGATCCTTGCTGCCCGCCGATGCGTGGCGAACCAGGATCAAAGGCTGCGTGTCAGGCGGGCCGACCGCGAACTCGTCCAGGACACCGATGTCGTGCGGGTAGCTCAGCCGGTCCCGGGCCTCCGGTACCGCCAGCCAGCCGACCTCGTCCACTTCATCGTTCGGCACGAACCCGGGCTGCGGCCCGTCCGCGGCTCTGGCCGCCCAGTAATCCACCGTTTTCGGCCGGTTGCCGTGCTGCTGGTAGTGCGTGGACGGCAGGCGCCGCCCCAGGGTCACCCGGACCCCCGTCTCCTCGGCCACCTCCCGCACCGCGGTCAGCAGGACATGCTCGCCGGGCAGGGCCTTGCCCTTGGGCAAGCTCCAGTCGTCGTACCGGCTGCGGTGGACCAGCGCAACCTCAGGCCCAGTGGCTCCGGGCCGCCAGAGCACAGCGCCGGCGGCCCGGATCTCGGTCTCTCCAGACTCCCCGCCCAAGGCCATCAGCCGTCAGTGGGGTGACCGCGTCGTTCAAGGAGGTACTGCTGCAGGTCTCGCAAGGGCTTCCCTTCGGCGTCGCGGTGGTGCCTGGCCCACGTGCCGTCCCCGGCCAGCCACCAGGAACTTGTGCCATCGTCCATCGCCAGGTCGATCAGCGCGCGAAGTTCCTGCTGGTGCGCGAGGGTTTTGGCCCGGCACAAGGCCTCCACCCGGCGGTCCAGGTTGCGGTGCATCAGATCGGCGCTGCCGATCCAGACTTCGCCCTCGTCGTCCTCGGAGGTGCCGAACGCGTAAATCCGCGAGTGCTCCAGGAAACGCCCGAGGATACTCCGCACCCGGATGGTCTCGGACAGGCCGGGCAGGCCCGGCCGCAGCGCGCAGATACCGCGGGCCCACAGGTCAATCGGCACGCCCGCCATGGACGCGCGGTAGAGCGCATCGATCACGGCCTCGTCCACGATCGCGTTGCACTTCAGCTGGATCCGCGCCGGGCGGCCCTCCTGCTGCCAGGTCATCTGCCGTTCGATCCGTCCCAGCAGCCCAGCCCGCAGGGCGGTCGGGGCCACCAGGAGACGGTGGTAGTCGGTATTCCGGCTGTACCCGGTGAGCACGTTGAACAGGTCCGTGGCGTCCCCGCCGACCTCGGGGTCCGACGTGAGCAGGCCGTAGTCCTCGTAGAGCCGCGCGGTGGAGGAGTTGTAGTTGCCCGTGCCGATGTGGCAGTAACGCCGCAGCGACCCGTCCGGCTCCTCCCGGACCACGAGCGCCATCTTGCAGTGCGTCTTGAGGTCGACGAACCCGTACACCACGTGGCAGCCCGCTTCTTCCAGCTTGCGCGCCCAGAGGATGTTCGCGCGCTCGTCGAAGCGGGCCTTGAGCTCGACCACCACCACCACCTGCTTGCCCGCCTCGGCCGCGTCGATCAGCGCCTCGACGATCGGCGAGGAGTCGCTGGTCCGGTACAGGGTCTGCTTGATGGCCAGGACCCGGGGGTCGGCGGCCGCTTCCACCGTCAGCCGCTCCACCGTGGCGGTGAACGAGTCGTACGGGTGGTGCACCAGCACGTCCCGCCGGTCCAGGGTGGCGAAGACGTCCGCGTCGTGCGGGAACGCCGACTCCGACGGGACGAAGGCTGAGTACTTGAGCCGCCGTATGTCGAGGTCAGCGATGGCGTTCAGGCCGGTGAGGTCGAGCGGCCCGGGCAGGTGGTAGACCGCCCGGCGATCCACGTCCAGCTCGGTGACCAGCCTCTCGAGCACCTCGGGGGAGATCGTTTCCTCCACTTCGAGGCGGACCGCGGGCTCGAAGCGGCGCCGCAGCAGCTCGCGCTCCAGCGACTGCATCAGGTCCTCGGTGACGTCCTCGTCTACCTCCAGCTCCCGGGTCCTGGTGACGCGGAACACGTGGTGCTCCAGGATGTCCAGCCCGGTGAACAGCTCGGGCAGGTGCGCGGCGATCACGTCTTCCAGCGGGACGAACCGGTACGTCCCCACCTTGATGAAGCGGGGCAGCAGCGGGGGCACCTTGACCCGGGCGAACATGGTCACACCCGTATCCGGGTCCGCGATCATGACCGCGAGACTGAGCGACAAACCGGATATATACGGCCATGGGTGGGCCGGATCCACGACCAGCGGGGTCAGCACCGGGTAGATCCGGTCCCGGAAGAGCTGCTGCAGCTCGTGCTGCTCCTCTTCGGAGAGCTCCTTCCAGTGCAGGATCTCGATGCCCTCTTCGGCCAGCAGCGAGCGGACGGTGGTGTCGAAGTACTCTGCGTGCTCCAGGGTGAGCTCACGCGCCGTCTCCAGCGTGTTCTCCAGCACCTGGTCGGGGGCCATCTCCGTGGTCACACCCTCCACCGGCAGCCCGGTGGCCATCCGGCGCATCCGGCCCGCGACCCGGACCATGAAGAACTCGTCGAGGTTGCTGGCGAAGATGGCCATGAAGCGCACCCGCTCGAGCAACGGAACGGTGTCGTCCTGGGCCAGCTCGAGCACCCGCTGGTTGAACCGGAGCCAGCTTCCCTCGCGCTCGATGTAGCGGTCGGGAGGCAGATCGTCAGCCGGCTTCGCGCCTGCAGGATCGGGCGCTCCGCTCGTGCCCATCTCGTCCTTACTCTGCTGGAAGCTGACCTCACCGACACTCATGTCGTCATTGTCCCCAGTGCCCCGAGCGTCAAGACTGCCGGACCCCCTGTTTTCAATATCACTAAGGGTCGTGTTTGCCCAGTTCAATAGAGAGTCATTGACCCGCATGGCGAAGCCGAGGGCCAGTCCGGGTCAGGCCAGCGGCGATGGCGGCCTCCCGACCAGGGCCAGCCCGGGGCTGGCCAGCACGGGTGACCCCGCGCAGCGCGGCCCTGGTCAGTCCGCAGAAGGGCGGCACAGCGCCTCGATGGCCCCCCGGTCACCGATCTTCACCCGCTCGCCGCGGCCCAGCGCACTGGCCAGCTCCGTCTCGGCGGCCTCGACCCGGAGCCAGTCGATGTAGGTCACCGGCCGCACCCCGCGCGCGGCCAGCACCTCCGTGAACGGCCGCCGGGCGGGCTGGTCCGCGGGCGCCCCGCCCGCCCCGGGAGCACGGGCGCCCAGGTCAGCGAGCAGGGACCGGACGGTCCCGGCCGCGTCAGACTTGTTCGTGCCCACCACCCCGGTAGGGCCGCGCTTGAGCCAGCCCGCGACATACTCCCCCGGCAGCGGCGAGCCATCCGGACCCAGGACCCGCCCCTCGGCGTTGGGTACCGTGGCGGTGTTCTCGTCGAAGGGCACCCCGGCCAGCGGCACGCTCTGGTAGCCGACGCTGCGGAACACCATCTGCGCCGGGATCGTCTCGTACTCGCCGGTCCCGGTGAAGCGGCCCTGCTCGTCCAGCCGGGTGCGCTCCACGGTCAGCCCGGATACCCGCTCCGTGCCCGCGACCTCGACCGGGCGGAGCCAGAATCGGATCGCCAGCCTGCGTCCGGCGCCCGCGGCGGGACGCGCGGCCCAGTCCCGCAGCACGGCGAGGTTGCCGCGGACCCGGCGGTCGCTGTCCGCGAGCTGGGCGCTCTGCCCAGTCGGGTCGAACGCATCCAGGTCCAGCTCGTCTGGCCGCACCTCGATATCCACGTCAGCCAGCTCGCCCAGCTCACGGAGTTCCTTGGTGGTGAACTTTGCCTGGGCGGGCCCGCGGCGGCCAATCATGTGCACCTCGCGGACCTTGCTATCGGTGAGGGCCTCCAGGACCGACTGGGGGATATCCGTGGGGTGCAGCGCGGCCGGGTCCTTGACCAGGATGCGGGCGACGTCCACAGCCACGTTGCCGACCCCGACGACGGCCACGGACTCTGCGTCCAGGGTGAACGCCTCAGCCGAGGAGTCTGGATGGCCGCAGTACCAGTTGACGAAGTCGGTGGCCGCATAGCTGCCGGGCAGGTCCTCCCCGGGGATGCCCATCCGCCGGTCCCGCATGGCCCCCGTCGCGTAGACGACCGCGTCGTAGCTGGCCAGCAGGTCTTCCCGGGTGACGTCGTCACCGAGGTGCACGCCACCGAGGAACCGCACATCCGGGTGCTCCAGCACGCCACGGAGGTAGCCGGCGATCGACCGGATGGACGGGTGGTCCGGCGCGACGCCGTAGCGGACCAGGCCATAGGGCGTGGGCAGCCGGTCCAGCACGTCCACCCGCACGGTCCCCGGCGGGGCGAGCGCGGCGGTCTGCTTGATGAGCGCCTCAGCCGTGTAAATGCCGGCCGGGCCAGAGCCCACCACGGCGACCTCGAGTGTCGTCACGGACGCAACCCCACCGTTCTCCTCCTCCAGGATGCTCTCCTGGAGTCTCCTCCCCCCGGGGCCTTATCCCCGGGGGTTTTCCGCCAGCACCGGGTCCAGCTGCGCCACGGCCTCGGTGATCTGCCGGGCCAGGTGCTGCGGGACCAGGCCGACCTCCTCGAGGATCTCGTCCCGCGAGCCGTGCGCCAGGAACCGCTGGGGCAGGCCGAAGGTCCGGGCCGGAGTGGTCACCCCGGCGTCCCGGAGAAGCCGGCACACGGCGTCGCCGAACCCGCCGGTGACGCCGTTGTCCTCGACCGTCACCACCAGGCGGGCCTGCCGGGCCTCATCGACGAGGGCCGGATCGACCGGCTTGACCCAGCGCGGGTCGACCACGGTCACCCCGATGCCCTGATCGGCCAGCCGGTCCGCGGCGACGAGGCAGGTCAGCGCCATCGGGCCGGCCCCGGCCAGGAGCACGTCAGGGGACGCTCCGCCGTCCGGCCGGCGGAGCACGTCCATGCCGCCCAGCTGCCCGATCGCGTCCACCTCGCTGCCGACGCTGCCCTTGGGGAAGCGGACCACGGTGGGCCCGTCGCTGATCGCCACCGCCTCGTTCAGCAGCTCGGCGATCCGGGTCGCGTCCCGCGGGGCCGCGATGCGCAGACCCGGGACGACCTGCAGGATCGAGCCGTCCCACATCCCGTTGTGGCTGGCCCCGTCCGGGCCGGTCACCCCGGCCCGGTCCAGCACGAACGTGACGGGCAGCCTGTGCAAGGCCACGTCCATCAGCAGCTGGTCGAAGGCCCGGTTGAGGAATGTGGCATAGATCGCGACGACCGGGTGCAGGCCGCCCATGGCCAGCCCGGCCGCCATGGTCACGGCGTGCTGCTCGGCGATGCCCACGTCAAAGACCCGGTCCGGGTAGATCTTCGCGAAGGGGGCCAGCTGGGTTGGGTGCAGCATGGCCGCGGTGATCGCCACCACATCGGGGCGCCCCCCGCCGACCGAGACGAGCGCGTCGCCGAACACCTCCGACCAGGTCCGCTTGGGCACACCCGGGGCCTGGCCGGCCGGGGCCGCCGCCGGCACCTGGTGCAGCCGGTCCTCCTCGTTGTCCTCGGCGAGCTGGTACCCGAAGCCTTTCCGGGTGATCGCGTGCACGATCACCGGGCCGCCGAAGTCGCGGGCCCGGCGCAGTGCTGCCTCCATGGCCTGCTCGTCGTGGCCATCGATGGGGCCCAGGTACTTCAGGCCAAGGTCCTCGAACAGGACCTGGGGCTGCAGAACGTCCTTGAGGCCCTTCTTCATCCCGTGCAGCGTGCCGTAGATCGGCGGCCCGACGACGGGGGTCCGGGTCAGCGTGGTCTTGATATAGTCCAGCACGTTCTCGTAGCGCTGGTTGATCCGCACCGTGGCCAGGTGATGGGCTAGCCCGCCGATGGTCGGCTGGTAGGACCGGCCGTTGTCGTTGACCACGATGACCAGCCTGCTCTCCCTGGCCACCGCGATGTTGTTCAGCGCCTCCCAGGCCATGCCGCCGGTCAGCGCGCCGTCGCCGATGACCGCGACCACGGTCCGGTCGGTCTCACCGCGCAGCCGGTACGCCTTGGCCAGCCCATCGGCGTAGGACAGGCTGGTGGACGCGTGGGAGTTCTCCACCACGTCATGCTCGGACTCGGCGCGAGAGGGGTAGCCGGACAGCCCGCCGCGCTGGCGCAGCGTGCCGAACTCGGGAACCCGGCCGGTCAGGAGCTTGTGCACGTACGACTGATGGCCGGTGTCGAACACGATCTTGTCCACCGGCGAGTCGAACACCCGGTGCATGGCGATGGTCAGCTCGACCACCCCGAGGTTGGGCCCGAGGTGACCGCTCGTCCGCGAGACCGTCTCTATCAGCAGGTCACGGATCTCGCTGGCCAGGACGGGCAGCTGGTCGGGATCCAGCTGCTTGAGGTCTCGCGGGCCGGAGATGGATTCCAGCAGGGTCACCTGGGCTGCTCCCTCATGTGAGAAGCGCGGATCTGTGGCGAGTCTATTTCGCCGGGCTCGTGCCGGGCACGGAAGGCTCGCCTTCCCGGCCCGGAGACCGTCTCCTGCCGTTTGCCCGGGGCTGGCCGCCGGGACATCGTGGCCGGCCAGCATGTCCGGGCATTACCGGCATCTGCGGCACATTACCCACATCCGCGCCACGACGCTCCCCCAGGGGATGAACAATGATCCGATCATGGCCCGCAGTTCTGGCCCGCTGCAGGGCGGCGGGCTGGCCAGGACAGCACGCCCCTGGCCAGCCCGCCGGGACCGGCTACCGGATGCCGTAGAGGTGCTCGAGGGCGAGCTGGTCGAGGTGCTCATAGCCCAGGCCGCGGGCGGCGAGGGCGTCGATGTCGGGGGTGTAGCCGGCCACGTCACGCCAGGTTTCCCCCTCCGCCATGGTCGGCACCGCCAGGTTCTCCACCCCCGACGCGGCCAGCGCCGCCCTGACCTCCGGATCGGCCCGGAACGCGGTCACCTTGTCGCGCAAGATCAGGTAGTTGCGCATGCACGCCGCCGCGGACACCCACACGCCCTCGTCGTTCTCGGTCCGCGGCGGCTTGTAGTCGAAATGCACCGGCCCGTCGTAGCCGCCGGACACCAGCGCGTCCACCACCCAGAACGCGCCCCGGGCGTTCCCGTTCCCGAACCGCAGGTCCTGGTCATACCGCGGCCCGTTCTGCCCGTTCAGGTCGATGTGGAACAGCTTCCCGTGCCACAGCGCCTGGCTGATGCCGTGCGCATAGTTCAGCGACGCCATCTCCTCGTGCCCGACCTCCGGGTTGATGCCCACCATCTCGGCGTGCTCCAGCTCGTTGATGAAGGCCAGCGCGTGCCCGGCGGTGGGCAGCAGGATGTCACCCCGCGGCTCGTTCGGCTTTGGCTCGATCGCGAACCGCAGGTCGTGCCCCTGCTCGAGCACGTACCCCGCCAGCAGGTCCAGGCCTTCCTTGTACCGCGACAGCGCGGCCCGGATGTCTTTCGCCGCACCGGACTCGGCGCCTTCCCGCCCGCCCCAGAACACGTACGTCTTCGCCCCCAGCTCCGCGGCCAGGTCCAGGTTGCGCATCGTCTTGGCCAGCGCGAACCGGCGGATGTCCCGGTCAGCGGCGGTGAACGCGCCATCCTTGAAGATCGGGTGGCCGAACAGGTTGGTCGTGGCCGTGGTCACCACCACGCCGGTGTCGTCGAGGGCGCGGCGGAAATCTGCGATCTTCTGGTCCCGTTCCGCGTCCGACGCCTCGAACGGGAACACGTCGTTGTCGTGAAAATTCACCCCGTACGCGCCCAGCTCGGCGAGCTTGCGCACCGCCCGGTCCGCGGCCATCGGCGGGCGGACCGCCCCGCCGAACACGTCCACCCCCTGCCAGCCCACCGTCCAGATACCAAACGAGAACTTGTCCTCGGGAGTCGGCACGTACGCGTCTGCAGTCACCAGCCAGTCCTTTCCATAGCAGGCCCCTTCGCCGGAGCCCGTCCAGCATGAGCTCTTCCAGTACATGAGCTCTTCCAGTATCAGCCTGGGCGATCACCCATCCCAGACCGGCGTGTCCCAGCCTGCGGTATCCCAGTCCGCCGTGGCCTGGCGGAGCCAGGCGAGCCGCTGGCGGACCACCGGCTCGGCCGCCCCGGTGTATTCCTCCGGCGAGTGGCGCGGCCATCCGGGTGGCCCGGGCGTGCCCGCCAGGGCCCACGCGGCCTGCCTGGCTGCGCCGAGCGCGACGTACTCTTCCGGCGCCGGCACCAGGACGGGCACGCCGAGGATGCCCGGGGCCAGGCGGCGCGCCGCCTCGGACCGGGCGCCCCCGCCGATCAGCAGCACCCGTTCGCGGGACGCGCCCTGCGCCGCGATCAGGTCGGCGGCCTCGGCCAGGGTGCCGAGCACGGCCTCGATCGCGGCCCGGGCGAGGTTGGCTCCGGTCGCGTTCCGCGTGGTCAGGCCCCGGAGCACGCCGGTGGCGTCGGGCCGGTTCGGGGACCGCTCGCCGTCGAGGTAGGGCAGCAGTGCGATGCCGCCCGCGCCCGGTTCGGCGGTCAGCGCCCGGGCCGACAGCCCGTCCAGGTCGGTGCCGATCAGGGCGGCGACCGTGGACAGCACCAGGCCCGCGTTGACGGTGGCGATCAGCGGCAGGAACCGGCCGGTGGCGTCGGCGAACCCGGCGACCATGCCCGACTCATCCGCTGCGGCCCGCTCGGTGACCGCGTAGGCGGTCCCCGAGGTGCCGATCGAGATGACCATCTCACCGGGTTCCAGGCTGAGCCCGAGGGCAGCGCCCATGTTGTCGCCTGTTCCGGGGGCCAGGATGGCCCCGCCGGCGGTCTCGCCGACGACCTCGTTGGGCTGGGCGATCCGGGGCAGTCCGGGCTGGTGGCCGAGCGCCGCCGCGGCGACCTCGGGCAGCCACCGGCTCTCCGCGGGCGAGAAGTAGCCGGTCCCGGAGGCGTCGCCGCGGTCGGTGACCGGCTCGGCCGCGCCTGCGCCAGCCCGGCCCGGCCCCTGCGTAGCGAGCCGCCAGGTCAGCCAGTCATGCGGCAGCATCACGCGGGCGACCCGGGCCGCGTGGTCCGGCTCGTGCTCGGCCAGCCAGCGCAGCTTGGTGACGGTGAACGAGGCGCTGGGCACGCTCCCGGTCTGCTCCGCCCACCAGGCCGGGCCGCCCAGCTCGGCGATGAGCTCCCGGGCCGCCTGCGCGGAGCGCAGGTCGTTCCACAGCAGGGCGGCCCTGATGACCTCGCCCGCCTCGTCGACGACGACCATGCCGTGCTGCTGGGCCGCTACCCCGATCGCGCCGGCCCGGCCAAGCAGGCCCTGCCCGGCCTGCTCCAGGGCGGACCACCAGGCGGCCGGGTCGCATTCGGTGCCCGGCGGGTGCGGGGCACTGCCCCGGCCGACGATCGTGCCGTCCTCGGCCTGGCACAGCAGGACCTTAGTCGACTGCGTGGACGAATCCACCCCAGCCACGAGCATCGCTCACCCCTTCGCTATGACGGAATGAACCTACTCCCGCAGGCCCCGCTGGCAGCCCCGGGGCCAGCCGGCCCTGGGCCCAGTTCCGGGAGCGGCCGGGCAACGTCCCGGACTCTGAGCCTAATTGCTACTTATAGTAATCAATCGTATACTCAGCGTGCACATATCTCGTGTGCAGGCGCCGCTGTCCGGCAGCGCTGTAGCTGTACCGGAGGCGCAAATGACACCGTTGATCTGGCTGAGCTTGGGACTATGCGCGGTGTTCTTTCTCGCGATCGCCGGTATCCCGCTCTGGTTCGTCTTCAGGCACAAGGAATGGGGATCTCACCACCACGACGGGACCTCCATCTCCGGGCCGTCCCCGCAGCGAGCTGAGGTCCCGGTCCCGGTCCCGGAGCCGGCGCAAGCCGTGCTGGCCGGGACAGGTGGGCGGTCCGTCCCCGACGGTGGCTGAGCGCCCCGCAGGGTGACAGCCCAGCAGATCAGCCGACGCTCGGCAGGGTGACGGCCCGGGCGGCGGGCCAGCCGACGACGAGCTGCAGCCCGGTGATCACCAGCAGCACCACCACCGGGACGGTCCAGCCACCGAGTGCCGAGTGCAGGAAGCCGACCGCCAGCGGGCCGGTGGTGGCGACCAGGTACCCCACGCTCTGCGCGAATCCCGAGAGCGACGCGGCGGCCCGCGGATCAGGGGCCCGGGCCATGGTGAAGAAGATGGCGAGGCCGAGCGAGGCACCCTGGCCCAGGCCGAGCACCAGCACCCAGACCACGTCGCCGCCGAGCGGGGCGAACCAGGCCCCGGCCAGGCCGGCAGCGCTGGCGGCCACGGTGCCCGCGACCAGCGCCCGCTGGTTCCGGGCCCGGTGTGCGAAGACCGGGATCAGCAGCGAGCCGACCGCCCCGCCCACGCCCGTCAGGGCGAGCAGCGTACCGGCGGCGCCGGCGCTCACCCCCCGGTCCCGGAACATCGTCGGCAGGTAGGACAGCGCCGCGTAGAAGGTCAGGCTCTGCAACCCCATGAACGCGGTGACCTGCCAGGTCAGCGCGTACCTGGAGACCTTGAGCGGGGCAGTCGGACGGACAGACCGTTCGTGGGGCTGCTGTGTTTCCGGGAGCTGCTGAGGCTGGACGGACGGGACGCGCGGCACCGTCCGGTACCTGCGCTGCGGCAGCCAGACCACGGCCGCGGCGAGCGCGGGCAGCGCCCACACGGCCAGGGACAGCGGGACCGAGCCGCCGGACTCGTTATAGACAGGCACCGCGATCAGCGACGCGAGGATGGAGCCCGCGGACAGGCTGAGCAGGTAGAGCCCGATCAGCAGCCCGGCCCGCTCGGGCGCGCGCCGCTTGACCAGGCTGGGCAGCAGCACGTTCAGCAGCGCGATGGCCGCCGCGGCCAGCGCCGTGCCTGGGAACAGCAGCACGCCCGGTGCCACGCCCCGCAGCAGCAGGCCCGCGGCCAGCAGGACCACTGCGCCGCCCAGCACCCGTTCCTCGCCGAACCGGCGGCTCAGCGGGGCGGCCACCCCGGAGAACACGCCGAACGCAAGCACCGGGAGCGACGCCAGGACGGAGATCGAGGCCGGCGGCAGGTGCAGCCGGCTGGACAGCTCCGGGAACAGCGGCGGCAGGCTGGTGATCGCGGCGCGCAGGTTGAACGCGATGGCGAGAACGCCCGCGACGAGCAGGACCCCGGTCCGGGTATAGCGGCCGGCCCGCGGCGGCGATGGCGCGGTGCGTGCGTCGGGATCGGGCATTTCCCGGACACGCTACCGCGAGAGTCATCCCGGGCCGGCGGGCGAGCCCAGGTGCCCGGGCCGCCCGGGCACCGGGGGCGCGCTCAGGGCTGCCCGCTCAGCCGAGCAGCGAGCGCAGCACGTACTGCATGATCCCGCCGTGCCGGAAGTACTCCGCCTCCCCGGGCGTGTCGATCCGCACCACGGCCCGGAACTCGGTGCCGTCCGCGCGGACCGTCACCTCACGCGGGACCGTGCCGGAGTTCATCTCCTCGATGCCGGTGATCTCGAAGACCTCCTGCCCGGTCAGTCCGAGCGAGGCCGCCGACTCCCCCGGCTGGAACTGCAGCGGCAGGACCCCCATGCCGATCAGGTTGGAGCGGTGGATCCGCTCGAACGACTCGACCAGCACGGCCCGCACGCCGAGCAGCAGGGTGCCCTTGGCCGCCCAGTCCCGGGACGAGCCGGACCCGTACTCCTTGCCGCCCAGCACGACGAGGGGGGTGCCCTCTTCCGCGTACTTGCGGGAGGCCTCGTAGATGGACATCTGCTCGCCGTCGGGGATATGGACGGTGACGCCGCCCTCGGTGCCGGGGGCGAGCTCGTTGCGCAGCCGGATGTTGGCGAACGTGCCGCGGATCATCACCTCGTGGTTGCCGCGCCGCGACCCGTAGGAGTTGAAGTCCCTGCGCTCCACGCCGTGCCCGGTCAGGTAGTCCCCGGCCGGGCCGTCGGTCTTGATCGCCCCGGCAGGCGAGATGTGGTCGGTGGTGACCGAGTCGCCCAGCTTGGCCAGCACCCGGGCGCCGTGGATGTCACTGACCGGCGCGGGCGTGTCGGTCATGCCCTCGAAGTAGGGCGGCTTGCGGACGTAGGTGGAGTCGGGCTCCCATGCGAACGTGTCCCCGGCGGGCACGTCCAGTTCCCGCCAGCGGTCGTCGCCCTCGAACACGTCCGCGTAGTCGCGGGTGAACATCTCCGCCGCCACCGCGTGCTGGACCACGTCGTCGATCTCGGCGGGCGTGGGCCAGATGTCGCGGAGATACACCGGGGTGCCGTCGGGCCGGTGGCCCAGCGGCTCCTGCTCCATGTCGAAGTCCATGCTCCCGGCGAGCGCGTAGGCGACCACCAGCGGCGGGGAGGCCAGGTAGTTCATCTTCACGTCGGGGTTGATCCGGCCCTCGAAGTTCCGGTTCCCGGACAGCACCGACACCACGGCCAGGTCGTTCTCGGCCACCCCGGCGCTGATCGCCTCGGGCAGCGGCCCGGAGTTCCCGATGCAGGTGGTGCAGCCGTAGCCGACCAGGTTGAAGCCCAGCTTGTCCAGGTAGGGCACCAGCCCGGCACGCTCGTAGTAGTCCATGACCACCTTGGAGCCGGGCGCCAGCGTGGTCTTCACCCACGGCTTCGTGGCCAGCCCGGCCTCGACCGCCTTCTTGGCCAGCAGCGCGGCGCCGACCATGACCGATGGGTTCGAGGTGTTGGTGCACGACGTGATGGCCGCGATCACCACCGAGCCGTGGTCCACCGACGTCTTGGTCCCGTCCTCCAGGGTCACCTCGGCCGGATGGGACGGGCGCCCGGTGCCGGAGGCCGCCGGCCTTCCGGCCGGCTGGTCGGCGCCGCCGTTCTCCCGGTCCGCCGTGAACGGGTCGGACGCCGGGAAGGTGCCGGCCACGTCCTCATCCAGCCGGTCAAGCTGCACGTAGTTGCCGAGCGCCTCGCGGAACGACTCCTTGGCGTCGGTCAGGGCCACCCGGTCCTGCGGCCGCTTCGGCCCGGCTATCGACGGGACCACGGTGGACAGGTCGAGCGTGAGCTGCTCGGAGTAGCGCGGTTCCTCGGCCGGGTCGTGCCACAGGCCCTGCTCCTTGGCGTAGGCCTCGACCAGGGCCACCTGCTGCGCCGGGCGGCCGGTCAGCCGGAGGTACTCCATCGTCTGCTCGTCGATCGGGAAGATCGCGCAGGTGGAGCCGAACTCCGGGCTCATATTGCCGATCGTGGCCCGGTTGGCCAGCGGCACCGCGCCCACCCCGTCGCCGTAGAACTCCACGAACTTGCCGACCACGCCGTGCCGCCGGAGCAGCTGGGTGATGGTGAGAACCAGGTCGGTGGCGGTCGCGCCGGCCGGCAGCTCCCCGGTGAGCCGGAAGCCGGCCACCCGCGGGATCAGCATGCTGATCGGCTGGCCGAGCATGGCCGCTTCGGCCTCGATGCCGCCGACGCCCCAGCCGAGCACGCCGAGCCCGTTCTGCATGGTGGTGTGCGAGTCGGTGCCCACGCAGGTGTCCGGATAGGCGGCCCCGTCGCGGGCCATCACGACCCGGGCGAGGTGCTCGATGTTGACCTGATGCACGATCCCGGTGCCCGGCGGCACCACCTTGAACTGGCTGAACGCCTCCTGGCCCCAGCGCAGGAACTGGAATCGCTCGCGGTTGCGGCCGAACTCCAGCTCGACGTTCCGGTCGAACGCGTCCGGGCGGCCGAAGATGTCAGCCACCACCGAGTGGTCGATGACCAGCTCGGCCGGGACCAGCGGGTTGATCTTCCCCGGGTCACCGCCCAGGTCCCGCATGGCCTCGCGCATGGTGGCCAGGTCCACGACCGCGGGCACGCCGGTCAGGTCCTGCAGGATCACCCGGGCCGGGGTGAACTGGATCTCCCTCGAGGGCTCGGCCGCCGGATCCCACTGGGCGAGCGCGGTGATGTGGTCCGGGGTGACGTTACGGCCGTCCTCGGTGCGCAGCAGGTTCTCGAGCAGGATCTTCAGGCTGAACGGCAGGTCTGCCGCACCGTCTACCGCATCGAGCCGGTGTATCTGGTACTCGGCCTCGCCGACCCGCAACGTCGCCAGGCTGCCGAAGCTATTCGCGGTCATCAGGGTCCGCCTCCTGCACCAGTGAAGTATCTCGATATCAAGTTAAATGAGCGTGTCCACGCTAGAACGAGTTTATCTCGACGTCAAGGTATCGGGCGGGCGCGGGGACCGCCCCGGAAACCAGGACGTTCCGCGTCCCCGGCGTGAATCCCGGGCCTCGACGACAACATTGCCATCACTTAGCCTTCTCGGCCGCCGATGCGCCCCGTCGCGGCCGGGAATCCGCAACTATGGGGTGGTGACAGAGCACACCGAGCGCCCCTGGGGCGGTTACACGGTCCTGGCCGAGGCCGGGGACTTCAAGGTCAAGACCATCGAGGTGCATCCCGGGCAGCGGCTGTCCTATCAGCGGCACTCGCGCCGGGCCGAGCACTGGTTCGTGGTCCGCGGCGAGGGCGTGGTCACCCTGGATGGTGCCGACATCGAGGTCCGGCGGGGCGACACGGTCGACGTGGGGCTCGGTGCCGCGCACCGGATCCGCAACACCGGCACCGACCCGCTGGTGTTCGTGGAAGTCCAGCACGGCGACTACTTCGGCGAGGACGACATCGTCCGGCTCGAAGACGACTACGGCCGCATCGGGGCCTGACCCCGCGCCACGGCAAGCACGGCCGCACGCAGCGTGGCATCGTCCGCGGGATCGACGGTCCGCAGGTCCAGCAGCAGCCTGCCGTCCTCGATCCGTCCGGCCACCGGTGGGTTATTTTTCCGCAACGAGGACCCGAACGTGGCCGGGAGACTTACCGCGGCGCTCGGCAGCCGGACCCCGGGTGCGCCACCGCCGCCCACCACCGCGTCACTGGCGGCAGCCCGGGCGTCCAGCCCGGCCCGGGCCAGGTCCGCGGCCAGCCGCCCGGCCCGCTCCCGGAGCCGCTGGACGGGCTCGTGCAGGGCAACGGCCGTCGGCGTGGCCGGGCCGCGGAGGGTGGCCTCCAGCGCGGCCAGGGTCAGCTTGTCCACCCGGAGCGCCCGGGCCAGCGGATGCCGCCGCAATGCCGTGATCAGGCCGGCCCGGCCGAGTATCAGCCCGGCCTGGGGGCCGCCGAGCAGCTTGTCCCCGCTGGCGGTGACCAGGTCGGCGCCGCTGGCCAGCGCGGTGGCCGCGTCGGGCTCGTCGGGCAGTACCGGCTCGGGGGCCAGCAGCCCGGAGCCGATGTCCGCTACCACGGGAACCGGGTCCGGGGTCCCGGTCCGGGCGGTCATGGCGGCCAGTTCAGCGATCGTCGCCTCGCTGGTGAAGCCCAGGACGCGGAAGTTCGACGGGTGCACCTTGAGGATGAAGCCGGTGGCCGGCCCGATCGCCGCGGCATAGTCCGCGGCCGTGGTCCGGTTCGTGGTGCCGACCTCCCGCAGCTGGGCTCCCGTCGAGGCCAGCAGGTCGGGCAGGCGGAACCCGTCGCCGATTTCCACCATCTCGCCGCGGCTGACGATGATCTCGCGGCCGCTGGCCAGCGCGGTCGCCGCCAGGACCAGCGCCGCCGCGTTGTTGTTGACGATGTGCACGTCCTCCGCGGCCGGGCAGGCTGCGCGCAGCGCAGCCAGGGCGCCGCGGCCGCGCCGGGCCCGCTGGCCGGTGGCCAGGTCGTACTCCACGTCGGTGGACCCGGCGCTCACGGCCAGGGCGGCCCGCGCCGCCGCGGACAGCGGGGCGCGGCCGAGGTTGGTGTGCAGCAGCACCCCGGTGGCGTTGATGACCGGGCGCAGCGTCGTGGCACTGGCCGGCAGCAGCGTGGCGGCCAGGTCGGGCACGTCCTCCGGCGCGATCTCGCCCCTGCGGGCCCGGTCCTGGGCCGCGGTGATCGCCTCCTTGACCCGGGTGGCACCCAGCCGGCCGACGGCCTCGGTGAACGGAGGCTGCGCCAGCAGCGTGTCCGTGCGCGGTATCCGCCGCCGGCTGTCCACGACCAGCACTCTAACCCGGCAGGCTGCCCAGAGCCGGACGCCGGCCCGCCGGGCCCGGTCCCACGAGTCACACTGGCCGGGTGAGCCCCGCCGAGAGGGGCCCGCCCGTGATCAATGTGACCCATGGTGCTGGTGGTGGAGCTAGCCGGGCAGGCGGCGATGGCCCGGGGATGGGTGCGCCCTGGGGATCGAGCTCGTGGGCCGCGCTCGCCAGCCGGCTCTGGGCGCCTGGGGGTGGCGGGCAGGGCCGCCGCTAGCCCAGGCCGTGCCGGGCCGCGCTCACGTCGCGGTCCCCCAGACCCTGGTCGACGAGCGCGGCCCACCGCTCGCGGACCACGTCCAGCATCGGCAGCCGGCGGCCGGAGGCCTCCATGGCCAGCCGGATGTCCTTGAGCGCCCACTGCAGCGCGAAGTCCGGCGAGTCGTCCGCCGCGTCCATCTTGGCGAACTTGGCCGCCGCGGCCGGGTTAGCCAGGTTCCCGGCTTTGAGGAAGCCCAGCACCTGCTGATGGTCCACGTCCAGCGAGTCGGCCAGGGCCATGATCTCCGCTGCCCCCTCGACCAGGAAGACCAGCCAGGAGTTCATGACCAGCTTGAGGCGGCTGCCCGCGCCGGCCTCGCCGACCCACCTGGTCTCCCGGCCGAGCGCGGCGAACACCGGCTCCAGCACCGGCCTGGCCTGCTCCGGGCCGGACGCCAGGATCAGCAGCTGGCCATTCTCGGCCGGCTCACGGGTTCCGGACACCGGCGCGTCCTCGAAGGACACGTCGGGCCGCTCCTTGCTGACCCGGGTGGCCAGCTCCTCGGCGGCGGCCACGCCGATCGTGCCCATCTGGGCCCAGACCGACTGCGGCCGCATCGCCGCCAGCATCCCGAAGTCGAAGGCCAGCTCGTTCACCGCATCCGCGTCCGCGACCATGGTGATCACCACGTCCGCCTCGCGCACCGCGTCCGGTGCATCCTCACGGGCCGTCGCGCCGTCGGCCGCGAGCGCAGCGGCTTTCTCCGCGGTCCGGTCCCAGACATCCACCGTGAACCCATTGCGGAGCAGGCTGTGAGTCATCCCGCGGCCCATCGTCCCGGCACCCAGCACGGCTACCCGCGGCAGCGCCCCGGTCCCCTCGGCAGAGCTCATGTCGTCATCCCCTTGGTGGTCTTCGTTGCGGAGGTTGTTGCTTTCATCTTTAACACGCACCGTTCACGGGCCGCAGCGGGCCGGCTCGCGGGGCGTGCGCCGGTGTGCCAGCGCGATCAGCGTGGCCAGCCCGGCCACGACCGCCCCGGCCAGCATCGCGGTCCGGTCGCCGCCGACCCCGGCCAGGTGGCCGCCGTGGCTGGCGGTCAGCGCGATGGCGGGCAGCAGCGCGGCGCCGACCCCGGCCCCGATCTGGCGGCTGGTGTTGATCACCCCGCCGACGAAGCCCTGGTCGCCGTCGGCCACCCCCCGGCTCGCGGTGACCATCGCGCCGAACGCGGTGCCCGCCGTGCCGAAGCCGACGAAGGTCACCGCGGCCAGCAACGGGCTGTACCCGCCGGTGGCGGGCAAGTGCGTGAGCAGCAGGAAACCTACCGTGGCCACGGCGTTGGTCAGCACCAGCAGCCGCTGCAGGCCCAGCCGCGCGGCCAGCCGGGCGCCGGTCAGCCCGGCGGTGAAGCCGACCACACCCTGCGGGGCGATGGCCAGCCCGGTCATCAGCGGTGAGTCGTGCAGGACCTGCTGGAAGTACAGGGACAGGACCAGCATCTCGCCGCCGTTCCAGACGCCGAGCAGCATGATCAGCGCGCCGCCCTTGCGAAGCGAGCCAAGGCGGAGCAGATCACCGCGGACCAGCGGGTCAGAGGTGTGACCTTCGGTCACGGCGAACCCGGCCAGCGCCGCCACCGCCAGGCCGGCCGCGGCCAGCACGAGCGGCGAGGTCCAGCCGGCCGCGCCGCCCTCGGACACGGCGAACACCACCGAGGCGACCGCCAGCGTGATGAGCAGCGCGCCGGTCACGTCGAGGCTCCGCCGCTGGCGGTGCTCCCGGCCGCGGCCCAGCAGCCGCGGGGTGAGCAGCACCGCAGCCAGCCCGACCGGCACGTTGACCAGGAACACCGCGCGCCAGCTGGTGAACTCCACCAGGACGCCGCCCAGCACCTGCCCAGCCACGAACCCGATGGACGCGGTCGCGCCGTACAGGCCGAGCGCCCGGGTGCGCGGCGGGCCCTCGGGGAAGCCGGTGGTGATCAGGGAGAGGGCGGCCGGGGCGACCAGGGCCGCACCCGCGCCCTGCACCGCCCGCGCCGCGACCAGCAGGACAGGATCCTGGGCCAGGCCGCCGGCCAGGGAGGCGGCGGAGAAGGCGATCAGCCCGGTCACGAACATCCGGCGGCGGCCGAACAGGTCGGCCGCCCGGCCGCCGAGAATGAGCAGCCCGCCAAACGTGATCGCGTACCCGGTGACCACCCACTGCGCGGCCGAGGCGGCGAAGCCCAGCTCACGCTGGATGGAGGGCAGGGCCACATTCACGATGCTGAAATCGAGCACGACCATGAACGAGGCGGCCAGGATGAGGGCCAGCGCAGCCCGGCTGTACCGGGGCTGGGCAGCCTTCGGGGCGGCGGGCGAAGCCGCAGCAGCGCGGGGCGAAGTCGCAGCGGCGGGGGCGGGAGTCGGGGGAATGGGGGGAAGAGGAAGATCAGAAGCGTGGTCCTGGGTGATCGTCCTGCTCTGGGTCACAGCACTATCCGATACGGATCGTTTCGTAATGGCCGTAGAGTGGGAACCTCATGAGCAGCCCGCCTATTCCCGCCGGGCCCGGCGGTTCCCCATCAGGGAGCGCGGGGGGGACCGGGCCCGCGGGCGGGACCGGTCCGGGCTCAGCGCGGGGCCGGCCCCGCAGCGAAGCCGCCGACCGCGCCATCCTGCGCGCGGCCACCGACCTGCTGGCCGAGCGCGGCCTGGCGGGCATGTCCATGGAAGAGGTCGCCGCCCGGGCCGGGGTCGGCAAGGCGACCGTCTACCGGCGCTGGCGATCGCGCGGTGCGCTGGCCCTGGACGCGTTCATGGCCGAGTTCCAGGCGCTGCAGCCGCTGCCGGACACCGGGACGCTGCGCGGAGATCTGCTGGCCGCGCTCCGGGCCTGGGTCCGGGCGGTGACCCGCACCCCGGCCGGGCGGATCCTCGCGGGCCTGATCGCCGCGGCGCAGGAAGACCCGGAACTGGCCGCCGCGTGGCGGGCCCGGGTGCTGGAGCCGATGCGGGCGCAGCACCGGATCATGCTGCGGCGGGCCATCGCCCGGGGTGAAATCCCGACCAAGACCGATATGGACGTGGCCCTGGACCTGATGTACGGGGCCGCCTACCACCGGCTGCTGCAGGGGCACCGGCCGCTGTCCGACACGTTCACCCGCCGGGTGGTCGAGGTGATCGTGGCCGGCCTGGGCGGCCCGCCGGGAGGCTAAGCCGGCCCCGCCTGGGCGGCGGCCGTCACTCGGCGCTGTGCGGGGGCGGCTGCTGGATGGCCGGGCCGCGCAGCGAGCGGAGCCACTCCTCGGAGTTGCCGTCGTCCCACTGGCCGGCCGGGCCGTGCGCGGCGCGCCACCAGACCCGGGCCGCGTGCCCCCGATCCCTGGACGGCGGCGCCCCGGACAGCGGCTGCCCGGACAGCAGCTGCCCGGACAGCAGCGTCGCCGGCGGCCGGGGCGGGGCCAGGGGCGGAGGGCTGGGCGGCGGCGGGTTCATGAGGGAGCGGGGGTCGGCGAGGGACGGGACCGTCCGCACGGATCCAGCGGCCTCAGCGGCGGGCCCCGCGGCGGCGGCCGGAACCGTCTGCCGGTCCGCCCGGGCCGCGGCGGCCAGCCCGAAGCCCATCCCCAGCCCGCACACCACTCCCCCAGCCAGCAGGGCCAGCGCGAGCACCCGCAGGTCGTGGGCGGCCAGCCCGGACGTGACCCGTCCCAGGGCGCCGAGCGCCCAGGCGGCCACGCCGACGGTCAGCATGGACGCCCCGGCGATGGTGAGACCAAGGGCGAGCCGGACAGCGCGCTGGTCCATCTCGGCCGAACTCACGGCGTTACCCTACGGGACAGCCCACCCGCGGCGGGGGTGGCGCGGCGAGACCTTTCCACAAGGACAGGAAGACACGGCGGACCAAGCAGGGTAAGCGGAATCTCTGGCCCGTCATCTGCCGCGAACCTTGCGTGCCGGGCTACTTGACGGTGTTGGTGTCGATCTGGTCAAAGTCACCGATGCCGTTGGTGATCCCGCCGCCGCCCGACCACTGCCACATCACGGCCTGCTTCGAGGACCGGCTGACCCCGCCGAAGAACCGGGCACAGGTGCTCGTGCCGAGGACGCACCACTTGACCGGGGGCTTCGAGAGCCTGCTGGTGCCGTCGGTGTAGGTCCACTCGTAGGTGCCGGAGATGTCCGAGGCGCTGCCGGTCCCGAAGATGTCGTTCCAGATCGCCGGGGAGGAGTACACGCCGGGCAGGTAGGAGGAGTGCGCGGTCAGGTAGGCCTCGTACCCGTTGACCTCCGCCCGGTCCACTGCCGCCGCAACCCCCGCAGTCTTGATCTTGCCGCTGCAGGGGGACGTGTAGACGTTGTTCCAGCCGTTGTCCAGCGCAGGCTTGATGCCCGGCAGCTCGATGTCCAGCCACACGATCTTGTAGGTGACGTGCAGGCCGCCCATCGCGCGCAGCGTCTTGGCGGCCTGGGCGGCTCCCCAGGAGCTCGCCTCGGTGGTGGTCCCGTTGTAGTGCGGGTCCACGCCCGGGCCGCCCATGAACCAGTACACGCCGGTCCCGATGCCCTTGCCGTACTTCGAGTAGTTGGTGTTGGCCGCCGCGCTGTCCGCGGACGACCAGGCGATGTTGCCGCCGCAGCCGGACCACCGGGCCCAGTTCCCGGCCATGCCGATGTACCCGCCGTAGACCGGGTTGCCGACGATGTCCGGTTCCCGGTACGGCGCCGGGCTATTGATGGCGATGGGCCAGCTGTCGGTGCCGTAATAAAAACCGGCCGGGCTGTCCTTATCGGGCGTGGCGGCCTTGCCGGGCGTGGCCGCCGCCCGCGTCCCGCTGGTGCTCGCGGTGTTCGCCTGCACGCCGGGGGCGGCGAGGGCCAGCGCCGTGCCCACGGCCGCGGCCAGGGCCAGGGCGGGCAGCAGCGCGGCGCGGCGGGGCAGGCGGCGAAGAGCGGGCTGGGGGCGGTTCATCGGAAGGCCTTCCGGTGCGCGGCCCCGGCGGAGCCGCAGGTGAGTCGGGGGGAGTACGGCCTGCTGGCGGGCAGACCATGATCCGTGCGGGCTTTGTTAGCTTCTGTGAGTTTTTGCCCGGTACAGCCATACTAGGCACGTCAGCGTGATCCGCCAGCGGGTCCGCAAGATGAACGGGGCCGCGCGGGGCGCCGCTCCATCCGCACGGGAGGGGATCCATGGACCGCCAGGTCAAATACCAGCTCGATGAGTCGGAACTGCCCCAGCAGTGGTACAACGTGGTGGCTGACCTGCCCTCTCCCCCACCGCCGCCGCTGCACCCGGGCACCCGCCAGCCCGTCGGGCCGGAGGATCTGGCCCCGCTGTTCCCGGCCGCGCTGATCGGCCAGGAGGTATCCGCGGACCGCTACATCCCGATCCCGGAGGATGTCCGCGACGTGTACCGGCTGTGGCGGCCGACGCCGCTGCTGCGCGCCCGGCGGCTGGAGAAGGAGCTGGGTACCCCGGCCCGGATCTACTACAAGTACGAGGGCGGCAGCCCGGCGGGCTCGCACAAGCCCAACACCGCGGTCCCGCAGGCCTACTACAACGCCGCCGAGGGGGTGTCCCGGCTCACCACCGAGACGGGAGCCGGCCAGTGGGGCAGCGCGCTGGCCTTCGCGTCGTCCGTGTTCGGCCTGCAGTGCGAGGTCTGGCAGGTCCGGGCCTCCTACGACCAGAAGCCGTACCGCCGGCTGCTGATGGAGACCTACGGGGCCACCGTGCACCCGAGCCCCTCGGACGTGACCCAGTCGGGCAAGGCGATGCTGGCCGCCGACCCCGACTCACCCGGCAGCCTGGGCATCGCAATCAGCGAGGCGGTGGAGGTCGCCGCCGGGGACCCGTCGGCCCGGTACGCCCTGGGCAGCGTGCTGAACCACGTGCTGCTGCACCAGACGGTGATCGGCGAGGAGGCCATCAAGCAGATGGCGCAGGCGGGCGACGTGCCCGACCTGGTCATCGGCTGCACCGGGGGCGGCTCCAACTTCTCCGGGCTGGTCTTCCCGTTCCTGCGGGAGAAGCTGGCCGGCCGGATGAACCCGGTGTTCCGGGCGGTGGAACCGGCCGCCGCGCCGTCCTTCACGCGCGGCGTGTACGCCTACGACTTCGGCGACACGGCGGGCTTCACCCCGCTGCTCAAGATGCACACGCTGGGACACGGCTTCGTGCCGGACCCGATCCACGCGGGCGGGCTGCGCTACCACGGCATGTCGCCGCTGCTGTCGCACATGTACGAGCTGGGCATGTTCGAGGCGGTGGCCAAGCCCCAGTCGGAATGCTTCGCGGCCGGCCTGCGCTTCGCCCGGGCCGAGGGCATCTTGCCCGCGCCCGAGCCGAGCCACGCGCTCGCTTCGTGCATCGAGGAGGCACTGCGCTGCAAGGAGACTGGCGAGGAGAAGGTCATCCTGACCGCCCTGTGCGGGCACGGGCTGCTCGACCTGACCGCCTACGAGAGCTTCCTGGCGGGCAAGGTCAACGACCTCGACCTGTCGGCCCAGGCCCTGCAGGACGCGCTGAACGGCCTCCCGGCCGGCGTCTGAGCCGCCGGGCGCCCCGGCCGGCTACCAGGTGCGCCGGACCGGGGACCGCTTCCCCGGCAGGGAGCGCTCCGCAGCCAGCGCGAGCGCCCTCGACTGTGCGGCCGCCTCGTGCTGGGCGGCCCGGGCCAGCCGCGGGGTCATCCACCTGAGCATCAGCGGGACCTCTGCCCGCCAGGTGATCATGTCGTGGCCGCCGCCGGGGGTGAGGTTCAGCGGCACCTGGGGCTGACGGAGCACAAGTTCGTGCCAGAAGAGCTCGGCGCTGACGACGTCCTCGGGGTTGTCCGCCCCCGCGCCCAGCCAGAACGCCGGGAGGGCCGTGCCCGCCGGGAGCCTGCGCAACGCGAGCAGGGGGGTGTTCTCGTCCCGCAGCTTCAGGCTGCGCCCGAACGGGCTGACCTGGCGGACCGGGTGTCCCCACTGGTTGCGGGATGGCGTGAAGTAGCCGCTCAGCACCCCGGCGAACCCGTACCGATCCGGGAACCGCAGGGCCATGTTCGCAGCACAGAACCCGCCCTCGGAATAACCGGCCACGCCCCAGGCCGGCCCGGGCGGCTGGACCCGGAGCATGTGGGCGATCCTGTCCGGCAGGTCCTGGGCCAGGCAGGTCAGGTCCTGCGGGCCATGCACCTGGTTGAGGCGTTGCAGGGAGATCCGCTCGCCGCCGTTGGCATCGGGCATCACCAGCACCGCGGGCTGCGCCAGCTTCCGGGCCATCAGCTGGTCCAGCGTATTGGTCACGCCCACCACGTTGATCCAGTCCTGCGGCTCGCCGGGCTGGCCGTGGATCAGCTCGATCACCGGGAACCGGTACTTGCTGTAGGCCGGCTGGAAATACTGCGGTGGCAGGTACACGTACACGACCCTCGTGATGTGACTGCGCGGGCCTGCCACCCTGAGCCGGAGGGTGTACCCGGCCTGCTGGGCCTCCTTGAGGTAGTTGCTGCTCCCGTCCAGGGTGGCGGGACCCCGGCCGGTAGCCAATTTCGTCTGCGGCAGCCGCGATGGCGCGGCCACACCCTGATTGGTGAAGTCAGCGATCGCCGCGCTCCAGGTCGGGTAGTAGCTGTCGTACTTGTTGACGGCCAGCACTCGGACCTCCGGATCGGGCGTGACGGCCAGCCCTGGCGCTCCCGCTGGCCCGTTTCCCCGCCCTCGGGCCAGCCCGCCAGACGGATCGGGACGGTCGCGTCCCTCCGCTTCCCGAACGGGCACGTCAGGCGCCGGAGTTCCGCTCCCGCCGGCCACCGGCCGACTCTGGACCAGAAACTGACCTGCGCAATCGATTACCTGGCCGGGGATCGGGCCCAGCGGGTGACCTCGATGCTGACCACCGGGCCGGCCCGGGGTGACCGCCTCACCGCGCCGGTCTAGTAACGTCGGCTGACAGTCATGAACTGGCCAGCAGGCGGCAAGGCACAGGAGACAGCATGCGTGGCCCGGGCGGCGCGCGCCGGGGGCTACTCCCGGGTGCGGAGATGATCGGCTAATGGCCGAGGACGCCCAGGAGCTCGAGTCCCGCGCGGTGGACCGGCTCATCTTCTTCTCCGACGCCGTGGTGGCCATCGCGATCACGTTGCTCGCCATCGACCTGCCAGTGCCGCACGGGAGCACCCTGCACGCGTTCTGGTCGTCGGTCCACGACAACGGCCTCCACTATCTGGCCTTCCTGGTCAGCTTCTATTCCATCGCTGCGAAGTGGACTAATCATCACGACGCCTTCCGGTACACCCGGCGGATGGATTCGCGGCTGCGGTGGCTCAACATGGTCTGGCTCCTGATGATCGTGATCATCCCGTTCGCGACGCGGCTGCTCACCGAGCCAGGGCACCAGAGCCTGGACGTGAACGCCCTGGAGTACGGCTTTTACGCGCTGGTGCAGTCGCTGGGGGCGGCGATCATGATCATCATGCTGCGGCACATGGCCGCCCACCGCCAGGCGCCTGACATGCCGCCGCTCACGCTGACCAGCCTGGCCTGGCAGTCCTACGTCCTGGCGCTCGCCTTCGGGCTGTCGATCCCGGTCTTCTTCGCCACCCGCTACGGCTGGGTGGTCTGGATCGCGGTGCCGCTGCTGCTGAGGAGCCTGCGCCGCCTGCGTGCGCGCAAGCACCCCGGCGATGTCCCTCCTGCCGTTGGCCACCGGCGATGAGTGAGGACCGCGGGAGGCCCACCGCGACGCCGACTCCTGCAGTCCGTGGATATAAGCCTCTGCCGCTCATTATCGCGTTCCTGCCGCCGATCGCCTTTTCGGTGCTATCCCGTCTCCTGGGGCCGGGCATATCGGCATTTCCGCACTCATTTCGGCGGGCATCGCCGGCGTTGCCCTGATAACCATCAAACCCATCTGGCCACCCAGGATAATTAGCGCTGCTCCCTGGCGCTGTTCACCCTTATGGCCGTGGCCGGTTTCGCCGCAGCCAGAGGTACCCGGACCGGGTCACGCACGCCGAAGCGTGACCGTGAGATCACGCCGGCCGGGGCGGCGGTCGCGCGGCGAACGCTTTCGTCTCGTGAAAGCCGCTGCCGCCTTGACGGCTGCCATCGAATGGGTCTCGATAGCCACCATGTTCACGGAAATGTCGCTGCCGTGACAGGATCCCGGTCACCGTCATAGTCAAAATGTATGACGCCGCACGCTCGTATTGAATGGCGGGCAACACATCGATGGGTACCGTGGGCCGGTGCTCGCGCTCGTACTGGTCGCCCTCTCGCTGGGCCTGTCGAACTTCGCCGCCGCGATCGGTATCGGCGTCGCCGGTGTCGACACCCGGACCCGCGTGCGCGTCGGCATCGTGTTCGGGATCTTCGAGACCGGCATGCCGATCCTGGGCCTGGCGCTCGGGCACAGCCTGGCCAGCACTCTCGGGCAATCTGCGCGCTGGGTGGGCGCTGGCTTGCTGATCGCCACCGGTGCGTACGCGCTCATCCAAGCGTTGCGCGCCGACCCTGCCGGGGCAGCTGACGCTCCTGCGGATCAGCAGCGGCTCGGTCGGCTGCTGGTCACCGGGATCGCGCTGAGCATCGACAATCTCGCGGTCGGGTTCGCGCTTGGCACCTACCACCTCAACCTCCTGGTTGCCGCCGCCGTCATCGGCACAGTGAGCGTCGTGATGTCGCTGGCCGGCCTGGAGCTGGGCGCGAGAATCGGGATGCGCGCCGGGCAGCGCGGTGAACTCATTGGCGGCCTGATCCTGATCGGCGTGGGTGTCGCCATCGGCGCCGGCATCATCTAGCGCCAGCCCATCGCGCCATGACCGGCTGCCCTGGCTGCATCACGCCAGCATGGCCTGGATGGTGGCCTTACGCCGGCGTTGTGATCACGGCTGCATCCAGCCTCATGCCGCGTCGACGGCCGGGGTGCGGCTCACCTCGTCGATGATCTGGACGAATTCCTGCTGCCGCCGCCGGTCGGTGAACAGCGCCATCCGCACGTGGCCGAACTGCTGCCAGTAGCGCCGTCCGGCCTCCGTGACCAGGAGGTCGGACAGGTTGGCGCGGAGTTCGTCCTCTTCGATGTCGTGGGAGTCCCACAACATCTGCAGATTCTGGATAAGCAGGCTGACGTAGGCGTTCAGCCGGTTGGCCTCGTCAGAGTCGCTGAGCGAGTGAAAGGCCTGCATCAGGAGCGGATCCTGCATGGCCATCTGGATCAGCTCGAAATGGCGGGACCGGCCCGCCTGCACGCGGCTCAGCGCGGACTCGCGCACCTGGAACAGCACCGATACCACCACGCCGACCAGGGCGGCCGCGTCGAGCAGCGCGGACACCGCTCCGTAGGTCTGCCCCACGAAGCTGAGCCGTTCCCAGTTGATGGGATGCACCGCGACCAGGTCCAGGAGCCCCAGCGGCGAGATCAGCACGAGGATCATGGCCCCGGCGATGCACAGCAGGCTCAGAATCACCACGGCGACCCGTCGGTGGGCGCGGAGCATGGGCACTCCTTCGCGGGCCGGGAGCGGATAGGCGACAGCAGGCTCCCGGCCGGTCACTGCCCGTGAGACCTGGCAGTGACCTTAGCGGGGGCACCGCGCCGGCCCACTGCGCAACGCCGGGCCGCGGGCCGCGCGAACGCACTCGTGCCGGGCGGCCTTAGCGGCGGAACCACTCCTTCCGCAACTCTTCGACCATGGTGCGCAGGACCATGGCGTGCGCGGGGTCAGTGTCGCGCCGAGCCGGGAGAACCGGCCGCCGGCGCCGCAGGGCTATAGCCGGAGGGTAACCAGGACCAGCTGGGTCAGCCAGGCCCGGCGGCCCAGCCGGTCCAGCGGGCGACCTGGATGCTGATCACCGGGCCGCCCGGGGGGTGCGCGCGGTACTGCTGGTAGCGGCCCGCCAGCAGCGCGAGGGCCGGGGCCATCGCGGCCGGATCGTCCAGGATGGTGGCGTGGCCGTCCGCCCGGACCCACCACAAGCCGTCCCAGTCGTCCTGGTACTCGTCGGCGAGCACGGCGACCTGGGGGTTCGCGGCGATGTTCCGCAGCCGCCGCAGGTCGGTGGTGCTCTTGGGCTTGCTGTCCACAGCGCTGTAGATATGGTCCCCGTGTCCTGGATCCGGGCCCACCGCAAAGGTGAACGGCACGACGTGCGGGCGCCCGTCCGGGCCCGCGGTGGCCAGCCGGGCCACCGGCACACTGGCGAACCGCAGCCGGGCTTCCGCGACGTCCAGCCTCATGGCCCCATCCTGTCGCGCCCCGCCCGCCCGCACGCGGCCAGCCCGCCTCGCCCCGCCCGCCGGGGCCCCGCTCGCCCACGCCAGCGGAGTCCCCCGGTACGGGATACTGGGCCGTCGGGCGGCACGCCCCCCGTAATCCATCACGTGTGAAGGGCCAAGCAGACAGTGTCAGGCGAGGACAGCACGAGCAGCACGACCAGCGGCCCGGCGGCGGATACCGGGTCATCCGAACCAGGCTCCCCGGCCAGCCGGACCGACGTGCTGGGCGAGATCCGGCGGCAGCGGATCGACAAGGTTCACCAGCTCCGCGACCAGGGCATCGACCCGTACCCGCCCGACGCCGTGAACCGGGTCAGCATCTCCCGCGCCCGCGAGATCGCCGACGGTGAGCCCGCCACCATCGCCGGGCGGATCATGCTGCTGCGCCCGATGGGCAACCTCACCTTCGGCCTGCTGCACGACGAGACCGGCGACATGCAGTTCATGATCTCCAAGCGGGACCTGCCCGAGGATCACGTCCCGGGCTACAAGGCCCTCACGAAGCTGCTCGACATCGGTGACTTCGTGGCGGTCGAGGGATACCGGCTGCAGACGAAGACCGGCGAGCTGTCGGTCGGCGCGCGCAAGGTGACGATCCTGACCAAGTCACTGCGGCCGCTGCCGGACAAGCACTCGGGCCTGACCAACGAGGAGATCCTGCTCCGCAAGCGGTACCTGGACATCCTGCTGCATCGCGAGATCCAGGAGATGATCTACGCCAAGGCCCGGTTCTGGCGGTCCATGCGCCGTTTCCTGGAGGACCGCGGCTTCATCGAGGTGCAGACCCCGGCCCTGGAGCTGACCACCGGCGGCGCGGACGCACGCCCCTTCGTCGCGCACCACAATTACCTGGACACCGACGTCTGCCTGCGCATCTCCATGGGCGAGCTGTGGCAGAAGCGCCTGCTGGTCGGCGGGCTGGAGCGCACCTTCGAGATCGGCCGGCAGTTCCGCAACGAAAACCAGAGCCGCGAGCATCTCAATGACTACGACCAGATGGAGTTCTACTGGGCGTACGCCAACTACGAGACCGGGATGCGCCTGGTCGAGGACCTGTTCCTGCACGTGATCAGCGAGACCTTCGGCACCCTGTCCTTCACCCTGCACCGCAACGGCCGGGAGTACCAGGTCGACCTGGGCGCGGACTGGGCGCGCTACGACTACTACGAGACGATCAGCCAGATCCTCGGATTCGACGTCCAGTCCGCCACCACGGAGAAGCTGGTCGCCACCATCGACGACCTGGGCCTCGTGGTCGACCGGCAGGGCCTGAACCGGGCCCGGGCCATGGACACGCTGTGGAAGCACTGCCGCCGCAGCCTGTCCGGCCCGGGTTTCCTGATCAACGAGCCGCTGGAGGTCTCCCCGCTGGCCAAGGGACGTCCGGACCGGCCGGGCATCGTGGAGCGGTTCCACGTCGTCGTGGCCGGGAGCGAACTGGGCAACGGGTACAGCGAGCTGAACGACCCGCTGGAGCAGGCCCGGCGGTTCGAGGAGCAGCAGCGGATGCGTGAGGCCGGCGACGCCGAGGCGCAGATGCCCGATCCCGAGTTCGTCGAGGCGCTGGAGTACGGCATGCCGCCGGCCTGCGGGTTCGGACTGAGTGAGCGGGTGTTCGCGTTCTTCATGGACAAGAGCGTCCGGGAATGCCAGATCTTCCCGCTGCTGCGGCCCCTGGACCGCGACGGCAGCGGGGCTGCTGGCTAGCGGATCCCGTCCCAGCGCACGCGCTCGGCGGCGGCAGGGTCATCGGCGGCGTGCAGGGTCTCGCCGAGCAGGCCGGTGGTCCGGCTGACGGTGTCGTACGCGGCCCAGCCGGGGTCCCCGCTGGTGATGAAGTCCACCCACACCTGGTGGGCCTGGTTAGCGACGGCCTGTGCAGGCGTATCACCGATCAGGGGATGGACCTCGTCGCGGGTGATGGTGTCGAACACGAAGGGAATCTCGGCGGCGTGGCACGCTCCGAGCCGGTGGTTGGCTTCGGGCCGGGGGTAGTCGAACCGGTAGAGCCACGTGCGGTCGGCCCCCGATGCGGCCCGGGCTTCGGCGACCCGGATGGCCGGGATGCGGAAGAACCAGTCGGTCACCACGGCGGCCATGATGTCGCCCGCGCTGGCACCAGGCCGGTTGCCCCGGTAGACGGCCAGGTCGTCCGCGGACAGCCCGTACGCGCCTGCGGCGGCGGCCAGCGTCGGATCGTCGATGAGGTCGATAGTGGCCGGAGCGACCAGGAACAGTCGCGCCTCGTCGCGATTCGATCCGGCCAGCAGGCGAACGTGGCGTCCTTGTCCTGCGGCGATAGCGGTCATCGGCGCTTCCGGCAGGACCGAGCCATCGACGGCGGGCGCAAACGGCAGCAGGCTCAGCGCCAGCGGTCCCCACCGGGCCGGATCGGGAGCGGTCTGCACCTCCACCACCAGGTCTGATGCGGCTCGCACGAACTTCTCCAGCGGAACCGCCTTGATCTGGTCCCGGTCAGCCGGCACGCCGAGCGCGTCGGCGAGGTAGCCGCCCACCATGCGAGCCGCATCCTGGGTGAGCGTGTGGGCCGCGGCACCGCTTTGCGTGATGGCCTGGGCGAACAAGCCCTCGGCGAGCGGCATCCCCAGCAGTGTCGTGACGCTCATGGCCCCGGCGGATTCCCCGGCGACGGTGACGCGGGCCGGATCACCCCCGAACGCGGAGATGTTGCGCTGCACCCACCGCAGCGCCGCCAGCTGATCGAGCAGGCCGAGATTGGCGATGCCGTCGCCGAGGAACAGGAACCCCTCCGCCGACAGCCGGTAGTTGATGGTCACGCACACGACGCCGTCGCGGGCGAACGCCGCCCCGTCGTACGCGCCCACCGACCCGGACCCGTTCATGAACGAGCCGCCATGGATCCACACGAGCACCGGGAGCCCGGCGGAGCTGGTGTCGGGGGTCCATACGTTGAGGTTCAGGCATTCCTCACCGGGGATCACCACCTCCGGGAACAGCGTGGCGTACTGCGGCGGGTAGTCGCCCTTAGGCACGGTCGGGCCGAACCTGGTCGCGTCGCGTTCGCCGTCCCACGCGCGGGCGGGCTGGGGCGGCCGCATCCGGTCCGGGCCGAACGGGGGCGCCGCGTAGGGGATGCCGAGAAACGCTGAGACACCGGACCCGATCTGGCCACGGATGGTCCCGTCCCTGAGGCGGACCACCGGGTGCGTCATCTCACTCATGCGTCTCTCCATTGCGACGTTTGGCTGAACTGGTGCAAACTGTCTCTCAGCGGTCCTCGTCATGTCAAGGCCGCCGATCCGCCACCGGAACAGGAGCCAGCCCGGATGACCGTCCGCCGTCCGCGCCCGGGTACCCCGCTGCAACGCCAGCTCGCCGGGGCCGCGGCGCGGCCCACCGCGCTCGACGCCTTCCGGGTGGCCCGGCGGACCTTCCTCCGCGGTGACCGCATCGACATGCAGGCCCTCGCGCGGGCCCTCAGCGTCGACCGGGCGACCCTGTACCGCTGGGTCGGCTCCCGCGAGCAGCTGCTCAGCGAGGTCCTCTGGTCGCTGATCGACCCCACCATCAGGAACCTCCGGAAGGCCTGCGGAAACGCCGGCCCGCCGGCCGCGCCTGAGCTGTCGCCGGCCGCGGCGGTGATCACCGGCACGGTGCGGGACGTCATGGCCAACCCGGGCATGCAACGCTTCCTCGACCGCGAAGGGGAGCTGGCCCTGCGGCTGCTGACGACCAAGGCCTCCGGCTTCGAGAACCGGCTGATCAGCCTGATGCGTGAACTCGTCGAGGAAGAGGCCGCGGCCGGGCGCCTCACCGCGTCGGTCCCCCTCGACGATCTGCCTTACGTGCTGGTCCGCATCATGGAGTCCTACATCTACCTCGGGCTCATTACCGGTGAGCACCCCGATCCCGACCGCGCCGCCAGGGTCATCAGCGCACTTCTTCCGGCCGGCCCGGGCTGACGGCCTGCCGCTGCATGTTCCGCACCTCGGGCACGAGGAGCACGGCGGCGGTGAGGAGCACGACGAGGATGGCCCCCGCGGCCAGGACGGCTGAAGTGCCGTACGCACCGGCCAGCGGGCCCGCGACCACCGTGCCGACCGGGGCCAGGGCGAAACTGCCGAGCGCGTCGTACGACGAGAGCCGGGACAGCATGGCGGGCGGGATTTCCTGCTGCATCGTCGTGGCCCAGTTCACGCTGAACACCTCCACGCTCGCGCCGGCCAGAAAGGCGGTGGCCGCGATCACGGGCACCGGCAGGGGCACGGCCAGGGCCAGGAAGAACACGGAATCGGCGGGCACGGCCAGGCTCGCCACCAGCAGCATCCGGCGCGGCCGGAACCTGATCATGACGAACCCGCCGAGGACGGCCCCGACGCCCTGGGCCGCCAGGATCAGTCCCCAGCTCCGGGCCCCGCCGAGGTGAGCGTCCGCGACGAGCGGGCCGAGCACGCTCTGGGTGCCGGCCAGGACTGCGACGACGAAGGCGAACTGCGCCACGATCACCCAGAGCCAGCGCCGGGAGATGAAGTCGCGCCAGCCCTCCCGCAGCTCGTGGAGCAGGCCGGCCCTGGGCACCGGCGGCAGGGCGGGAAAACGCATGCCCGCGCGCAGCGCGCCGGCCACGGCGAAGCTCACCGCATCGGCGGCCAGGCCCCAGCCCGGCCCGGCCAGGCCGACCAGGACACCGCCCAGCGCCGCGCCGCCGATCTGGCCGCTGTTGCGGCCGATCCGGTCCAGGGCGTTCGCTGGCGCGCGCTGGTCGGCCGGCACCGTGTGCGGCAGCAGGCCCTCCGACGCCGGGAGGTAGAAGCCGGTGCCGATGCCGCGCGCGGCGGCCAGGACGGCGAGTTCCCAGACCCGGGCGTGGCCGGCCAGCAGCAGGACCGCCGACGCCGCCTGGGCCAGGGCCTGGAGCGCGTTCGCCGCCACCATGACCTGGTGGCGGGGCAGCCGGTCCGCCACCACGCCGCCGAGGAGCAGGAAGCCGATGAGGGGAACCAGATACGCTGCGGCGACGTACCCCACGTCGCTGGCGGAACCACCGATTCTCAGGACCGCGAACGGCAGCGCCACGGTCGCCACCGCGGTCCCGCCCGCCGAGATGACGTCGCACGCGAGCAGCAGCCGGAAGTTGCGGCTCCGCAGCGGCCCAGGGGACATGGTCAGGGATCGCCTCCGGCGGGCGAGGTGTCGATTAGGGGGCTTCCTGTTCGTCGTATCAGGTGCAGGCCAAGCCGCCACCCCGGCCGGCCAAATTGCCGGGAACGCAGCAGGATAGAGGGGGCATCGGAATGAAGTCCGACGAAATCTGGAAGCACATCCATGCTGAACGGGCCGAGATGGCGGACACCTGGACCACGCTGTCCCCCACTCAGTGGGGGACCCAGTCCTGGTGCCAGGGCTGGTCAGTCCAGGACACCGCCGGCCACATCCTGGCTGCCGCCGAGCAGACCCCGGTGAACTTTTACCGGGAGCTGATCTCGGCGGGTTTCCGGTTCAACGTCTTCACCGACCGGGGGGCCAGGAAGCTGGCCGTTATCGGCCCGGATGAGCTGGTCCGCCGCCTGCGGGCGCGAACCTCGACCACTAACCACCCGCCCGCTCCCGTGCTGGCCATGCTGGGCGAGATCGTCGTGCACGGCCAGGACATCCGGCGGCCGCTGGGCCTCAAGCACCGGCCGCCGGAGGCCGCCCTGACCGCGGTCGCCGATGGCTGGAAGAACTCAAATCTCCTGATCGGGGCGAAGCGGCGGATCAGCGGCCTGCGGCTGCGGGCCACCGACACTGGGTGGGCCCACGGCGACGGCCCTGAGGTCTCCGGTTCGCTGCTCTCGCTGATCCTGGCCATGACGGGACGCAAAGCGGTTCTCCCCGACCTCACCGGCGACGGTGTCGCCGAACTGGGGAGCCGGGCCTGAGCTCACCCGCAGTGGGCCGGGCACGCCCAGCCCCCGCTCGGTCAGGGCGGCGCAGCGACGGGGACGATCCGGGCAGAGACCAGCTGGCCGTGCTGGATGTCCAGGACACCGACGGTGCCCTGGGGCTGGCGGCGGCGGTCGGTGGGCGAACCGGGGTTGAAGATCCGCTGCCCGTTCCCGCCCGGGTGGGGTCCGGGGCCGGAGTCGAGCGGGATGTGCGAGTGGCCGAAGACGACTAGTTCCGCGGCGGAGAACCGGCGGCGCATCCGGGCCGGGCGGCCCGCCGCCGGGCCAGAGTCATGGATCATGGCCACGCGGAGCCCGCCCAGGTCCAGCTCCAATGTGTCCGGCGCGCCCCAGGCGGCGACGTCCGGGCCGTCGTTGTTACCCCGGACTGCCCGGACCGGGGCGTAACCGGCCAGCTCATCCAGGACGCCCGCGGTGCACACGTCGCCCGCGTGCAGGATGAGGTCCGCGCCGCGCAGCTGCTCCGCGACCGCGGGCGGGCAGGACCGCCAGCGGCGCGGCGCGTGCGTGTCGGACAGCACGATCACCTTCACGGGCCCATCCTGCCCGGTGCCGTCCTCCCCGGCGGCAGCCAGGGCTCACGGCCACACCGCCTGCATTTTCTTGAACGTGTTCAAAATTGCTGACCCCGCCCGCGCCGGCGGCGCGGGCCGCGACCTGGCCAGGAGGGGCGGTTATGGTGACGCCATGGCCGATCGCAAGGAGATCATCGAGGTGGCAGGCCACGAGGTGGCCATCTCCAATCCGGGCAAGGTCTTTTTCCCGCGCACCGGGCACACCAAGCTCGATCTGGTCCGGTACTACCTCAGCGTGGCGGACGGGGCCATGGCCGGCATCGCGGGACGGCCCATGGTGCTCAAGCGCTTCGTGAACGGCGCGGAGGGCGAGGCGTTCTTCCAGAAGCGGGCGCCGGAGTCCCGGCCACCCTGGATCGACACGGTGGAGCTGCGCTTCCCGTCCGGGCGCAGCGCGGTCGAGGTCGTCCCCCGGGACGCCGCCACCCTGGCCTGGGCGGTCAACCTGGGCTGCATCGACCTCAACCCGCATCCGGTCCGGGCCGACGACCTGGAGCATCCCGACGAGCTGCGGGTCGACCTGGACCCGGTGCCGGGCGTGGAATGGCCGCAGATCCTCCAGGTGGCGCTGGTGGCCCAGGGGGTGCTGGCCGACTTCGGGCTGGCCGGCTGGCCTAAGACGTCCGGCTCCCGCGGCTTTCATGTCTACGCCAGGATCGAGCGACGATGGGACTTCCCGCAGGTCCGGCGGGCAGCCGTGGCCCTGGCCCGGGAGGTGGAGCGACGGGCCCCGGACCTGGCCACCGCCAAGTGGTGGAAGGAAGAGCGGCACGGCGTGTTCGTGGACTACAACCAGAACGCGAAGGACCGGACCGTCGCCTCGGCGTATTCGGTGCGGCCCACCCCGGATGCCCGCGTCTCGACGCCGCTGAACTGGGACGAGGTCGCCGACTGCCGTCCGGACGCGTTCACCATCGACACCGTGCCGGAGCGTTTCGCCCGGCTGGGTGACCCGTGGCGGGGCATGGACGAGACGGACGGCTCGCTGGAACCGCTGCTCAGCCTGGCCGAGCGGGACGAGGCCGCCGGGCTGCCGGATGCGCCGTGGCCGCCGCACTACGACAAGCAGGCCGGTGAGCCGCCGCGGGTCCAGCCGTCGAAGCGGCGGACCGCCGGACGCCGCCAGTCCACCATGCCGCTCATCGAGGTGGCCCGCGCCGCCACCAAGGACGAGGCCATGGCCGGGCTGGACCGCTGGAAGGACCGGCACCCGGCGGTGTGGCCCTACCTGGAGCCGGCCGATGTGCTGCTGGACTCGATGCGCGGGCGCAGCTCCACCTGGACCCGGATCCGGCTGAACCTGCGCCACGTGCCCGAGGCGGAACGGCCGCCGCAGGAGGAACTGGAAGTCGACTACGATCCGTGGGCCCGGGACGGGGGGGCGCCCGGGTGACTAGCCCTGGCGACCGCGGGGCGGGGCGCCGGGGTGGATAGCGCGGCCGCCGAAGCGCACGTCCGGCTCATGGCTGAGAGTGAACTGCGCCACACGGTGGCGTCCTCCCGGCCGGCGTGGCTGGATGACGACTTCAAGCAGGGCGGCGTGCCGCACCAGGAAGCCAGCCTGTTCCGGGTCAGGGCGGTGCTGAGTGCCCTGTGCCAGGTCGGCGTCCTTGGCCGGGCCACGGCGGGCCGCCTGGCCGCGGAATTTACCGATGCGCTCGCCGCGCGCGGTCTCCATGAGCCCGGGACGCTGATCAGGCCACTTCCCGCCACCGCGCCGGATGAGACCGCCGGAACGGCGGGGACCCCGGACGCCGGGCTGCCCGGTGGCCGGTATGAGGCCATTCCGCTCGGCGTGATGATCCCGGCGGAGCGTGCCGGTCACCCAGGCGAGCTGCATGTGCAGGCTCTGGTCCTCGCGCCCGACCGCGCCGCCCTCGTGACGAGTTTCGCCAGCATGTGGCGGGAACCCGCCCGCATGGCCGGGGACAGCCCCGTGCCACAGCCCAGCTTGCCGCCGTTCGGCGGTGCGGGGCTCACCGACGACCAGGGGCGGTCCTACCGGCTGACCCTGGAGGCCGGGGAGGGTGGATGGTACGAGAGCGGAGTGCTCGGCCTGTCCGCCGTCCCGCCTCCCGGCACCCGGTGGCTGGAAATGCCAGTCAGCCCGGGCCGGAGCATCCGCATCGACCTGACTGGCTCACCGGCCGCCCTGCTCCGCAGCGAACCACGACCACCCCAGCCGTCGGGCGAGCTGCTGCTCGGCGCGGTCGCCGACTCGCTGCTGGGCGGCGGCCAGCTCGCCGGGATGGGCGCCACGCTCCTGGCCACCGGCCTGGCGGAAGTGGCTGACGCTCTGACCGCAGTCGGGGTACTGAACCCGGACAGCCGGACGGTTACGCACCTGGCCGCCCTCTGCCAGCGACGGGCCATCGAGGTCCGCGGGCCCTGGGCCGCCCGGGCCGAAGCCACCGAGCTTCCCGGCGCGTGGGCCAGCGTGCTCAGCGCCAGCCGCCGCCAGGACGGGCCGCGAGGCACGGCCCCGGTCGCGGTCGTCCTTCCAGAGATCGACGGGGCCCGGTTCGTCCTGACTGGCCTGTCGTCCTGGGAACGGCAGGCCACCGTGCTCGTGTTCGCCTGGGGCTGGCGACCGTTCCCCCGCGACTTCCGCCCTGAGCAGCCTTTCTCGTGGTGGGCCCGGGACGACGCGGGCCGCTGGCACGTGGGCCGGGCCACCGCCCATGGCGCGCCAGCGGGCACGTTCACGCTGGAGCTGGCTCCGCCGCTGCATCCGGCGGCGAGATCGCTGGACGTTATCCTCACCGGACGATCCGGCCGGGTCACCGCTACCCTGCCGCTCCGCTGGACAGGGACGGTGACCGGACCCCCAGATTAAGATATATCGTATTAATCTGCTCATGATGGGCGCTCGCCGCGGGTCTATGAAACGCCACGCAGCCAGCCGCATCGGCGGAGGTGAGCATGACGGCAGCGGCGGGGCGGGCCGAGGCGCATCTCCGGCTGCTAGCCGAGGACGAACTGCGCCGGGCCCTGGCTTATCCGCGCTGCGAGCCGGCGGAGCCCTCTGGGCTGCCGCCGGCGGTGCGCTCGGCGGTCCACCTCTCCCGCCCGGTGCTCGCCCCCCTCTTGCCGCCGCTACGGTCGGTGGCCCGGGTATCGGGCCCGCTGCTCGCGTCCTTCCGGCCGACCGCTCGTACCGCGGCCTCGGCGGCCCGGCGGACGGGCGCCGGCCGGGCCGCCGAGCCGGTTCTGTGGCGGGCACTCCGCGTCCGCCCGCGGGTCCGGGGGCCTCAGCCGGGCGATGGCCGCTTCCCGGACTCCCCGCCGGCCGAGGCGGGCCTGAACCGGGTGCGCTGGGTGGCCAGCGCACTGGTGGCGGCAGATGCGATCAGCGAACCCGCAGCCCAGGCGGTGATCGAGGACCTCACCGATGCCCTGGCCGTCCGCGGCAAGCTCGCCGAGCGGCGACTGCGCCAGCCCCCGAGCCCGCGATGGTGGGGGCCGGGCTCTCCCTGGCGGCCGGGCAGCCCGCCGCCACCGCTGCCCGCCGCCCCGGTGCAGGCGGTGCCCCTCGGGACGGCGTTGCCCGGCGGCCCCGCCGGCGGCCCGGGCGAGATCAGCCTGCTCGCCCTGGTCCTGGCGCAGGACCGTGCGGTGCTCACGGCCGGGCATTCGTCCCAGCCCGGCCCGTATCCCGGCCGGCCGGGGCGCAGGCCCGCGCCACCGCTCTCGTCGGGGCAGCTCACCCTCGTCGACAACCACGGCATGCGATATGAGGCCGACGTCGATTACCGGCTCCTCTACGGCCGGTGGTCCGCGGTCTTGGATCTGGTCCCGGTCCCGCCCAGCGGAATCCGGTGGCTAGACATCACCGGGGACTCTGCCCATGACCCGGTCCGGGTCGACCTGGCCCGCGCCGCCAGTCGCGGGGACTCACCAGGCCCCGATCCCGCGGCGCCCGGTCCCGGCGGCTTGGCCAGCCGGCCGCCCCGGCTCAGCCCCGCCGAGCGGCCGCTGGACACCCTCGCGGAGAGCCTGCTGGCCGAGGCCACGCACGGCTTTGAGACCCACGACGCGCCGCCGCTGGCCGGCCTGGCTGAGCTGGTCGGGGCGCTCCAGGCCGGGGCCGGCCTGCAGGCCGGCTCCGCCGCGCTGGGACGGCTGGCCGCCCTGGCCGACCGGCTCGGGATCGGGTTCTCGTCCGCCCTGCGGCCGCTGGCCCAGCCGGCCGGGCTCCCGGACGCGTGGCTGAGCGTGCTCCAGCACCGCAACGCCACGGACGGGCCGGTCCGGGTCGCGGCAGGAGCGGCGGTGCTGCCGGAGGTGGACGGCGCGCGATTCGCCGTCGCCGGCCTCGATTCCGCCGCCGATTCGGCTACCCTCCGGGTGGTGGCGTGGGGCTGGCAGCCCAGCCCGCTGACCGGGCTCCTAGACCGTTTCTCCTGGTGGGCGCATGACGACCGGGGCCGCTGGCACCTCGCCCGGACAGACGGCTCGCGCTCCGGAGGCGGTCAGGTGGACCTGTTCGTCGAGTTCGCCCCGGCGCTGCATCCGGACGCCCGGTCCCTGGATCTCTTTCTGCGTGGTCCCAGGACCCAGGCTGCCGTAACCCTCCCGCTTCGCTGGCTGGCGTCCCGGTGAGCGGGCACGCCGCGGCCGCGGCCGAGATCTACCTGCGGCTGATCGCCGAGGCCGAGCTGCGCCAGCGGCCGGTCCTCTCCGGTCCCGGGCCGCACCTGCACCGGGTGTGGCTGGCCGCGGCCACGCTGGCGGCGGTGGGCGCGGTCAGCCCGGACGTGGCCGGGCAGGTGGTGAGCGAGTTCGAGGCCTCCGCGGGGCTGCGCAGCAGGAACATCGGGCCCGTCATCAGCAGCCTGCGCCGGCCGTCCTGGGCCCGGACGGGAGCCCGCCCGCACCATGCGCGTCAGTACGGGTCCGCAGCGGTCGGTGCCCGCCAGCCCCCGACCAGGCCGGAGGCGGGCGGGCCGGACGTCCCCACGGCGGTCCAGGTCGGCGCCAGGCTGCCGCTGCCCGCTGAGCGGGAGGGCTGGTACGGCGAGTTCTGCCTGCTCAGCCTCGCTCGCACCGGCTCCCAGGCGGCGCTGGCGGTGGCCGCCCGGTGGGCCGGGCAGACGCGGCGCGCGGCTGGCCCGCGCCCGCGGCATGCTCCCCACTACGAGGTGGGCGCCGTCGACGACCGGGGGGTCAGCTACCAGACCTCCTTGTGGGACGTGGGCCTGGAGGACGGACGTGACTGGTGGGACTGTCACCTGGGCCTGGATCCGGCGCCTGCGCCGGGGACACGCTGGCTGGAGGTAGGGCCGGGCAGCCAGGGCCGGCGTGTGCGGATCGACCTGACCGCGCCGCCCGGGACGGTGCGGGTCGTGACCGAGCCCATCCCGCCGGTCAGCGCGGCCACCCGGCTGCTCGATCAGGCCGGCGACGATCTCCTCGGCATCGAATCCGCCACGACCGGGGCCAGCGCCCAGCTGGCGGGCCGGGTCCGGCAGGTCATCCGGGACCTGATCGGATCGGGCACGCTGCGGGCCGACGACCCAGCTGTGCTGCGGCTGGCGGGCCTGGGCTGGCGGCTGGGCCTCGACCTGGGCCTCGGCGGCCCGGTCCCGGCCCGCGCGCTCCCGGCCGCCTGGATCAGCCTGCTGGCCGACGGCCACGCGCACGACGGGCGGGATGCGGTCGCACCGTTCGCGGCCGACCTGCCCGTGATCGGCGGGGCCCGCCTGGCCCTGGCCGGATTGCGATCGGCTCCTGACGGGGCGACACTGCACGTGATGGCGAGCGGCTGGGAGCCTGAGGGCCATGGCTGGCTGGAGCGCGGCACCGGGCCGGGCGATAGTCCGCTGGACCTCTCACTGTCCTGGCGGGCTCGTGACTCCACCGGGCGCTGGCATCTGGTCACCGGCATGAGCCGGGGCCCGGCCGCACAGACCAGGGGAATGATCAAGATGTACCTGACTCCCCCGCTGCACCCGGCGGCCACGGCCCTCGACGTGATCGTGACCGGACCGGACCGCCAGATCCGCGCGACCGTGCCGCTCGGCCGGGCGGCGGACGGCTCCTGGCCTGGCTGGCCGCCCCGGGCGCCCGTTCCCCCTGGCCTGCCCACAGCCCCGGATCCGGGTCAGTGAGGCCGGCGTGGTGGGCGGCTTTTCCGCCGTGCGAGGCCCGGATCCGGTGCGGTGCCGGGGAGCATGCGCTGCGCTGGGCGGAGGGCCGGCTGAGCAGCGCCGCCCACGACGACACCGAGGGTGAGCTCGTGCTCGCCGCGCTGGGCGGCGAGAAGGCCGGGTGCGTGGCGACGATCGAAGCCTGGGGGGTACACGCCGACGACCTGGACGTGCTGGCGCTCGGCCCCCGCTCCCCCGCAGACGACCTGGCCGTGACCTGGGAACTAGTGGACGAGCTACGCGCCGCGCTCGGTCCGGCCGCCCGGTCCGTGCCGATGAGGCCGGGACCCGCTCCCGGCGCGGGGCGGGCCGGGCCGGGCACCGGCTCAGGGCCGCCGGGACCACAACCGGGGCCGGTGGCCTACGCGGCGCCGGGATCCGGGCCGCTGCGGGGTGGCCCGCGGCCGGGAGCGCGGCCACTGCGGGGCCTGCCGGCCCGGCGGCTGTCCCCGGACCAGGAGCGGGCCCGGGCCCAGCGCGTCCAGCTGCTGTCCTTGTTCGCCCTGGGCCGCCCATTCCAGCAGCGCCTGTCCGCCGAGGTGGCGGCAGCCTGGTCGGACGGCGGGCCCGCGGGAGCCGCCGGCGATCCGGCCCGCGCCCAGCCCGCCCTGATCGCGGCCCTGGCCGGGCGGCTGGCCCCGGCGGCCGGGCCATGGCTCGGCCTCGACCCGGACGCGGTCCAGGCCGCCTTGCACGAGGGTCCCGGCTGGGGCACCGCCGAATGGGACGGGACCGGGCTGCGGGCCGCGCTCCCGCTCAGCTGGCTGGCCCGGGTCTGGGCGCCGGGTTTCCCCGTCGTGGATGGTCACCTGATCGTCGACGTGGTGGAGGGGAGCTGGCCGCAGGTGCAGGTGCTCGGGCTGCCGGCGCCGGGCGCGGAACCCGCCGTCCTGAGCATCCGGGCGGACAGGGAACACTGGTCACGGGCACGCGGGGAACGCTGAATCGACCGCTGGGAGCGCGGATGGCTAACGATGGCCGGCGGTTCGCCGGGACGGGCAGCGAGCGCCAGGCCGCCGCGGTCGAGGCCCTGGGCGTGGCGGTGGCCGCCGGGGTGCCGGTACTCCTCTGGGGCGCCCCGGGGACCGGCAAGACATCGGTCATCCGGGCGATGGCCGATGCCCTGGGGTGGCCCTGCGAGACCGTGATCGCCTCCATCCGTGAGCCCTCGGACTTCGCCGGCCTGCCCGTCGTCGTCGGGGACGGGGTGCGGTTCGCGCCTCCGGCGTGGGCCCGCCGCCTGGCTGAGGCCGGGCGCGGCCTGCTGTTCCTCGACGAGCTGTCCACCGCCCCGCCCGCGGTCCAGGCGGCCCTGCTCCGCGTGGTGCTGGAACGCGTCGTGGGCGACCTCGAGCTCCCCCCGGAGGTGGCCGTGGTGGCCGCCGCCAATCCTCCGGAGCAGGCCGCCGACGGCTGGGACCTATCCGCGCCGCTGGCCAACCGGCTCTGCCACCTGTCATGGGAGGTGGACCCGCGGGCGGTGGCGGACGGGCTGGCTGGCGGCTGGGTGCCACCCCAGGTTCCGCAGCTCCCGGACGACTGGGGCGCCGAGCTCGGTCTGGCCCTCGCCCTGGTCGCCGCGTTCCTGCACGTCCGCCCGGCCCTGGTCTGCGCCCCGCCGTCCGAGGCGGACGCGGCCGGGCGGGGCTGGCCCAGCCCGCGGACCTGGGAGATGGCCGCCCGGCTGTGGGCCGCGAGCGGCGCCGCCGGGGCTAGCGAGGAATCCCGGGCCGCCCTGGTCCGCGGTGCGGTGGGCGAGGGCGCCGGGGTGGAGTTCCTGGCCTGGGTGGCCGAGATGGACCTGCCCGACCCGGAAGCGGTGCTGGCGGACCCGGCCGGGTTCCTGCTGCCTGCCCGCGGCGACCGGGCCTACGCGGCGGTGGCGGCGGTCGCCGCTGTGGTGGCCGCCAATCCCACCCCGCAGCGCTGGGCGGCGGGGTGGCAGGTGCTGGGCCGGGCCGCGGAAACCGCCCCCGATGTCGCGGCGGCGGCGGCGCGCACGCTGGCCCGCTGCCGTCCCGAGGGGGCCCCGCCGCCCGCCGAGCTTCACCTGTTCGCGCCCGTGCTGCGGGACGCCGGGCTGCTGCGCGGATGACCAGCCACGCCGGGGGTGAGGTGCCGGGCCTGGCCGCCGGGCGGCTCTGGGCCGCGTCACGCTTCCCCTACCTGGCCAGCGGGCTGTTCGGCGCGCAGGTGCTGGCCCAGCCCGGCATCGCCACGGTGGCGGTGGACGAGGGATGGCGGCTGCACGCGGACCCGGAGCTCACCGCGGCCTGGACCCCAGCGCAGCTCGGCAGCGTGCTCGTGCACCATGTGTCCCACCTGCTGCGGGCGCACGGGGAACGGGCCCAGGAGGCCGGGATCACCCCGGACGACGCCGACGCCTGGGTCCGCGGCGCCGACGCCGAGATCAACGACGACCTGGTCCCGGCCGGCCTGGAACTGCCCGGCCGGCCGGTATTGCCCGGGCACCTGGGCGCCGATGACGGCCTGCTCGCCGAGCAGTACTTCGCGGCCGGCCGCGCCGCCGGGAACACCCCCGCGGGGACGGCCGCCGGCACGGGTTCCGCGGCCGGGGACTGGGACCTGGACTGCGGCAGCGGCGCGGACGGCTGGGCGCGCGACTGGGATGGTTCCGGGCCCCCCGCGCTGTCCCCCTGGCAGGCGCGGCTGCTGTGCCGCCAGGTGGCTCACGAATGTGTCCAGCACGCGCGGGAAGCCGGGACCGTGCCCGCCGGGCTGCTGCGCTGGGCGGAGCAGACCCTGCAGCCCGCTGTGGACTGGCGGCGGGTGCTCGCCGCGGAACTGCGCCGGGCCGTGGCCGACGCGGCCGGTGCGGTGGACTACTCCTACCGCCGGCCCTCGCGCCGTGCCTCGGTTGCCGGCCCAGTGGTGCTGCCCGCGCTGCGGCGGCCGGTGCCCGAGGTCGCGGTGGTGTGCGACACCTCCGGCAGCATGACCGAGGACCTGCTGGCCGCGGCGCTGGCCGAGGTGGAAGGACTGCTGCGGTCGCTGGGCTTGGCCCGGCAGGTCCGGGTGCTGGCTTGCGACACCGCGGTGGGTCCAGCCCGCCGGGTCACGTCCGCCCGCCAGGTCGAACTGGTCGGCGGCGGCGGGACCGACATGGGCGCGGGAATCGCCGCCGCAGCGGCCCTGCGGCCGCGTCCAGCCGTGACCGTCGTGCTCACCGACGGGTTCACCCCGTGGCCAGAGCGGCCCCCGCGGGGCATCCGGGTGGTGGTGGCCCTGCTCGGCGACGAGGCGCCGGACGGGCCGGACTGGGCGCGGGCCGTCCGGGTGCCGTCCACCGCCGCCTGACCTGTCACCCGGGTCTAACCCGGCAGGCGCCGGGCGGTTCCCGCAACATGCGCGGCCCGTGCCGGGCTGGCCGCCCGGGCCGGGGCCGCGGGCGGCGTCAGCACGGTGAGCACGGCGGTCGCCGCCAGCACCGCAGCGAGCCCGTAGCACTCCAGGCGGGTGGCCCGGCCCGGGCCTCCTCCGGGTTCTGGCGTGCGGCCTAGCCAGGCACGGCCCGCGATCGCTGCCCCGGCCACGACCGCGACGAGCACCGCCTTCACGATGACCATGATCCCGTAGCCGGTGTTCAGCAGGGAGCCCAGCGGGACCAGGACCAGCGCGGTGACCACGCCGGTCAGCACCACCACGGCGAACAGCCACACCGCCGCGTTGGCGTAGAGCCGGACCAGGCCCCGCATGGCCCCGGGGTCGTGCCGCCACGCCAGCGCGGCGCGCAGCGTATAGACCAGCATTCCCGCCCACATCACCGCGGGCAGGATGTGCACCAGGCTGAGCAGGGCCCCGCCGACCGGGATGATGCCCTCCGGGTGGGCCCGGATCGCTTCGGCGAGGACCACCCCCAGCAGGGGCACGACACTCAGCCCCGGCTGCCGCAGCCGGAGCGCCCCCGCCGCGAGCGCGAACGCGGCGCACTCGAGGCCGGTAAGCCCGCCCTGGCTGACCGTGATCAGCGCCGCCACCGCCGGGTGAGCCGACACCGTCAGCAGCGCGTGGGCGCCGAAGATGACGACGGTCAGCCCCGCCGCCGCGGCCAGGCCCAGCAGCGAGGAACGCAGCGCCCACGGTGCCGGCAGCGGCGCGGGAACCGTCCCCTTGTACTGGCGGCCCAGGCCCCGGCCGGCCAGGCCGCCCAGGGCACCGGCCAGCCCGGCCAGCATCAGCCAACGGAGCACGGCGATGAGGCAGGCAGCGGCGATGACGGCCACGGTCAGGCTCCCCGGTTCACGGGAGTGAAGTCCACGGGGTCCGCCAGCACGGGGTCCGCCAGCACCGGGTCCGCCAGCACCGGGTCCGGTGGCGCGGGGTTACGGGGCACGCGCCACATCATGGCACCCCGGGAGCCGGGCCCGGGCAGCGGGCAAGGACCCGGTCAGGGCGTGGGCGGCGCCAGCCACGGGCGGTCGGCCGCGAACAGGTACCGGTCGGCGATGTGGTTGAGCACCCGCCGGGCCTGCTGGAACCGGCCGGCCACGTCCGCCACCACGTCCAGCCGGGCGGTGCGCACCGGGGCCAGGCCGTACGCGGCCCGGTACCAGCGGGCGCCGAGCTGCTCCAGCAGCTCGATGGCGGGCACCGTGGACAGCCGCTCGTACTCCGCGGCCGGCACCTGGGCCGCGCGGAGCAGCCGGGCCACCGCGACCGGCCCGACCCCGTACAGGATGGCGTGGTCGGGGAAGACACCGGCCAGGAACAGGGACACGTCACCAAGCCGCCGGTACACCCCGGGCCGCTCGGCGTCGGGCACGCCGTCCAGCAGGCCGGCCAGCCGGACCGGGTCCAGCTCACTGAACCGCCGGGTCCGGCCGCCGCCGCGGACCCGGTAACGGCCGCTCGCCACCCGGGTGAACGAGGCCAGCAGCTCAGCCAGGAACAGCTTCCGCGCGGGCGACCCGAGGAACTCCCGCAGCGCGGGCGCGTCGAACAGCGGCACCCGCTGCCGGGGCCCGGTGCGCTCGGCGACGTGCCCCATCGAGGCCAGCTCGGTGGCGGAGCGATGCACCGCGACCGCGAACGTGAGGAACGGCGACACCGGGACGGCCTGGCCGAGCCGGGGTGGGCCGCTGCTGTCTCCCCAGCCGAACACCGCCTCGAACACGCGCGGGTCACCGAGCAGGTCCGGGATCACGGCCGGGTTGCCGCGCAGCCAGCCGGCGTCCGCGTCCGGCGGGAGGATGGGAACCGCCCCGGACGTCGCGCCCGGGCCCGCCGCCGCGGACGCCAGCAGGGTCAGGTCCGCATCGGTCAGGTACGCCACGTACTCACGGCCAACCACAGCAGCGTCCATGACATCACGTTACTCCGCGCCGGACCTCGGGCCAGGGCCCGCTCGGTCCGGCCAGAGGGGGCCCACGAGCCCGCGGCCCGCGGCCGGTCAGGCGGGCCGGAAGTCGAGCAGGAACTCCATGATTCCGTGGTTCTGCGTGGTGACGAAGCCGGTGAAGGAGGGGTTCGGAATGCCCCACTTCGAGAACAGCACGGGGATCGCGCCCTGCACCTCGATCCCCTTCCCGGTCAGCTCCGCCTTGACCGGGAAGGTCACCGGCCGGGTCTGGCCGTGCAGCGTCAGGTTGCCGGTGGCGCTGTAGGTCTTGATCGTCCCGGTCGCGGGCAGCGGCGCCATCACGATCGGCTTGGTGAGCGCGAACGTGCCGTCCGGGTAGGTGGCCACGTCCATGATCCGGCCATCGAACTGGGAGTCACGCTGCGCCGAGTCGGTGTGGATAGTGGCCATCTTGACGGTAAAGCTGGCCGTCTTCACCGTGGTGCCCTTGACCACCATCTGCCCGGTCACCGCGCTGCTGCGGCCGACAGCCGTGTGTGACTGGCCGCCCAGGATCTCGTTGACCCGGTAGCCGACCCGTGAGCCGGGCCCCACGGCCCAGGTCCCGGCGACCGCCTCCGAGGCACCCTGGCTGGACACGGCGCTGGCGCTCTGCGTGCCCGATGCGGCGGGACTGGACTTGAGGCTGAGCGGTGCGGGACCGTTCCCCTCGATGAAGTGAAAGAAGACGAACGGCCCGCCCACGGCGAGCACAACGACCACGACGATGGCCCCGATCACCCATTTCAGCCAGCGCCGCCGGCCACGTGACGACACCATGGATGCCTCCTGTTTACGCTGGGGTAGCGCTGACGTGAATGCTCAAGCGGGGCGCACGTCGCCCCAGCCGACGTGACAATCCTCCCGCACCCTGCTGCCGCGCTGGGGTTTCTTTCTGAACGGACTCTGAATGGGCGATGACCGTCACCCCCACGTCCGGGCGGCCGGACAGCGGCCCGGCCATGGGCCGAACGCCGTCCCCGGGCCCGGTATAAGTGAGCCCATGCCCGGCTTCAGCCCGCCGACCTCCCGCGTCCGCCTCTCGTTCATCGGGGCCATGGAGGAATTCCGGGCCGAGGGCCGCGGCACGGCCACCGACGACACCATGCTCGGCCGGGAGATCCGCGAGTTCGGGCTGGACTGGCAGGACTCGGGCCACTTCGGGGCCTACGTCGGCTACCTGCGGGACCAGGCCAGGGCGGACGCGCCCCGCCGTCCCGGGTACGTGCCGTCCACCACCCTGTGGTGGGTGGACGGGGACGAGTACCTGGGCCGGCTCGCGATCCGGCACTGGCTGACCCCCCGGCTTACCGACCTCGGCGGGCATATCGGCTACGACGTGAAACCCTCGGCCCGGCGCCAGGGGCACGCTACCGCCATGCTGGCCGCCGCGCTGCCGGTGGCCCGCGGGCTGGGCATTGACCCGGCCCTGGTCACCTGCGACGAGTCCAACACGGGGTCGCGGCTGGTGATCGAGGCCAACGGCGGGGTGCTGGAGGACAAGCGCGGGACCGAGCTGCGCTTCTGGGTCCCGGCCTCCCAGGACAGCCTGCGCTGACCGGTGGGGGCCTGGCTGCCGGGGCGCGGCTCAGCGGACCCCCGGTCAGCGGACCTGGGGCAGCACCTCGGACGCGATCAGCTCCAGATGGTCCAGGTCGTGCGGGTCCAGCACCTGGAGGTACAGCCGCGTCGCGCCGAGCCCGGCGAACGTCCCGATCCGGTCCACGATCTCGTCGGGGGTGCCGCCCAGCGCATCGGCCCGCAGCTCGGCCAGATCCCGGCCGATCGCTGCCGCGCGGCGGCCCAGCTCAGCCTCGTCCCGCCCGCAGCAGACGGTCTGCGCGGCCGAGTAGACGAGGGTGCCCGGGTCCCGGCCGGCCGCCTGGCAGGCCTCACGGACCCGGCCGAACGCGGCATCGGTCTCCGCGACGCTGGCGAACTGCGCGTTGTACTCGTCGGCGTACCGGGCGGCGAGCCGCGGAGTCCGGCGCGGCCCCCGCCCGCCGATGACGATCGGCGGGTGCGGGCGCTGGACGGGCTTGGGCAGTCCTGGTGAGTCGGTGATGGGGTAAAAGTTCCCCGCGAACGAAAACCTCTCTCCAAGCGGTGTGTCCCACAGCCCGGTGATGACCGCGAGCTGCTCTTCGAGCCGGTCGAACCGCTCGGCGGTGTCCGGGAACGGGATGCCGTACGCCGCGTGCTCGGCCTGGAACCAGCCGGCCCCGATACCCAGCTCGGCCCGGCCGCCGCTCATGTCGTCGACCTGGGCCACCGAGACGGCGAGCGGCCCGGGGAAGCGGAACGTGATCGGGCTGACCATCGTGCCGAGCTTGATCCGGGAAGTCTGGAGGGCCAGGCCGGCCAGGGTCAGCCAGGCGTCGGTCGGGCCAGGCAGCCCGTCGCCGTCCCCCATGCTCAGATAGTGGTCGGACCGGAAGAACGCGTCGAAGCCCAGCTGCTCGGTGGCCCGCGCTACGGCGAGCTGCCGGCCGTAGTCCGCGCCCTGCTGTGGTTCGGTCATGATCCGCAGTTGCATGGATCCATCCTTGCGCACCCGCACCGCCGCTCAACCTTCCGGCCGGCTGCCTCGTACTTGGTGAACGACAGAAGGAGCTGAGGGCATGGCAGACGACCGGGCCGTCACCGACCTGGAGTCGTTCCTGGCCGCACGGGGCGAGCCGTTGCTGCGCACCGCGGTGCTGCTCACTGGCAGCAAGGAGGCGGGCGAGGACCTGCTGCAAGCCGGGCTGGAGCGGCTGCTGCGGCACTGGTCCGCGATCGACGGCGATCCCGAGGGTTACCTGCGCCGGACGCTGTACAACCTGGCCGCGGACGGCTGGCGGCGGCAGCGGGCCTGGCGGGGGCGGCTGCGGCTGCTGCAGAACGAGACCGCGGCCACGGCCGCGGACGGCACCACCGAGGTGGACACCCGGGACGCGCTGATCCGGCTGCTGGTGCAGCTGCCGCCGCGCCAGCGGGCGGTGATCGTGGCCCGGTACTGGGAGCAGCTGAGCGAGGCGGAGACCGCCGGGGTCCTGGGCTGCTCCGTCGGCTCGGTCAAGGCGTCCGCCTCACGGGGGATGCAGAGACTGCGTGAGCTGAGCGGGACCGCGCCTGGCGCGGAGAACGACCTAGCAGAGGGGAAGACACGATGAGCACGGAACTCGAGCAGCGGCTGCGCGGGGCGATGGAGCGGTTCACCGACGACGTGCGGGTCCCGCCGGGCCTCGCGGCGCGGGCCGATCAGCACCGGCGCGCGCGGCGGGCCAGAACCCGTGCCGTCACGGCGGCCGGGACCGTGGCCGTCATGGCGGCCGGAGGGCTGGCCGTGGCCGGGGTGACGGGGGCCTTCGGCTCGGCCAGCCCCCGCCCGGTCCAGACCACCTACACGGCCTATGTGGTCCGGCACGTCGAGCGTGCCCTGGCGTCCTCGAGGGTGGGCAGCCTGCTGGAGCAGGACCGCACCGTGTTTGCGGCCGGCAACAGCCTCGAGCCCGTGCCGACCGGCCTGATCGGCAGCGCCCACGGGTCGGGCGGCCGTTCCTTCTGGCCGGTCAGCTCGTCGCTGAACTGGAGCTACCGGGGGACCGCGAAGTTCTCGGCCTTCACCGCCGGCGGGCAGCGTGTGTTCGATGTGAGGATGACCTCGGCGCACCAGACGCTGTCCAGCACCGCGGTCTTCTACCGCAATCACACCTGGTGGACCTCGACGCCGGACATCAGGCTGTCGGGCGGGAACGGGGGGCCCTCGGGATGCGTACGAGGCCACGAGATCGTCCTCCGCAAGGGCCAGGGCAACGGCTGGCCGGGCTTCATCCGCTCCCAGCTGGCCTGCGGCGCGTACACGGTGGTGGGCCGGCAGGTGGTCGGCGGGGTCGACGCGATCAAGATCACGGGCGCCTCGGGCACGTTCGTCTTCTGGGTGAACCCGGCGACGTACCTGCCCGTGCAGATGGCCCTTCCGCAGCAGCGGACGCAGTTCCAGTGGCTGTCCCCCACCCCGGCCAACCTGGCCCAGCTGAAGGTGACGGTTCCCGCGGGCTTCACGCAGGTCCAGCCGCCTGCCGTGCAACGCCACTAACCTGGCCGAACCCGGGCCCGGGCAGCCCGGCGGATCCCGCGTGGGACCCGCCGGGCCGTCCTCGCGGTCTTAGCTCTCCACCCGGGTCAGCGTGGCGACGCACTCCACGTGGTGGGTCATGGGAAACGCGTCGAGCCCGCGGACCTCGCCGAGTTCCCAGCCGGCCTCAGCGAACATCACGATGTCGCGGGCCAGCGTGGCCGGGTCACAGGACACGTAGGCCACCCGGCGCAGGGCGCTGTCCGGGCGGAGCAGCTCGTCCAGCACCGGGTGCCCCGCGCCGGCCCGGGGCGGGTCGAGCACCGCGATGCTGGCCTGCAGCCAGGTGGACTGACGGAGCACCTCGGCCACGTCTCCCTTGTGGATCCGGGCCCACGGGGTGTCCCTGAGGTTGTGCCGCGCGTCGCGGACCGCGGCGGGGTCGGACTCGATGCCGATCACCGTCCCGGACGGGCCGACCTCCGTGGCCAGCACGCCCGCGAACAGCCCGGCGCCGCAGTACAGGTCCAGCGCCACGTCCCCGGGCTGCGGGCGGAGCACCTCACGGACCAGGGCGGCCAGCACATCCGCCGCAGCGGGATGCACCTGCCAGAACACGCCCGCGCTGGTCCGCCACTTCCGGCCAGCGGCGGTCCGGTGCAGGAAAGGGCCCCCGCGCAGCGCGGTCAGGCCTACGCCCTCCCCGGCCACCAGCACCGGGCCCTCCACCTGCGCGGTCCAGGTCTGCGGGACCGCCGCCCGGCCGCCCGGGTCCCGGCCGCCCGGGCCCTGGCCGCCGGGACGGCCCGCGGCCCGGCCCGCGGGCCTGCGGCGGTGCGGCCTGCGCGCCGGGGTGACCACGACAGCCGCTTCACGGGTGTCCGGCGAGGTCACCGCGGCCACAGACTCCGCCCCCGGCCAGCGGCCCTGGGTGACCCCCGCCTCGTTGACCAGGGGGTGCGCGATCGGGCAGGTCCCGACGTCGATGATCTCGTGGGACCGGTGCCGGCGCAGGCCGGCCAGCCCGTCGGCGCGCACCGCGAAGCGGACCCGGGTCCGCCAGCCCAGGCCATCGGAGTCCCCGGGCAGCGGCTCGACGGTCACCTCGCGGTCCAGGCCAGCGATCCGGCGCAGCTGCTGGGCGATGACCGCGGCCTTGAGCCGGCGCTGCGCGGGCAGGCTGGCGTGCTGCCAGTCGCATCCACCGCAGCCGCCCGGATGAGCGTGCGGGCAGGGCGGCTCAACCCGGTCGGGTGAGGCCTCCAGGATCTCTGTCGCCTCGGCCCGGGCGAACTTGGCCGTCTCCTCGGTCAGCCGGGCCAGCACCCGCTCGCCCGGCAGCGTGTGCCGGACCAGGACGACCCGGCCGCCCGGCTCCCTGGCCACGCACCAGCCGCCTTGGCCCACATCGCCGACGATCAGTTCCAGCGATTCCCCGCCGGTCTGCCGGGCAGGTTCCACGCCGCACCTCATATTCAGTCGGGTCAAGTATCCTCAGCGGCCGTCTCACCAACTCAGGACAGGGAATACCGTTGGCGGGCACTGTACTCACGCAAGGGGCGGTCGTGCACATTGTGATCATGGGATGCGGGCGGGTCGGTTCAACGCTAGCCCACATCCTCGAGGACCAAGGCCACTCGGTCGCCGTCATCGACCAGGACCGGGACGCGTTCCGCAAGCTGGGTTCGACGTTCAAGGGCAAGAAGGTGACGGGCATCGGGTTTGACCAGAACGTGCTGACCGAGGCCGGCATCGAGCAGGCGGACGCGTTCGCGGCGGTGAGCAGCGGCGATAACTCCAACGTGATCGCGGCCCGGGTCGCGCGCGAGTCCTTCGGCGTGAAGCGGGTCGCGGCGCGGATTTACGACCCGCGGCGGGCCGAGGTCTACCAGCGGCTGGGCATCCCGACGGTGGCCACCGTCCGGTGGACCGCGGATCAGATGCTGCGCCGCCTGCTGCCGGAGGGCAGTGAGCCGCTGTGGCGGGATCCCACCGGCGCCGTGGTGCTCGCCGAGGTCGCGTACGGGCCGGACTGGGTGGGTGAGAAGACCAGCGCGCTGGAGGAAGCGGCCCGGGTCCGGGTCGCCTTCCTGTCCCGCCTCGGCGAGGTGGTGCTGCCCAGTCCGGGCACGGTCTTGCAGGAGGGCGATGTGCTGCACGTGATCGCGCTGGAGGAAGATCTGGAACGGATCTCGGCCGCGCTGTCCGCGCGGGCACCCGGGGGCAAAGCGAAGGGAGGCCGCTGATGCGCGTGGCTATCGCGGGAGCCGGAGCGGTCGGTCGCTCCATCGCCGCCGAGCTGCTGGACAATGGGCATGAGGTCCTGCTGATCGACAAGAACCCGCGGTCCATCGCGGTGGACAGCGTGCCCCGGGCCGAATGGCTGCTCGCCGACGCGTGCGAGATCGCCTCGCTCGACGAGGCGTCGTTGGAACGATGCAACGTGGTCATCGCGGCGACCGGCGACGACAAGGTCAACCTGGTGGTATCGCTGCTGGCCAAGACCGAGTACGGGGTCCCCAGGGTGGTCGCCCGGATCAATCACCCGAACAACGAGTGGCTGTTCAACGAGTCGTGGGGGGTGGACGTCGCCGTGTCCACCCCGCGGATCATGTCGGCGCTGGTTGAGGAAGCGGTCAGTGTTGGTGACCTGGTCCGGCTGATGACGTTCCGGCAGAGCGACGCCAGCCTCGTCGAGCTGACCATGCCGGATGACGCGCCACTGGTCGGCCAGCGGATCGGGGACATCACCTGGCCCGCCGACACCGCGCTCGTCGCGATCCTCCGGGACGGCCGGGTGCTCGTGCCGGCCAAGGATGACCCACTGGAGACCGGCGACGAGCTGCTGTTCGTGACGAGCGAGGACGTGGAGGACGAGCTGGCCACCCTGCTGTCCGGCGGCCACCACCACGACGCCGTGTGACCCGGGGGGTCGGCCGGTAATTACCGCGTCTCGGTAATCTCCGGGCCGCGCTCGAAGGGGTTGAGCGGTTCGCTGAACGGCTCTTCCCCGGCCGCGGCCATCTGCTCCTCCATGGCCTTGCGGGCCTCCTCGGGCAGGCTGATCTCCAGCAGGTCGCGGGGCGGCACCGGATGGTCACCGCGGACCACGACCAGGCCGGCGAAGATCTCCTCGAACGGCGCCGCCGCGGCCGGCTGCTCCGCGGCCGGCCCGGTCAGCACCCCGCGCAGGAACCAGCGCGGCCCGTCCACGCCCAGGAAACGGATCGGCTGGAGCCCGCTCTGCGGCGGTTCTCCCGGCACCCGGACGTGCAGCTCAGGGCCGAATGGGCCGTCGGCCTCCGCGGCGCGGCCGCCCGCCTCCACCACCGCGGCGGCGATCTCCTGCCGCACCTCCTCCCAGAGCCCGTCGCTCTTGGGCGCGGCGAAGGCCTGGACCTGGAGCGAGCTGTCCTCCCGGACCACCGCGATCAGCGGGCCCTGGTCCTCGGCGATGTTGAGCTGGATCTCGAACCCGTCCGCCACCGGAATCTGCAGGCTGCCGAAATCGACCCGGTTAAGCGGCGGGATCTCGCCCGCCGCGTCCCATGGCCCCCAGGGCGCTTCCCCGGGCTCCAGGGGCACGACGGTCTCTGCCCCGGCGTCGCCGGGGAGGTCCTCGTCCCCGGGCTCATCCCAGGTCTCCTCGTCGCCCGGCCCGAGGTCCTCGCTGGCCTCGTCCTCGGTGGCCTCGTCCTGGCTGGCCTCAGGCTCGGCCACTTCCTCGCGGCGACGTCGACGGAACACTGTGCACTCCCCTGCTCTCTGGACCCTGAAGCTTTGCTGGCCGCGGTGCCGGCGGGCTGCCCGCGCGGCGCGGGCCGGGCTGTGCTGGCCTGGCCACCGTGGCCTGGCCGCCGTGACCTGACCACACCGGCCTGGTCACACGGGCCTGACCGCACTGGCTGGACCGGGCGGGCCGGACCGGGGCCAGACCAAGCCTGGATGACCGGGTGCCTTCAGGCCGGTGCTTGCGCGCCGGCGTGCCCTCCCGTGGACCCGAAGCCGCCCTCGCCCCGCGCTGACCCCGGCAGCGTGTCCACTTCGTGGAACACCGGGCGGGCCACGCGCTGGATGACAAGCTGCGCGATCCGGTCCCCGCGCTGGAACTTGACGGCCTCGGCCGCGTCGGTGTTGAGCAGCGTCACCCTGATCTCGCCACGGTACCCCGCGTCCACGGTTCCTGGCGCATTCACGATCGTGATCCCGTGCTTGGCGGCCAGCCCCGAGCGGGGATGCACGAACGCAGCGCACCCGTCCGGCAGCGCGATGGCCACGCCGGTCGGCACCACGGCCCGCTCCCCCGGCCCGAGTTCCACATCCACGGCGGTGACCAGGTCAACGCCGGCGTCGCCCGGATGCGCCCGGGCCGGCAACGGCAGTTCCGGGTCCAGCCGCTTGATGAGCACGTCTACCGGGTCCGTGCCCGGGATCACCGCTCCCATACTTCACCCCAGGTGTGCTGATGCCGCCTCACTCCCGCGACCTTACCGCCGTCCGGCTGCCCCGCAGGTACGGTGCGGCCCGGACCAGGGCCGCCGCGCTGGGGACCGCCACGATCGCTCCCGGGATGCCCGCCACCACCCCGCCGATGGCCAGCACCAGGATGATGGCCAGCGGGTGCAGCCGGACCATCCGGCCGACTACCAGCGGCTGCAGCAGATGGCTCTCCAGCTGGTTCTCCAGGATGAAGATGACCACCAGCACGACCGCGGCGATCCAGCCGCGGGTGCCCAGGGTGACGGCGACGGCCAGCGCCCCGGCGACCAGGATGCCGACCAGGGGCACGAACGCGGCCAGGAAGACCAGGATCACCAACGGCACCAGTAGCGGCACCCCGAGCACCCACAGCGAGAATCCGATGACCACCGCGTGGATGGCCGCGACCGCGATCGTGCCGCGGACGTAATACGTGAGGGCCTGCCAGGCGGCCGAGCCGGCCAGGTGGACCCGTGACCGGGTGCCCGGGCTGAGGAAGCCGGTCAGCCAGGCCCAGATCCGCTCGCCGTCCTTGAGCAGGAAGAACGTCACGAACAGCATGAGCACCAGGCCGGCCAGGATCTCCAGGAAGATCTTGCCGCCGGACAGCACCGTGCCCGCGACCAGCGACTGATGCTGCTGCAGGTATTTCAGCGCCCGGTTGGACAGGCTCTGCAGGCCCGCGTGCCGGACGTGGAACGGCGGGCCGGCCAGCGACGTCTGCAGCGTGGTCACGGTGTGCTTGAGCTCGCTGACCAGTTGCGGGTAGTTGGCCGTGGTCCGGGTCACGGCCAGGGTGCCCGCCCCGGCGAGGATGGCCACCGCGATCAGCAGTGTGCACCAGGTCGCGGCCAGGGCGGGCATCCCGAGCCGCCGGAACCGGGACAGCACCGGGCGGAGCAGGGCGGTGAGCAGCAGCGCGGCCACGCACGGCAGCACCACCAGGCGGAGCACGCTGGCCACCCGGAACGCCAGGTAGATGAGGATGCCGATGAGCAGCAGCCGCCATGACCAGCCCGCGGCACGCTGCAGCCAGCCGGGCACCTGGGCGGGCGGGGCGGCGGGCGGGTCAGGCCCGGGAGCAGGCTGCGGCCCAGGTCCGTCCGCTGCCCCCGCGGGCGTCTCGGCCGGCCCCGGAGCCCCGTCGGGCGCGGGAGTGGCGGCCGCGGCAGGATTTTCGTTGCGGCCCTGGTTTTCCTGCTTTTCCTGCACCGGCTGGCTGGCCCCCTCGCCTGCCTGGGTGATGGTCCCCGTCCCGTCGTCCGGCGGGCCGGGGTCAGCGGCCTGGCCCGCCCCCGAGCGAAGACCGTGCCGCATGCGTCGCCCAATCATGGCTTCATGTAACCAACTACGGTGGACCCATGCGTGTTTACCACGAACGCCTGCGTGTCCCGGTCAGCTGGTGGGTTCTCGGGATGATTTCGGTCTTCATGCTCGGCGCCGGTTTCCTGGCCGGCTTCGACTGGGAGCCGGCGCTGGCGGTGTATGGGATCCTCACCGTGGGCCTGGCCGCGATCCTGCTCGGCTGGGGCTGGCTGCGCACCGAGGTGGCGGACGGCGAGCTCCGGGTGGGCCGGGACCGGCTGCCGCTGGCCCAGGCGGGCGAGGTGACCGCGCTGGACGAGGAGCAGACCCGGGCGCTGCGCGGGCCCCGGGCCGATCCCGCGGCCTACCTGATGGCCCGGCCCTACCTGTCCCGGTCGGTCTACATCAGCGTCGATGACCCGGCCGCGCGCGGGCCGTACTGGCTGATCGGCACCCGGCGCCCGGAGGAACTCGCCGCCGCGATCGAGGCAGCCCGTCCCGCTGCGCGGGCCGGCGGCACCATCGTGGGATGATCAGCACGCAGTAAAACCGGCGCGCCGGCCACAGCAGGGACGGCCAGCCCCATGGGCGGGCATCAGGGAGGATGCATGTCAGACAAGCGCGGGGACGGCGCCAGCAGGGCGATGAGCACGGTGGCGGCCCTGGGGGCCGCTTTCGTCGCCCGCAAGGTGGCCACCATGGCCTGGACGAAGGTCACCGGGAGGGAGCCGCCGGCTGATCCGGAGGATCCCGCGGTGGGGATGGCGGAGGCACTTGGCTGGGCCATCGCCATGGGCGTGGTGGTCGGCACGGTCCGGGTGCTTGCCATCCGGGCGGCGACCAGCCGGTCCCGGCGGGACGCCGGGGATTCGGCCGCTAGCTGAGCCGGCGGCTGCGCCGGTAGGCCTCGCCGAACGTTTCGAGGGTGGCCGCAGGCAGCGGGACATGCCCGCCGAGGGCCCGCGTGCCCCAGGCCACCTGCGCGCAGTGCTCGGACACGACCGCATGGTGCAGCGCCTGCGCTGGTGAGCCCGCGACCGTGACCAGGCCGTGGCTGGCCAGCAGCGCGCTGGCCCGGTCGGCCAGCACAGCCGTGGCGTTCACGCCGACTGCCGCCGAGCCGCTGATCGCGTACCGCGCCACCGGGATCTCCCCGCCCAGGAAGATCACGGCCTCGTCGATCACCGCGGGCACCGGCCGCCGGGCCGCCGCGAACATGCTGGCGTACGGGGGATGGCTGTGCAGCACCGCCCCCACATCCGGGAACGCCTGGTAGCAGGCGGTATGCAGCTGGTACTCGGACGACGGGGCGAGCCCGTCCGCGGCCAGGGACACCGGCTCCCCGGCCATCGTGATCACGACCAGGTCCGCGAGGTCCATGTCCTGGTAGGGCAGCCCGGACGGGGTGATCACGATCGTCCCGCTATCCAGCCGGGCAGATACGTTACCGCTGGTCCCCGACGTGAGCCTGTGCGCCAGCATGCCCCTCGCGGCGGCCAGCACGGCCGCCCGGGCATCGTTTTCCGCGAGCATGCCCTGATCCTGGCATCCGGGTGCTTAGCGGATGATGTCCGGGCAGGTCCGGAGGCGTGCGAGACTCTGTGCCGTGTCCGCACCTGACCGCTCCCGCCTGTCCTACAAGCTCAGCTTCGCGCTGCGCAATCCTGGCCGGGTCCTCCCTTACGCGCGGCGCCGCAGCCGGGGCGCGCTGATCGGGATGAAAGCCTCCGATCACATCAGCTACTACCGCGCCGTCATGAAGGCCGAGACGGCCCGCAACCCTGAGGCCGCGGTGGGCAGCCTGACCCACGACTCCTGGCTCAAGGTAGGCCGGCTCCAGTTCGACTACCTGCTCAGGCAGGGCCTGCAGCCGGGCGACCGGATGCTGGAGATCGGTTGCGGTGACCTGCGGGCGGGGCGGCTGTTCATCGGCTATCTCAATCCCGGCAACTACTACGGCATCGACATCTCCCCGGACATCCTGCTGGCCGCGCAGGAGACCATCGCCCGGGACGACCTCCAGGCCAAGCTCCCGCACCTGGAACTGGTCGATGACCTGAAGTTCCGGTTCCTGCCCCCTGAGCAGTTCACGGTGGTGCACGCGCACAGCGTGTTCAGCCATTCGCCGATCGAGATGATCGACGAGTGCCTGGCTCACGTGGGCCGGGTGATGCGGCCTGAGGGCGTGTTCGACTTCACCTTCTGCCGCACCGACGGCTCTGAGCACCAGGTACTGCGCGAGGACTTCTACTACCGGGCCGAGACGCTGCTCGCGCTGGCCGACGCCCGCGGGCTGGACGCGGAGCTGATGGAGGACTGGGAGGAACTGCCCCATCCCCAGTCCAAGATCCGGGTCATGCGCAGGCCAGGCCAGCGTTACTGACCCGGCACCTGGCCGGAAGCCGTGGCGGGCTGCGCTCGGCAGCAAGACGATATATCTTGTTGGCGTGGATAGCTCACCAGCGGACATTGCTGCTGGCGGTGGCCTACAAGTTGCGGATCACGACCTACAAGGGGACCATCGGGGTCGCCAGCACCCCGCCCGGGGACTGACTGGCCGCTAACCCGGCCCGCTCCGGCGCGGCGGGCTCCCGGACCACGAGCAGGCCCGCCTGGGCGGCGCGGCCGAACTCGTCGTCGATGGCGGTCACCTCACGGTGCGCCGCCTCCAGCAGCGAGGCGGCCACCGCCGACCGGTAGCCGGCCTGGCAGTGCACCCACAGCTCACCGGCGGGGATCTCGCCCAGCCGCCCGGCCAGCTCGTGCAGCGGGATGTGGACCGCGCCGTCCAGATGGCCGGCCGCCCATTCCAGATCCCGCCGGACGTCCAGCACCGTCACCGGGCGCGCGCGCCTTACTTCGGCCAGCGCGGCGAAGTCGGCGACCGGGAAGCTGGCCAGCGGCTCCCCCGCCGCCCAGTCCTCCGGCTTGCCGGAGGCGATGGCCGCGGGCCGGTCGATGCCGATCCGGGCCAGCTCCCGCTGGGCCGTGGCGACCTGGTCCGCCGTCTCCCCGAGCAGCGTCACCGGGGTGCCGGGCGGGAGGAGCCAGCCGAGCTGGGCCGCCAGCGTGTCCCCCAGCTCGAAACCGAGCGAGCCGGCCAGGTGCCCGGCGGCGAACACGCGCCGCGAGCGCAGGTCGACCAGCCACTCCCCGGCGGCGACCCGGCGGCGCAGCTCGCCGGGGCCGGCCTGGTCAGGCAGGGACAGGTCCGGGGCGGCCGGGCCCGCGGCGTTGCCCGGTCCCATCCGCGCGTAGTACGCCGGGTAGGCGTCCAGGCCAGCCAGCAGGTCCGCCACGTAACGGTCTTGGCCCAGGATCAGCGCCGGGTTACGGGCCTTCTCCTCGCCGATGGTGGACGAGCCGCCACCGGCCGCCGGGCTGGCCGCGCAGAAGCTGCCGAACCCGTGCGTGGGCAGCACCGCCACCCGGTCCGGCAGGGTGGCGGCCAGCCGGGCCGCGGACGCGTGCTGGGCCCGGGCCAGCTCCGCCGCGTGCTCCGCGCCGAGCAGGTCGGTGCGCCCGGTCGAGCCGAACAGCAGCGACCCGCCCGTGAACACCGCCACCGGCTCCCCGGCGGCCCCGGCGAGCACGTAGGCCAGGTGCGTGAACGTGTGCCCGGGGGTGGCCAGCACCTGGACCCGGGCCGACGGCGCGATCTCCAGCACGTCGCCGTCCGACACCGGGACCCGGTCGAAAGCGACCCGGTCCGCGGCGCTGACGTGGTACGCCGCCCCGGTTTCGCGGGCCAGCGCCAGCCCGCCGGTCAGGTAGTCGTTGTGCAGGTGGGTCTCGAACACATGGGTGATCCGGAGGCCGCGCTCGCCGGCCAGGGCCAGGACCCGGTCGATGTCCCGCTGCGGGTCCACCACCAGCGCCACGGTCCCGTCGGTGGCCAGGTAACTGCGGTCCCCCAGGGACGGGGTCTCTACCTGAAGTATCTCGATCATGTCGCTCCCCTGGTCAGGGACGCCCGGCCAGCTCCGCTTCCGCGCCCGGCTGTGCCACCCCCGTCTGGGCGGCATCCCGGCGCGCCACTTCCGCACGGACCAGCGGGATCAGCTCCCGGCCGTAGTCGGTGGCGTCCTCAAGCGGGTCGTACCCGCGAATCAGCAGCGTGGTCACCCCGATGTCCACATAATCGAGCAGGGCCTGGGCCACCGTGTCCGGCGTGCCGACCAGGGCGGTGGAGTTCCCGCCGGCCCCGCTGGCCCGGGCCGTGGCCGTCCACAGCGCCCGGTCGTGCAGATCTCCCTGGGCCGCGGCGGCCAGCAGCCGCTGCGAGCCGGTGTTCTCCGGCTGCCCGTTCGCGCCGCGCCAGGCCCGGAGCTGGGCCGCAGGCCCCTCGGGATTCTCGATGGCCTCCAGGATGCGGTGGGCCCGTTCCCAGGCCAGATCCTCGGTGGCGCCCAGGATCGGGCGGAAAGACACGCTGATCCCGGGCGCGGGACGGCCCGCGGCGGCGGCCGCGGCCCGGACCGAGGCGATCTGCTCCGCGGTCTCCTTGAGCGGCTCGCCCCACAGCGCGAACGTGTCCGCGTGCTTGCCGCCGACCTGGTACGCGGCGGCGGAGGAGCCGCCGAAGAACAGCGGGATGCCGGCCGGGGCTGCCGGCCGTACCCCGGGCCGGTAGCCCTCGAAGCGGTAAAATCGGCCGTCGAGGCTGAACGCCTCTGCCGATGTCCAGGACTGCCGGAGGATCTGCAGGTACTCGTCCGTCCGTGCGTACCGCTCGTCCTTGCCCAGGTAGTCGCCGTCACGGCGCTGCTCTGCGTCGTTACCGCCGGTGATCACGTGCACGGCCACCCGGCCGCCGGAGAACTGGTCCAGGGTGGCGAACTGCCGCGCCGCCAGGGTGGGGAACACGAACCCGGGCCGGTGCGCGATGAGCAGGCCGAGCCGCTCCGTGTGCGCCGCGACGTGGGCGGCCACCTGGGTGCCTTCTGGCCAGGCTGAGCCATAGCCGATGAGGACGCGGTCGAACCCCGCGGCCTCGTGCGCCTGGGCGTGACGGCGGGTGAAGTCCGGATCCAGCAGCGGGGTGGTCTGCGGCCGCGACTCCGACGCGTCGTTGGTGTGGATCATCCCGATGAACTCAACCGGCATCAGTGCGCTCCCGTGGTCGTCGTGGTGTTGTGGTGCACGGCGGCCAGGGCCGAGCGGCCGGCCGCGCTGAGGATGGAGTCGTCCTGCGGGGTGTGCACCCTGGCGCAGAGCACGTCCCTGTAGTGCCGTTCCAGCGGGTTTTTCCTGGTCAGACCGTTATTGCCGACGAGGGCCACCGCCTGCTCGACCGCGCCGATCGCGGCCCTGGTCGCGATGAGCTTGGCGATCGACGGATGGCCAGCCACCGTCTCGTCCCCCGCGTCCACCCGTAGCGCCAGCCCGTCGACCAGGTCGTCCGCCCCGGTCAGGACGGCCTCGATCTCACCGACCGTGGCCTCGAACCGCGGCAGCGTGGCCAGCGGCCTGCCCAGGGCGCTCGGGGTCCGCTCGGCGAGGAAGCCGACCAGCCAGTCGCGGGCCGCCGCCGCCACGCCCAGGTAGAGCGCGGCCAGCCCGAGCGAGTTCCAGGCCAGGAACGCGGGGTCCAAGGGCACGGGGACCGCAGGATCGTGCAGCCCGACCGTGGCGCCGGGCGGCACGGGCGTGTCCGTGAAGATCACGTCGTCGCTGCGGCTGGCCCGCAGCCCCAGGTGATCCCAGGTGCGCTCGATGCTGATGCCCGGGGAGTCGGTGCGGACCAGGAAGCTGCCGACCCGGGCGGGGTCCTCGTCGGTGCGGGCCCAGACCACCATCCAGCGCAGTCCGACAGCCCCGGTGGAGAAGATCTTCCGGCCGCTCAGCCACCAGGTGCCGGAGTCCCAGCGGGCCACCGTGGCCGGCAGCCCGCCACGGGCCGGGGTGCCGAGTTCCGGCTCCACCCGCAGCGCGTTGATCAGCACCGGGCGGGCCGAGGATTCCTCCAGCACGTCCTCGTAGATCCGCTGCGGCCACGTCTGGCCATGCGCCTGCATGGCGTGGGTGAACAGCGTCATGGCCGTGACCAGGGCGACCGACGGGTCACCGCGGCCCAGCGCCCGCAGGATCGCCACCGCAGCGGCCAGCCCGGCGCCCGCGCCGCCGTACCGCCCGGCCACCGTGGCCGTGAGCAGCCCGGCGTCGTGGACCAGGCTGATGCTGCCGCCCGGGAACGTGGCGTCCCGGTCGTGCTCAGCGGCCCGCGCGGCCAGTACGGCGGTGAGCTCCGGCAGGGCCGCCAGCTGGGGCGGCGGCAGCGGGGCGAGGCGGGGGCGGGCCGGGCAGGACGTGCCGGTCGCGGGGCGGTGGCCCGTGACCGGCTCCGGTCCGCTCGTGGCGATGGGGCCGGTGGTGCTGGTGGGGTGGGTCATGCCGACAGGGCACCCTCGGCCGCGGCGGGCGCGCCCACCGGAGTCCGGGCCGCCTCCTGACGGATGAGCGGCACCAGTTCCCGGCCCCACTCCACCACGTCGTCCAGCGGGTCGAAGCCGCGGATCAGGACGGTGTCCACGCCTACCCGGCGGTAAGCCATCAGCGCGTCCGCGACCTGCCGGGGGGTGCCGACCAGCGCCGTGGAATTGCCGCCGGGCCCGGTCAGCCGGGTCACCCCGTACCAGAGCCGGTCGTCGTAGACCTCACGCTCGGCGGCCTGCTGCTGGAGACGCTCGGAGCCGACCGAGGACGACTCGCGGAACCCGAACATGCGCCGGGCGGGCCCCGGCGTGTCCGGCACCTGGATGCCCTGCACCTGGCTACCCCGGCCCTGCGTCCCCCCGGCCCGCTCCTCGGTGGCGGCCCGGATCCGCCCGGCGCGCTCCCAGGCCGCCTCCTCGGTGTCGGCCACGATCGGCCGGACCGACAGGCTGAACCGTACGGTACGGCCGCGGCGGGCCGCTTCGGCGCGGATCCCGGCTACGCGCTCGGCGATCTGGGCCACCGGCTCACCCCACAGCATGTACACGTCCGCGTGCTCGGCGCCCACGCTGATAGCGGCCGGTGACGCGCCGCCGAAGTACAGCGGGATGGCGTCCGCCGTGGCCGGCTTGACGTAGCTGAACGCGCCGCGGACCCGGTAGAACTCGCCGTCGTGATCGAACGGCTCGGTGGCGGTGAGCTCGCCGCGCAGCAGGCCCATGAACTCGGCGGTGCGGGCGTAGCGGCGGTCGTGGTCGGCGAAGTCGCCGTCCCGCTTCTGGTCCAGTTCGTCGCCGCCGGTGATGTGGTGGATGGCCACCCGGCCGCCGCCGGTCAGCTGGTCCAGCGTGGCCAGCTTCCGGGCCACCAGGGTGGGGGCCACGAAGCCCGGCCGGTGGGCGATGAGCACCTTGAGCCGGGTGGTGGCGTTGAGCACGTGCGCCGCGACCGCGAACCCGTCGGGGCCGGTGGCGTGGTAACCGATGAGCACCCGGTCGAATCCCGCGGCCTCATGCGCCTGGGCGAAGCGGGCCAGGTAACCGGGGTCGACCGGCGGCCCATCGAAGGATCCCCGGGATTCGGAGACTTCCTTCGTGCCCACCATGCCGATGATTTCCGTGGTCAAGATCAGCTCCTAATGAGAGTTAGCGAGTCGGCCATCCGGCAGACTCGGGGTTGGTAGCCGCCGGCAGGTGAGCACTGTGTGCTCCTGGACGTTGAGTCCTGCTGAAAGAGCGTGCCCCTGCCGGCTGGCCGGGAGAGTTGATCGCT
>DATCFY010000059.1:0-3133 GCA_036509255.1 Streptosporangiaceae bacterium
CGCGGTGCCATCGCACGATCGTGCCGGGAGTGACGATCAGCCGCATCGCGGCGAGGCGGCCGGCGGGCAGCGTCCCGGCCAGCAGCGCCAGCCACGCCCGGTCCGGCCACGTCAAACACGAATGAGCGCGAGGCCGCTCGCGCTGGGCGACAGCGAGCTGATGGCGCAGCATCAAGATCTCCGCGTCCTTCCACCACGACTCCCGCCGCGACAAGCCCAGCACCGGCACCGCACGGGACACGATCAGGAAAATCAGCTTCAAGCCTGCAGGCCGAAGATCATCCCATCTCCGGACGGACCAAGACCTGCCCGCCCGGCACCCGAACGCGGGACCGAGCCAACCGCGATCTGCAGAGCATCTGCCCAGGTGGCGCAGGTTTTCGGCACCCACAGGTGCTCATCGATGCCCAGGTGCGCCACCGGCGCAGGGGCACGCTCCAGTACCGGGTCCGCCGCGGCGGCGAACGCCTCATGCGCCACCGGCCACGAGATTCCGGCATGCCGGGCCGCCCCCGCCGGGGTGATCCCCCGCCCGGCGACCTCGGCGCGGCCTGCTCCCGCAGCCGCCGCGTGAGCCGGCATCGCGGCGGCACCTGCGGCACCCGCTCGGTGAACGTCTTGCGCCTGTAGCAGCCATCCGGACTGTCCACACCCCACCGCAGCTGCAGGCGTGCTTGCCGCCGTGGCCCCGCAGGCTGCGCGGCGGTACCAGTTGCGCTTGGTCCCCAGCGCGCCGGTTCATCGCGCTGGTCCAATCCGGTAGGCCTGGCATGTCGGCATGCGTCCCCGGACTACCCCTCGTGCGGGCGTGGCGGCGCATGCGAGGACGCCGGCCTGTTCGTCCTTCTGCAGTCCCGATACCGGCGGATGTGACCGTCTGGACAGGGGCGCCGCCGGGCGAGTTGCGGCTCTTGAGGCAGACTAACGACGTCGCGTATAATACTTAATGAGTCTCGGCTGTACGCCTCAGCCGATCCTGTCAACGTCCGCGTCGCTCCGGTCCCCGGTGACCCAGCCGCTCACCTGCGTGAGCGGATACCCGGAGACGCCATGACTGCCTTTCCTGAGCTCACGTCTGCTCCGTCGCAACCCCAGGCCCGGGGGGAGACCGTTGTTCATGATCACCGGATCACGGTCGACGGGGTGGAAACCCAGTATCTGGAAGCCGGCGCCGGACCGCCGTTGCTCCTCCTGCACGGGCACGAGCAGAGCGCGAACAGCTGGCGGTGGGTCATCCCCGCCCTCGCCCGGACCCACCGGGTCCTGGCGCTGAGCCTGCCCGGTCACGGCGAGAGCGGCCCCGCTGCCGACGGTCACGCTCCCGGCGCCGACCTGGCACCCTTCGTGGCCGCGTTCCTGTTCGCCGTCGGCGCCGGGGCACCGCTGGACCTGGTCGGCCACTCCGCCGGCGGCGCGATCGCCCTGCGTCTGACGCTGGCCGACCCCGCCCGCATCCGGACGCTGACTCTCGTCGACAGCGTGGGCCTGGGCCGCGAGGTGCACCCGCTCCTGGCGCTGGACACCCTGCCGGTCATCGGCGAGCTGGCCGTCATGATCAGCCGCGTGCCCGGCGGCGACCTGGCACGCACCACAATGTCCGCGGCCATGCTGTTCGCACAGCCCTGGCGGATTCCGGCCGAGTTCTTCACCGAGCAGCACGCGCTCGGGCGCCGGCCGGGCCAGCTCGAGGCCTCCACCGCGATGGCCCGCGCCCTGTTCGGGCCGTACGGACAACGCCAGATCCTGCTCGACCGGCTCCCCGCCCTCACCACGCCGACCCTGGTCGTGTGGGGCGCCCGCGACTATCTGCTGCCCGTCCAGCAGGCCCACGCCGCGGTGAAGCGCCTGCCCCACGGCCGGTTGTCGGTGTTCCCCGACTGCGGGCACCTGCCCCACGTCGAACAACCCGACCGCTTCGCCACCGTCCTCGGCACCTGGCTCACCGAACCCCGCGACCACCCGCGCAGCACCCCGTCCGCCCCCCCGCCTTGGCCGGCACCCACCAAGGACCAACGATGACGACATCCCAGGCTCGCACCGCATGACCGCCGCCGAGACACCCCCGGCAGCCCCGGCAGCGTCGCCGGCGTCGGAGGCCTACCGGAGCCAGGCCGGTCACTATGACCGGCGCACCGACGCCTTCCGCCAGTGGCGTGAACTGCTCGTCGCGTCGCTGCCTCTCCGGCCCGGGGATACCGTCCTCGACGTCGGCTGCGGCACCGGGCTGTGTGCACCACTGCTGCACCGCCAGGTCGGCCCCGCCGGCACCATCATCGGCATTGACGAATCCGAGCAGATGCTCGCCGTCGCCGCGCACCGCGTGACCGAACACGGCTGGGACAACGTCCGCCTGATCGCAGCTCCGGTGGCCACCGCACCCATTGACGGCATGGCCGACGCGGCCCTGTTCTGCGCGGTGCACGACATCATGCAGTCCCGCGCCGCCCTGGACAACATCGTCGCCCACCTGCGCCCCGGCTCACCGGTCGCCGCGACCGGCGGCAAACAGCCGGCGCTGTGGATGTGGCCGCTGCGGCCCTGGGTCATCCGCCTGCACCAGCCGTTCATCACCGACTTCACCGGCTTCGACCGGCCCTGGCGCCTACTGGCCAAGCACCTCCCCGACCTGCAGGTGCGCGAACTCGCCTTCACCGCCGGGTACCTCGCCGTCGGCCACACCCCCGCCGTCCCGCAGATGAGGAAACCCTATGACGAACAAACGAAGCAATCATTAACCAAACGGGCAGTGAGCCGTTTCCATCCTGGTTGTGATGGATTCGTCACGATCTGATCGCCTGGCGGCGCGCCTCCGCCGGTAACGATACCTGTGCGTGCCGAGAATCTCGTCCATGGCTCTGACCAGCAGAGTTGCTCGCCCGCCGTCCGGCCGTGATGATCACCGATCATGTGCCTGCGGTTTGTGTTCCTCCTGATCATGCGGCTAGCAGCGTGGCTGCGGCTAGCCCGGCGCCAGGAGACATGGAAGACCGCCGAGATCTTGATCCTGCGCCACCAGCTCGCCGTCCTGCAGCGGCGGCAGCCGCGCCGCCCGAAGCTGAACCGGGCGGACCGGGCGCTCCTCGCGACCCTGCTCAGCGTGATACCGACAGCCCGCCGCTACGGGCTGCAGTTG
>DATCFY010000060.1:0-15835 GCA_036509255.1 Streptosporangiaceae bacterium
AGGCCAGGATGCGCGCCCACCGGCATTCGCTGCCGTCCACGGCGCGGTCGTAGATGTGCCCGCCGGCGTGGGGCTCGAAGACTGTCTGGGCGATCGTGGCCGCGAGGAGGTTGTGCTCCGGCGGCTTGAAGTCGCCGAACCTTTCGGTGAACGCCGTGAAGGCCTGCTCGGCCGGCGCGTTGACCACCACCTGCTTGCGGACAACGGGAACCTCGGTCCGGGTCATGAACTCTCCTCCGTCGCTTGTCCGGCAACACCTGCGTAGCTGGCCAGGGCCCGCTGCCAGAACGTGTCGAGCTGATCGCGCAACGCGGCCACCGCCGCCGGATTGAGCCGGTAGACGCGCCTGGTGCCGGCCGCGCGCTCACTGACCAGGCCGGCGTCCTTGAGGACCTTCAGGTGCTGGGAGACCGCCGACCGGCTGACCGGCAGCCCCGCGGCCAGCTGTCCCACCGGCTGCGGCCCGTCGGCCAGGCGGCTGACGATGGCCCGCCGGGTGCCGTCCGCCAGCGCGCTCCAGCCGTCACCTACTCGGTCAGGATCCACTAACGGTTAGGATTTCCTAACGGAGCAGCTGACGTCAAGGCCCGGCAAGGGCGGGCGTGCGAGGGCCCTGGGCCGGGAGCGCTCAAGTCTGTCGAAGGTCCATTCGGTCCACGCTCGCTGGCCCGCCCGTTCATCCGGGCTGATCGCGGATTGATCCAGGCGTGAAAGGTGCTCCTGACTTAGGAGGATGGGAGTTGCAGAGGGTCCTGTCGCCGCCAGTTCGAGGAGCACTTTCCGGGTGGGCAGGTATAGCGGGTTGTACCGCGAGTCCGGGTAGACGGGCGGGCAAGGACGTGACCGTCCTTGGCTATGCCCACCCTGCAGCTGCACGTCGGCGCGCGGTTGGAGCCGAAGCTGATCCGTGAGCTCAGCGGTCATATCGCAGCAATCGGGTAACCGGTTCCAGCGACGGCGCCAGCCGGCATTGTCATTTGTCCGGCGGCACCCAGATGTCCCGCTCGTGCATGAGCTGGATCTGCCTGGCCGTCACTTCACGACGGTATTCCTCGTGCCCGTACGGGGCATGGTCGAGATATATATTCTTCGGGTAAACCGGCTCTTCGTAGATAAGCTGGTACTGCTCGGTGGTGAGATCCTTGATCCAGTTGTCCCATTGCGCATTAGCCCGGAACTGGCGCAGTGCCTGGATGTCGACAGTGCCGGCGACCCAGGAGGATCCTCCGCTGTAGTCGTGCCGCCCGACGATCTGCCCGCGGTAGTCGATCACGGCCGATCCGCCGCCGAAGGTGTCGATCGCGACGGTGGACTCGGCATCCAGGTAGTACGTGCCCACATTGCACGCGATCAGGTACAGGTTGTTGTCAAGGGCGCGCGCGCGGTTCTGGATCTCGAACAGGCCGTTGCCGACGTGAGGGTGCGGGTAGGGGCCGCGGTAGATAAGCTCAGCCCCGTTCATGGCCAGGCCGCGCGCGTTCTCCGGGTACGATCCCTCGTTGGCCATCAGGAACCCGAGTCGGCCGATCTCCGTGTCGGCAACCGGGTAAAACGCATCGAGGCTGCGGCCGTACAGTTCGATCCACTTATCCCAGACATTGTGCGGCGTTACCGAATGCTCGACCGGAAGAAGCGGCACCACTTTGTGATGCCTGAGGATTACTTCGCCATCCGGGCTGAGGATAAATCCGACGTTGAAGAATCGCCCGGGGAATTCGGGATGGCGGGCCTTTGCCTGGGCCATCAGGAACACGTTCCATTGCCGGGCCAGTGCGCCGAGGTGGTCCGTCTCGGGACCGGGGATATCGATCGCGCATTCCCGCGCGAACTCCTCGTGATCGAGGTCGAGGACTTCGTCGTTAAAACCTTGCAGCGCGCCCTCGGGGATCGCGATGAGCCGCACCGGCAAGTCCAGGCTGGACAGCCACGACGCGGCCTTGATCAGGTGCGAGAGGTGCTCGAGGTTCGTCTGGATATCACCACGGTGGCGGATGCCACGCATGGTGGGGACCAGGCCGAGGGCCTGGTAGGGCTCGATCATGACTTATCCCTTCAACCGGCCAGGCCGGCCCGTCATCCGGCGCGCTGCCCCCTTTGTTGTACCTGGCGGTCTCACGTTCTGTCTGCTAGCACGTCCACCCCGGGCGCTATTGCCATCGTCCGGCGCGCGCCCTGATACTTGTGCGGACCTGGCGGGCCAGCGGCCGCGCGAGGCTACGCACCGGAAGGCAGGGAAGCCAGATGAGCATCCTGGGTACCCGGGTTGTGCGGACTGAGGACCCGCGGCTGCTGACAGTCGGCGGGACCTACGTCGATGATCTGCGGCTGCCGGAACTGGCAGGCGCAGCCCGGGTCGCGTTCGTCCGCAGCCCCGTCGCGCACGCGCTGATTACCGGTATCGACGTCTCGGCCGCACGGGAGGCGCCGGGCGTGATCGCCGTGCTGACCGCGGCGGACCTGACCGATCTGGGGCCGCCACCGCCCGACGACGGGAGCGGCGGCAGTGAGGCAGCCCCGCTGCCGCTTGGTGGTCCGTGGGCGGAGCCTCTGCTCGCCGTTGACCGGGTGCGCTACGTCGGCGAGGCAGTCGCGATCGTGATAACCGATGACCGCTACCAGTGTGAGGACACCGCCGAGCTGGTCAGCGTGGACTACGAGCCGCTGCTGGCGGTCGTGGGCGCGGACGCGGCGCTGGCTGGCAGCATGCTGCTGTTCCCCGCGGCTGAGTCAAACGTCGCGGTCACTGGCGGCGCGCCGGCCGACGGCGCGGCCTTCGGTGGCTGCGACGTCGTCGTGCAGCGGACCATCGTAAACCAGCGGCTCGCACCGGTCCCGCTGGAAGGACGCGCCGCCGCTGCCCAGTGGGCGGACGGCAGGCTGACCGTCTGGGTGAGTACCCAGAACGCGCAGATTTCCCGGTTCGTGCTGGCCGGCGTGCTCGGGCTGGATCCCGGCGCCATCCGGGTGGTCGCCCCTGATGTGGGTGGCGGATTCGGCGCCAAGGTCGGAATCGACCGGGACGCGCTCGTGGTCGCGTGGGCCGCTAAGCACGTCGGCCGCGCGATGAGCTGGACGGAGACCCGCAGCGAGAACCTGGTCGGCATGACGCACGGACGAGCCCAGCGGCAGGTCGTCAAGATCGGCGGCACCAGGGACGGGCGCATCCTGGCTTACCGGCTCGAGATCGTGCAGGACGCGGGCGCCTACCCGCGGATGGGCGGCTTTCTTCCCTTCCTCACCCGCCTAATGGCGGCCGGCCCGTACGACATCCCGCATGTGGAGGCGGCCTCCAGTGTCGTCGTGACCAACACGACGCCGATCGCCGCGTACCGCGGGGCCGGGCGCCCCGAGGCGACGGCGGCGATCGAGCGGGCTGTCGATCTGTTCGCCGCCGAGATCGGCATGGACCCGGCAGAGGTACGCCGGATCAACCTGGTGCCGCCGGGCAAGTTCCCGTACAGCTCCCCCTGCGGGCCGGTCTATGACAGCGGGGCGTATACCGAGGCGCTGGATCAGGTGCTAGCTGGCGCGGGTTACCAGGAGCTGCGGGCGGAGCAGGCACTCCGGCGAGAGCGGGGTGATGTGCTGCAGCTGGGCATCGGGCTGGCGAGCTACGTGGAGATCACCGCCGCGGACGCGGAGGGCGGGGAGACTGCCCGGCTCGTCGTGCACGGCGACGGCACGGCCACGGTCTACACCGGCAGCTCCGCGCACGGCCAAGGCCACCACACCGCCTGGGCCATGCTCGTCGAGGCTGAGCTCGGTATCGAGATGGCGAACGTCACGGTGATCCACGGTGACACCGACCTCATCCCGACGGGCACCGGCACGTATGCGTCGCGGTCACTCCAGCTAGGCGGCGTTGCTGTGCATAAGGCCGCTGTCGATGTCAAGGAGCAGGCCCGGCTGATAGCCGCGGACATGCTCGAGGCCAGCGAAGCGGACCTTGAGCTGGACACCGAGCGCGGGGCCTGGCAGGTGCGCGGCGACCCGGCATCCAGCCGCACCTGGGCCGAGGTCGCCCGTCACGCCGGCGACGATGGCCTGGCCGCAGCGGTCAATTACACCGAGGGGCAGCCCACCTTCCCGTTCGGCACCCATCTCGCGCTCGTAGAGGTGGATACCGAGACCGGCAAGGCGCGGCTGCTCCGGCACGTGACCGTCGACGACGCGGGCACGGTGGTCAGCCCCGTGCTAGCTGAAGGGCAACGGCACGGCGGAATCGCCCAAGGGGTGGCGCAGGCGCTGCTGGAGGAGATGGTCTACGACGACGCAGGCAACCCGCTGACCAGCACACTGGTGGACTACGCCGCCATCACTGCGGCCGAACTGCCCAGCTTCGAGTTGCTGGCCAGCGAGACGCCCGCGGCCAACCCGCTAGGTGCCAAGGGCATCGGTGAGGCCGGGACGATCGGCGCCGCCCCGGCAACCCAGAATGCTGTCATCGACGCGGTCAGCTATCTCGGCGTCACCCACATCGACATGCCGGCCACGCCGGAGCGCATCTGGGCCGCGATCAGCGGAGCGAGGGAGAGCCAGTGAAGGTCACTGTGACCGTCAACGGCAGTCAGGTCGCGGCCGAGGTGGCGGACCGCACGCTGCTCGTGCACTTCCTGCGCGAGCAAGCCGGCCTGACCGCGACCAACGTCGGCTGCGATACCAGTTCCTGCGGGGCGTGCACGGTCCTGCTGGACGGGCAGTCGGTGAAATCATGCACCGTCCTCGCCGCCCAGGCGGACGGGTGCGCGGTGCAGACGGTCGAGGGGCTGGCCAGCGGCCCGGATGAGATGCACCCGGTCCAGCGGGCCTTCCGCGCTGAGCACGCGCTGCAGTGCGGGTTCTGCACGCCGGGCATGGTGATGGCGACGGTCTCCCTGCTGGCCGAGAACGCCTCCCCCACAGAAGAAGAGGTCAGGTCGGCCCTGGAGGGCAACCTGTGCCGGTGCACCGGCTATCACAACATCGTCCGGGCAGTGCTGGCCGCGGCGAGTGAGAGGCGGCCAAGTTGATCCCCGCACCCTTCACCTACCAGCGGGCCTGGTCCATCGATGAGGCCCTGGAGCTGGTGGCCCGCGGCGGCGAGGACGCGAAGTTCCTGGCCGGGGGGCACTCGCTGCTCCCGCTCATGAAGCTGCGCCTGGCCGTGCCCGAGATCCTGATAGACATTGGCCGGCTCCGCGAGCTCAGCTACATCCGCGACGACGGCAACCACATCGCGGTGGGCGCGCTCACCAGCCATCACGACCTGGCAACATCCGGCCTGCTGGCCAGCGCCCTGCCCCTGCTCGCTCACGCCGCCGGGCAGGTCGGCGATCCGCAGGTCCGCCACCGCGGCACGATCGGCGGTTCACTCGCCCATGCCGACCCCGCGTCCGACCTGCCCGCGGTGATCCTGGCGCTGGACGCGACACTGGTCGCCCGGGGGCCGTCCGGCAGCCGCGAGATCGGCGCCGGGGTGTTCTTCCGCGGGCTGTTCGAGAGCGCTCTGGAGCCCGGCGAACTGCTGACGGAGATCTGCATCCCCAGACCGCAGCCGGGCGGCTGGTCGTTCCAGAAATTCACCAAGCGCGCTATCGACTGGGCCATCGTGGGCGTCGCGGTGCAGGGCAGCAGCGTGGCCCTGGTGAACATGGGACAGACACCGCTACGGGCCAGCGCGGTCGAGCGAGCCCTGGCCTCCGGCGCCGGGTCGGCCGACGCTGCTGCCCACGCCGCTGAGGGGCTGACCCCGTCCAGTGACCTCAACGCCAGCAGCGGCTACCGTGAGCATCTAGCCCGGATTCTGGTCAGCCGCGCGCTGGAAGAATCAGTTTCGCGGGCCTGACCGGGCGCCGCCGGCCGTGAGGGCCAGTAACGAGATCAGCGCATGCTCAGCGGGAGGTCCGGCACCCCGAGGCGACTGGACGGCGGCAAGCTCGTTACGTCCGGGCCCGTTGTGTGTGCTGTAGCCGCGACTGGTGGCCCTGACGGGCAGGCGGGTGGTTTCCAGGTGGCCTGGAGACGGCAGCGGAACTGGACGGGCCGCGGTTAGGTGATCTTGGTGACGGAGATGGCGAGATTGACGGGGCTATCATGGATATGTAATATCCATGATTATGAAGCTGCCCGAAGGGGTGGAATGGGCCCTGCACTGCACCTGGCTGCTGACCTTCGCTCGCGAGGGTGAGGCGCTGCCGGCCCGGCGGCTGGCCGAGTTCTATGACTTGCCCGAGGCCTATCTCGCCAAGCTGCTCAAGGCGCTGGTGCGGGCGGGCCTGCTCGGGGCCACCAGCGGCCCACGGGGCGGTTTCCGGCTCGCCCGGCCACCCGAGACAATCACTGTTGTCGAGGTCGTCGAGGCCGTGGAGGGGCCGGGGCCGCTGTTCTGTTGCACGGAGATCCGCCAGCGCGGGCCGGTTCCGCTTACCGGGGCCGCTTGCCGCAGGCCCTGCGGTATCGCCCAGGTGATGCACCAGGCTGAACGCGCCTGGCGGCAGGAGCTGACCTCCACGACCATCGCCGATCTTGTTGAGACGTCAGGTACCGGGGCCGCTGCACGGGTGAGCACCTGGCTGGCCACGCTCCGCCAAGCGTCATGACGCTCTGGCCGGCCAGGTGCCAGCCGCGCGCCCAGGGGGATGAGACAGTGAACCTCGATCAGCGGATCCGGGAGGCCGAGGCCCGGCTGTTCATGCGCAGTGGCCTGCAGCCCGAGGAGTCGTTTGTCGATCTCAGCTCGGCGCAGGTGCGCTTGCGGGTGCTTAGCGTCGGGGCAGGGCCGCCGCTGGTGATGCTGCACGGTGTGAGCCTGGCCGCCGCCGTGTGGGCACCCTGGCTCGCCGATCTTGCCGGTTACCGGGCTCTCCTCGTGGAGCTGCCAGGCCATGGCCTGTCCGGGCCGGTGGCCTACCGGCGTGGCGCGGTGCGCGACCACACGCTGCGGCTGATGGACGACCTGTTCGACGCGCTGGGCCTGGCCACTGCCCCGGTGGTGGGTCACTCACTGGGCGGGATGTTCGCGTTGTGGTACGCCGCTGCCCGGCCGGGACGGATCGCCTCACTGGTCGCCATCGGCGACCCTGCCGTCGCACTGCCCGGTGCAACAGTCCGGATGCCCTTGTCGCTGCTGACCGTTCCGATGCTCGGTGAAGCCGTGCTGCGCAGCCCAACACCGCGGCGGGTGTACCGGCGGTTGCTCGGCCAGGGACTCAGTCCCGCTGCCGCTGCGGCCGGGCCTGGCGAACTGCTGGACGTGCTCCGCCTTGCTGCCCGCCGTCCAGGCAACGCCCGGACCGTCGGTTCGCTTATGCGCGCGATCGACGGCTTTCGCCGACCCCGCGCGGACAACATCATGTCCGGCGGCGAGCTCGGCCAGATCACCGCCCCCACCATGTTCTGCTGGGGTACCAGCGACCCGTTTCTCGCTCCCGTGCAGGCCCGTCCCGCCATCGCCAATATTCCAGGAGCGGTGCTTCATGAGGTACCTGGCGGGCACGGCCCCTGGTTCGAGGACCCCGCTGGCTGCGCTCGGCTCACCACTGGCCACCTCGCCGCGACAGGATTCGCGCCCGCCGCCCAGCCCGTGTGATCCTGCAGCAGGACAATAGCCCGACCTGTGTGGTTAGGACTTGCAGGCTGGAATGTGGGTGGATTTGCGTGGCTGGCTTCCGGAGCCGCGTTTGGGCGCCCATCTGGATGGCGTCCCAGGGGTTCCCGATGGGTGGGGTGGCCGAGCAGAGCAGGATCAGCCCAGGCCAGACCACAGGTACCGGGCACCGATCGCGACCACCAGGATGCCGACCAGGCGGCGGATCAGGACATCGGGCATGCGGGACTGGATCCGGGCACCTGTATATGCGCCAGCCAGGCCACCGACGCCCAGGGCGATGCCGGTTGGCCAGTCCGGGGCCACGGAGCCGTGCTGGTGGATGGACAAGATGGTGAAGGTGATGACGCCCGCTACTGAGGTCACGAACGTGGAGGCCAGGGCGGCGGGGGCGACCTCGGCGGGACGTCTGCCCGAGCCGATCAGGATGGGTGCCAGGATCGACCCGCCACCGATGCCGTAGATTCCGCCGACGCAGCCCACCGCGGTGGCCAGGATCACCAGGACCGGGACGGGGATCAGCCGGGCCGGGGGATCGGGGTCCTGCGGGCGGGATGGCCTGGTGAGCGCCAGCCAGATACCGAGCGGCATCAGTACGGCGGCGACGACCAGGTCGAAGACGCGCGGGCTGGGCAGCAGTTCGACCCGGATGATGGATCCGGCGATGACACCGGGCAGGGTTCCGGCGATGAGTATCAGGGCCAGGTGCCCGCCGGTCTGTTGCTGCCGCCAGTACCGGTACAGCGCTCCTGGGGTGGCGACCACGTTGTAGAGCAGGTTGGTTGGGGTGACGGCCGGGCTCGGTGTGCCTAGCACGCTGACCTGAAACGGCAGCAGCAAGACCGCGCCGGAGATCCCCGCCGGAGTCGCCAGCACCGCGACCACGTAGGCCGCAACCAGGGCGACGACTTCAGTCCAGCCGGTCCCGAGCACCCGGTCACGTTAGCGGGTCTTTGACCTGGTCAGCACCTGCTGACCGGCCAGCCGCACTGGGCGGCGCACGGCAGGAGCGGCGGATGCCAGCCGCCGGGGTCGCCTCTGAGCCACCTGCCCGTGAAGTTCGCCGCATCTGCGTTAGAGTCCCAGGATGCCGACGTTCCGGATCAAGGAGGCCGCCAGTCTTCTCGGGGTCAGCACGGACACCTTGCGCCGCTGGGCGGACGCGGGACGGATCGACACGACCACCGACGCCTCCGGCCGGATGGCCGTCGAGGGGACAGCGCTCGCCGAGCTGGCGCAAGAGCTGGCCGAAGCGGCAGACCATGAGCAGACCCGGGTGGTCGTGGCGTCCTCGGCACGGAACCGGTTCAGCGGCCTGATCAGCCGGGTCACTCGCGACAGCGTGATGGCTCAGGTAGAGATCCAGGCCGGGCCGCACAGATTCGTGTCACTGCTCAGCCGCGAGGCCGCCGACGAACTCGGCCTGGAGCCAGGAATGTTCGCGATCGCCGCCGTCAAAGCCACCAACGTCTCCGTCGAGATCCCCAAGAACAGCTGAGCCCTCTGGCGAGGGCCGGCTGGGCCGGCTGACGCGGCGGCGTGGCCGGGCGGAGACCCTGGGGATCGTCGTGCTGCGGTCGTAGCCTGGGGTGATGCGTGATCCTGCGGAGCCGCGGCTGTCATTGACGGAGTGGGTGGTGCTGTGCGTGGCCGCTGAGAATGCTGCGCATCACGGCTTTGCCATCGCTGCTCAGCTCGGCCGCGGTCCGCGCTTGGTGCTGTCTGGTATGTCGCCCGGCCGCAGGGTCTACCGGACCCTGGAGCGGCTGGCCGGGCTGGGCCTGATCCGCGTGGTCGGACAGGAGCGCTCCAGCACCGGACCCGTCCGCCAGCTGTGCGAGGTCACCCCGGCGGGCCGGGAGCTGGCGGGAGCCTGGCTGGGGCGGCCGGCCCGCCATGGCCGGGATGTCCGGTCGGAGCTGCTGGTGAAGCTGGCGCTGCTGGACCGGGCCGGAGTCAATGCCAGTGACCTGGTCCGGGCCCAGCGGGACCAGCTCGCCCCGATCGCCGGCGGCCTGGAGGAGCGGCTGCGGTCGGCGGAGGGACCCGAGCACACCGTGATGCTGTGGCGGCGCGAGGCGATATCGGCGACGCTGCGGTTCCTGGATGCCCTGGAGGGGTAGCCTGCCGTGACCGCGCGGTCAGCCGCCGATGGCGGACATGGGCCGGACGGGCTGCAGGAACCCGGGGTCGCTAATGCCGTGGCCGGGCAGCTTGGCGGCGACGGCGCCGCGCCAGGCGGCGGTGAGCTCGTCGTCGGTGGCGCCGGTGCGGAGCAGGGTGCGCAGGTCTGTCTCGGTGGTGGCGAACAGGCAGTTGCGGACCTGCCCCTCGGCGGTCAGGCGAACCCGGTCGCACGTTCCGCAGAATGGCCGGGTGACCGAGCCGATCACGCCGACGCGGCCGGGGCCGCCGTCGACCAGGAATGTCTCGGCGGGGGCTGATCTCCGGCTGCCCGGGTCGTCGGGGGTCAGGGAGAAGCCGTCGGCGAGGCGGGCGAGGATCTCGTCGGCGGTAACCATGCTGGTGCGCCGCCAGCCGTGCTGGGCGTCCAGGGGCATCTGCTCGATGAAGCGGAGCTGGTAGCCGCGGTCCAGGCAGAACCGGAGCAGGCCGGGCGCCCCGTGGTCGTTGACGCCGCGCATCAGCACCGCGTTCACCTTCACCGGGGCCAGCCCGGCATCGGCCGCGGCGGCCAGGCCGGCCAGGACGTCGGGCAGCCGGTCGCGGCGGGCCAGCTCTTTGAAGGTCTGCCGGGACAGGGTATCCAGGGATACGTTCAGGCGGTCCAGCCCGGCGGCGGCCAGCGGCCTGGCAAGCCGGGCGAGCCCGATGCCGTTGGTGGTGAGCGAGATCTCGGGCCGCGGGTCCAGTGCCGCCGCGCGGGGCCGGGCAGTCAGTCCAGCCCTTCGGCGGGCATGCAGTAGGAGCACCGCAGGTTGCACCGGTCAGTGACCGATACCCGCAGGTCCGTGGCGATCCGCCCGAACGAGTCTGCTAGCACGACGTCGCACCTCAGTCCTGGTTCGCCTGCTCGTGATCTTCCACAGTACGTGCGTGGCCGGGCGCTAGCCGCCGGCCATGGCGCCGACGATGAGGTAGGGCTCGGCGCCGGCGGCCACGGCCGGGGGGAGCGGGTCGTCGGGCGGCTCGTGGGACAGGTCCTGCTCGCAGGCGAAGAACCGGATGAACGCCCGCCGTGGCCCGCTGTCGTGGCCGCGGATGGTGCCGCACAGCACCGGGTAGCGGGCTTCCAGCGCGTCCAGGACGGACCGCTGGGTGACCGGGTCCGTGACGTCCAGGCGGACCTCGCCCTCGATCCGGGCGAGGACCCGCAGGTGAGAGGGGAGGACGACCCGGATCATGGCAGCGTCTGGACCTCGACGGACAGCACCGCCGGGAGGTCCCGGACGATCGGCGCCCAGCTGTCCCCGGAGTCGGCGGACGCGTAGACCTGGCCGCCGGTCGTGCCGAAGTACACCCCGCACTCGTCCATGGAGTCGACGGCCATCGCGTCGCGCAGCACGTTGACGTAGCAGTTCTCCTGCGGGAGGCCCTGGGTGAGGGGCTCCCAGTCGTCGCCGCCGGTGCGGCTGCGGTAGACCCGCAGCTTTCCCTCGGGCGGGAAATGCTGCGCGTCGCTGGTGATCGGGACGACGTAGATGGTGTCGGGCTCGTGGGCGTGCACGTCGATGGGGAACCCGAAGTCGGTCGGCAGGTTCCCGGAGACCTCCCGCCAGGACTCCCCGGCGTTGTCGCTGCGCATGACGTCCCAGTGCTTCTGCATGAACAGCACGCCCGGCCGGGATGGATGCATCGCGAGCCGGTGCACGCAGTGCCCGACCTCCGCGTCCGGGTCGGGGATGCCCTCGGACTGCAGGCCCTGGTTGATCGGCCGCCAGCTCTGGCCGTCGTCGTCGGACCGGAACGCGCCCGCCGCCGAGATCGCGGCGAACATCCGCCCCGGCGCGGACTGGTCGAGCAGGATGGTGTGCAGGCACATGCCGCCCGCGCCCGGCTGCCAGGATGGCCCCGACCTGTGGCCGCGCAGCGCGGGCAGCTCCTGCCAGCTCTGCCCGCCGTCGCGCGAGCGGAACAGCCCGGCGTCCTCCACCCCGGCCCAGACGGTGTCCGGGTCATCCAGCGCCGGCTCCAGGTGCCACACCCGCTCAAACTCCCACGGGTGCGGTGTCCCGTCGTACCACTGGTGAGTCCCCGGGGTTCCGTCGTAGGCGAACTGGTTGCCCGCCGGCGCCCAGGTCGTGCCGCCGTCGTCGGACCGCTGGATCACCTGCCCGGACCAGCCGCTGCACTGCGAGGCATACAGCCGGTCCGGGTCCGCCGGGGACCCTTTCATGTGGTAGATCTCCCAGCCCGCGAAATGCGGGCCGCTGACCTCCCACCGGTCCCGCCCGCCATCGGAGGTCAGGACGAATGCGCCCTTGCGCGTCCCCGCCAGCACCCGCACGCCCGTCATCGCTGCTCCCGTCTGCACCGCCAGGCGCCCGCGCCCGGACTCGGCCGACCATGATCACCTGCCTGACCTGGCCAGAGCCGGTAAGCAGAAGATGTCACAGCCCGCTGACGTTCTGACGCCGGACGCACCGCAGATTCATCGCGGCGAGCCCAGGGAATCGCCGCTACGGCTGGTAGGGCGGGGCGACGCCCCAGCCCCAATGCGGGACGGGAGCCTGCTGCACGACTTCGGCGCCGGGCTGGGAGTTGTGCATGGCCAGCCGGGTGCCCCACTCCAGGTAGCCGACCAGCGCCGCGCGGAACTCCGGGTCATCGGGCAGGCCGGCGTCGTCGGCCGCGAGGCTCATCAGGGAGGCGAACCGGAACCGCTGCTCAGCCGTGATCGCGAGGTTGCGGTGGTGCGCCAGCATGGCTGGGTACCCGCCGAGCCGCTCGGTGTAGCCGGCCGGGCCGCCGAATACCTCGCACCACCAGGTCGTCACGTGCTCCCGGTGCTCCGCGCTGACCCCGCCCGGGAAAAAGAGGCTCAGCAGGTCGTCGCGCTCCACCCGGTCGTAGAAGCAGTCGATCAGCCGCTCGATGGCCGGACGGCCCTGCACCCAGTCGTATAGCGTCGGCGACTCACTCATCACAGAAGTGTAATGGTGTAATCATCCTGCGCCTAGCCTGGCGCGCGGATGACGGGGGGCCGGCGGCCTCGCCACCCGGCGCGGGGAGCGGGCATTATGGGAAAGGCTCTTCTCGGGGGAGCCCGCATCGGATGGCCAGACTGAGGAGCGGACGCGATGGGCATCGTCTCGCCCGGCTTTTCCGGGCACCGCCGGACCAGGGAGAAGCTGCCGCCGGGCCAGTACCTGGTCCATGACTTTCCCGTGCTGTCGGCCGGGCCGACGCCGCGTGACGGGCTGCGGGGCTGGGACTTCAAGATCACCACCGAGTCCGGGCACGTGCATACCTGGGACTGGGCCGCGTTCCAGGCCCTCCCGGCCGAGGACATCACCGTGGACCTGCACTGCGTCACCAAATGGTCGAAGCTGGGGACCCGGTGGCGCGGCGTGTCCCTGGACACGCTGATGGCCGATGTCACGACCAGCGCCGAGTACGCCGTGGCCCGCGCCGTCGGCGACTACACCACCAACCTGCCGCTGGAGGACCTGCTCGACGGCAAGGCGTGGATCGCGTTCCGCTACGACGATGCGGACCTGGAACCCGAGCACGGCGGCCCGGCCCGGCTCCTGGTGCCGCACCTGTACCTGTGGAAGTCCGCGAAGTGGGTCCGCGGCATCGAGCTGCTCGACCACGATGAGCCCGGCTTCTGGGAAACCCTCGGCTACAACAACTACGGAGACCCATGGCGCGAGCAGCGGTACTGGGGCGACTGACCTGGCTGGCCGGCCAGCTGGCCGCCGTCCGTGAGGAAACCGCCACCGCCCGGACCCTGGTCCTGGATGTGCCCGGCTGGGCCGGGCACCTGCCCGGCCAGCACGTCGACGTCCGGCTCACCGCCGAGGACGGCTACTCCACCGAGCGCAGCCACTCCATCGCCTCGGCCCCCGGCGGGACCCGGATCGAGCTGACCATCCAGCGGCTCGACGACGGCGAGGTCTCCCCGTACCTGACCGAGGTCCTCGCCCCCGGCAACCCGCTCGAGCTGCGCGGCCCGATCGGCGGGTACTTCGCCTGGCACCCCGGTGACCCGCAGCCGGTGCTGCTGATTGGCGGCGGCTCGGGCATCGTGCCGCTGATGGCTATGGCCCGCACCCGGGCGGCCACCGGCAGCACGGCGCCGATGCGGCTGATCTACTCGACCCGCAGCCCCGCCACCCTGCTGTACGCCGCCGAGCTGCAGCGCCTCGCAGCTCCCGGCACCGGCCTGGACATCGACATCGCCTACACCCGGGAAGCGCCGGACGGGTGGTGCGGCCCCGTCGGGCGCCTGGACGCCCGGCAGCTCCGTGACCTCGCGGGACCCCTGGTGGCCGGCCAGCAGTGCTTCATCTGCGGGCCGACCGGATTCGTGGAAAGCGCCGCCCGGCTGTTCGTCGAGCAGGGCCTCGCGGATCGGCAGATCAGGACCGAGCGGTTCGGACCCAGTGGAGGCACGCCATGACCGAGACATGGACCGACGGCAACAGCATCGGCGGGGCTCTCCGCGACGTGTTCAGCGTCGACATGACGGGAGCCACCGGCCGCTGCGCCGGATGCGGGAACACCGGCCCGCTCGCCGAGGGCCGCGTCTTCAGCCACTCCCCGGGACTGGTCCTGCGCTGCCCCGCCTGCGGAGAAGCGCTCCTGCGCCTCGTCCGTGCCCCCGGCCGCGCCTGGCTCGACGTGCGCGGACTTGAGTACATCGAACTGGCGACGACACCCGAGTAGGCGCTGGCTGGGCCTCTTTCCTCCGCAGGCGGACAGGTGCCATCGCCAGTCCATCGGGTTGAGCTTGACCCGCTCGGCCGCCTCGCCCGCAATGCCGACTCGATGGCCGCAAATGACCGGCCTCGCCGGGAAGAGCCATGGCTATCCGGGGACGGCTGGCGTAAGTGCCTCCCGAAGCTGGCCGGCGGTGGGTGCTGGGCCCAGCTGCCCGTGCTTGCCGGGGTAGAGACGGCAGGACAGGGACGGCTGCTGGCCCGGGACGGGAAACAGGTCCCTGCCATCGGCCAGGATCGTCGGCGAACCGGTCATCCCGAGCTGGCCCGCCTCATCCGCTGTCGTCACAACCTGCCGCGTTACCTCGATATCGGGCCAGGCCGCGACCAGTGGGCCCAGGAGGGTACCCAGGGCTTCCGCGCCCGGGCAGTCCGGCACGTGCAGGATCTGGAGCCTCATCGCCTCGGCCCGCCCTCGCTGGTGAAGCTGCGAGCGGCGTCCAGGTCCCGGAAGGCCCGCATCGCGACGACCTGGCCCTGGTGCAGCGTGAGCACCAGGTAATTCCGGTCGTTGCCCTGCCATGCGCGGTGCTGGTCGGCGCCGGGGGTATGGACGGCCACCATCACCTTGTCTCCGCAGGATCCGATCTCCTCAAGCTCCGAGTTCACGCCCCGGTCGGCCTGACGCCCCAGCGCCCACGCCAGCTGGTCCCGACCGTGGCAGACCTGCGGCTGCGGGTCAGCGAAGCTGGGATCGAGATAGGTCCACTCCAGATCGGATGGACCAGCTCCAGCAGCCTGGTCACGTCACCCTGGCCGTAGGCTTCATAAGCGCTGCGCACCAGAGCCTCATTCTCTTCAGACATAACCCTCCTCCTGGCAGTCAGTGAGATACCCGGCGTCGAAGGGGGCCGATGGCCCCCGCCGCCAGGCGGTGCGCGCGCCGCAGCCGGTTCACGGTCAGCGCGGCGAGGAGATAGCAGACAGGGACACGGCCGCTGGCATGAGACACCGGCGGCCCAGACTCGGGTGCCCGAAGCTCAGGCTCAACCGAACGGACGCACCCAGCCAGTATCCACCCGAGCGCGGTGAGTGGAAAGTCATGCACGAGCCCAGCCCCGAATGTCACGTCACAGCGCAGCCCAAGGTCAGACACCACTTCCGGACCGTGCCCGTTTGCGTGCCCGATGGCACGGCCACTCACGGTGTCTTACGGGCGTTCACGGGTGGCTGGCTTCGCGGAGCCAGGCGTGGGCGCCCATCTGGATGGCGTCCCAGGGGCTGCCGAGGGGTGGGGTGTAGGACAGGTCGAGGTCGCTGAGCCCGTCGACGGTCATGGAGTGGAAGATGGCGGTGGCCGCGATGTCGACGCGTTTGGCGATCTCGGCGTGCCGGTGCCCGAACA
>DATCFY010000061.1:0-20102 GCA_036509255.1 Streptosporangiaceae bacterium
GCTGCTGAAGCCGAGATGGGCCTCGATGAGGACCTGGGCCGCCTTGTGGTCCCGGGAGGGGATCGGGCCGAGGACCTTCCCGGCGTCCTTCAGCGTGGCGAACTTCTTCACGCCGGCGGTGATCTTGGCCAGGTCCGCGCGAGTCAGCCCGGACGGCCGCACGTAGACCACGACCGCCGGATTCAGGTTCTTCAAGGTGAAGTGGTCCTGCAGCTTGAGCGCCTGGGTCGACTCCGCCGAGGCGCAGGCAGGTACGCGGAAGCATCGTTCTTCTCGACGCCCATCAGCTTGCCGGCCAGGGACACGGTCAGGGCAAACACGATCACCCAGAAGACCAGCACGGCCCACTTGGTACGGCGCCCGCAGGGCAGCCCCGCGATGCGGTGGGCCCAGCGGCGGGCGGCGCTGGGCGACCCCGCCTGGCCCGGTTCAGGTGACCTGGTGCGGGCTGGATCAGTGGTCACGGTTCCTCCCCTGGGAAGCGGGCCGCTGGGCCGCCTGGCCCGTATCGGAATACGCGATGTATCGCGTTGACGGACGCTGTCAAGTCATATCGCGAGATGTGCTGCATCCGCTGGAGCTCCCCGTGGCGCGGTCACGCGCCCGCCAGGCGCCGTTATGGGCAGTCTCGAAGGCGGTCACGGCCGGGAGCAAACCTGCGCGCGCTTCGCCACGCTGACTTCCTGGCCCGTACCCCGGAACTGGCGGACAGGACGTGCTAACCTCTCCGTACGCCGAATTCCTATTATAACGATGGGATAACTAGGATGCTTCTCGCGAACACTGAAGTCCGCCAGCGGCTGGACCAGGCCCGGCTTGCTGACCTTGTGCGCCAGGCTGCGGCGGGGGACTGGGCCGCCCTGGTCCGTTATTCCGAGGACGAGCGCTGGTACCAGCGGCTGGAGCGCGGCGAGAAGTACGAGGTGTGGCTGCTGAGCTGGCTGCCAGGGCAGCGCACCGGGTTCCACGATCACTGCGGCTCGTCGGGTGCGTTCACCGTGGTCCAGGGTGAGCTGCGGGAATGGACGCCTGCCGCCAGGCGCCCGTCACCACGGGCCGCCGCCCTCCCGGCCGGGAGGGTAAGGTCGTTCGGACCGCGTCACGTGCACGAGGTCGTGAACGAATCGGCCGCGGCCGCGGTGAGTATCCACGCGTACTCCCCGCCGCTGTCCGGGATGCGCCGTTACGAACTGACCCAGAGCGGCCTGGTGCTGGCCGCCGTGGAGACCGCAGGGGAGCGCTGGTGATCCGCACGCCGCCGGGGGCCCGGCCGATCAGCGAGGTACTCGAGCAGGCCCGGACCCGGCTCGACCGGCTGGAGCCGGACCAGGCATGGGCGGCGATGCAGGACGGGGCGCTGCTGGTGGATATCCGGCCGCAGGCCCAGCGGGCCGCCGAGGGCCAGGTGCCCGGTGCCCTCGTGATCGAGCGCAACGTCCTGGAGTGGCGGCTCGACCCAGCGTCGGATGCCTGCCTGCCCGAGGCCGGCTCCTATGATCTCCGCGTCATCGTCATGTGCTCGGCGGGCTACACCTCCAGCCTGGCCGCGGCCTCGCTGCAGGACCTCGGCCTGTCCGCGGCGACTGACCTGGCGGGCGGGTTCCAGGCCTGGGCCCGGTCCGGGCTGCCGGTCGAGCCCTGACCAGTGATGAGCACTCGCGGACGGCGAAGGGAGCCCGGGCCATGACAGATGTCATGGCCCGGGCATGACGTGCGGCAGCGGGGTTCGCGGGCCCGGGACGCCATGATCGGATCATGGCGGACGCATCGCTGGACCCGGGCCTGCCGGTGAGCCCGGCAGCGCCGAATCTGGCGCTGATCCCGGTGCTGGACCGGGCGAGTAGCTCTCCGGCCGATGAGCGAGCAGACTCGGGATATGCAGTCCCCTCAGTTCCGGCCGGCCAGGATGACCAACCCGGGTACGACGGCGCGGCCCAGGGCCGGCGGGTCAGCGTCATGACCGAAGCGCCAGCCCAGCCCCGCGACCGGACCGGCTCCCTCGACGCCGCCCCGGTCCGCGCTGGCGCCGGCGCCTTCGGTCCGCTGCCCGCGCCGGGCGCGATGAACCTGTCCGGCTTCCGGGACCGGATCCGCTGGATATTCGCCGCCATCTGGCTGGTGTACCTGGCCCAGCCGGCCGGGAAGCTCTGGTCGGACCCGGATGCGGTGCGCCGCTATCTCGGGCTGGCCGACCTGATCGCGTTCTCGCTGGTGTTCGTGGCCGCGTTCGCCGCGGCCCGCTATCTGCGGGACTGGCGGAACCGCCAGGTGGCCCGCCGGATCGGCGTGATTGTCGTGGCGACCCAGGCCACGTTGGTGGCCCTCGGGTACCTGAGCTTCGGGCCTCTCGCCAGCGTTATGCTGATCTACCTGGCCGTGATGGCCGTGTTCCTGCTGCCAACCCGGGTGGGCTGGATCATGGTCGCGGCCTGCGTCGCGACCTCGCTCATCGTCCCCTGGCTGGTGCACGGCTGGACGGTCGACGGGACTATGGCCTTCCAGATCTTCATTTCCGCCCTGGCCGCGTGGGGTGTAGGCCAGGTGATCAGCCGCAACGCGCAGCTGGCCGAGGCCCGGAACGAGATCACCCGGCTGGCCCTGGCCGACCAGCGCAACGAGTTCGCCCGCGACCTGCACGACATCCTCGGTCACTCGCTGACGGTGGTGGCGGTCAAGGCGGAACTAGCCGGGCGGCTGGCCAGCCTGGACCCGCAGCGGGCCGAGACCGAGATCGCGGACGTGGAGCGGATCGCCCGCCAGGCGCTGGCCGACGTCCGGGCCGCGGCGGCCGGATACCGGGAGATCACCCTGGCGGGGGAACTGGCCAGCGCCCGGACCGCGCTGGCCGCCGCCGGGATCGAGGCGGACCTGCCTGATCAGGATCAGGGGATGATCAGCATCCCGCGGCTGCGGCAGGAGCTGTTCGGCTGGACGGTGCGCGAAGGCGTCACCAACGTGGTGCGGCACAGCGGCGCGAGCCGGTGCCGCATCCGGGTCACCCCCAGCGAGGTCGAGATCAGCGATGACGGCTGCGGGCCACCGGCCCCCGCGAACGGCACGGCGAACGGGACAGGCGGGTGCGAAGAGCGGTCAGCGGACCACCTGGAGCGCCTGGCCAGCGGCTACGGGCCGGGCTGCGGGCATGGCCTGGCCGGGTTGCGGGAGCGGGCCGCCGCCGCCGGGGCCACTCTCAGCGTGGCCCGCTCCGCCACGGGCGGATTCGCTCTGCGGGTGCACGTGCCATGATCACACCGTGAGCACCCCCATCCGCCTGCTGCTCGCCGACGACCAGGCCCTGGTCCGCGGAGCGCTGGCGGCGCTGCTCGCGCTCGAGCCTGACCTGGAGGTGGTGGGCGAGGTCGGCCGCGGTGACGAGGTGGTCCCTGAGGCCCGCCGCGTCCGGCCCGACGTGGCCCTGCTGGACGTCGAGATGCCCGGCCTGGACGGCATCAGCGCTACCCAGGAGCTCCGGGCGGCGCTGCCGTCGTGCCGGGTCCTGGTCGTGACCACCTTCGGCCGTCCCGGCTACCTGCGGCGCGCCATGGCCGCCGGGGCCAGCGGCTTCGTGGTCAAGGACACCCCGGCCCGGCAGCTGGCCGACGCCGTCCGCCGGGTCGCCTCCGGGCTGCGGGTGGTCGATCCCAGCCTGGCCGCGGAGACGCTGGCCTCCGGGGAGAGCCCGCTCACCCCCCGGGAGACCGACGTGCTGCGCGCCGCCTGGGACGGGGGGACAGTAGCGGACATCGCCGCGGCGCTGCACCTGTCCGAGGGGACGGTGCGCAACCACCTGTCCGCTGCGATCGGCAAGACCGGTGCCCGCACCCGCGCCGAGGCCGTCCGCCTGGCCAGCACGAACGGCTGGCTCCTCGGCAGCTAACCCTCCGGCCCGCGGTTTGGGCGAAGGCATCACTCCAGGAAAGTTGCCAAGCTGCCGAGGACCCGCGCACTTAACTCGGCCCGGTAGGTCACCGGGCCTGAGCCCGCGCCGCAGCCAGCCGTTCGTGCCAGCCGCGGAAGGCAACCTCTGCTGGAGTCGTTTGCGCGGTGCCTTTCTGAACCGCATCGAGTTCCTCGAAGTAGCCAGCCTGGCTGGTCGCGATGACCGTCAGTCTCCAGACATGCAGGAGCCGCTGCAGATGCCGATAGCCCGCCGGGTCATGCACGGCGTCTACGGCCTCGTGGTACTGGCGGAGAAGCTCGGCGCGTTCCTGCTCAGGCAAGTCTCGGAGAATTACCTCAGGGTCGTTTGGATCGTCAACCTGCACCGGCTCTGCGGACATGCGAATCAAGTTACACCTGGGTCCGGACACCCGCCGGTTCGTTCGGCCATGGCCGCCTTATCGGCCTCGCTCGCGGGGTAGGGCCTGTGCTGGTGGTGCTGATGGCTGCGAGCCGCCCGGGGCTGGTCAGTCGACGACCCAGTCACACGCCTTCGTCGTGGAGGCCACCGTCGAAGGGCGTTACGAGGCCGGGCAGCTCGGCTGGCGGGGACTTGCCTTCCAGGCCACCTGACCGCCACCAGCACCGATGGCCAGCGCAGCCGCCCGCCGGCTCATATCCTGTCCGGCATGCACTGCCACGCGCGGGCGGCCGCCGTCTCCTGCTGCTTGCTAGCCACCCTTACCCTCGCCGGGTGCAGCGTGTTCACTCCCGCCACCCAGCACACGGCGCAGTCGGTGGTCACCCGGCGGCGCTCGCCGTCACCAAGCCCGACCCCCAGTCCCACCCCGACGTTCTGCGCCAGGATCGCACCCGGGTTCTCGTGCACCATGCGCGACCGCATCCGCGAGGTCAACCGCCGTCTCCGCCATCTGCCGGGCTCGATCGGCATCGTCCTCCACGACCGGGTCACGGGAGCCACCTGGGCCAACGCCAACGCCGACGTCCAGTACCCGGCCGCCTCCACCATCAAGCTGGCCATGATGACCGACCTGCTGCTCCGCAACCGCGCCGGCAGCATCCAGCTCACCCCGGCCGACCGCAGCGCGATGTTCGGCGCGCTCTACACCAGTAACGACAACGACGCCGACGACCTGTGGGACCGCTACGAAGACGCCAGCTTCACCGGCCGCATCCGCGCTTTCGGCATGGCCAACACCAACTTCACGACGTCGGCCTACTGGGGCTACATCGACACCACCGCCCAGGACCTCGACAACCTGATCAACTACGTCCTCACCCAGACCCCCGCCAGCGTCCGGGGCTATCTCGTCCACCGGCTCCAGCACGTCAGCGCCATCGATCAGCAGTGGGGAGTCTGGGGGGCCGGGCCACAGAACCAGCCCGGCAATAAGGACGGCTGGGAACAAGACCCCGGGCCCTCTTACGGCGTCTGGATCACCAACACCGTCGGATTCGCCGGACCAGACCAGCGGTACACCCTGGCCATCATGTACGACCTGCAAAATTACGGCGAAAACGGTAATACTGGCTTCAGGTATGGCACCAACCAGCTCACCCAGATCGCGGCGACCCTTTTCCAGGGCCATCACACGGCCAGCCCTCACCCCCAGCCCTCCGCCGTCCCTTAACTCCTGGACGGCCCGGCAGGCCTGACGGCCCGGGTCGGGGGGGCGGTGACTGGCGGCGGACGGTCTTCGTTGCGGAATATGTACGTCAGCAGCCCGGCCGCGCACCTACCCGTGCTGCGGGCGGGCGCTGCCCAGTGATGCGGGCTCGCCCTTATCCTGCCGGGGGGTTTCTGGTTCCCGGTAGCCGGCCAGCAGGTCGCGGCACTTGCGGATACGGGCATCCAGGTCGGCCAGGAAGCCGTCCAGGGCGACCCGCTTGGCCTCGACGGTGCCCCGCAGGCTTTCCTGCAGGCTCAGGCACTCGCGGGTGAGCCTGCGGCGTTCGCCGTCGCTGGTTCGCTCGTCGTGGTAGCTGAGCCGGATCTCCGCGAGCCGGTCCTCGTTCCGGAGCACCACCGCGATCTCGTCCAGGTTGAGGCCGAGCAGGGCCTGCAGCTCGCGGATGCGGGCCACCCGGGCCAGGTCGTCCTCCGAGTACCGGCGCAGCCCGCCTGGCGTGGTGCAGGCCGGGACGAGCAGGCCCAGCTGCTGGTAGTAGCGCAGTGCCCGCTCGGATACCCCCGCCCGGACCGCGGCGGCGCCGATGCCGAGGAGGGGCGCACCCGCCGTCGGGGGTGACCCGGCGGCGGGTGCGGTTCCTGCGGCGCCACGGTGCGCGGTCGTGGCCATCAGGTCAGCTGCTTCCTGCCGGGGAGTCGGATCCCCGGTTGCCGCCGGTGCTGCCGGACTGCTCGGCGGCGGCCAGGTGGCCGTGGCCGTTCCCGTGGCCGTTGCCGTGGACCGGCAGGTCCGCGTTCGAGGACGCGACCGGCTCGACGAAGCCCGTGATCCCGCCGATCTCCGCAGCGCCGTCGGCCAGCTCGTCGCTCAGCGGCTCGGTCCCATCCAGGTAACGCTTGCCCCGGAACGCGGAGGCGACGATGGCCACGACCGTGGCGATGGCGGCGAAGGTGAAGGCCAGGTGCAGGCCGCTGGCGAAGGGCTGCTCGATCAGCTTGGGGAAGAACGAGCGGCCGGTGACGTACGCGAGCTGGTGAGGGCTCAGATGGTTCAGCGCCCCGGTCGGCCCGAGCAGTTCCTTGATCGGGTTATAGCCGAGGAACGCCGAGAACAGGCTGCCGATCGGCGGCTCGTTCGCGACCAGGTGGGCGGCCGAGGGGGCGACCCCCGCGTTGACCAGGCCCCGGTACAGGGAAGCCGGCAGGTGGTCGGCCAGGCCCAGCGTGACGATGGTGAAGAACAGGCCCATGGACAGCACCGTGGCCGAGTTCTGGAACGTGTTCAGCATCCCGGCGCCCGCGCCGCGCTGGGCCGGGGGCAGGCTGTTCATGACCGCGGCCTGGTTGGGCGAGAAGAACAGGCCCATGCCCACCGAGAATATGAAGATCAGCAGCGCGAACCAGATGTAGCTGAAGTTGATCGGCAGCAGTTCCAGGAGCAGGAACGAGGCGCCGGACACGATCAGGCCGGCCGTGGCGAACAGCCGGGCCCCGTAGTGGTCCGACAGCGCCCCGGCCAGCGGGCCGACGATGAGGAACCCGATCGTGAGGGGAACCATGGAGATGCCGGCCCACAGCGGGGTCTGGTTGAAGCCGAAGCCGTGCTGTGGCAGCCAGATGCCCTGCAGCCAGATGATCAGCATGAACTGGATGCCGCCGCGGCCGAGGGCGGCGAGCAGGCCGGCGATGTTGCCGGCGGTGAAGGCGCGGATCCTGAACAGGTCCAGCCGGAACATCGGCTGCGCCACCCTGGTCTCCACCCAGCCGAACAGGATGAGGACGGCGATCCCGCCGAAGATGCCGGCCAGCACCCAGGGGTTGGTCCAGCCGGTGGGGTGCCCGCCGTAGGGGAGCAGGGAGTACACGATGCCGGTGAGCAGCGCGACCAGCCCGATCGCGAACAGCGCGTTGCCCAGCCAGTCGATCTTGGCCGGGATGCGGATCCCGTTGTCGCGGAGCTTGAGGTAGGCCCAGACCGTGCCGAACAGGCCGAACGGGACCGAGACCAGGAAGACCAGCCGCCACTCGATCGGAGCGAGCACTCCGCCCAGGATCAGGCCGAGGAACGAGCCGCCGATCGCGGCGATGCCGTTGATGCCCATCGCCTTGCCCCGCTCGTTCTGCGGGAACGCGTCAGTCAGGATCGCGGTCGAGTTGGCGAACAGGAACGCGCCGCCGACCCCCTGGAACACGCGCATGATGATGATCCACAACGCTCCGTGCGTCCCGGTCAGCCAGGTCACTGACAGCAAGATCGAGAAGAGCGTGAAGATGGCGAAGCCCAGGTTGTACATCTTGACCCGGCCGTAGATATCCCCGACCCGGCCCAGGCTGACCACCAGCACCGCGGTGACCAGCGTGAAGCCCATGAAAACCCAGAGGAAGTAAGAGGTGTTCGAGGGGATCAGCGGGTTGAGCTTGATGCCCCGGAACAGGGCGGGCAGAGAGATCAACAAGATCGACTGGTTGATCGTGACCATCAAGATCCCGAGCGTGGTGTTCGACAGCGCGATCCACTTGTAGTGGACGCCCCGCTCGTCCGCGGCTGAGGGCGTGGCCTGCGCCTGTCCTGCCACCGGCATTAAGTCTCCTGGCTGATTCAAGGGGCGGTGAGCCGAGTCTGTGTCTGCTTGGCGACCGGGCGGAAGTCTCTGAAGTCGTTGCTGAGCCGTCCGGTACCTCAGCATCATACCGAGCCTTGACGTCAACGTCAGAGTCGACCCGGTCCGTGACCCGGTGGGTCAGAGGAGGGTGAGCTGTTCTTCCGCCGGCTCTGCGGCGGCCGCGGGCCGGGCGCGGCGCCAGGTGCGCTGGTTCGGCGGCGGGCTGCCGCGCCCCACGTGGTAGCGCTCCGCGAGCTCGCGGACCTGGTCGGTGATCCGTTGCTGGTAATCCTTCGGCGCGTAAGCCCCGCGACCGTACAGCCCGCGGTAGCGGGGGACCAGGTCGGGATGACGCTCGGCCAGCCAGGCCAGGAACCACTCGCGCGCTCCGGGCCGCAGGTGCAGCACGATCGGGCTGACGTGGGTGGCGCCGGCCTCGGCGATCTGCCGGACCGTGGACTCCAGCTGGGCGGGGGAGTCGGACAGGAACGGCACGACCGGGCCCATCAGCACGCCGCAGCGCAGCCCGTGCTCGCTGAGCGTGCTGCACACGCCGAGTCGGCGCCTGGGGCTGGGTGTGCCCGGTTCCAGGGCCCGCCACAGTTCCTCATCGGCGCAGCCGACCGAGACGCTCAGCCCGACGTCGGTGACCTCCGCGGACGCGAGCAGCAGGTCGAGGTCGCGGAGGATCAGCGTGCCCTTGGTCAGGATGGAGTACGGGTTGCGGGCGTCCAGCAGGGCCTGGAGAATCCCCGGCATCAGCCGGTACTTGCCCTCGGCGCGCTGGTAGACGTCCACGTTCGTGCCCATGGCGATGTGCTCGCCCTGCCACTTGCGCGAGTTGAGCTCCTTGCGGACCAGGGCCGGGGCGTTGACCTTGACCACGATCTTCGAGTCGAAGTCGTGCCCGGCGTCCAGGTCCAGGTAGGTGTGCGTGTTGCGGGCGAAGCAGTAGCGGCATGCATGGCTACAACCCCGATAGGGATTAATGGTCCAGCGGAACGGGACGCGGGACGCGTCAGGCACCCGGTTGATCACGCTGCGGGCGTGCACCTCGAAGAACGTCATGCCGCGGAAGCCGGGCGTGTCGAACGACCGGGTGATGGCGCCGCGCTCGAACAGCGCGGGCGCGGCCGTGCCCGCCTGGCCAGCCGGGCCGCCGGGGGAGCCGGCGCCGCTGGGGGAGTCCGGCTGAATCCGTAGCTCGTTCCATCGCATGGGGGCCACTCTAGAATTTTAGTTCGATACTGGCAAACGTGACTCGATCATCTCTTCGATTGCTCTCGGCTACGGGGTATGGGGAGACTGGGAACAGGGCCCCCACCGGGCGCAGCCAGCAAGTTCGCAAAAGCCGTTACAGCATGGAGAACTGCGGCTAACGATCTTGCGGTGGGGGATAGTTAAGGGAAAGTTCCCACCGGCCCGGCGGGGTGGAGGTAGTTCTATGGCGCTATCCATGGATGAGCAGCGCATCCTGGATGAGATTGAGCGCGGCCTCGCCAGCGCCGACCCGGTGCTCGCCACGAGAATGTCCTCGTTCGGCGCGTCCCGCCGGATCGCGGCCCTGCGCATGCGCCGGCTGCGGCTGGTTGCCTCGCTGATGACGCTGCTCGTGGTGGCGAGTGTGTCGCTGGTGGTCTACGCCATCGTCCCGTTCCGGACCGCGGCCGACCGGCACGCAGGCAGCAAGGCCAGCTCATCGCCAGCCCAGGCCGTGATGACCACGCCCTCGCATCCGGGTACCTCGTCCCCGGCGGCCCGTGCCGCGCCGGTGGGCTCGGCCCCCGCCAGTCCTGCCCTGGGCAGTGCCGCGCCGGTGGGGTCGGCGGCCAGCCTCACCCCCAGCACCCACGCGGGCACCTCCGCGAGCCCGGCCTCCGCCCACCAGCAGGCGCGGGGCGCCCCCGCCCAGTAGGCCGGCCTGGCGTCAGTTCTCGCGCCAGAACTGCAGCAGGTACTGCTCCAGTCCCTCGAGATTCTTCCTGGCCTGCTGGAACTCATCGCTGAGCGGGTCGACTCCCCGCTCGAACATGTCCTCGTAGAGCCGCATGACCTCGCGCCGGTTGCGGGCGTAGACGCGGACCACGTAGTCACCGACACCGCCGGCCAGGGTCAGGCCCTCCACGGCGCGGCCCGCCGAGCCCATATCCACGCTGAGCTGGCCCCGCAGGTACAGCGTGCCCTTGGCTTCGTCCTCCCAGGCGTCACCGAATGTCGGCGGGGCGGCATCCCACTCCTCGATCGTGAGGCGGACGCCGATGTGCTCCTGGAGGCTGCCCACCCACAGTTGCTCCCGGTTCACGCTCACCAGGGTGCCCACCGGGGCGAGTGGCCCGCCAGGCGCGTCCGGGTCCACGGTCGAGTCGTGGATGCGGAACATCCGCCGGTCCGGGAAGACAGGCATTTCCAGCCGGATCAGCCGTCGGCTCACGTGTCCCCCTATGGCCCGTATGCGCCTTCGAAATTCATAGCATGCTCCGAGCAAAGGCAGCGCGGGCCCGCATTCGGCCACAAACTTGCCGAATGTAACTCTCCGTGATCCCCAGGGGCGGGAGCGCCGGCCTCAGAGCGTGCGGTCCCGCACCTCCGCCCACAAGGCCTGGTAGGACTGGGCGGCCCGGCTGTGCGGCGCGAACGCCGCCACCGGGGCCCGTTCCACGGACATCCGCTCGATCTGGGACAGCGCCGGGATGCTGGCCGCGGCCACGTCGCCACGCTCGGCCGGCAGCCGCTCGGCGATCTCGCGATGCAGGGTCTTGCGCTGGTCGATCATGGAGAAGAACGCCAGCACCTGGGGGCGCTGGCCGTCGGAGCTGCTGATGAAGTCGGTGAGCTGGTCCAGGGTGCGCAGGGACAGGATCGTCGGGATGAGCGGGACCAGCAGGCTGTCGGCCGCCTGCAGGACGCTCTCCGACAGCAGCGAGATGCCGGGCGGGCAGTCCAGGAAGATCACGTCGTACTGGTCGCTGAGCGGGGCGAGGAGCCGGGCGATCCGCCGGGTCGGCTTCTTGGTGGCCCCGAGGACCAGGTCCAGGTTCCGGTAGGTGAAGTCGGCCGGGAGCAGGTCGAGGTCCGCGAAGTCGGTGCCCTTGATCGAGTCGTCGATTTCCCGGCTGCCCTTGATCAGGGCCTTGCCGCCACCCTTGACCCGGGGCCGGATCCGGAACAGGTAGCTGGCGGCCGCCTGCGGGTCCAGGTCCCACAGCAGCACCCGCAGCCCGTCCTGGGCGGCCAGGTAGCTGAGGTTGACCGCGGTCGAGGTCTTCCCGACCCCGCCCTTGATGTTGTAGGTCGCCAGTATCTTCATTCGCCCCCACCACCGGGTCGGCCCCCACCGGGTTCGCCCCGGCCACCGGATTGGCCGGTGCTCTCGGTCAGGTCCAGGAACCTGCGGTTGCTGGCGGGGCTGGCGAACTCGCCGAACCGCTCGGCGAACTCGTCCCGGGCCTGCTGCTGGGCGCGGCCGATCCCGCCGGCCAGTTCTCCCATGGCGAGCAGGGCGGTGACCGGCACCGGGTCGGCAGACAGGGCCCGGTCGGCCATCATCTGGGCGGCGAACTCCCGGAGCTCCTGCTGCTGCACCTGGCGATCCTGGAACTCGCCGAGGCAATCCTGCAGTCCCTTGAGGTCCTTCAGCGTCCGCTGGTACGCCTGCGGGTCGAACAGCGAGGCGAAGATCTCCAGCAGGTAGCGCAGTTCCTTGCACCGCTTCCGCAAGTCATGCAGCTGCTCCGCGGGAGAGCCGGCGCTGATCACCCGGCCCTCGCGAAGCACCCGCCGGTGGGCCCGGCGCAGCCGTCTGGTGGCCAGGTCCGCGGCGCGTTCCCCGGTGCGCGGTACGGTGAGGCCGGTGAGGGCGCCGCGCCATTCGCGGGCCAGTTGCGAGAAGTGCGCGGACCGGAGCCCGCGGGCCAGCGCGCGCTGCTCGAGGACGCGGCGCCGGGCCAGGTGCACGTGGAAGGGCTCGAGCTCAGTCGGCGTGGCGGACACCAGGGCCTCGGCCATATCGCCGTAGTTCAGCAGGTAGACGTCGAGATCGCGGGTGGGCGTGGTCAGGTCGCCCAGCCACTTGAACTCGGGCCGGAACCGGGCGGGCAGGCGGGCGGGCAGTACCTCCCCGGCGAGCTTGAGTGCGGACCGGGTCCGCCGGACCGAGACCCGCAGATCGTGGAGGAACTCGGTGTCGATGTCCCGGATGGTGCCGGGCACGTTGGCTTCCAGGGTGTCGAGCAGCTGCAGCAGCACGGCCTGGAGGGCAGCCCGGGCCGGCATGCCCGGGCTGAGCTGGACACTGATCTTGTTGCTGTACGCCTCGGCGCGCTGGCCCGCGGCCGCGAGGGCGGCGTCCAGCGGGCGGTCCGGGTGGCCATTCAGCCCGGCCGCGGCGCAGAGCAGCTCGCTGACCCGCTGGGCCTGGGGCTGGTAGCCGCGGACCGCGGTCACCTGGAACCGGGCCGGCAGCCGGGCCGGGGCCGGGTGGTTTACCGTGGTCCGGTCGGCCCTGATCCAGGCGATCGTTTTCGTGTCCGGGTTGAGCACCCGGAGATCCTGGACGGCGCTGGTGGCCCGGGCGGCGGGCAGCAGCGCCCGGATCCCGGCCACCGGGCGGACGGCGGCGGTCACCGGGCCGGGCGGCAGGTCCTGAACCAGGGCGGGCCAGCTCATCCGTCCGGCGGGCTGGCTGACCAGGTTCCCGGCGGCCGTGGCCAGCACCAGCTCGGCGGGCCGGGGGCCGGTCACGTACTCCAGCGTGAGGCCGGCCCGGTGCAGCCGCCAGTCGAACGTGTCCAGCCAGGTGCGGCGCACAGTGCGGGCCCGGCCGGCGGCGCCCAGCGCGAATCGCGGGGCCAGCGCCGCCGCCACGTCCTCCTCGCCGGGCTGGCCGGGGCCATCGGCGGCCAGCAGCACGTCAGATGAGAACGGTTGCATCAGGCGAACCTCAGCTTGGGTCAGCGAAGCGGGGGGCCACGATGACGGCAGGGGGGAAGCTCGATAACCTCGTTTCCCGGCTATGAGTCTAGCTAGTTCCGGCCGTATCGCCGGTGATCGTCGAAACGCCGGCCCCCGCCAGCGTCCGCCATGGCCGGCAGGGCACCTAAGATCCGGCGGGCACCCAAGATCCGGCGGGCACCTGAGGGCCGGCGGCCACCTGAGGGCCGGCCGGGCCGACGGGGCTCTTCAGGTTCCCATGGCGTTATGAGGTGGTCTGCCGCGGCCCGGTCTGATGGCCCTTGCGCACGCCATCCGACGGCCGCTCCCCGGTGCCGCCGACGCGTTCCCCGGCCCGGGGCGAGCGCCGGGCGGTCCGGCCGGGTCCGCGGTCTGGCTGCGCCGGGTGCTCACGCGAGGACCGGGACCGGGGCGCGGGGTGCGGGGCCTCGACCCCCGGCAGGCTGAGCGGCGGCCGCTTGATGGCGGGCATGACCGAGGTCAGCGCTGCGCCTTTCTTCTCCTCCGCCTGGCGTTTCTCCTGCTGCCGGTCGACTCTCGCGGTGGCTGCCGACAGCCGCTCGCTCATCGCCTGCAGGTGCCGTGCACGCGACCGGGCCTTGATGACGCGGTCGGCCCCGAGGAGGAGCAGTGCAGCGGCTGCGACGATACCGAGAACGAGCAGGTGAGCCATGAATCCGCCATTAACTGGAAGGTCATCAGGGATATCTCCCAGCCTATGCGAGGCACGCCGCTGCCCCCGTGGCCGGCGGGGCTCGTGTTGGGGTGGATCGGGCATAGTCCCGGTAAAGCGGAATCAGGCCAGCCGGGTGACCTCGACGGTCACGTTCATCGCGACGCTCGGGGCGCCGTGATAGATACCTTTGAGCGGCGGCACGTCGGCGTAGTCCCGGCCCCGGGCCACGACTACGTGGCCCTCACCGACCGAGGCCTGGTTCGTCGGGTCCGCGGCGACCCAGTCACCGGCCCAGTACTCGACCCAGGCGTGACTCTGCCCGGCGATGGCCTGGCCGATACCTGCCTTGGGGCGCGGGTGCAGGTACCCGGACACGTACCGGGCAGGCAGGCCGGTCTCCCGCAGCAGGGCGACGGTCAGGTGCGCGATGTCCTGGCAGACTCCCTGGCCCTTGCCCCAGGCTTCCTGGGCACTCGTCTGCACCTCGGTGGCCCCCGGCACGTACTCCACCCGCTCCCGTACCCAGGCCGCGATGATGGAGGCCGTCTCCAGCGGGTCAGCGCCCCGGGTCCGCTCCCGGGCCGCCTCGGCCAGCGCGGGGTCCACGGTGGTGCGGGGGGTGGCGGCGAGATACTCGGCCGCGATCCCGGCGGCCGCCCGGGCGCGCAGCTCGACCCAGGCCAGCTGGTCCGGGGGAGCGGGCGCCGCGCTGGTCTCCACCACCGCGTGTGATCGCACGGTGAGCTCGTGGTGCGGCGCCTGGATGTCGAACGAGCTGACCACGGTGCCCCAATAGTCCTGGTAGGCCCAGACCTGGGTCCCGTTGCCCACCGACACCCGGGTCTGCAGCGCCGTCTGGCTGGGCAGGGTGAGCGGGGTCATCCGGGCCTCGTTGTAGGAGGCCCGGGCCGCGCCCTGGTAGTGCATCCGGGTCTCGTGCACGATTTCCAGCAGCCAGCCCACGCCTCAGCACTCCTGAGCCCAGATCACGGGCTGCTCGTAGATGAAATAACGGGAGGTGATCGCCTCGCTGGCTTGCCGGCAGGTGCGTTGCAGCGTGGCCAGCATGTCCGGTAGCAGGCCCTGGAGCTGCTGGGGATCCGCGTACTCCAGGCGGGTGCGCAGCTGCCCGATCGACCGCCGCGCCGGGTCGGTCAGGGCGCCGCCCGCGCCGGGGTCGAGCGCGGCGAGTGCCTCCTCCGCCGTGGCCAGCGCGTGCACCACCGACCGGGGGAACAGCCGGTCCATCAGCAGGAATTCGACGACCTGCTGCGGGTCGCCGTCCCAGGTCCGGGTGCGGATGAAGGACTCGTAGGCGCCGCACGAGCGGAGCAGCATCGGCCAGCCGACCTCGTACGGCGTGGCCGGCATCCGGGCCAGCAGAAGCCGGGCGGTCATGTCGACCCGTTCCAGGCTGCGGCCCAGCACCAGGAACCGCCAGGCCTCGTCGTGGCTCATCGTCGATTCGGTCAGGCCGAAGAACAGGGCGGACCGCTCCCGGATGAACTCCAGGTAGACGTGCGGCCCGAGCCGTTCCGCGGATTTGCGGTACGACACCAGCCCGTGGCTGGTGACGTTGAGGCACTCCCACATCTCGCTGGAGATCACCTCGCGGACGCTGCGGGCGCCGCGCCGGGCCGCCAGCACCGCCCCGGCGATCGCGCTCGGGTTGTCCCGGTCGTAGGCCGCCTGATCCAGGGTCATCCCGATGTCCAGCCGAGCGCCGTCCGAGGCCGGGATGCCCAGCACGGCGAGCAGGGCCCGGCAGTCGGCTTCCTGGTCCGCGTGCGGCTCCTCGAGCATCCGGTGCACGTACACGTCGACCATCCGGGCGGTGTCGTCCGCGCGCTCGATGTACCTGCCCGTCCAGAACAGGGTCTCGGCGATCCGGCTGAGCAGCCCGGTGATCACTGCTGGTCTTCCATGGGCGGCCCGCTCTCCCTGCTGACCTGCTCCTCGGGCGGGAGCTGGGGAGGCATCACCTCCGGGCCGGGCTGCGCGGCCACCGCCAGGGCGGCCTGGCCCGCGGCCGAGTCAGCGAACGGAGGTTCGGGCTCGCCGGGCGGGACGAGCACCCAGGTGTCCTTGGACCCCCCGCCGCGGCTGGAGTTGACGACCAGTTCACCCTCGGGCAGCGCGACCCGGGTCAGCCCGCCGGGCAGCAGCCAGACGTCAGTCCCGTCGTTGACCGCGAACGGCCGCAGGTCGATGTGCCGGGGCGCCAGGGTCTCCCCGATGAGCACAGGCGAGGTGGACAGCGCCACCGGCTGCTGCGCGATCCAGCTCCGGGGCTGGGCGGTCACCCGGGCGCGGAGCGCGTCGAGGGCGGCCTCGTCCGCCTTCGGGCCGATGACGATCCCGCTGCCGCCGGCTCCGTCCACCGGCTTGAGGACCAGCTGGTCGAGGTTCGCGAGCACCCAGTGGAGCACCTCCGGGTCGTCCAGCCGGTAGGACTCGACGTTCTCCAGCAGCGGCTCTTCCCTCAGGTAGTAGCGGATCAGGTCGGGGACCCAGGTGTACAGCAGCTTGTCGTCGGCCACCCCGTTGCCGACCGCGTTCGCGATGGTCACGTTCCCGGCCCGGGCGGCGTTGACCATGCCCGGGCAGCCGATCACCGAGTCGGGGCGGAACTGCAGCGGGTCCAGGAAGTCGTCGTCCACCCGGCGGTAGATGACGTCCACCTGCCGGAGCCCCTGCGTGGTGTGCACGTACACGCGGTTGCCCGCGCAGGTCAGGTCGCCGCCCTCGACCAGCTCCACGCCCATCAGGCGGGCCAGCAGGGCGTGCTCGAAGTACGCCGCGTTCGCGGTGCCCGGGGTGAGCACCACCACGACCGGGTCGGGGATGCCCGCGGGCGCGGCCGCGCCCAGCGCGGCCAGCAACTCGGCGGGGTAGCTGTACACCGGGTGCACGTGCTGCTCGGAGAACAGCGCCGGGAAGGTCCGGGTCATCGCGAGCCGGTTCTCGATGACGTAGCTGACCCCGGAGGGGATGCGGACGTTGTCCTCCAGCACCCGCACCTTCCCGGCCCCGTCCCGGACCAGGTCGATGCCGGATACGTGGCAGCGGACCCCGTTCGGCGGTTCCAGCCCGGCCACCTCGCGGTGGAAGCGGGTGGACGTGCAGACCACCCGCCAGGGCAGCACCCCGTCGGCGAAGGCGTGCCGGGGGCCGTACACATCGGCGAGGAAGGCCTCGAGCGCGAGGACCCGCTGCTTGACGCCCCGGGCGATCAGGTCCCATTCCACCGCGTCGATCACCCGGGGGATGAGGTCCAGCGGGAAGGGGCGTTCCTCGCCCGCGTAGTCGTAGGTGACCCCGCGGTCGGTGAACATCCGGGCCAGCTGGTCGGACCGGAAGCGCAGCTCGCCGGGATCGAGTGGCTGCAGCGCGGCCAGCAGGCCGGCGTAGGGGGCCCGCGGCCGGCCCGGCCGCTCGAACATTTCATCCCAGGCCTCGGCCAGCTGGTACGAGTCGAAAATGTCCGCCACGTCCGCAGCGTAAGCGGGGTGTGTTCCGCTGTCATTACCCCCGATGACGAATGTGTTTCCGCCGCGTTGCGCGGCCGGTCCCGCACGGCCGGGATCTGGCTCTCCAGCCGGGCACCTGCTATATTTTCTTTGCACGTGCTAAGAAGGATGCGATGGATGTAGCCAACCTGACCGGGGACGAACTGCTGCGGGTGCTGGCCACGCTGGCCAACCCGCATCGCCTGCGGGTCATGTCCGCCCTGGCGGAGGAGCGCAACTATGTCAGCCGGCTGGCCCGCGAGCTGGGCATCAGCCGGGCACTTCTGCAGGTCCACCTGCGGAAACTGGAGGCGGCCGGGCTGGTCTCGGCCACTATCGAAGTCTCGGAGGACGGGAAGGCCATGAAGTTCTACGACGTGACGCCCTTCACGCTGCACCTGACGCCCGCGACCATCGTGTCCGCGGTGCGGACACTCGGCCCGGGAAGCGATCTGGAGGCGGACGTGCGATGAGAACCAGGACCCCGAAGGAAACGGCCATCATCTGCGGGGCTGCGGTCCTGGCGCTTGCCCTGGTGATGATCCCTTTCGAGCTGAGCCCTAACCGGGCCGCCGGTAGCACTAACCAGCTGACTGTGCTCGTAATTGTCCCGGGGGTGATCGTGCTGGCGATAGTCCTGGGGTACCGGTACCTCACGTCCAGACGTAACGTCCAGGTCCAGCTGACCGGCCATGAGCAGTACCGGCAGCTCGCCGACGAGTACCGCCGGCTGGCCGACATGGCCATCACCGCCCAGGAACACACCGACCTCAAGCTGGGGGACGTCTCCGCGCAGCTCGACTACCTGCGGGAGCAGAACGAGTCGCTGCAGAAGATCCTCAAGGAAGTGGAGTAGGGCGGCAGGCGGCCCTTGCGCGCCTGGCCTGCTGGCGCAGACTGGGTAGGTGTCCTGGCCGGCTGATCCCGGCGTGAACTGAGGAGGGCCTGCCGTGCTCTACGTCTTCGGCTTCGAGCGGACTGCCGTCGTGCTCAGCGACCTCTACTTCGTGGACCCTGACCCGAAGATCAAGGGCCAGGAAAGCCCGGAGCACGGAGTCCGCCTTGAGGTCCGGAAGATCAGCCCCGGTCCGCTGCAGGGCTCGATCTACTCGGCGCAGCCCATCGAGATCGGCGACCTCATCTGGCGCGCCGACCTCCTCGAGTCGGTGGACGGCCCGCCGGGCAGCTTTGACCGGACGCACCATCACCCCGGCGTCTCCCGCGGCCTGGAACCGGGCAGGCGGGTGTTCGACCAGGGACTGTCGGCCGCGCCGGTGGAGTGGGTCGGGCATCAGCTGGCCGACCTCGCGGGAATCCTGGACCGGGCGGGTGTGGGCGGCGACCCGGCTGACGACGCCGACGCCCAGAGCCTGCGCGACATCCTGCCCGAGGTCCTGGAGGCGCTGGGCCGCCTCATCGACCGGGTCCAGTCCGGCGAGCTCGGCCGCCCTCCCGCCGAGGGCCCCCTGGCCAGCGCCCGCTCGGGCTGGCTGTAAGCCCCATTCGTCATCCTGAGCCATTGGCGGGCTATTTCGCAGTAACTGCCCAGGGTCATGGACGCCTCGCGCCCGCGCCCGCACACTGGAGGCGTGCACGATTTCGATCTTCTCGTCATCGGGTCCGGCCCGGGCGGCCAGAAGGCGGCCATCGCCGCCGCCAAGCTGGAACGCCGCGTGGCGGTCGTCGAGCGGCCCAACATGCTCGGCGGCGTCTGCGTCAACACCGGCACCATCCCGTCCAAGACCATGCGCGAGGCGGTCCTGTACCTCACCGGCCTCGACCAGCGCGAGATGTACGGGCAGAGCTACCGGGTCAAGGACGAGATCACGATCGCCGACCTGGCCAACCGGACCCGGCACGTGGTCACCCGCGAGAACGACGTGGTGCGCAGCCAGCTGACCCGCAACCGGGTCACGGTGCTCAACGGCACCGCGTCCTTCCTCGGCCCGCATGAGGTCGAGGTGGACGACGCCGACGGCCGGGAGCGGAAGGTCACCGCCGACTCGGTGGTCATCGCGACCGGGACGAGGCCGGCCCGCCCGGCCAGCGTCGCCTTCGACGAGAAGGCGATCATCGACTCGGACGGCATCCAGCACCTCAAAAAGGTCCCGCGGACCATGGTGGTGGCCGGCGCCGGGGTGATCGGCATCGAGTACGCGTCCATGTTCGCCGCGCTGGGCTGCAAGGTGACCGTGGTCGAGCAGCGGGACCGGATGCTGGAGTTCTGCGACCTTGAGGTGGTCGAGGCGCTCAAATTCCACCTGCGCGACCTGGCCGTGACGTTCCGCTTCGGCGAGACGGTCGAGTCGGTGGAGGCCAAGGGCGACGGGGCGATCGCGACGCTGCGCAGCGGGAAGCGGATCCCCGCGGACACCGTGATGTACTCGGCGGGCCGGCAGGGCATGACCGACGCGCTGAACCTGCCCGCGGCGGGCCTGGAGGCCGACAAGAGGGGCCGGATCAAGGTCGACGAGTTCTACCGCACCGAGGTGCCGCACATCTACGCGGTCGGCGACGTGATCGGCTTCCCGGCGCTGGCCGCCACCTCGATGGAGCAGGGCCGGCTGGCCGCGCACCACGCCCTCGGCGAGCCGGTGCACACCGCGCACCTGCTCCAGCCGATCGGGATCTACAGCATCCCGGAGATCAGCTTCATCGGCCGGACCGAGGACGAGCTGACCAAGGACTGCGTGCCGTTCGAGGTCGGCGTGTCCCGGTACCGCGAGCTGGCCCGCGGGCAGATCATCGGCGACTCCTACGGCGTGCTCAAGCTGCTCGTCTCGCCCGAGGACCACTCGCTGCTCGGGGTGCACGTGTTCGGCACGCAGGCCACC
>DATCFY010000062.1:0-21418 GCA_036509255.1 Streptosporangiaceae bacterium
CGGGGGGACCGGACGGGGCGGGGGGACCGGACGGGGCGGGCCGAGGCGCGTCGCTCGCGGCGCGCGGCTGGCTGGGCCGGGCTGGCGGGAGATCCGGGGCGGAGATGGCTCCGGGCCCGGAATCGTAGGACGCCAGGCCGAACGCCGCCCGCAGCGCGTCGGCGAACTCCCGGCAGGTGGCGTAGCGATCTTGCGGGACCTTGGCCAGCGCCCGGGCGAAGACCTGATCCACGGCGGAGGGCAGATCCGGCCGCCGGGAGGTGAGCGGCGGCGGGATCTGCGAGAGCTGCGCGTACATCAGCGCCGCGGCTTCCGGGGACTGGAATGGTGGCGCGCCCGTCAGGATCTCGAACGCCGAGCAGGCCAGTGCGTACTGGTCCGCCCGCCCGTCGGCCCGGTGACCCTCGATCTGCTCGGGGGAGATGTAGTCCAGGGTCCCCAGGAAATGCCCGGCGCCGGTCAGCCCGGTCGAACTGGACACGGCCCCCTTGCTCAGCCCGAAATCCGACAGGTAGACGTGATCAGGCCGCCCGGGCCGGGTGTCCAGCAGCATGTTCGCAGGCTTGACGTCGCGGTGCACCAGCCCCACCGCGTGCGCGGCGTCCAGGGCCGACGCCACCGGGGAGAGGATCGCGGCCGCCCGGGATGCCGAGAGCGGGCCCCTGCGGTGGACCAGGGTGTGCACGTCGCCGCCGGGCACGAAACGCATCGCGATGAACAGCACCCCGGCGGCCTCGCCTGCCTCGAACACCGGGATGATGTGCGGATCATCGACCGCCGCCGCGGCGCGGGACTCGCGGATGAACCGCTGCCGGAACTGCTCGTCCCCGGCCAGCGCGGGGGTGAGGACCTTCAGGGCCACCAGCCGGTGCAGCCGCTCGTCCCGGGCCCGGAACACGGCGGCCATCCCGCCCCGCCCGATCTGGTCCTCCAGCTGGTACCCGGCGATCCGCGCGCCCGTCCCTAAGGCCTGTCCCATCTCAGTCAGGAACCCGGCGTCGGCCTGCGGATCGCGCACCACGCCTCCAGCGCTTGCGGGACGTCTGCCGCACCGTCATTGGGCGAGCAGGCTGCCAGCAGCGGAATCGGGGACGGCCAGACCCCCTCGACGACCGTCCTGGGAAAGACCACCGTACCGGGGCATATCGGGGCGCGTCCGCGCTTAAGGCCAGATCCCGCCGCCGGCTGACCTTAAGGGCCGCCGGAGGCGAGGCTCAGATCTCGCCGAAGAGACGGTCGCCGGCGTCGCCGAGCCCGGGGACGATGTAGCCGCGCTCGTCCAGCCGCTCGTCCAGGGCCGCGGTGACCACCCGGACCGGCAGCGGCCCGTCGTCGGGGAAGGCGGCCGCGATCCGGTCGATCCCCTCCGGCGCGGCGAGCAGGCACACCGCGGTGACCGACGCCGCCTCGCGCTGGCTCAGCATCGTGATCACGGTCTCCAGGGTCCCGCCCGTGGCCAGCATGGGGTCCAGCACGAACACGTCGCGGCCGGCCAGGTTGGACGGCAGCCGGTTGGCGTAGGTCGCGGCCACCAGTGATTCCTCGTCGCGGGCCAGCCCCACGAAGCCCACGTCCGCCGTGGGCAGCAGCCGGATCATGCCGTCCAGCATGCCGATCCCGGCCCGCAGCACCGGGACGACCAGCGGCACCGGCCGGGCGAGTTTCAGGCCGTGGGCCTCCCCGACGGGCGTGGTCACCACCTCCGGCTGGACCCGCACCTCCCGGGTGGCCTCGTAAGCGAGCAGGGTGACGAGCTCGTCGGTGAGCTGGCGGAACGTGGGGGAGTCGGTGCGCTCATTGCGCAGCGCCGTGAGCTTGTGGGCGATGAGGGGGTGGTCAACGACCAGAGTCTGCATGATCACTAGTCTGTCAGCGCCCGCGCGGCCGTGCAGGCTTGCCCGGTCAGGTGGTCGGCCCGGTCAGGTGTACCGACACGGTGCGGTCCGGCAGCCGGGGTGAGGTCACGGGCGTGGCGCAATCTGGGGAGGCGGGGGCCGGCCACCGCAGCTTATGCGACATGCGCTCTACCTGCGGGAATGTCCGAAGGTGGACGCTGTGCGGCTACCAGGTAGACACCAGGCCGCGGGCGCCGCGCAGATGTCATCGACAGTTCTCGCCCTGGCCACGGCGCAGCCAGGGCGACTGCCACGACCGCGTTGCATCGTGGCAGCGTGCGGATTGGGATCGTCACCGAATCTTTCCCGCCCGAGGTGAACGGCGTGGCGCACAGCGTGCTCCGGGTCGCCGAGCATCTCGTGGCCCGGGGACATCAGCCCCTTGTCATCGCGCCTCAGCCAGCCAGGGGGGAGCCGGCCACGGGGGAGCCGGTCACCGGGTTCGCAGCGGACCGGCAGCACGGTTTCCCGGTGGTCCGGGTGCGGTCGGTGCCGTTCCCGGGCTACCCGAGCGTACGGCTCGGCCTGGCCTCCCCGGCCATCCAGCGTGCGCTGCTCGGGCACCGGGCCGAGGTGGTCCACCTGGCCAGCCCGTTCTTCCTCGGCGCACTGGGCAGCCGGTCGGCCCGGCGGCTGCGGCTGCCGGTGGTGGCCGTCTACCAGACCGACGTGCCGGGGTACGCCCGGGCGTACCACTGGGGCCGCGTCGCCGAGGCCAGCGCCTGGCGCTGGCTGCGCGGCATCCACAACGCCGCCGACCGGACCCTCGCGCCGTCCACGGCCAGCGCCGAACGGCTGGCCGCGCACGGCGTGCAGCGCATCTGGATGTGGGGCCGCGGCGTCGACGTCCAGCGGTTCACCCCGGCGGCCCGCAGCGATGTGCTCCGCCGGGCCCTCGCGCCGGCAGGTGAGGTCCTGGCCGGGTACGTCGGCCGGCTGGCCCCGGAGAAGCAGGTCGAGCTGCTGGCCGGGGTCGCCGCGCTGCCCGGGGTGCGCCTGATCATCGTGGGCGGCGGGCCAGCCGAGCCCCGGCTGCGCCGGCTGCTGCCGTCTGCGGTGTTCCTCGGCCAGCACCGCGGCGAGCAGCTGGCCGAGATCTTCGCCAGCCTGGACATGTTCGTGCACAGCGGCTGCCATGAGACGTTCGGCCAGACCATCCAGGAAGCGGCGGCCTCCGGCCTGCCCGTGGTGGCCCCGGCCGTGGGCGGGCCGGTCGACCTGGTCGAGGACGGGGCCACCGGCTACCTGGTGCCGCCGGGAGACGCAGACGCGCTAACCGCGGCCACGCGGCGGCTGGCCGCCGACCCGCTGGCCCGGGCATCCATGGGCCGCGCGGGCCGGCAGCGGGTGCTGGCCCGCAGCTGGACTGCGCTGGGGGACCAGCTGATCGCGCACTACGCCGCGGTACTGGGGGAGCGGTCAGCTGGCGAGCTGCCGGGCGACCAGCGCGATGCCGTGTCCCCAGGCGATCTGCTGGCTAGCGGGCAGGTAGGACGAGCCTGACTTGGTGTGGTCGACCTCTGGTGAGGCGAGGTACCGCTCCCGGCCCTGCGGGTCGATGAAGTAGACGGCTGAGGTGTGCTGGACGTCAGCGTTCGGGTTGGGGGCGTAGACCTGGATGTGATAGCCGAGCCACACGGTCTTCAGGTCGGGCACCGGCCCGGTGAAGAAATGCCAGCTGGGAATGGTGTTCAGCGCCTGCGCCCGGGTGTATTCGGCCATGTCCCGCACCCGCGCGTGGTAGGCGTTCACGTTGACTGCGGCGAACACCACCTTGCTGGCCAGCGGGCCCAGGTCGTGGTAGGCCTTCACGAACTCCGCCGAGACGATGGGGCAGATGTCGGTGCAGTGCGGGTCCATGAACTGGAGCACCACGACCTTGCCGCGCAGACTGGACAGGCTCAGCGTGTGACCGTTCTGGTCGGTCAGGGTGAAGCCTGGGGCCCGGTCCGCGGGCAGCGGGCTGAGCACCATGAGGTTGGCCAGGCTGGTGGACACGCTGGCCGGGATGCCGGATACCCGGGCGTCCTGCGCGGCCAGCGTGGTGTGGTTCCGCTTAACCAGAAAGGCGGGGATGGCCACCGCCGCGACCAGCAGCACGGTCAGCGCGCTGACCAGCAGGAGCAGCCGGGGCAGGCTGCGCCGGCGCGCCGGCCCGCCGTCCCCGCCGGGCGTGCCCGCCGGTCCCTGCTCCTGGGTGCTCGAGCTCACCTGGAAATGCCTCCTGCCTGGTCGCGGCCTGAAAACGCCGCCTGCGGCTAGCTGCTGAGCATATTCCCGGCCCCGGCGGCCCGCATACCGCAGCGGGGTACTTCCGCCGCCGCGCGGGACCTGCGCCCGGCGGGAACGGGTCCGCCGGGCCGGGGCGGCGGGAACGAGAAAATGTCCGTGAGCGGAATCGGCGGTAAATGTTGCCGCCGGAGGCGGCCCCAGGCCAGGATGTCCCGTGTTGTCTGGATTATTGTGCTGGTGCTCTCGCGTCCTAGTCTCTGACTCGTGCTGAGGGGGTCAGGTGCCCGCTGACGTGCGGCCCGCGCGTCCGCAGCCGTTAGCTTCCCGAGCGCTGCGCTGGCTGATGGCGATGACCGGCCGGCCGGCCCCCGCGCGGGCTGGCCGCGTTCGGCGTGACCATATGTTGACTGGCCCGGTGCGGGTCGGCCGCGTGCCGGCTGGGACGGTGCGGGTCGGCCGCGTGCTGGCTGGGACGGTGCTGGCTGGGACCGTGCTGGCGGCCGGGCTGTCCGGCTGCGGTACCCATACGGCGGCCGGCAACGTCATCACGGTGTCCGCTGGCGCGTGCGGGACCGGCTGGCGGCAGGTCACTGCGGGGATGCAGACCTTCCAGATCCGCAATTCCTCCATCGGCGGCGCCGAGGTCGACCTGATCAACCCGGCCAGCGGCGCCGTCTACGCGGAAGTAGCCGGGCTCGGCCCGGGCACCACCCGCCCCATGCGGGTGGACCTGGGATCCGGCCGTTACGCGTTCCGCTGCCTGATCCAGGACACCGACCCGCTCACCGGCCCGGTGGTGCGGGTCGGCGGTCATCACCAGGGCGCCCCGGCCATCCTCCCGGTAACCACCGATGACCTGCTTGGCCCGGCCCGCGTCTACCACGCGTACGTCAGCGCCGGGCTGACCACGCTGGTCCGGCAGGTCAGCGTGCTCACCGCCCGGATCCGCGCGGGCCACCTGGCCGCGGCCCGGGCCGCCTGGCTGCCCGCTCACCTCACCTATGAGCGGCTGGGCGCGGCGTACGGCACGTTCGGCAACTACGACACCGAGATCGACGGCCGCCCGGACGGGCTGCCCCGCGGGTTGTCCGACCCGGCTTTCACCGGCTTCTACCGGATCGAGTACGGGCTGTGGCACGGGCAGAACGCCCGGCAGCTGGACGCCCCGGCGGCCAAGCTGGACAGCGACGTGCGGGCGCTGCGCGGGTTCTGGCCGGGCATGGAGATCAACTTGCTCGACCTGGGCCTGCGTACCCACGAGATCCTGGAGAACGCCCTGCAGTTCCAGCTGACCGGCCACGACGACTACGGCAGCGGAACGACGCTGGCCACCACCGCGGCTAACATCACCGGGACCCGGGAAACGCTGGGCGTGCTGCATCCCCTGCTGGCCGCGCGCGATCCGGGCCTGGCTGCGGTCAGCGCCGGGCTGGACCGGCTGAGCCGCCTGGTCAGCGCCGCCCGCCACGCTGACGGCCACTGGACGCCAGTGAGCAAGCTCAGCACCATTCAGCGGGAGCAGATCGACGCCGCCGCCGGCCAGGTCCTGGAGGAACTCGCGCCCATCGCGGCCATGACCGAGCCGCGGAGGTCATGATGGCCGCACCTGACGATGCCACCCCCGGCGAGCATGCGGGTCATGACCCTGCGGTTCGTGACCCTGAGGTTCGGGACCCCGCGGCCAAGCGGCCGGCCAGGGGCGAGCGCGTGGTGACCCAGCCCGTGCCGGATGACGGCCCCCATGACGCGGACGCAGGCGCATGCCCGGCCCGCCCGCCGCGCCGCTCGTTCCTGCGGGGCGCGCTCGGCGCCGGGCTCACCGGGGCGGTGGCCGGTGCCGCGGCGGGCGCCGGGGCCGGGTATGCCTACAGCTCGTCCCAGGCGGCCCCGCCAGGCCAGCTCTTCGACGCGAACATGGTCGAGGGCCGGCTCCCTGCGGTCCCGTTCCACGGCCGCTACCAGGCCGGCATCCTGGCCAAGCCGCAGCGGCAGACGATCATGCTCTCGTTCAACGTGACCGCCGACGGGCGGGGAGAGCTCACCGACCTGCTGCGTACCATCACCGGCCGGGCCCGCTTCCTCACCGCCGGCGGGATCCCGCCGCAAGCCGGCATCGGCGGCCCGCCGTCCGACTCCGGGGTGCTCGGGCCCACGGTGGTCCCCGATGGCCTCACCGTCACGGTCGGCGTCGGTTCCACCCTGTTCGATGACCGCTACGGCCTGGCCGCCCGCAAGCCCGCTGGCCTGACCCCCATGACGGCCTTCCCCAATGACGACCTCGACCCTGCGCAGTGCGGCGGGGACCTCAGCCTCCAGCTGAGTGCGGGCAGTCAGGACACGGTGCTGCATGCCCTCCGGGACATCGCCCGCCACACCCGCGGTGGCATGCAGGCGCTCTGGCGTATCGACGGGTTCTCCAGCCCGGCCCGCCCGGCCGGCACCACGCCCCGCAACCTCCAGGGCTTCATGGACGGTATCGCCAACCCTGACACCGGCCGGGCCGAGACCATGAACAGCCTGGTGTGGGTCCAGCCAGGCGCCCGCGGCGAGCCCGCCTGGACCGCCCACGGCAGCTATCAGGTCATCCGGCTGATCAGGATGTTCGTCGAATTCTGGGACCGGGTGGACATCATCGAGCAGGAGAACATCATCGGCCGGCGGAAGGACACCGGGGCTCCGCTGGACGCCAACATGGAGTTCGCCCGCCCCAACTACACCCTCGATCCCACCGGCGCGGTGATCCCGCTTACCGCGCACATCCGGCTGGCCAACCCGCGCACCCCGCAGACGGAGGCCAACCGCATCCTGCGCCGGGCCCACAACTACGACCGCGGCATCGACGCCGTCGGCGACCTCGACATGGGGCTGATCTTCACCTGCTACCAGCAGGACATCGCGCGGCAGTTCGTGACGGTGCAGACCCGGCTGATCGGCGAGCCGATGGCCGATTTCATCAGCCCGTTCGGGGGCGGCTTTTTCTTCGCGCTGCCCGGCGTGCGGGACACCCGGGATTATTTGGGCCGCGGCCTGCTGGCCTGACCGCCTCGGCCCATCCGGACGGCGGCCGGACCATTCTTGTTTACGCGTTTGCCCGCCGTTAAGCATCTGGACGCCGCTGGGACATGCCTTTCCGGAACCTTGGACATTGTTGTGCGCAATGGTGCTGCTCGCCCATGTTCTGGCGACGCGCCATGATCTGCCCAGACTCAGGAGGGTGATATGGGCGAAGGCCCTGTCAATGGCACGCGGACTGGCCGGAGTAGGCGCAGCTGGCATAGGTCGTACACGGCCGTTCTCGCCGCAGGTGCGCTTGCCCTCGGCGGAGCCGTCAGCGCCACGGTAGCCAGCGCGAGCACGTCCAGCGCGGGGGCCGCCGGGTCGGCGGCCAGGCCGGCATCAGCGAACGCGTACCGGGTGGTGGTACCGGCTAGCACGCCGATCAAGCACGTGGTCGTGCTCTTCGAGGAGAACGTGTCGTTCGACCACTACTTCGGCACCTACCCGCACGCGACCAATACCGACGGCTCACCGTTCCACGCCAAGCCGGGTACCCCCTCGGTGAACGGGCTCACCCCGGCCCTGCTCACCCATAACCCGAACAAGTACAACCCGACGCGGCTCACTCATTCCCAGGCGCTCACCTGCGACCAGGATCACGGCTACCAGGCGGAGCAGTTGGCGTTCAACGGCGGCAAGATGAACCGGTTCGTCCAGGAGACCGGGACGCCCACCTGCACCGGGACGCCGGCGACACCCTATGGTGCGCCGGGCTTGGTCATGGACTACTACGACGGCAACACGGTCACCGGGCTGTGGAACTATGCCCAGCACTACGCCATGAGCGACAACAACTACGGCACGAACTTCGGGCCGTCCACGCCGGGCGCGCTCAACGTGATCTCCGGTAACGACAGCCCCGGATACGCGGTCAGCCCGTCCACTGGAGCCCCGGTCGCCGACCCGGGCACCGTGAGCAACCTGAACAAGAGCGGCCTGGGCACTATCTACGGAGACCTGGACCCGGCCTACGACGACTGCTCGGACGCCAGCCACACCAGCACTAGCCCGGTCGGGGTGATGACCGGCAAGAACATCGGGAACCTGCTCAACGCGAAGCACGTTACCTGGGGCTGGTTCCAGGGCGGCTTCGCGCCGACCGCGACGAACAGCGCCGGCTACGCGGTGTGTGGATCGACCCACACGAACATCGGCGGCAACACGGTGTCCGACTACTCGCCGCACCACGACCCGTTCCAGTACTACAAGTCCACCGCCAACCCCAAGCACCTGCCACCGTCGTCGGAGGCCGCGATCGGCTACACCGACCAGGCCAACCACCAGTACGACCTGTCCGACTTCTACACCACGCTCAAGGACGGCAACATGCCGGCCGTGAGCTACCTGAAGGCGGCGGAGTACCAGGACGGCCACCCGGGATACTCGGACCCGCTCGACGAGCAGAACTTCGTGGTCAACACAATCGACCAGATTGAGCAGTCCCAGTACTGGAAGTCCACCGCGATCGTCGTCACCTATGACGACTCCGACGGCTGGTATGACCACCAGAACTCTCCGCGGGTCAACGGCTCGCACACCGCCGAGGACGCGGCCGTCTGCACCAGCAAGCCGGTGCTGCTCGGCAAGTACCCGGACAGGTGCGGCTACGGCATGCGGGTACCGCTGCTGGTCATCTCGCCGTACACGCGGGAGAACCACGTCAGCCACAACCTGACCGACCAGTCCTCGGTGGTCAAGTTCATCGAGGACAACTGGCTGTCTGGCCAGCGGCTCGGCGGTGGGTCCTTCGACCAGATTGCCGGCAGCCTGGATGGCTGGGGCGGCCTGCTCGACTTCCACGTCCGGCCGCAGTTCAGCCCGGTCATCCTCAACCCCACCACGGGTGAGGTGGTCAGCCACTAGCACCCCGGAACACCATGCGGGGCGGGCCGCCGCGGGAAGTCCTGCGGCGGCCCGCCCGTCTAGCTACCACCCGGCTGTTCCCCCGCCCGTGGTCGCTACCACTCGACGAGGGTCCACACTTCCGGGCGGGGGGGGCCGCCGGTGTCCACTGAGGCGAAGCCGCGCGCGGCCTCCTTCAGGTGGGCCAGGGCCGCCTCGCGCTGCCCCGCCGCGTGCAGCAGGTCGGCCAGGTTGGTGTGCAGCGCGGCCACCCGGTGCTGGTCGCCCAGTTCGCGGCCCAGTGCCAGCGCCTCCTGGGCCAGCGGGAGGGCCTCGGCCTGCTGGCCGCTGTCGGCCAGCAGCCGGCTCAGGTTGTTGAGCGCGGCCACCGCGGCCCCCGGGTCGGGCAGGCCGCGCGCGTGCTCCAGGCTTTCGCGGAGCCGCGCCGCCCCCGAGGCGGCGGCCCCGCGCCGCGCGTCGAGCATGCCCAGCACGTTCAGCGCCTGGGCGATGGCGGCCGGGTCTTCGGCCCGGCGGGCCGCGTCCAGCGCGTCCCCGGCCAGGCTGGCCGCGGCCTGCGCCGCGCCGCGCCGGTAGGCCAGCACCGCGCGGTCCGCCTCGATCCGGGCCCGGCGCCCTGGCTCCCCCGGACCCAGCAGCTCGAGGGCCATGTCCAGATGCGCCTGGGCCAGCGCCCAGTCACCCAGCCGGTGATGCACCTCGGCTAGCTTGTGCTCGATGGCTGCCGACCCGGCCTGCGGGCCGTCCGCGGCCGGCGACCCCGTCTGCGGGCCGTCGAGGGCCGCCGCCGCGGCCTCGAACTCGGCCAGCGCCTCCCGGTACCGGCCCAGCACGGTGAGCACGTCCCCCAGCGCGACGGCCACCTCGACCGGCGGGTAGCCCAGCGCTTCGGCCCGGCGCAGGTACGTGTACTCCTCGGCGTGCGCGTACAGGCCCCGGGCCCGCCCCGCGGCCCGCCACCACCAGCCGGCCGACTCGGTGTCACGCCCGGCGCGCTGCAGGTGCTCCGCGATGGCCGCGGCCCGGGTGGTCACCGGGTCCCGCTCGTACCGGCGGATCAGCACGCCCGCGGCCCGGCCGTGCAGCAGCCGGCGCCGGGCCAGGGTCGAGGAGTCGTAGACGACCTCCCGCAGAGCCTCATACGGGAAGTCATAGCGGGGCACGCCGTGATCCCCGGCTGGCGGTATCTCAGCGAGCAGGAACCGGCGGACCGCCTCGTCGAGCGCCTCCACGGTCTCCGTCTCGCTCCGCCCGCTGACCGCGCGGAGCAGGTCCGCGTCGCACCCGCTGCCGAGCACGGCCGCGGTGGACAGCATCTGCACGGTCGGCTCGCTGGCCGCCTGCAGCCGCCTGCGCAGCAGTTCCCGGACAGAGGCGGGTGGCCACCAGCGCTCCCCCCCGTCACCGGCTCCGGATCGCAGGCCCTCCACGTACTCGCGGACCAGCATCGGCAGTCCCCGGGTCTGGGCGAGCAGCCGGCCCACGTCCGCATCCCGGACTCCCGAGCGCAGCAGCAGGTCGCGGATCTGTTCCTCGCGCAGCGGAGCGGGTTCCACCACGGTGCCCTGGCCGGCGTCGGCCGCCTCGCTGAACGCGGCGCGCAGCCCGCGGAGCCGTTCGGTGTGCTCGGCGGCGCAGCTGATGACGAGCAGCAGCGGCCAGCCGGGGAGCCTGCGGGCCAGGTAGGCCAGCAGTTCCAGGGACGGGCCGTCGGCCCAGTGCGCGTCCTCGACCACGATCACCCCCGCCGGCCGCCCGGCCCGGCCCGGGGATGCGGCGGTCTGCAGCACCTCCCCGATCGCCCCGTACAGCCGGGTCAGCGCCATCGGGCTGTCCAGCGGGGCCGGGTCGTCCGGGTAGTCCGCAGCCAGCCCGGGGCAGAGCCGGCCGGTCATCGCCGCGGTCTGCGCGGGCAGCCGGGCAGGCAAGTCCGGGGCGACCGACAGCGCGGTGCGCAGCAGATCGGCGGCGAGCACGAAGGGGAGCTCACTTTCACCGTCGTGGCATCGCGCGGCCAGCACCACGCCCCCCGCCGCCTGCGCCTCGCCGCGGAACTCCTCCAGCAGGCGGGTTTTCCCGCAGCCGGCTGCACCCAGCACGGTTACCACCTGGCCCGCCGCCGGGCCCACGCTGCGCCAGGCGGTGTGCAGCGCGTGGAGCTCTTCCTGCCGTCCGACCAGGGGCCAGCCGGCCGGGCCGGGCCCGGTATCTGCCGGGCCCGGCCCGGTGCCTGCCGGGCCCGGCGCGGGAGACAGGCCCGGCGTAGGGGGCAGGCCGGCCGGCGCGACCCGCCCCGGGGCCGGTGCCAGCCGCCCGGCCCGGACGTCGTCGTAGAGCTGGGTGGTCTCGGGCAGCGGCCGCACCGCCAGCTCGGTGTCCAGGGTCCGGACCAGCGCGCGGTACTGCCGCAGGGCTGCGGACCGCTGCCCGGTCCAGGCCAGCAGCCGGATCAGCGCCTGGTACGCGGGCTCGTGCAGCGGGTCGAGTGCCTGCCAGCGCTGCGCGTGCGCCAGCGCGCGATCCAGGTCACCAGCGGCGGTGTCGGCCGCGACCAGCCGTTCCAGCACCGCCGCGAGCCGCTGGCGGAGCCGGTCCGCGGTCGAGGCCTGCCAGTCGTCGAACTCCGGACAGTCCCGCAGCGCGAATCCGGCCAGGAAGTCATCCCGGTACAGCCGGGCCGCCCGGTCCAGCGAGCCAGCGTCCGGCCTGGCCGCCAGGGCCTCGAAATCAGCCACGTCCACCTGGACCCGCCCCGGGTCCAGCGCCACCGCCGCGCGGGTGATCCGCAGGCCGGGGCCGGCCGCAGCCGCTGTTACCGAGAGCGTGCGCCGCAGGGACGCCCGCGCACGGGCAGCGTCCGCCTCCGGCCACAGCAGCACGGCCAGGCGCTCCCGACTCAGCTCGTGATCGTGCAGGGCGAGCAAGGCCAGCACGGCCGTGGCCTTACGGGTGTCGAAGCTGAGCAGTGTGCCGTGTCTCGTTACCGCAGGCGCCCCGAGCAGGGCAAGGTCCAGCTCCGCCACGTCGTTCTCCCCCCGCGTGGTGCCCGCAACTGCCGGAATCCCACCGTAACGCAGCAGCGTGAAATTCTCTTCAGGCCGCGGACTTGCCGTAACGATCTCGTATCGCCATCTCCCTAAGCTGGCCCTGAGCTTGGAACAGCGGGACGGACACGGAGCGTGCCATGGCACAAGGGCTGGAGCGGACCAGCGCCGGCGGTAACGGGGGCGCCGCCGGCACCGTCGCCGAGGTGCCCGCCGCGGACCGGGCGGGTACCCCAGCAGGGTCCGGCGCGGGGCCGGTGCGGGAAGACCCGGCGGGCACCCCCGGCGGGGCCTGGCCAGCGCTTAACGGCGCCGCACCCGGCCACCCGGTCTCCGGGCGGCCGCGTGGCTGGCGGCGTGGCTGGCGGCGGGGCGGCCCGGCTGCGGCGGCCGTAGTGCCGGCCACCGCGACCGGCCCGGTCAGGCCGGGCCCGGAGATCGATCTGGCCTCCAACGACCCGCTGGTCGGCTACCTGCTCAGTGCGGCCGGCGCGGTGGATATCCGCGGCCTCGAACTCGAATCACCCGCCCTGGCCGCGATGAAGGAAGCCGGGGTGGTTCTCACCGTCCCGCTGATCTCCTCGGGCAGCCTGATCGGGCTGATCAGCCTGGGGCCGCGGCTGTCCGAGCGGGACTACTCCTCTGAGGACCGGCGGCTGCTCAACGCGCTGGCCGGGTACGCGGCCCCGGCCATGCGGGTGGGCCAGCTGGTCCGCCAGCAGGAGGCTGAGGCACGGAACCGGGAGCGGATCGAGCAGGAGCTGAAGATCGCGCAGATCATCCAGCAGCAGTTCCTCCCCAAGAGCGTGCCTGACCTGCCCAGCTGGCACGTGGCCGCGTTCTACCGGCCCGCCCGCACCGTCGGCGGCGACTTCTACGACTTCATCCCGCTGCCGGACGGGCGGGTCATGTTCGTGGTCGGTGATGTCACCGACAAGGGGATCCCGGCGGCCCTGGTCATGGCCAGCACGCACGCCCTGCTGCGGGGGGCCGCGCCGCGGCTGATCTCCCCCGGGACAGTGCTCGCGCAGGTGAACGACCTGCTGTGCGCCGACATCCCGGCGCACATGTTCGTCACCTGCCTGGCCCTGGTACTCGACCCGGTCAGCGGGGAAGTGGTGTTCGCCAACGCCGGGCACGACGTCCCGTACGTGCGCACCGCCGACGGCGTGGCCGAGCTGCGCGCTCGCGGGATGCCGCTGGGACTGATGCCCGGGATGGATTACGAGGAAAAAGCCTTCAAGTTCCAGCCCGGCGACTGCGCGCTGCTGCACAGCGACGGGCTGGCCGAGGCGCACAGCCCGGACCGGGAGATGTTCGGTTTCCCGCGGGTCGCCGAGCTGGCCGGCCGGGGCCCTTCGGGCGAGGAACTCATCGACCTTTGCCTCACCGAGCTGGGCGCGTTCACCGGGCCGGAGGCCGAACAGGAGGACGACATCACGCTGGTTTGCCTGGAGCGGAGCATGTCCGCCCGGTACCTGGGGGGCGCCCGATGACCTCGGTAGCGCGGCCGGCCCCGCGGCGGCTCGCCGCGTTCGCCGTGGCGAGCGAGCCCGGCAACGAGCGCCTGGCGCTGGCCCAGGTCGCCGAGGCCGTGGCGGCCAGCGGGCTGCCGCCGGCCCGGCTGGAACGGCTGAAGACCGCCGTGGCCGAGGCCACCATGAACGCGATCGAGCACGGCAACGGGGGCCGTCCGGATATCCCGGTGGACGTCGAGGTCATCCAGGATGGCGAGGACATCGTCGTGGCCATCACCGACCTCGGAGGTGAGCACGCCCCGGGCGGGCCGGTGGAGGAGCCGGACCTGCTGCTGAAGCTGGAAGGCGAGCAGCGGGCGCGCGGGTGGGGGCTGTTCCTGATCCGGAACATGGTCGATGCCATGCAGGTGCGCACGGACGGCCCACGGCACACCATCCAGCTCACCATGCGGGCCGGCGCCGCCGTGGCGCCGGTCTCGCAGACCGGGGGATCCCCAGGAGGCGGCGATGAAGAAGACCTGTGAGGCAGCCGTGCACGCGGTGGGTGACGCGGCAGTCATCGAGCTGACCGGCGAGGTGGACGGGGGTGCGGCGGCCGTGCTCAACGCCGCTTACGAACAGGCGGTAGCCCAGGGAGAGCCGGCCACCGTGGTGCTCGACTTCGCCCACGTCGACTACATCAACTCCACCGGGATCGCACTGATCGTGAGCGTGCTCGCCCGGGCCAGGGCCGAGCGGCGCAAGGTGGTCGCGAGCGGCTTGTCCGAGCACTACCGGGAGATCTTCGACATCACCCGGCTGTCAGATTTCATCGAGGTCTTCGGGGACCTCGACGCGGCGGTCAGCCAGCTGGCCGGCCCGGCCAGCTGACCGCCGAGGGTCATCAGGCTCATAGGGGAGGAAGCAATGGACGGACCTACGGTCACGATGGGTGTTCGCCATATCGGCGGTGAGGTGGCCGTCGTCGATATCAAGGGCGAGGTCACCGCGGCCTGCGAGCCGGTCCTGATGTCGGCGTACGAGGAAGCGGGCGGGCTGCGCGCCAGCCGGCTCGTGCTCAACTTCACCGGCCTGGAGTACATGAACAGCGGTGGCATCGGGATGCTCGTGACCTTGCTGGTCCGGGCCAACCGGCAGCGGCAGCAGCTGTCCGCGTACGGGCTGAGCGACCATTACCGCGAGATCTTCGAGCTGACCCGCCTCGACGAGGCGATCACCATCTACGACGACGAGGCATCGGCCCTGGTCGGTGCGGCGACCTGAGGAGGCCGACATGACTGAGGCAACCGGGCCGGAGCGGGTGCGTTCCGCCGAGCAGATCGAGCTGAGTGTGCGGGAGGCGGGCGCCGGGGTGGCGCCGCGGAACGACGCGGGCCGCTGGGCGGCCAAGGTGGACCGGCTCGACGTGGTCCGGCGGGACGGGGTGCGCGGCACTAACGTGGCCGGCCGCCGGCTGACCGGTCCCGTGCAGGGCTTCGGCAAGATGTGGCAGAAGACCTACCGGCTGGCTGTGGGGACGGCGGTCTCCCCGGAGCAGGCCATCACCGCCTGGAAGGCGCACTTCCCCGAGTTCTGGCCCAAGGGAAACCGGTTCGCCGGCGCGCTCACCGGCATCAGCCCCGGCGACGTGGCCCTCCTCGACCTGGCCATCGGCGGCGTGAAGCTGTCCACCGGCGTGTTCGTGCTCTACGCGGACGAGGAGTCGTTCACGCTGATGACCCCGCAAGGGCACATGTTCGCCGGCTGGATCACGTTCTCCGCGGAGGGCGGCCCCGGCGGGACCGTCGTCCAGGCCCAGGTACTGATGCGGGCCAACGATCCCGTCTACGAGCTGGGCATGACGTTCGGAGGGCACCGTAAGGAAGACGTGTTCTGGGCCGAGACGCTGACCACGCTCGGCCGCTACCTCGGTGCGGGCGACCTCACCGTGACCACCCGCACCGTGTGCGTGGACAGCAGCCGGCAGTGGCGCCACGCCGGCAACGTCTGGCACAACTCCATGGTGCGCAGCGTGCTGCAGACCCTGGCCGCGCCGGTCACGGCGCTGCGGCGGCGCCGCGGCTGAGCACACAGCTGATGGGGGGAACGAGCATGTCCGGGACCGGCGATGCCTGGTGATCCTGACGCCGTGGTGGTGGGCAGCGGGCCGAACGGCCTGGCGGCCGCGGTCACCCTCAGCGCCGCCGGCCTGCGGGTCCTCGTCATCGAGGGCAGTCCCACGATCGGCGGGGGATGCCGGACCGAGGAACTCACCCTGCCGGGCTTCCGGCACGACGTCTGCTCGGCCGCGCATCCCCTGGCTGTGGCGTCCCCGTTCTTCCGCCGCTTTGACCTGGCCGCGCGCGGTGTCCGGTTCACCGGCTCCGACGTGGTGTTCGCCCAGCCGCTGGACGGCGGCCGTGCCGCGCTGGTCACCGGGTCCGTGGACACGACCGCGGAGCGCCTCGGCCGGGACGCCGCCGCCTACCGCCGCCTGCTGGGCCCGCTGGTCCGTGACTGCGCGGCCCTGACCGACCTGCTGCTGTCCCCGATCCGGCGGCCGCCGGCGCAGCTGAGCGCCGGGCTGGCCGTGTTCGGGCTGAATGGTCTCAGGTCAGCGGCCGGGGTGGCGCACCGCTTCCGCACCCCGGAGGCGCGGGCCCTGTTCGCCGGCGCCGCCGCGCACGGCATGCTGCCGCTCACCGCGCCGCCGACCGGCGCGGTCGGCCTCATGCTCACCACCCTGGCCCACGCGGTGGGCTGGCCGGTAGCCGAGGGCGGCAGCGCCCGGATCACGGACGCCATGGCCGAGGCGGTCGCCGCGGCGGGCGGCGTAATCGAGACCGGGCGGTGGGTGCGCTCGCTCAGGGAACTGCCCCCGGCCCGGGCCGTCCTGCTCGACGTCGCGCCGCGGGCGCTGCTGTCGATCGCCGGTGACCGGCTGCCGCCCCGTTACCGCGACGCCCTCCAGCGGTTCCGGTACGGCGCCGGCGTGTGCAAAGTCGACTTCGCCCTGTCCGGCCCGGTGCCGTGGGCGAACGCGGCGTGCCGCCGGGCCGGGACGCTGCACCTCGGCGGGACGTACGAGGAGATCGCGGCGGCCGAGGCGCAGGTCGCCGCCGGGCAGCACCCGGACGCGCCGTACGTCCTGGTCACCCAGCCCGGCGTGGCCGACCCGACCCGGGCGCCCGCCGGGGGCCACACGCTGTGGACCTACTGCCACGTACCCGCGGGATCGACGGTAGACATGACCGGCCGCATCGAGGCGCAGATCGAGCGCTTCGCGCCCGGCTTCCGGGACCTGATCCTGGCCCGGCACACGCTGACCGCCGCGGACGAGGAAACGCGGAACCCGAACTACGTCGGCGGCGACATCGCTGCAGGCCTGCAGGACATCCGGCAGACCGTGTTCCGGCCGGCGGTCCGGTGGAACCCGTACCGCATCCCGGTCCCCGGCCTCTACCTGTGCTCTTCCTCCACCCCGCCGCTGCCCGGCGTCCACGGCCGGTGCGGCGAACTGGCCGCCCTGACCGCGCTGCGCGACGTGTTCGGCGTCCGCCGCCCGCCGGACCTGGGGCCCGCCCGGCTGAGCCCGGTAGCCAGCGCCGGGGCCGCGCCATGACCCTCACCCGGGTCCGGCGGCGCCCATCGCCCCGGGTGCTGGCGGTGACCCTGGCCGCCGGTGTCCTGGCGACGCTCGTCGGCACGCTGCTGGTGCCCTCCGGGGTATCCCAGTCGGCCGGCGATCTGCTGGCCGGCTTCGCGCTGATGTCCATGATCGCTACGACGGCGGCGGTGGGCCTCCTGGTCGCCTGGCATCAGCCGGCCAACCCGATCGGCTGGCTGCTGCTCACCTCGTCCCTGCTCTACCCGATCGGCCTCAACGCCGCGGACTACAGCGCCCTGTACAGCTCACTCGGCCCGGCGGGGCGTTGGGCTGCCCCGGCCGCCTTCCTGCTTGAGCCGCTGTGGATCACCCCGATCCTGCTGTTCTTGCTGGTCATCCTGCTCTTTGCGGATGGGCGCCTGCCGTCGCGGCGGTGGAAATGGATCGTGGGGGCCTCGCTGGCCGCCGGTGTTCTGGTGCTGGGTGAGAGCGACGCGGAAATAGCAGGGTCCGCGCTCCGGCATCATTTCAAGATCACGTCCGCAGGCACGCTGGCCACCCAGACCTGGGTACCCGCCTGGATAAATGGGAGCGCGACGTGACCGGGAACGCCGCGCCCCGCCGCTTCCGGCTGGCGTCGCCGGCCACCGCCGTGGTCCTGGGCGTCGTGATCCTGGCGCTGATCGCGGTGACGTTCCCGCTGGCGGCCCTGGCGGGCCTCAACGCCAGCGCAGGTAGCGGCTCACTGATCTTCGCGCCGGTCTTCGGGGTCCTGGGGTTCGCGGTGGCGTGGCGGAAACCGGGTAACCGGCTCGGCTGGATGCTCCTGGGGGCGGTAGGTTTCCTGGTCCTCAGCGGAGCGGCGGGAGCCTACGCGGTCGCCGTCTACCGGCAGCATCACCCCGGGCTGCCCTTCGGCTGGGTGGCGGTCCTCCTGCAGCCCGGCTGGGCCCCGGCCATCGCCCTGTTCGGGCTCACCGTGCTGCTGTTCCCCGACGGCCGCCTCCCCAGCCCGCGCTGGCGCTGGGCCCTGTGGGCGTACCTGGCCGTGGCCGCGCTGTGGATCGCGGGAACCGTCATCATCTCCGTCTGGGCCATCGCCGGGCACCACGTCCAGGTGGACTCCGGCGGAAACCTGCTGGCCATCGACCATCCCACCGGATGGGCGGCGTGGTGGGGGGCGGTGCAGGGACTCTTCTTCCCGGTGCTCGGCGCGTGCTGGCTGGCCTCCGTGGCCGGACAGGTGATCAGCTACCGTCGGTCTTCTGGTGACCGGCGGGAGCAGCTGAACTGGCTGATCGGGGGATCGGCGATCGCCGTGGCCGGCGGCCTCCTCGGCGTCCCCTTCTCGAACAGCCCGGACCACGGCCTGCGCATCGTCGGGTCCATCGGCCTGGTCGCCGTGCTCGCCCTGCCGGTGAGCATGGGCGTGGCCATCCTGAAGTACTGGCTGTACGACATCGACCGGATCCTCAGCCGGACCGTCGCCTACGCGATCATCACCGGGCTGCTGCTGGGCGTCTACGCGGGGCTGGTCCTGCTGGCCACCCGGGTGCTGGGATTCGCCTCGACGTGGGCGGTGGCCGCCTCCACGCTGGCCGCGGCGGCGCTGTTCACCCCGGTGCGCCGGCGGGTCCAGCGGATCGTGGACCGGCGGTTCAACCGGGCCCGCTACGACGCCGACCGGACCGTCGCCCTGTTCGCGGCCCGCCTGCAGGATGCGGTGGACCTCGGTACCGTGCATGCCGACCTGGTGGCCACCATCAGTGCCTCGCTCCAGCCCGTTCACCTGTCTGTGACGCTGCAGGAGCCGGGCCCGTGAGCGCGCAGGCCGGTGCCCGCCGGACCCGCCTGGCCACGCCGCGCGCAGCGTCATTCCTGGCCGCCGGCGTGCCCGTCCTGATCGTCGCCCTGCCTGTCCTGGGCCTGCTTACCGGGCAGACCCATCAGCTCGGCGCCAGCACGCTGAAGGCCGTGTCCAGCCTGCTGGTCGTGATCCTGGTGGTCGGCGCGGTGGGCCTGGTGGTGGCACGGCACCAGCCGGGCAACCCGATCGGGTGGCTGCTGCTGGGGGCCGCCAACTGGATCCCGCTCACCATCGTCGCCGGGTCATACGCGACGTACGTGTACCACTCCGGTCACCGCGGCATCCCCCTGCTGAGCCCCCTGGCGCTGATCCTGGCCCAGCTGTTCACTCTCGTCGTCGCCGTCTTTCCCCTGGTCACCCTGCTCTTCCCGGATGGGCGGCTGCCTTCTGCGCGCTGGCGGTGGGTGCTGGCGGCCTATCTGCTGCTTTGCCTGACTCTTCCCGTGAGTACTGCCGTGGCGGCCCTCGCCGCGCGGCACCTCGAGGTCCAGGCCAGCGGCCAGATTGCCACCGCGGACAGTCCTCCGTCCTGGGTGGGGCTCGTGTTCTTCGGCCCGGTCGTGCTGGCCTGGCTCGGCGCGCTCGGGCACCAGATCGGCAGCTGGCGGCGGTCGTCGGGGGAGCGGCGCGAGCAGCTGAAGTGGCTGCTGAGCGGAACCGTGGTCTGCGCCGTGCTGGGCGTCTGGGCGGTGGCCACCAATTCGGCGATCTGGGAGGTGGCGATCGTCGGCCTGGCGGCGCTTCCGGTTGGCATCGGCATCGGCATCCTGAAGTACCGGCTGTATGACATCGACCGGATCATTTCCCGGACCCTGGCCTACACGATCATCACGGGACTGCTGGTCGGGGTGTACGCGGGGCTGGTGCTGCTGGCTACGCAGGTGCTGGGGTTCGCCTCGACGTGGGCGGTAGCCGGGTCCACGCTGGCCGCCGCGGCGCTGTTCACCCCGGTGCGGCGCCGGGTGCAGCGGGTCGTGGACCGGCGGTTCAACCGGGCCCGCTACGACGCGGACGGGGCCGTGACGGCGTTCGCGGGCCGGCTCCAGGACGCGGTCGATCCGGACGCGGTGCGCGCCGACCTGCTGGCGTCGGTCGCTGGGGCCCTGGAACCCGCTCATGTCACCGTGTGGATCAGCGAGGGTGGCCGATGACCGCCGTGGTATCCCCGTCCAGGCCCGGGCCGCGGCTCGCCGCGTGGACCGTCGGCGGCCTCACCCTCGCGCTGATCGTTTTCTCCGTGGTGCTGACGATGCTCACCGGCAACTTGTCCGTCTCGGCCGACGGTGCGACTATTGCCCTGGCCGCCGCCCTCCTCGTTCCGGGCCTGATCGTGGCGCTGCGCCAGCCGCGGAATCCGGTCGGCTGGGTGCTGGCCGCCAGCGGCCTGGCCACGGTCTTCAACGTGGCGGCCGCCCTCTACACGCTGCTGATCTTCGGCCTGTCCTACGGTTCGCTACCGTTCGGGCGACTGCTGCTGTTCACGCAGAACGCGTTCTGGACGCTCCCCATGCTGATCGGCCTGGCTGGCCTGCTGCTGTTCCCCGACGGCCGGCTGTCCCGGTCGGGGCAGCGGGCGCTGCGTGCCTACGTCGTGATCGGCGCCCTGGTCGTCATCAGCCAGGCGATCCCGGCCGCCTATCTCGTGAGCCTGCCGCATCTGCACTTCAATGCCGCCGGCCAGCTCGTGCACCTTCAGCCGCCGGGCCCGGTCATCGGGTTCATGCTCACGGGTCTGCCGGTCCTTGCGGTGGTTCCCTTCTGGCTGGCCTGGATCGTCCGGCTGGTGATCCGCTTCCGGCGCTCGGCCGGCGACACCCGGCAGCAATTCAAGTGGTTCACTGCCGGTGCGGCAGTCGCCGTGGCCGGCCTGGTCACGCTGACCGTCATCGGGGCCAGCGGGAGCTCGGCCCCGCTGGCCAGCGCGGCCAATGTCACCGCCACGTACGCCGTGATCGCCCTGCCGCTGGGTATGGGCCTGGGCATCCTGCGCTACCGGCTGTACGACATCGACCGGCTGATCTCCCGCACAGTTGCCTATGCGGCGGTGACCGGGCTGCTGGTCGGGGTGTACGCGGGGCTGGTGCTGCTGGCGACGCACGTGCTGGGGTTCGCGTCGACGTGGTCGGTGGCCGCGTCCACGCTGGCCGCGGCGGCGCTGTTCACCCCGCTGCGGCGGCGGGTGCAGCGGGCTGTGGACCGGCGGTTCAACCGGGCGCGCTACGACGCGGACGCCGCCGTGACCGCGTTCGCGGGGCGACTTCAGGACGCAGTCGACCTGGACGCGGTCCGCGCCGATCTGGTCACCTCGGTCACCGCCGCGCTGGAGCCCGCGCACCTGTCGGTCTGGCTGGATCGTGACCGGCCGTGACGGCGGGACTCACCGCCGCCGGCGGCGG
>DATCFY010000063.1:0-61465 GCA_036509255.1 Streptosporangiaceae bacterium
CAGCTCGGCGCGGCCATGGCCGAGATCGCCGGCTTCGGCGGCCTGCTCATCGCACACGCCGAGGACCCGGGCGTGATCGAGGCCGCCCCCGCCGCCCGCGGCCGCCGGTACGCGGACTTCCTGGCCTCCCGGCCGCCCGAGGCCGAGCAGCGGGCCATCACCCTGCTGCTGGAGCAGGCCCGGCGGACCGGGTGCCGGACCCACATCGTGCACCTGGCCAGCGCGGCGGCGCTGCCTGCCGTCCGGGCGGCCCGGGCCGCCGGGCTGCCGGTCACCGCCGAGACCTGCCCGCACTACCTCACCCTGCGCGCTGAGGACGTCCCGGACGGCGCCACCCAGTTCAAGTGCTGCCCGCCGATCCGGGACGACGCCAACCGCGATGCGCTGTGGGCGGGGCTGCGGGACGGCGCGATCAGCTGCGTGGTGTCCGACCACTCGCCGTGCACCGTGGCGGCCAAGCGGCTGGACACCGGTGACTTCGGTGCGGCCTGGGGTGGCATCGCCTCGGTGCAGCTCGGCCTGCCCGCGGTGTGGACCGAGGCGGCGCGGCGCGGCGCGGGCCTGGACCGTGTGGCGGCCTGGATGGCCGCCGCCCCGGCCGCCCTCACCGGCTTGGCCGACCGGGGCGCGATTACCCCCGGCCGGCGCGCTGACCTGTGCGTGTTCGCCCCGGACGAGACGTTCGTGGTGGACCCGGCCGCGTTGCGGCACCGCAACCCGGTCACGCCTTACGCGGGACGGACCCTGCGCGGCGTGGTCCGGCAGACCTGGCTGGCCGGGCGGCCGGCCGGGCCGGACCTGCGGACCGGGCAGCTTGTGTCCGCTGGCATGAGGGCGGACCAGGGGCTGGCGACGGTCCAGGGGCCGGCTGCGGAGGCGGCCGCGGACGCCGCCAGGGGAGGAGCATCGTGACCGGAGACCTCACGGCCAGCGGGAGCGCACCCGACTTCCAAGGGTTGCCCGACGTGGCCAGCCGGGCCCTGGGCGGGTCCGTGCTCTACGCCAACGACGAGTTCTACGGGGACGCGCACAGCCTCATCGACTCGCGGCCCGCAGTCCACGATCTGGCGGCCTTCGGGATCCGGGGCAAGGTCTACGACGGCTGGGAGACCCGGCGGCGCCGGGAACCCGGTGCGGACTTCGTGATCATCCGGCTCGCCGCGCCCGCCATCGTCCGCGGGGTCAACATCGACACCGCGCACTTCCGGGGCAACTACCCGCCGTTCGGCTCGGTCGACGGGGCCACGCTGCTCGGCTACCCCACCGCCGCCGAGGTGCGCGGGGCCGCCTGGATCCCGCTGGCGGCCAAGACCGATCTCGCGGGTGACCAGGCCAACCTGGTCGCGGTCCGCGCCCCGGACCGGCTCGTCACCCATGTGCGGCTGACCATCCAGCCCGATGGGGGCGTGGCGCGGCTGCGCGTGTTCGGTGAGGTGGTGCCCGATCCCCGGCGGCTCGGCGGCCGGGTGGACCTGGCCGCGACCGCAACTGGCGGGCGGGTGGAGGCGTGCAGCAACATGTTCTTCTCCGCACCGGCCAACGCGCTGGCCCCGGGGCGGGCCCAGGTCATGTCGGACGGCTGGGAAACCGCGCGCCGCCGCGACGACGGGCACGACTGGCTGGTGGTGCGGCTGGCGGCGCCGGGCCTGCTGCACCACGCCGTGATCGATACCACCCGTTTCGTGGGCAACGCGCCCGGCCATGCCCGGCTCAGCGACGCCGCGACGGGCGCGGAACTGCTGCCGAGGACCCGGCTGATCCCCGACAATGAGCACAGGTTCCGGCTCCGGGCCGGGGCTGGCCCCACCGGGCTGGTCCGGCTGGACATCTACCCCGACGGGGGCATCTCGCGGCTGCGGCTGATCGGCGTGGTGCCACCGGACCTGCGCGAGCAGATCGCCGGCCGCTGGCTCGGCCTGCTGCCCGGCGACCTGGCTGCCTCCGTGGACCAGGGTGAGTTCTTCGACTGAGACCGCGGGGGGCACCAGGCTGGGCCGGCGGGGCCACTGGCGGGGACAGCGCCGGCCGCCCGGGACAGCGCTTGCCGCCGGGGGGGCGGCACCTACGGCGGCGTGCCCAGGGAATCCTGAGCCTCCGCGTCACGCAGCGCCGCCGCGAGCTCCTGGGCGTCCATCTGGTGTTCCGCGCCGGCCGCCCGCGCCGCCAGCCAGATCGACCCGCCGACGGCGGGCAGCTTGGGGGCCGCGAAGTCCTGGCCGCCGGTCACGTGCCGCAGGTGCTCCCGCAGGGGGCCGATGAAGACTTCGCCGGCCCGGAAATTGCTCCCGATCAGCGTCACCTCCGCAGGGCCGCTGAAGTCCAGGGCCGCGTAGACCGTGCTGATCTGCTCGGCCAGGTCTGTGGCGGCCTGCTGGAATATCCCGATGGCGATCTCGTCGCCCTCGTCCGCGGCGTCGGCCGCCTGTGCGGCAAAGGCCGCAATCCGGGCCTTGTCGAAATCCCGGTAGATGATCGGCTTGATATCCTCGATGCGCCGCAGATCATAGAAATCCAGCAGGCGCGGGACAATCGCCGTCCAATCATTTCTGCCGTCCCGGTAGGCGAGGACGGCGCGGATCGCATTCACGGCGATCATGTATCCTGAGCCCTCATCGCCGACGATATGACCCCACCCGCCGCAGCGCCAAGCCGCACCCTGCGCGTTAACGCCGAATGTATTACTCCCGGTACCGGAGATGGCGGCGATACCAGGCGCGGCCAGCGAGCCAGCGGCCCACGCGGTGACCACGTCATTGACGGCCAGCATGACTGGCGCGCTCAGCCTGGTTACGCTGGAAAGCAGGCGTTTCCGTTCGCCGTCGGTGTCTATTCCGGCGACACCCAGCACAGCCGCGGCTACCGTTTTGCCATCACCGACTATGCTTCTGATTGCGTCATTAATGGAAGCCGCTGCCGCATCGTAACCGACCGCCTCGGGATTGCTTGGCCCGGTTTCCGCCGCCACGACCGCCCCAGTATCCAGGTCAAATGCTGCCGCTATCGTTTTCGTGGCCCCGCCGTCCACTCCGATCAGCAGGCCGTTCACCGCCGCGCCGCTGTTACTTCCGGTGGCTCTGGGCAGCAATTCCGCAGGCAGTGCGACGAGACCGTCTTTACGTTGTTGCCCGCTATCTACTGATGTACTATGCATCGAGTCCCATCGGCCAATCTACGAGCGGATCACGGTGCGCCTAGACTACCTTGCTTTGGGTAACCCAACTCTGGACGTCCAGGCGGGGGGTTCTTTCGTACTGGGCGGATCGGTAGTCTACTCCGCATTGCAGGCGGCCCGGCTAGGGCTTAGCGCCGAGATCGCGGGACGGGCGAATCCGGTCCAGCTGGAGCCCTACTGGCGGCCGTACGCTGGTGAAGTCGAGCTGCGCCTGCAGTCCGTCGAGTCGACCACGATGTTCCGGAACGTGTCCGCCGGCGATGCACGAGAACAATGGCTGGAAGGCTGGGCCGGCGAAATAGATGACCTTAGCCATGTGCCGGACAGTGACATTCTCCATATCGCGCCCGTGGCCCAGGAAATAACGCTGGAAAAGCTGGTTGAGGAATGCCGGTCACGGTTCGCCCTGCTTACCCCGCAGGGGCTGGTCAGGCACTGGGATCGCATCGGCGCTCGCGTCACGCTCGAGCCGCGGGCCTTTCCCGCCGCGGTGTCGTCGGTGGTGGACGTGGTCGTCGTGTCCGAGATCGAAGCGCCCTACGTGAGCGAGTTCCTGGACGCGGTGCCGCGCCACGGCGGTCTGGGTGTGGTGACCCAGGGACGGCGGGGCTGCGAGGTCCTGACCCGGGAGGGGTCCACGAAGTACACCGCCGGCCCGGTGCGCACCCTGGTCGACTCGACGGGCGCGGGCGACTGCTTCGCCGCGACGCTGACCACCGAGGTGTTCCGGGGGCGGCCGGTGCCGGAGGCGGTCCGGCTGGCCACGGCGGCCGCGTCGCTGTGCGTCAGCGGCCAGGGCCCGGCCACCATCGGCGGCCGGGCGGAGATCATGGCCGAACGCGGGTCTTCCCCCGGCGTGCTCGGTCTGCTGGGGCCACCCCGTTCGGGCCGCTAGCCGGCGGATCATTCCCGGTGGGGGGACGACCCGCGCCGGGCTGCTCCGCGGTGGCGGGGTGCTCGGCCGTGTAGGCGCGGGCCCGCGCGACGAACATGGCGTGCAGGTCCCGGGCGGCCAGCGGGACTGAACCGGACCTGGCCCGCTGGATGACCAGCTCCACCCCGGTCTCATCGTCGGCCAGCGGTCGCCAGGTGATCACCCCGTGCTGTTCGAGCGGGTCGCCGATCACGCTGAAGTCCGGGAGCACGGTGAGGCCCAGGCCCTCGGCCACCATCAGCTTGCCCATCTCGGCCCCGTCGGTGGAGTAGGAGAACGCCGGCGGCGTGCCCTGCAGCAGCCGGTGCAGGTACCGGTGCATGACATAACCAGATCGCATCACGATCAGCGGCTCGGCGAGCAGGTCGGCCGTGTGCACGGCCGCGTGCCGGGCCAGCGGGCTGTCCGCCCGCAGGACGACGACCGGGCGGCCGCGCAACAGCGGGGTGGTCTCCAGCTCAGGCGGCATGTCGTCGCCGTCGAGGTAGTTGACCAGGCCCAGGTCGAAGCTGCCCTCCAGGACGCCGCGGTGGATCTCAGCCTGCTGGGCTCCGATCACCTCGACCTGGGTCAGCGGGTGACTCTGCCGGAACTGCTGGATGGTCGGGGCGAGCAGCGGGGCCGTGGCCGCGCTGACCGTGCCCAGCCGGACCAGCCGCACGCTGCGGTGCTGCTCCCCGGCGGCGTGCCGGAGCCGGTCGAACGAGTCGAGCAGGGTCAGGATGTACGGGAACAGCTCGCGCCCGGAATCACTCATCCGCGCGCCATGCCGGCCCCGGTCGAGCAGGTCGACGCCGAGTTCCCGTTCCAGGCTCCGGACCGAGCCGCTCAGCGCGGGCTGGGAGATGTGCAGCTCGTCGGCGGCGCGGCGGAACGAGCCTAGCCGGGCGACTGTAGCGACGTATTCAAGCTGCTCGATCCGCACACGACCCCTCTCGCCCGGCGCCCGTTAACGCCAGGATAGCGATCGTTTTAATAGGAAAACCTTACCACGCCCCCGCCGATCGGTATTGGACGCGGCCTCCGGGCCAGCCGCATGCTGAAGCTAGTTCCGCTGGTAGTGACCTGGTGATGCGGCCGGGCCGGCAGCGGGACGGGCGCCATCACCGGCGCCCGGCACCCTGGCTACCCGTCCCCTATCGCATCACCGAAACTTCCTATAAATTTGATCGAGAAACAAGGAAAGATACGCCGGGTCCGCACCCCCGACCGCCGGGTCCGCACCGCACGACTGCCGGGTCCGCACCCCCGACCGCCGAGTCCGCAGCACCCGAAGGAGGCCGCCGCCCATGGGAGTAGTCCTGCACTGGTTCCTGCCCACCAACGGTGACTCGCGCACCGACCTGAGCCTGGGCAACGCGGTCGGCGCGGCCGGCAGCCGGGCCACGGGAGACGGCACGCGGGACGGGAACGAGCGGGCGCCGGACATCCGCTACATCGGCCAGATCGCCCAGTCCGCAGAGCAGCTCGGCTTTACCGGCGCGCTGACTCCCACCAGCTCCTGGTGCGAGGACGCGTGGATCATGACCGCCGGGCTGACCCAGGTCACCGACCGGTTCAAGTTCCTGGTCGCGTTCCGTCCCGGTCTCATGTCGCCCACGCTGGCCGCCCACATGGCCGCGACCTACCAGCGGATCTCGGGCGGCCGGCTGCTGCTCAACGTGGTCACCGGCGGCGACGACGTGGAACAGCGGCGGTTCGGCGACCACCTCGGCAAGGAGGCCCGGTACGAGCGGGCCGGTGAGTTCCTGCACATCGTCCGCGAGCTGTGGCGCGGTGACCCGGTCACGTTCACCGGCGAGCACTACGACGTGCGCGGCGGGCAGATCATCCCGGCCCCGGTCTGGCCCGAGATTTACCTGGGCGGGTCCTCAGCCCCGGCGCTGGACGTGGCGGCCAGGTACGCCGACGTGTACCTGACGTGGGGTGAGCCACCACAAGCCGTTGCGGAAAAACTGGACGCGGTGCGGACGCGCGCCAAGCAAGCCGGCCGGGAGGTGCGCTTCGGGATCCGCCTGCACGTGATCACCCGGGACACCGCGGACGAGGCGTGGGCCCAGGCCCAGCGGCTGCTGGACGGCCTGGACCCGGCGGCGATCGAGCGGGCGCAGGCCATCCAGCGGGCCTCGCAGTCGGAGGGCCAGCGCCGGATGGCCGCGCTGCACGGCGGCCGCACCGACGCCCTGGAGGTGTCGCCGAACCTGTGGGCCGGCGTGGGGCTGGTCCGCGGCGGCGCGGGCACCGCCCTGGTCGGCAGCCACAACGAGGTGGCGGAGCGGATCGCTGAGTACTACGCGCTCGGGATCGACGAGTTCATCCTGTCCGGTTACCCGCACCTGGAAGAGGCCTACCAGGTCGGCGAGGGCCTGATCCCGGTGCTGCGGCGCCGCGGCCTGATGACTTCCCCGCACGACGACCACTAACTCCCCTGGAGGCTGACCATGACCACCGACCCCACGACCGAGCCGCTCCGCTTCGCCTACTGGGTGCCGAACGTCAGCGGCGGCCTGGTGACCAGCACGATCGAGCAGCGCACCGACTGGTCGTTCGACTACAACCGCACGCTGGCCCGGCTGGCCGAGCGAGCCGGCTTCGACTACGCGCTGAGCCAGGTCCGCTACACAGCCAGCTACGGGGCCGAGTACCAGCACGAGTCGACCAGCTTCAGCTGGCGCTGCTGATGGCCACCGAGCGGCTCAAGCTGATCGCCGCGGTCCACCCCGGCCTGTGGCATCCCGGGGTGCTGGCCAAGTGGGTGGCCACCGCCGACCACCTGTCCGGCGGACGGGCGGCGGTGAACGTGGTCTCGGGCTGGTTCAAGGACGAGTTCCGCCAGCTCGGCGAGCCGTGGCTGGAGCACGATGAGCGGTACCGGCGCACCGCCGAGTTCATCCTCGCGCTCAAGCGGATCTGGACCGAGGACGAGGCCAACCTGGCCGGCGACTTCTACCGGATCCGCGACTTCAGCCTCAAGCCCAAGCCGCTGTCCTGGCCGGGCCGGCCGCACCCGGAGATCTTCCAGGGCGGCAACTCCTCCGCGGCCCAGCGCAACGGCGGCCAGCTGTCCGACTGGTACTTCTCCAACGGCAAGGACTTCGCCGGGGTCGGCGAGCAGCTCGCCAACCTGCGGCAGATCGCGGACGCGGCCGGACGCACCGACGGGCCGAGGTTCGGCCTCAACGGGTTCGTCATCGTCCGTGACACCGAGCAGGAGGCCCGGGACACGCTGCGCGAGATCATCGCGAAGGCGCACGTGGAAGCGGTCGAGGGGTTCGGGGCCGCGGTGAAGCAGGCCGGGGCGTCCACCGCCGACAAGACGGGCATGTGGGCCGACTCCAGCTTCGAGGACCTGGTGCAGTACAACGACGGGTTCCGGACCCAGCTGATCGGCACCCCGGAGCAGGTGGCCACCCGGATCGTCGAGTACCGCAAGCTCGGCGTGGACCTCATCCTGACCGGCTTCCTGCACTACCACGAGGAGATCGAGCGGTTCGGCCGGGACGTCATCCCGATCGTCCGCGCGCTCGAGGTGGAGGCCGGCCTGGACCCGGCCGCGGTCCCCGACCCGGCCGCGGGCCTGACGGCGCCCGGCCCTGTCCTCGTGGGCGCGCGATGAGCATCACCTCGACCGCCGCGCAGCCTGAGGTTCTTTACTCCGCAACGGATGCTTTCGCGGCCGCCCGGGCCTACGCCGAGTCGATCGCCAGCGGCGTGATCCAGCGCGACCGGGCGGGCGCGGTGCCGTACGACGAGCTGGCCGTCCTGGATGCCAGCGGGCTGCTCGGGATCACGGTCCCGGCCGCCAACTTCGGCCCGGACCTGTCCCCGGTCGTGCTGGCCGAGGTGATCAGGACCATCGCGGCCGTGGACCCGGCCCTCGCCCAGGTCCCGCAGGCGCACTTCCTGTTCGTGGACGTGCTCGCCGTCCACGGAACCCCGGCGCAGCAGGAGCGGCTGTTCGCGGACGTGCTGGGGGGCGCCCGGCTGGGCAACGGCCTGGCCGAGCGGGGCGGCCAGCACGCCCAGGACCTGAAGACCCGGCTGCGGTCGGGGCCGGGCGGCCCGCATGGGAAGACACTGCGCCTGGACGGGCGGAAGTACTACTGCACCGGCGCGATCTCGGCCCGCTGGATCGGGGTCAGCGCGCTGGACGACGACGACCGCCTGGTCCTGGCCTTCGTCGAGCGGGACGCCCCGGGCGTCCAGGTCGGCGACGACTGGGACGTGATGGGCCAGCGCGCCACGGTCAGCGGCTCCGCGGTCTTCGACCAGGTGCCGGTGGACCCCGGACTGGTCATCCCCTACGGCCGTGCGTTCGAGGTGCCGCAGCAGCTCGGCGCCCGGTCCCAGCTGGTGCACGCCGCGATCCAGGTGGGGGTCGCGGGCGGCGCGCTGCGCGACGCCGGCGAGTTCGTCCGGACCCGGGCCCGGCCGTTCTTCGAGGCCACCCGGGCCGGCTGGGCGGGGACCGCCGCGGCCGACCCGCACACCATCCACCGGTTCGGCCGGCTCGCCACCCAGGTGCGCGCGGCCGAGGTGCTGCTCGCCTCCGCCGCCGCCACGCTGGAGGAGGTGGGCCGGGTGCCCCGGGACGCCGGGGCGGCGGCCCGCGGCTCGATCGCGGTCGCGGAGGCCAAGGCGTTCGCCAGCGAGGTCGCGGTCGAGGTGGCCAGCGACCTGTTCGCGCTGGCCGGGGCCAGCGCCGCCGACGAGCGGCACGACCTGTCCCGGCACTGGCGGAACGCCCGCACGCACGCCAGTCACGACCCCGTCGATTGGAAGTATCACCATGTCGGCAACTTCCGGCTCAACCATGTCCTGCCGCCAAACCACGGGCAGCTCTGACCATGACCACCACTGACCCCCGGGTGGCCGATCTGACCATGACCGCTGCTGACCCGCGGGTGGCCGACGGCGACGTGTCACCCGCGGACTTCCGCCACGCGATCGGCCACTTCGCCACCGGCGTCACCGTGGTCACCTCGGTCGGGACCGACGGCGAGCCGGTCGGCACCACGGCCAACGCGGTGAGCTCGCTGTCCCTGGACCCGCCGCTGATCCTGGTCTGCTTCGATCGCTCCAGCCAGACCCTGGAAGCAGTCCTGGCGCACGGCGCGTTCGCGGTCAACGTGCTCGGCGTACGGCAGCAGCACCTGTCGGCCAACTTCGCCCGGCGTGGCCTGGCCGCGGCCTGGGACGGGGTCCGGCACCGCCGGGGCCGGACCGGCAGCCCGCGGCTGGAGGACGTGATCGCCAGCCTTGAAGCCACCGTGGAGCACCGCCTCGAGGGAGGGGACCACGAGATCATCGTGGGCCGGGTCCGCGAGGTCGAGACGAGCGGGGACGACGCGGCCCCGCTGGTGTTCTGGCGCGGCAGCTACGCCTCACTCGGAAGCTGATCCACAGCCCCCCGACCCCGAACGGTCCTCCCGCCCCCGAACGATTCCCCGAACGCCCCTGGGTGCCTGCGCGCCCTCCCCTGGCCTCACCATCTCACCCTGTGTCACCGGAAAGGACCCTGCCGTGACGACCACCGAGAGCAGTATTACCCCGAGCACTGCCGCCCGGAGCACCCCGCTGCCCGGCAGCGAACTGGACGACCCCGTCCGGGTCGCGGAAAGACTGCGTGACGAGTTCCGCGTCGGCGCCGCCGAGCGGGACCGCGAGCGCGCGTTCCCGTACGAGCAGTGCGCGGCGTTCCGCGCCTCCGGCCTGCTCGGCCTCATGGTCCCCCGCGAATACGGGGGCTACGGGGGCACGTTCGCGGAGCTGATGCGGGTCGTGATCGCCGTCTCCGCGGGCGACTCCAACATCGGCCAGATGTATCAGCTGCACACCGGGGGCATCCGGCTGCTGCAGGAGTTCGCCTCGCCGGCCGTGCAGGCCAAGTGGCTACCCCGGTTCGCGAGCGGCGAGCTGTGGATCACCAACGCGTACTCCGAGGTCGGCACCAAGAGCGTGAACGACTTCAAGACCACCATCACCCGGGACGGCGCGGGCTGGCGGCTGAACGGCCGCAAGTTCTACTGCACGGGCAGCCTGGCCGGGGACCTCACGTTCGGCCCGTGCCGCATCGAGGGCACGGATGAGGTCCGGGTGTTCTACACACCGACCGACGCCGAAGGCGTGACGATCCACGACGACTGGAGCGGATTCGGCCAGCGGACCACGGCCAGCGGCACGACCGAGTTCCGCAACGTATGGATCCCCGATGAGCTGATCCTCGGCAGCCCGGACACCGAGGGCGGCGGGGGCGGGGACATCACCTCCCTGAACTACCAGGCGGTGCACACCGGCGTGTTCGTGGGCATCGCCAAGAACGCGCTCGACGACGCGGTCGAGTTCGTCCGGACGAAGGCGCGGGTCTGGTACGAGAGCAGTGCCGAGCGCGCCGCGGGCGACCTCTACACCCAGCTGCGGGTCGGCGAGATGAAGACCGCCGTGGACGCCGCCGAACTGCTCTCGCTGCGCGCCGCCGACCTGTGCGACGAGGCCGTCGCACATCTCGGTGATGCCCGCATCCGCGGTGAGGCGTCGCTCGTCACCGGCCAGGCGCGGCACGCGGCAGCCGAAGCCGCCCTGTTCAACGGGTCGTACCTGTTCAAGGTCTGCGGCGCGGGAAGCGTCCTGGAGAAGTACGGATTCGACCGGCACTGGCGGAACGCCCGCACGCTCTCCCTGCACAACCCGCTCGACTTCAAGCTTCTGCATGCAGGCGACTACCTGCTCAACGACACTCTGCCGCCGGTCGATTCATACAACTAGGAGCTGGTCATGTCCGATGTAGGACTGATGTTCGTCGGGGCGGTGCTGTTCGTCAACGGCCTGCTCTTCCTGGGCCGGATCGACGGCAAGGGCGCGGCCACCTTCAACCTGTTCGTCGGCGCCCTGCAGGTGGCGATCCCGTTCTACCTGATCGCGACGGCCCCCACGGCGAGCGACATCCTGCTCGACGCCGGGATCTTCCTGTTCGGGTTCACGTACCTGTACGTCGGTATCAGCAACCTGGCGGGCCAGCCGCTCACCGGGCTCGGCTGGTATTCAGCCTGGGTGGCGATCATGGCCGCCGCCTTCGGCGTCACGAACATCGTCAAGTTCCACGACACCACGATCGGCCTGCTGTGGCTGCAGTGGTCGGTGCTGTGGGGGCTGTTCTTCCTCGTGCTCGCGCTGGGCATGACCCGGCTCACGGCGATGACCGGCTGGCTGACGCTGATCCTGTCCTTCACCACCTGCACGATCCCCGGGTTCCTGCTGCTGCTCGGGGAGTGGGGCCACGTTCCCGTGTGGGCGGTGCTCGTGGTCATGGCGGCGACCGCGGGCGCCGTGCTGCCGATCGGGCTGCGGAGCCTGCGCACGGCTCCGGAGGTCCCGGAGCAGTCCGAGACCGGGGTGCCGGTCCCGGTGTCCTGACGGACTGGCCCCACCCCGTGCGGCTATCGGGGTGGGGCCAGTCCGTCCTGGGGTAAGTTGCGCCGGTGACTTCGATCCGCGACGTACTCCGCCGCTATCAGCCGGAAGGCGAGACCGAGACCGCGGACGTCGCGCGCGTCCGGGCGCTCGCCGAGCGCACGCCGGACCCGTATCCACGGTCGCTGCCGCTGCACGTCACCGGGTCCGCGCTGATCGTCGCTCCGGACAGCGGCCGGGTGCTGTTGCGCTGGCACCCGCGCCAGCAGGCCTGGCTCCAGGTCGGTGGGCACGGCGATCCGGGCGAGGTCGACCCGCTCGGCATCGCGCAGCGTGAGGCGGCCGAGGAGACCGGCCTGACTGACCTGGCCCCCTGGCCAGGCCCGCAGTTGCGGCATGTGGTCATCGTCTCGGTGCCGGCGGCCGGGGCGGATCCTGCACACGAGCACGCCGACGTGCGCTTCTTCCTCGCCACCCGGACCCCTGACGCGGTCGTGCCGGAGGGGCCGGATGCCCCGCTGCGCTGGCTGACCTTTCCCGAGGCCCGGGAGCTGAGCACCGAGGCCAACCTCCGCGAGACGCTGAACCGGGCTGAGCGATTGCTACCCGATCGTCCCTGAAACAGCGATGTCCTAGCTCATATCTACTTTTTGTCCGGATTGATACACGTTGAGACTCTTGTGCTGCCATGCTGCCCGATGAGCGAATGTTAGGCCTGGTGAGAGGCGGAGGTTGCCGCGTAGCCGGGCACGGATCGGCGTAAGGCAGGGTCTTGAAAGCAGGAAAGTCGCGCAGCAAGAGCAGGAAGTTCCGGAGGACCGGGCGGCACACGGCGCCTTCGCAGGCGCAGAAGGTGGCCCAGCGGGCCGGCAAGGCCGCGCCGGCCGTGGCGGTCGTGGGCGCACTGGCGGCCGCGCCGCAGACCGCGTTCGCCTCCACCTCGTCCCCCGCAGCCGCCGGGCACGCCGTCCCGGCCACCCGGGCGCACCACGTCACCCGCGCCCACCTGGATGCGGCCACGCACCCCGACGCGGCCACGCACCCCGGCCGTCAGGCCGCCCGTACCTACACGGTCCGCACCGGGGACACCCTCAGCGGGATCGCCCAGCGGTTCTACGGCCACGCCACCGACTGGGAGTGGCTGTACCACATCAACCGGGCCAAGATCAGCGACCCGAACCTGATCTACACCGGGCAGGTGTTCAGCGCCCCGGCCGACCCGCCCGCCTCGGTCCGCAATGGGACCTACCAGGCCCGGCACGCCAGGAGCGCGGTCGCCAGCAGCACGGCGGACAGCCAGTCGTCGGCCAGCAGTTCCCCGGCCAGCAACTCGTCGGCCAGTAGCTCGTCGCGGTCGGGGAGCAGTACCTCGAGCACGGGTACCTCGGGCACGGGCGCCTCGGACACCAGCGCGGCGACCGGTCACGGCGTGTCGTGCTCAAGGTCGGCGAGCGGGATGGTCCCGGCCAACTACGCGGCGATCGTCAGCTTCCTGACCTCGCATGGGTACACCGGGAACGCGGCGGCCGGGATCGCCGGGAACATCTGGCAGGAGTCCGACGGCAACCCCGAGTCGGTCGGTGACGGCGGCGGCGGGCTGATCGGCTGGACGCCGCTGCCGGGCGGGTACGTGACCGGCAACTACGCGGCGGACCTGCAGACCCAGCTGGCGGCGGTGCTGACCTTCAACCAGATCTGGTCGCAGTACATCCCGGCGCTGAACGCCGCGTCCTCCCCGGCCGCGGCCGCAGCGATCTACGTCACCGATTTCGAGCGGGCCGGCATCCCCGCGGTGGGCAACCGCGAGGCAGCCGCCGAGGCGGTCGCCGCGGCCTGCGGAATCTGAGTGCGGGAACTGAACTAACCCCGGCGGGCTGGGCCCGGCGGATCCGGTGCGTCCGGACCCGCCGGGCTCAGGGCGTCCTGGGCTCCAGGCCGCGGAGGGCGGTCGCGGCCAGCTGGGCCGCCAGCCCGGGCGGGGTGCCGGGCCGGCTGCCGGGCGGGGCGAACAGCACCCGGGGCAGCACCTGTCCGTGGATCGCGCCCACGATCAGCGAGGTGGCGGCGTCGAGGTCGGTGCCGGTGCCGATCCGGCCCAGCCGCTGTTCGCCCGCCAGGTAGTGGTGCAGGATCTCGGGCAGGCTGCGCGGTTCGTGGGACTCTTCTGCTCCCTCGGCCTGCTGCTCCTCACCGGCAGGCGCCGCGAAGGCCGCGTTCCCGCCCACCATCGCGTGGAACCGGCGGAGCACGTTGGGCTGGGACATCAGCCCCGCGAACGCGGGCACCACCCGGTAAAGGGACTCCATGCCCCGGTCGATGAAGTCGGTGAGGTTGCCGGCCACGGTCCCGGTGCCGGCTTCCGGCATCAGGGGGGGCTCGCTCATCACCGTGCCGACGTGGTGCAGTAGGGCCTGGGCGAGCAGGTCTTCCTTGTCTTCGAAGTAGTTGTACAGTGCGCCGTCCGCCACCTGGGCTTCCCGGGCGATGTCGCGCACGGCCAGCCCTGCGCCGCCCCGCTCGTCGAGCAGCCGAGCGGCGGTGGCGATCAGGTGCTCGCGGAGGTTCTCTCCGTCGCGGCCGCGGAGCACGGCAGGTTTCCTAGGTGACATCGCGCTTGAGTGTAGTGAGCAGCGCGGCGGCGGCGAACGCCACGGCGTAGCCGAGCAGCACCAGCCCGCCAGCCCACTGGGGGAGCAGCCCGCTGGCCGAGGTCAGGCTGGCCCGGTCCAGGGACTCGCTCGCGGAGAAGGGCAGCCAGCGGGCCAGCCCCGAGCCGATCAGCTGGCCCGCGATCCCTTCCACCACGGCGACCCAGGCCAGGGCGGCGGCCACGGCCGCCACCAGGTTACGGACCAGGGCGCCGACGCCCACCCCGATCGCGGCGAAGGCAGCGTTGGCGGCCACGCCCCCGGCGAGCGTGCGCCAGGTGCCCCCGGCCGACAGCTGGAACGTGCCGCCCTTCGCGGACCACCAGGCCGCGGTGACCAGCAGCGCGATGCCCGCGGACACCAGTCCGGCCGCCGCCCCGACCGCGCCGTAGGCCGCCAGCTTGGCGCCGATCACGCGGCGGCGGCCGGGGAAGCTCAGGAAGGTATCGGTGATGGTGCCACGGGAGTACTCGCCCGCCACCGCGAGGATGCCGAACACCAGGGTGAAGATCGCGGCCAGCCCGACATGCGAGAAGGCCCTGCTCTGCAGGGCCGGATCGTGCACGTTCCCGCCCGAGGCGACCAGCCCGCTGATCCCGGCCACGACGATCAGCGGTCCGAGCGCGAGCAGCAGCCATGGGGCACGGATGGTGCGGAGCTTGCGGAATTCAGTGGCCAGGGCGCGTGACACTGGTCCTCCTCAGGTGAGGTTGAGGAACGCGGATTCGAGGGCCTCGTTGGTCGGGCCGATCTCGCGGAGCGGTCCCGCGAAGCGCAGTTGCCCGGCGCTGACGATGAGCACGTGGTCGACGGTCTGGGCAATCTCGCTGAGCAGGTGGCTGGCCAGCATGATGGTGCGGCCCTCGGCAGCGAGGCCGCGGAGCAGGCCGCGGAGCCAGGCGATGCCCGCGGGGTCGAGTCCGTTCACCGGCTCGTCCAGGAGCAGCACCGCCGGGTCACCGAGCAGGGCCGCGGCGATGCCGAGGCGCTGGCGCATGCCCAGGGAGAACCCGCGGACCCGCCGCCCCGCCGCCTCGGCCAGATCCACCTGGCCGAGCACCTCGTCGACCCGGCGGTCCGGGATCCGCTCGGCCGCGGCCAGAACCCTCAGATGGTCAACCGCCCGGCGCCCCGGGTGGAAACCCGTCGCCTCGAGCAGCGCTCCGACCTGCCGGCGGGGATGAGCCAGCCGGGCGTAGGGCACCCCGCCGATCAGCGCCTCGCCCGAGGTCGGCCGGACCAGCCCGAGGGCCATGCGCAGCGTGGTCGACTTGCCCGATCCGTTGGGCCCGAGGAAGCCGGTGATCATCCCGGCCGGGACGGTGAAGGAGATGTCCCGGACCGCGGTGACCCGGCCGAAAGTTTTCGTCAGCCCGCGGGCTGTCACGTCGGTCATCCGGCATCGCCTCTCATCGTGAACGAATCTTCATGAACTCTAGTTCATGAAGGTCCATTCAGGAAGGAGCGGGGCCGGCTGGTCTTCGTTATCTGCGCTTGTCGACGGGGAAGTGCCCGTACTCCCGGGCCAGGCGCATGAGCAGGTCAGTCCCGCGACTCGGGTCGGAGTCGATCGCCCGTCGCTCGACCGTGGATAAGTAACAGACCGACTGCCATGGGTTGCGTTCCCGGCGGCCGTCGACGTGGCTCAGCCGGTACTGGACTTCGCCGTCGGCCCGCACAACCCACGCCCAGGTCAACGTCCCGAGGTCGCTGGTGTAGCTAGTCTCGATATGGCTGATTTCACGTGCGCTGAGCCGAGGCACGGCCGATCCCCTTCCGGACGTCTTATCCGACCCGACGGGCCCCCGGTGCCGGACAGTTACGCTCTGTACCACCATGACAACACATCCGCCTTGACGTTCGCAAAAGAATGGTTCGCAAACTCCGTATCACACAGAGACACCTGGCCTCACCCGTGGTGATCCTGGGGAGATGCCCGTGGTGATAGTGGAAAGATGCCCGTGGTGATACTGGGTAGATGAGAGTGCAGGCTGCTGCCGATTCCGTCCGGCGCCGCATCGGCGCGTCCATCTTCGAGAAGGTCGCCGGTCCCGAAGGGCCGAACCACCGTCAGGTCATCCACCTAGCCGAGGGTGGCCGCTGGTTCGCCGAGGGCAGCCCCATCCAGCGGGTGCACGGGGACTCGTCGATGTTCGTAGGCGGCATCCGCGCCCTGCTGCTCCAGTCCCTGCACCCGCTGGCCATGGCCGGCGTGGCGGCGCATTCGGGCTACAAGGGCGACCCGTGGGGACGGCTGCAGCGGACCAGCTACTTCCTCGCCGTCACCACGTTCGGCCGGGCCAGCGACGCGAAGGCGGCGACCGAGCGGGTCAAGGCCATCCACCGCCGCGTCACCGGGACAGCCCCGGACGGCCGGCCGTACGCGGCCTCGGACCCGCGGCTGCTGACCTGGGTGCACATCGCCGAGGCGGACAGCTTCCTGCGCGCGCACACCCGGTTCGGGGCCGAGCCCCTGGACCAGGCCGGGCGCGACGGGTACGTCGCCGATGTGGCCCGGATCGCCATCGAGCTCGGGGTGCCCGACCCGCCCCGCACCGAGGCCGAGCTCGCCGACCGGATCAGCCAGTACCGGGCGGAGCTGCGCGGCACGCCCGAGGCCCGCGCGGCGGCCCGGTTCCTGCTGCTCACCCCGCCGCTGCCGCTGATCGCCCGGGCGCCGTACGGGGTCCTCGCGGCCGCCGCGACCTCGCTGCTGCCCGGCTGGGCCCGCCGCCCGCTGTACCTGCCCAACCTGCCCCTGACCGAGCGCGCGGTGGTCCGCCCGGCCGGTCACGCGGTCATCCGCGGGATCCGGTGGGCGATCAGCCCGCCCGGTGCTAATCCACGCCCTGCTCAGGCGAGCCCGTAGGCCCGGTAAGACGAGCGTCTGCGGCCCGGGCGAACCCAGCACAGCCTGCTCGAGGAGCATGCCCGCCGCGAGCAGCCGCTCCTCGCTGCCGGTCGGCCCGATCAGCTGGATGCTCGCGGGCAGCGGGCCCCGCGCCGGCACGGGCAGCGCTAGCGACGGCACGCCCGCGAGGTTGACCGGGGAGGTGAGGCCGCGAATGCGGACCATCTCCCGTGACTTGTCCAGCGTGGGCGGGAACCCGAGCAGCGTCGGCAACGCGAGCAGGTCGACCCGCTCCCAGAGCGACGCCAGGCTCGCCCGCCAGTGCGCCGCGTACTCCCAGGCCGCGGCGACCGCCGCCGGGGTGATGGTGCTGGCCTGCCGGAGCCGGGCGAGCACGTCCCGGCCGATCTGGTCCGGGCGGGTGTCCGCGTGCACCCCGTCGGATGCCCACGCCTCCGCGTCGAGGACAGTCATCGCGGCGGCCGTCACCCGGTCGAGCCCGTCCAGGCCGACCGGGATCACCTCCCAGCCGGTCGCGGCCAGCGCGGCGTCGATCGCGTCATCGATGACGGGATCGGCGTCCAGCACGACCCGGCCGACGACCCGGGGGGTCTGGGCCGCCACTGCGAACCCCGGCTCCAGCAGCTCCATCCCCGCGATGAGTCCCGCCACATCCCGCGCCATCGGCCCCACGGTGTCCAGGCTCGGCGCGAGCGGCCACACCCCGGTGAGCGGTATCCGGCCCCAGGTGGTCTTGAGCCCGGCTATCCCGCAGCAGGCGGCGGGGATGCGGATCGACCCCCCGGTATCTGATCCGTACGAGACGTCGGCCTCGCCGCTGGCGACGGCCACGGCCGAGCCGCTCGAGGAGCCGCCCGGCACTCGCAGCGGATCGAGCGGGTTGACCGGAGTGCCGAAGGCCCCGTTGATGCCGCTGATCCCGTAGGCCAGCTCATGCAGGTTGGTCTTGCCGACCAGGCAGGCCTCGCCACGCGCGATCGCGGCCCGCAACCCGGCCACGCAGGGAGCGTCAGCGGCCGCTGGCCTGGCCTGGTCGGCGATGGCCCGGCTTCCCGCGGTGGTGGGAAGGCCAGCGACGTCGATGAGGTCCTTGACGGCGACCCGCAGGCCGGGTCCGGACGCAGCTTCACTCAAGATCCACGTGGACATAGCCGACAAGTATCGCAGCTGCGGCTGGGTGCGGAGCCGGCATGACGGGGCGGCCCCGGCCCCGTGCCCTGGCCCAGGGGTGGCCATTGCACGGGACGTCTGTGGTCGCTCGGGGGAGAGCGACGCGGATTCACGCAGGTCTGCCCGGTGGGCCCGACGAAGGGCAGCTAACCCGGGCGTCTTCGGATAAACACCAGCGGCACCGGAAATTTGCGGACGCTCGGGCGCCGGTGCGGCGTCGGCCCGCCAGAAGGCGGGCCCCCGGGCGCCGTCTGAGCCCGGCCGCCGGCGGCATATATGGCTCGTCCCAACCATTCCTGCCGTTGTGCCGTCTTAGGTGGCGAGATTGGTTATTCCCGCGGCTCACGGCCGCGGGAAATGCAGACCCGAGGAGAGCACACATGAAGCCGACTACTCGAGCGGTGCGGCGCGTCCTGGCTGCCTTGGCCCTGACCGGTGCGGCGGTCGCCATCCCGACCGCGGCCCTGGCCGCATCCGGAAGCCCGGCCAGGCCGGCCCGGGCGGCGCGGTCCGCCGCGGCGGACCCGCGGTCCGCCGCGGCGGATGCGCCCAGGTGCGGGACCGGCGCGCTCACCGCCTGGCTCGGCATCCCGGGCGACGCGTTCGCCGGTGGTGCCGTCTATCAGCTGGAGCTGTCCAACACCTCCGGCCACACGTGCGCGCTGTACGGTTTCCCCGGCGTCTCCGCCGTCGCCCCCGGCGGCCACCAGCTCGGCCGTGCGGCCGGACGTGGTCACGCCGATCCCAGCCGCCTGGTGGTGCTAGGCCGGGGCGCTACCGCCCATGTCGAGCTCCAGATCACCGACGTGGCTAACTTCCCGCCGTCTTCGTGTGGCCAGGCCAGCGCGGTGGCGTTGCGCGTCTACCCGCCGGGCGCCACCAGGTCGCTCGAGGTCCCGTTCACCTTCCGCGGCTGCAGCAAGGCTGGCCCGGTCTACCTGCACGTCGGTACCACGCTGGGTGGCACCGGCATCCCCGGGTTCAGCGGCTGACCCGGGATGGCCGGCTGGCCGGTCTGGTCAGACCGTGGCCGCCTGGTACCGCAGGCCGTCCATGAGCAGGTCGAGCAGCCGTCCGGCTTGCTCCCGCTGCGCGGGCTCCCCGGCGGTCAGCGACACGCCACCCAGACTGGCCAGCACGTCGGCGGGCTCGATGTCGCGGCGGAGCGTCCCGGCCCCGCCCGCCGCCGTCAGCAGCGTGGTGATCGCCGCGATCAGCTGCCCGCGGCTCTGCTCGTACGGGTTACGCCCGGAGGCAATGACGGCGCGCAGCGCATCGGCCATTCCGCGCTTAGTCGTCATGTAGTCCACGAAAAGGTCCATCCACCGGCGGGTGGCTTCGTCCGGCGGCCGGTCCCGGAGCAGCTCCGGGACCGCGCCGCAGAGCCGGGCGAGCTCGCTGCGGTAGGCGGCCTCCACCAGGGCCTCACGGGTGGGGAAGTGGCGGTACAGCGTGCCGATGCCGACCCCCGCGTCCCTGGCGATCGCATCGAGCGTGACCTCGGGGCCGTCCTGGGAGAACGCCCGGACGGCCGCCTCCAGCAGCCGTGCCCGGTTGCGCTGGGCGTCGGCGCGCATCGGCCGGTCCGCGCTCTCCGCCACGGCACCTTCCTCTCGTTGCCCGGCCTCTCGTGGCCCGGCCCGCCGAGTGTCCCGGATTTGCTAAACGGAGGAATCTCCGCTTAGTCTTGGAGCCGTAATTGGAGGCTCCTCCGTTTCCAGCGTACCGTGCCGTGACCCCGGCGAACGGCGATCGGGGCCACCGCACGGTACCGCACCGCAAACCGCACCGCATCGCCGAGCGAGACTGGGGCATCATGACTGGAAGTACGCCTATCACCACGCCGTTCACGGCCGAGTCGACGGCCGCTGAGGTCGTCGAAGGTATCGATCTCACCGGCCGCCGGGCCATCGTGACCGGCGGCGCGTCGGGGATCGGCATCGAGACCGCCCGGGCGCTGGCCGGGGCGGGCGCCGAAGTGACGCTGGCGGTGCGCAACGCCCCGGCCGGCGAGCGCACTGCGGAGGACATCACCGCGACCACCGGCAGCAAGCAGGTGCTCGTGGCCCGGCTCGACCTGGCCGACCAGGCCTCGGTGGCCGCGTTCGCGGCGGCCTGGGACGGCCCGCTGGACATGCTGATCAACAACGCGGGCATCATGGCCTCCCCCCTGATGCGTACTCCCGAGGGCTGGGAGATGCAGTTCGCCACCAACCACCTGGGGCACTTCGCTCTCGCCACCCGGCTGCACGGGGCGCTCGCCGCCGCGGGAAGCGCCCGGGTGGTGTCCGTCAGCTCCGCTGCGCACCTGCGGTCTCCGGTCGTGTTCGAGGACATCCACTTCTTCGAGCGCCCGTACGAGCCGTGGGCCGCGTACGGGCAGTCCAAGACCGCTAACGTCCTGTTCGCGGTCGAAGGGACCAGGCGCTGGGCCGGGGACGGCATCACGGTCAACGCCGTGATGCCGGGCGGGATCCGGACCAACCTGCAGCGCTACATCACCGACGAGGACCTGGACCGGCTCCGCCGCGGAGGCTCAGCCGCCACCAGATGGAAGACCCCTGAGCAGGGGGCCGCGACGTCCGTGCTGGTGGCCACCGCACCGCGGCTCGACGGCATCGGCGGCCGCTACTTCGAGGACTGCAACGAGGCCGGCCTGAATGAGCCGGGGACCCGGCGGGGGGTCGCGGCCTACGCCCTGGACGCGGCCAACGCCGCGCTGCTCTGGCAGGTCTCGGTAGACACCCTGGCCAGCTGACCGCCGCGGCTTACTTCACGATCATCTTGTTTACGCTGTAGGCCTGCGGGAGCATCCCGAAGTTCAGCATGAGGCCGGCCAGCCGCCCGAGCGCGGCCGCGCTCTGCTGGGTCGGGAACTCCGGGTCGCTGGCGATCGCCGCCGTCTGCTGCGATGCGCCCGCGAACTTCTGCAAGCCCTGCTGGACGGCGCCGGGATCCGTGGCCGCGATGGCCTGGGCCTTAATGATCGCCGCGCGGAACGCCGCCGCGGTGTGCGGATACTTGGCCAGCCAGGACGCGGTCACCATGTACCCGCTGATCGGCAGGGTCTGGCTGTGGCCCTGGTTCGGGTCGGCCAGCGGCACCGCCCCGCTCTTCTGCTCAGCCTCGCTGACGTAGGGCTCCGGCATCCACGCGGCCGACACCTGGCCGTCGGCGAGGGCCGTCGGCAGCTGGGAGAACTGCATGGGGACGAAATTGACGTTAGCCAGGTTCACCCCGTTGTCCGTGAGCACTGACTTGACCAGCAGCGTGCCGATGGTGTTGTCATCCTTGAAGGCCTGGTCTCCGTCGACGGCGACGCTGGCGTGTGACAGCGCGCCGACGGTCGAGATGCGGGACCCCTTCGGGACCAGGATCTGCTCGTTGTTGGCCTGCATGGTGGAGCCCGGCGCGAGGACCCGGAAGTTGGCCTTGGGGTCCAGCGCATTCTTGCGGATGTAGGAGACGTAGGGCCCGGCGGTCACGTCGAACTGGCCTTCGAGCTGGCTGGCGATGGCGGACGCCTCGGTCTGCGTCTTCAGGATCGTGACGTGCAGCCCCTCGGCCGCGAACAACCCACGGTCGGCCGCGATGTAGAGCGCGGCCGAGTCCACGGACGGGACCGCGGTCACGTTCAGGTTCGCCTTCTCCAGCGGGCCCGGGTTGGCGGAACTACCGCCACCGGTGCTGCAGCCCGCAGCGAGCAGCCCGAGACCCACTATCGCGGCCAGCCCGGCGGGGGGCCGGCGCCGGAACAGACGTGACATGGGAAACTCCCTGATCGCAGCGTGGAATCACCGGCAGACTAGCGCATTAAAACGGGTCAAACGGCCGGGATGGCGTTTATCTAACCCTGGCGGGCGGGCCCGTGCTTTCCCTGATCACCAGGGTCGTGGCCAGCTCGATGTGATGCGGTTCCCCGGTGCCGGCCCGCCCCGCGCCGGGGGCGTGCAGCATCCGGAAGGCGGTCGCCGCCATGGCGGCCAGGGGCTGGCGGATGGTCGTGAGCGCGGGAGTGGCCCATGAGGCGACTGGGACGTCGTCGAACCCGATCACGCTGAGGTCTTCCGGGGCCCGCAACTCCCGCTCGCCGAGCGCCTGCAGCACGCCGAACGCCTGTGCGTCGTTGCCGGCCACGATCCCGGTGGGCGGCTGCGGCAGCGCGAGCAGCTCGCGGGCCTGCCGCCGGCCCCCTTCCGCGCAGAACTGGTCCCGGCGGATGAGCTCCCCGGCCACGGGCAGCCCGGCCGCCTCCAGCGCGGCGCGGTAGCCGGCCAGCCGGGCCCGGCTCGACCACAGGTGCTCCGGGCCGCCGATGATGGCGATGCGGCGGTGGCCCAGCTCGATCAGGTGCCGGGTCGCAGTCAGGCAGCCCTGCCAGTTGGTGGTGCCGACGGACCGGATGCCCGGGCCCGGTTCCTCCGGCGGGTCGATGACCACCAGCGGGATCCGCGCGGCGGCCAGCCGCTGCAGCTCGCTGCTGTCCGGCAGGTGCAGAACCAGCAGCGCGCCATCCGTGCCCCGGGACGTGGCCCGGTTCAGCCACGCGGTGAACCCGCCGGGCGTGTCCACCGTGCTGACCACGACGCTGGCCCCGGCCTCGTCCGCGGCCTGCACCGTGCCGCGCAGCAGTTCCTCGGCCCACGGGCTGTGCAGGCTGGCGATCAGCAGGTCCACGACGCCGAAACCGAGCCGGGAGGCGACCTGGTAGCCGTCGCGCCGGAGCAGCGCGGCGATGCGGGCCCGGGTGCCGGCGGCGACGTCGGTCCGGCCGTTCAGCACCTTGGACACGGCGGACACCGACACGCCTGCCTCCGCGGCGATGCCCGACAGCGTGCTGCGGCCGGTCTCGCGGGCCACGGCGGCTCCTGTGCATCGTGATTTCGAAACTCCAGCTACTTCAGCGTAGCCCGCCGTACCTATTGACCGCCTAAAGCGCCGAATCTAGCCTGGACAATGTGGCGAATAGTTTTCGAAAACTCCCGGCCAGCACTCTCCCCGCCCTGCAGCTCTACACCGTGCGCGAGCAGCTCGCGGCCGACCGGAAAGGCGTCCTGGACCAGGTCGCCGCCTTCGGTTACGCAGCGGTGGAGCCCTTCGGCATCCTCGACGACCCGGCCGGGCTGGCCGCCGACCTGGCCGCAGCGGGCCTGGCGGTGTGCAGCGTGCACGCGAACCCGGCCGGCGAGCAGGCCGCCCCGGTCGCGGCCGCGGCCCGGACCCTCGGCGCGGACACCGTCATCGTCCCCTTCCTGCCGCCCGCCCGGTTCGCCGACGCGGCCAGCGTCCGGGGGGTGGCGGCGGAACTGAACGCCATGGCGGCCCGGCTCGCGGACGAGGGCCTGCGCCTCGGCTACCACAACCACGACCACGAGCTCGCCCTGCTACCCGATGGGACACCGGCCCTGGAGGCCCTGGCCGCCCAGCTCGACCCGCTGGTGCTGCTCGAGCTGGACACGTACTGGGCCGCGGTCGGCGGCCAGGACGTGCCCGCCCTGCTGGGGCGGCTCGGCGAGCGAGTCCGCTACCTGCACGTCAAGGACGGCCCGGTGACGAAGGACGACCCGATGACCGCGGTCGGCGCCGGGCGGATGCCGGTCGCGGAGATCCTGGCCGCCGCCCCGCCCGCCGCGTGGCGGGTGGTCGAGCTCGACCGGTGCGCGACGGACATGATGACCGCGGTCGGGGACAGCCTGGCCTGGCTGGTGAGCCAGGGCCTGGCCCGCCGTGAGGGCGAGTGACCGGCCGTGGGTGATCCTGTCGGCGTGGCCGTCGTCGGCTGCGGCCACATCAGCGATGAGTACCTCCGGAACCTGACCTCGTTCCCGGACCTGCGGGTGCTGGTATGCGCGGATCTCGACCTCGAGCGGGCCAAGGCGCAGGCGGCCCGGTACGGCGTGCCCGGGACCGGCGGCACCGCCCAGGCCACCTCCCACCCGGACGTCGAACTCGTGGTCAACCTGACCATCCCCGCCGCGCACGCGGAGGTCGCGCACCAGGCCGTGGCCGCAGGCAAGCACGTCTGGAACGAGAAACCGCTGGCCCTGGACACCGCGGCCGGGCGCGGGCTGCTCGCCGCGGCCGCCCGGGCCGGCGTCCGGGTCGGGTGCGCCCCGGACACCGTGCTGGGCGCGGGGCTTCAGACCGCCCGGCGGCTGATCGACGGCGGCGCCATCGGCGAGCCGCAGAGCGCGCTGACGCTCATGCAGGATCCCGGGCCGGACCGCTGGCACCACGATCCTGAGTTCCTGTTCCGCCGCGGCGCGGGCCCGCTGTTCGACATCGGCCCGTACTACCTGAGCACCCTGGCCACCCTGTTCGGCCCCGCGGAACAGGTCGCCGCGCTCGGGCGGCGTGGCCAGCCGAGCCGGGTCATCGGCCGCGGCCCGCGGGCCGGGACCACGTTCGAGGTCGAGGTGCCGACCCACGTCGCGGCCCTGATCGGCTACACCCGGGGTCCGGCCGCCACGGTCGTGCTCAGCTTTGACTCACCGCTGCGGCGGCACGATTTCGTGGAGATCACCGGCACCGAGGCGACCCTCTCGCTGCCCGACCCCAACCGGTTCGACGGCGACATCCGGGTCCGGCCGGCCGGCCGTGATGACTGGGAGACGGTCCCGGCGGCCGGGGCGACCGCGGGCCGGGGCCTCGGCGTGCTGGATATGGCGCGCGCCCTCCGCGCCGGGACGGCCCACCGGGCGTCCGGTGAGCTGGCGCTGCACGTGCTGGACGTCATGGAAGCCGTCGCGCGGTCCATCACCGGGGGTACGTTCGAACGCGTCGCCACTACCTTCGAGACCCCGGAGGCGCTGCCCTCCGACTGGGATCCGTGCGAGCCGACCTAGGAGGCCCGATGCAAACCCTGGGTGTGGGCATGGTCGGCTACGCGTTCATGGGCGCGGCGCACTCCCAGGCCTGGCGCACTGCCCCGCACGCATTCGACCTGCCGGTCCGCCCGGTGCTGGCCGCCCTGTGCGGCCGGGACCCGGCCGCGACGGCGGCCGCGGCGCAGCGCTACGGGTTCGAGAGCACCGAGACCGACTGGCATGCCCTGCTGGACCGCGACGACGTGCAGCTCATCGACGTGTGCACGCCCGGTGACTCACACGCCGAGATCTCCGTCGCCGCGCTGGAGGCGGGCAAGCACGTGCTGTGCGAGAAGCCGCTGGCCAACACGGTGCCCGAGGCGGAGGCGATGGCCGCGGCGGCCGCCCGGGCCCAGGCCCGGGGGGTCCGCTCCATGGTCGGCTTCAACTACCGCCGGGTCCCGGCCCTGGCGCTGGCCCGCCAGCTCATCGCCGGGGGCCAGGTCGGCGAGATCCGGCACGTGCGGGCCAGCTACCTGCAGGACTGGCTGGCCGACCCGGCCTTCCCGCTGACCTGGCGGCTGCAGCGCGAGCACGCGGGCTCGGGTGCCCTGGGCGACCTGGGCGCGCACATCGTGGACCTGGCCCAGTACCTGACCGGGCAGTTGATCGCCGGGGTCTCCGGTGTGGCCGCCACGTTCGTGCCGAAGCGCCCGATCCCAGGAGGGGCCGGCGCCACCGGGCCGGTCACGGTGGACGACGCGGTGGCCTTCACCGCCCGCCTCGAATCCGGGGCGCTAGCCTCCTTCGAGGCGACCCGGTTCGCCACCGGCCGGAAGAACGCGCTGCGGATCGAGATCAACGGGTCGCACGGCAGCCTGGCCTTCGACCTGGAGCGGCTGAACGAGCTGGAGTTCTGCGACGCCGCCGGTTCTTCAGGCACGGGGGACACCGCGACCCAGGGCTTCCGGCGCATCCTGGCCACCGAGCCGGGCCACCCCTACCTGTCGGCCTGGTGGCCGCCGGGGCACGTGCTGGGCTGGGAGCACACGTTCACCCACGAGGTCCGGGACCTGGTCACCGCGATCGCCCAGGGGACCGACCCGGAACCCTCCTTCGCCGACGGCCTGCAGGTCCAGCATGTCCTGCAGGCCGTGTCGGCCAGTGCCGCGGCCGGCAGCCAGTGGACCCCGGTCTGAAGCCCGGAAAATTCAAAAGCAAAATCTCCGCAACGAAAACCATCCGGAGCCAGTGATGTCCCGATCGTTCACGTTGTTCACCGGTCAATGGGCGGACATGCCCCTGGAAGAGGTCTGCCGGCTGGCCCGCGACTGGGGGTACGACGGCCTCGAGCTCGCCTGCTGGGGAGATCACTTCGAGGTGGACCGGGCCCTGCGCGAGGACGGCTACCTGGCCGGGCGGCACGCCCTGCTGGCCAAGTACGAGCTGCGCTGCTGGGCCATCTCCAACCACCTGGTCGGGCAGGCCGTGTGCGACCACCCGATCGACGTGCGGCACCAGGGCATCCTGCCCGCCCGGATCTGGGGCGACGGCGAGCCCGAGGGGGTGCGTCAGCGGGCCGCCGCCGAGCTGGCCGACACCGCGCGGGCCGCGGCCGCGTTCGGGGTGGCGACCGTGGTCGGCTTCACCGGCTCCTCGATCTGGCACACGGTGGCCATGTTCCCGCCGGTCCCGCCGGAGATGATCGAGGAGGGGTACGCGGACTTCGCCCGGCGCTGGAACCCGATCCTGGACGTGTTCGACGCCGAGGGGGTCCGCTTCGCGCACGAGGTGCATCCCAGCGAGATCGCCTACGACTTCTGGACCACCCGGCGGGCGCTGGACGCGGTGGGCAACCGGCCCGCGTTCGGCCTCAACTTCGACCCCAGCCACTTCGTCTGGCAGGACCTGGACCCCGTGGCGTTCCTGGCCGCCTACGCCGACCGGATCTACCACGTGGACTGCAAGGAAGCCCGCAAGCGGCTGGACGGCCGGAACGGGCGGCTTGGCTCGCACCTGCCGTGGGGGGATCCCCGCCGGGGCTGGGACTTCGTGTCCGCGGGGCGCGGCGAGGTCCAGTGGGAGGACGTGTTCCGGATGCTCAACTCCATCGGGTACGGCGGCCCGATCTCGGTCGAGTGGGAAGACGCGGGGATGGACCGGCTGGCCGGGGCGCCCGAGGCCCTGGCCTACCTGCGGCACTTCGACCTGGAGCCGCCCGCTGCGTCGTTCGACGCAGCATTCAGTAGCGAGGATTAGACATGAAAAATACGCTTAATTAGCCGTACGAGCCTGGCTGTTATATTCAGTTTTCTTATCTCGAGGTGATTAAGAAAGCCGACTTCTGGGCGCGCGGCGCACAGGAGCAGGGCCGGGAGCAGGTGCTCGCGGAGACGTTCGTGGCGCTGGCCGACACTCTGGTCGAGGACTACGACATCGTGGACCTGCTCGACCGCCTGGTGTCGTCCTGCGTTGGCCTGCTGGGTGTCACCGCGGCCGGGTTGCTGCTCGATGACCAGCGAGGGCACCTGGCGGTCGTCGCGTCCTCCAGCGAGGAGACCCGGCTGCTGGAGATGTTCCAGCTGCAGAACGACCAGGGACCGTGCCTGGACTGCGTCCGCACCGCGGCCGCAGTCAGCAGTGCCGACCTCGACGCGGACCGGACGCGCTGGCCGCTGTTCGCCCCCGTAGCGCTCTCCTCGGGGTTCAGATCCGTCGCGGCCGTGCCTCTGCGGCTGCGCGATCAGACCATCGGCGGCCTGAACCTGTTCGACGAGCACCGGGGCCCGGTGCCCGTCGCCGACCAGCGCCTCGCCCAGGCGCTGGCCGATGTGGCCACCATCGGCATCCTGCAGCAACGCTCTGCTCACCGCAGCATGATGCTGGCCGAGCAACTCCAGCGCGCGCTCAACAGCCGGGTCGCCATCGAGCAGGCCAAGGGCATCCTGGCCGAACGGCACGGGGTGGACATGATCGCGGCCTTCGACGCGCTGCGCGGGCGCGCCCGCCAGCACGGCCTCAAGCTCTCCGACTTCGCCCTGGCCATCGTCCGGGGGGACATCGCCCCCGACGCCGTCGCGCCGGGGTCAGGCCCGCAGCCGGTGACCTAAGGGCATAGCACACGCACAGTTACCGGCGGGAACAAAATGCGCAGAGCGGCCGCGGGAAAGTCCTATGATCGGGCCATGCGGCCGTCTCGTTCCTTACCTCCGCCGAGTGCGGCATCGGGCTGGTCCGCGGCGTTGGCCAGCTGGCCATTCGCGGCGGCTGGGCCGGCGATGACCGTACTCGGGTCGGTGGTCCTGCGGATGGCGGCCATAGTCCGGGTGTTCGGGGTCTGCTACGTGCTCGTGCAGGTCGCGATCTGGCACGTCTATTACGCCGCTGACCCGTGGTTGCTCAGCGGGCCACTTGCCGCGGTGGCCTGGGGCTGCGTGGCCGCGGCCTACCTGCGCCGCCACCGCCCGCCCTGGCCGCTGATCCTCCTCGACACCAGCGTCTACGCCACGCTCGCGATCGGTGCTGGCGCATGCGTGCCGCCGGACATGCGCGGGGTGGCGGGCAACTGGCTCTACGTCGCCGTGGCCAGCCAGGTCATCGTCATCGTCTGGTTCGCGCCGCGGCTGCTGGCCGTGCTGCTGGGCCTGGCCCCGGAAGCGGCGTACTGGGCAGGCGCCGCGGTGACCCCGCCGGGCCGGGCTCAGGGAAACGCCCCCCTGGTGTCCGGGGCGTTGCTGTTCGTCGTGCTGGCCGTGCACTGGACCGGCCGCGGCATGCTCTACCGGCGGGCAGCCCGGGCCGACCTCGGCTTCGCCGCCGCCGACCAGGAAGCACACGATCAGTACGTGGTCCTGTCCCGGAACACCGAACGGCGCGAGCACGAGCGGCTGGTGCACGACACGGTGCTGAACACGCTCACCGCGATCAGCCGCGGGAGCAGCGGCCGGGCGCTGGTGGCCCGCTGCGAGCACGACATCGCGCTGCTGGAGCACGCGCTCGCGGCTCCCCCCGATCCCGCGGACCCGCCCGCCGGCGGAGGGGCCAGCGTGGTGGCTGACGTCGAGGCGGTAGCCAGCGAGATGCGGGCCCGGGGCCTGTGCGTGCACCTCGAGGTGGCCGTCCGTGATGCAGGCCCGGGGGGGACGGCGCGAGATGAGCCGGGCATCCCGGTGCCGGTGGCCCGGGCCCTCGTGCACGCCACCCGGGAGGCGCTGGCCAACGTGGCCGCCCACGCCGGGACAGGACAGGCCTGGGTGTCGGTAACCCGGGGCCCGGGCACCCTGGACGTCACCGTCCGCGACACGGGCGCCGGCTTCGACCCGGCCCGGGTGGATCCGGCCCGGCTGGGGCTGCGCCGCTCGATCACCGAGCGCGTCACGGACTGGGGCGGCCGCGTGTCGGTCCGGTCGGCGCCGGGGCAGGGCACCCTGGTGAGCATGAGCTGGCCCGGGGCGGTCCCGGCCGCCGGGGCGGACCTGGTCGCGTCGGACTCGTCATGGTGAGCCACGCCGGGGCGGTGCGGGACGTGACCGAGGCCGCGGTGCCGCGCTTCGCGGGCATCCTGGCCGCGGTCCTGCCGGTCGGCCTGCTCGTCCAGGCGCTGGCCGAGCTCCCGGACTATCGTCACCCGGCCGTGCCGGTCGTGGTCTGGTTAAGCCTGCTCGTGGCCGCGTGGTGGCTGATCCCGCACGCCCGCGGGGGCGGCCTCACCCGCGGGCAGGCGGCGATCGCGATGGCGGTGGCGGTCGCCTCGGTCAGCGCGGTGGGCTGGGACCGCCGGCCGCATTCCCCGGCCGGGGCCCTGGACTGGTCCATCCTCGGGGCGGTCTGGCTGCTCGCGCTCGCGGCCCTCAGCCGTCCCGCCTGGGAGTGGGTGCCCGGGGCGCTCCTCGTGCTGGCGGTCAACGGCTTCTTCATCCTGCGCCTGCTGGGCACCGCCGCACCGGGCATCGCCCGGGTGGCGGCGGCCGCATACGTGATGGTGGTGATCCTGGCCGTCTTCGCGGCCCTGCGGCCGACCCTGCGGGTCCACGCCGCCCTGGCCGCCCGACGGGCCGAGCTGGCCAGCCGTTCGGCTGCGGAACGTGCCGCGGTCGCCGCGATCCAGGAGGACCGGCGGGACCGGTTCGCGCTGCTGGAGATGGAGGCCCTTCCCCTGCTGCGAGGCATCGCGGACGGCTCACTCGATCCCGGCGACGAGGACGTGCGCCAGGAATGCGCCCAGCACGCCACCACCCTGCGGCGCGCCCTGGCCGGCCGGGCCCGGCCGGGCCGCGAGCTCCTGGCCGGCCTGGAACCGGCGCTCCTCGTCGCCCGGCGGCGGGGCCTGCAGGTCGAGATCCAGATGGTGGGGGTCCCCGACCTGCCGTCCCGGGACGTGACCCAGGCCACCACCCGCGCCGTGGGCACCGTGCTGCGGGCGCTGCCGCCGCAACAGGTCACCCTGACGGTGCTCGCCCAGAGCGTTCTCGCGGATTCCGGGCCCGGCGTGGAGCTGTACCTCACCTTCACGGGGCTCCCGCCTGCCGCGCGGGCCGCGGTCTTCCCGCCGGCCGCCTGGCGCTCCCGCTGGCGGGCCGGGCTCGACGTCGACGGCACCGGCTCGGGCTGCCTCGGGGTCAGCTGGCGCGCGGGGGCGCCGGGGTGAGCACCGCCACGATCGACGTGGCGGCCGTGGACGACCACCCGATCATCCTGGACAGCATCGCCCACTGGGTCAGCGGGCCGGACACCGGCATCCGGGTCGTCGCCACCGCGGCGACCGTGGACAGCCTCCTCGCCGGGCCGGGGCGGCACGCCCATGTGGTCCTGCTCGATCTCGACCTGGGAGACGGGACCACGGCCGAGCGCAACGTGGCGGTGATCCGCGCCGCCGGCCCCGCGGTCCTGGTCCTGGCCGCCTCGGAGAACCCCGTCTCGGTCCGGGACGCGATCCGCGCCGGGGCGCTCGGCTATGTCCTAAAGAACGAAGAGACTTCCGAGGTCAGGGCGGCCATTAAGGCCGTGGCCTCGGGAAAGGATTGGATCTCGTCCCGGCTGGCGTACATCTTCGCCACCGACGACGCCCCAGACCGGCCCGAACTAAGCGCTCAGGAAACGCGGGCCCTGCAGCTTTACGCCACGGCCATGGCCATGAAGTCCGTGGCCAGGCGAATGTGCATCAGTGAAGGGACAGCCAAGCAGTATGTCGGGCGCGTCCGCGAGAAGTACGCTAGAGCGGGACGGGCAGCACCGACCAAATTGGACCTGTACTATCGAGCCGTCGAGGACGGGCATCTCCCCCCTCACCCCTAACCGCGGACCCCCCCTCCCGGTGACAGGGGTAACAGGAGACACCCGTCCTCGACTTTTGTTACGAGACATGATCCTAGGCTGCTCGTCAATCAGCCGTCATGACCCCTCTTGGGGGGTCAGCCCCGGGAAAATTGGAGGTCAGCCCCGGGGAGAGAATCCCGGGAGTCAGCCCCGCGAAATCCCCGGGAGTCAGCCGCGGGGAAACGGCTTGCGGCCCACTGTGTCGTCGATGAGCCGCAGCACGCAACGGCCGTAGATCTCGTCTACGTCCCGCGGCCAGGGCGAGGTGCCCATCCCGGTTCGCCCGCCGCACCGTTCCCGCCGCACCGTTCCCGCCGCACCGGGTCGGCGAGCCGCCGGCCACCGTGACCCTCGCGGCGGTGGACGCGGAGGTCCGGCCCGGGGTCACCAACGCCGGCGCGCTGTCACTCCCCGTAGTGCCCAACCACAGTGCTGTCCAGGCCCGCGCAGTTACCGACGTTATCCGGCTATCGCCACCGATTAAAAGGCAAAATTAGCGCACATTTACTTAACGGAATCGGCGCTAATCCCTCGCTTTAAGCTATCGCACAGCCTGGTCACAGCCTGCTACCATCCGGTTCAGACTTCCATATGGCTGGCGTTCCTGGGGGGAACGTCGGCCACTCAAATCCGGAAAATCAGCCGTCGGCCCGATGCGAAACCGAACAGAGCTCTTCGCTTTTATACAGGGGGATATTCATGCGTGTGAAGCTCGCAAAAAGGGCGATGGGGTTCAACACCAAGAACAACTGCTCCCCGGCCCTGTCGGTCACCGGCTGCGCCGGCTGACCCCGTCCGGGCTATCCGAATCCACTCACCTAGCTGTTTCAGGGGGGATCCTTCATGCGGACGAGATTTGCGAGAGCCGCGATGGCGGCGGGAACCGCCGTGGCCGGCCTGGGGGCGCCTCGCCGGCGATGGGGGCGCCGGTGCCGACGGTGCAGGTGCCGTGCAGCGTCAGTGCCTTGTCCGCCGCAATCACCAATGCGGTCGACGGCGACGTGCTCCGGCTGGCGTCATCGTGCACGTACACGCTGGACAGTGCCCTACCGGACGTCACCACGACGCTGACCCTGCAGGGCGGCACGGCCAGCACCATCGAGCGCAGCTACGCCGGTAGCACCCCGGACTTCAGCCTGCTCACGGTGGGCAGCGGCGGCAACCTGACTGTCACCAACCTCAACTTCACCAACGGCAACAACACCAATGGCGGTGCCATTTACGGCGGGGACGGTCCGGTCACCGTGACCGGCGGCACGTTTAGAGGCAATCACGCCAGGGACGATGGCGGGGCCATCTACAACGCCTCACGCCTGACCGTGACCGGCGCCACCTTCACCGACAACTCGGCCGCTGACTACGGCGGGGCTATCTACCTTTACGATGCCGCGTCGATCACCGGCTCCACCTTCACCGGGAACACCGCGGAATACGGGGGTGCCCTGGAAAACGCTGATGCCGTCACCGTGTCGAATTCCACCTTCACCAGCAACAGCACGTCCGTGTACGGCGGGGCCATCGAGAACGACTCCAGCTTGACGCTGGACAAGGACTCTTTCCTCAAGAATTCGTCCGACTACGGCGGCGCCATCGAAATCGAGGATGGCAGCATCGTCGTGAACACCGGCTATTTCCGGCAGAACACCGCGACCGGCGAAGGCGGCGGCATCGCCGCCTACGACACGATGATGCTGAACAACACCACGTTCGCTTACAACAGCAGCGGCGATTATGGCGGCGGCTTCTACGCCGACGAGCCGGCGACGGTGAACGGAATTACCCTCAAGGGGAACACCGCCGCAGACTACGGCGGCGGTATCTACACCGACGACGACCTCACCCTGACCGGCGGTTCGTTCAGCAACAACACCTCCGAGTATGGCGGCGGACTGTACAACGAGGACGTGGCCACCCTGAGCGGCGCCACGCTCCAGCAGAACTCCGCGTACGAGGGCGGCGGCATCTACGAGGACGGCACGTCCCTCACGCTGAATGGCAGCAAGGTCGTGTACAACCATGCGCCCGCCGGCACCGGCGGCGGCATCTACAACGAAGACACCGTCAACCTGACCAATACCGTCGTCCGGTTCAACACCCCGAACAACTGCTCTCCGGCCCTGTCCGTCACTGGCTGCACCGGCTGATCCGGTCCCGATTCTTAACGTTCCAGCAGGTTCTATCAGGGGGATATCCATGCGAATAACTTCGTTCAAGGCGGCGCTCGCCGCCGCGGCCGCGGGCGGGCTGGCCGTAGCCGGGCTGGGCGCCGTCCCGGCCCTGGCCGCGACCGTGGTCGTCGTTCCGTGCGGTGTCGGTCACTTGTCCACCGCCATCTCCACGGCGGTCAGCGGCGAGGTCCTGCAGTTGAACCAGAGCTGTGCCTATGTGCTCCACGCGGCGCTACCGGACGTGACTGTCCCGCTCACCCTTGAGGGGCACAGCACCATCTCGCGCAGCACGGCGGGGGCCACGCCACACTTCAGCCTGCTGACCGTGGGTGCTGGCGGAGCTCTCACCACCGATGACATCGACTTCGTCAACGGCGAGGCCAACCTCTACGGAGGCGCCATCGACGGGGCCTCCGGCCCGGTCACCGTGCACGGCGGCATCTTCAGCCAGAACAAGTCCGGCGAGTATGGCGGGGCCATCTACAACGGGGACGGCCTCACCGTCATCGGCGCCACCTTCACTGGGAACACGGCACCTAGCTACTACGGCGGGGCGATCTACAACGACGCCCCGGCCCTCATCACCGGGTCGACCTTCACGAGCAACACGGCCGGGTACGGCGGGGCGCTGTACGACGGCGCCGGCACCGTGGCGCTGAACGACACATTCATCGACAACACGGCGGCGGTCGACGGCGGCGCGATCGATGTCGGCGAAGACACCACCACCGTGGATGTCGGCAACTTCTTCGGGAACTCGGCGGAGTACGGCGGCGCGATCGTCGCCGATGGCGGCGACCTCACCCTGAACCACGGGTACTTCAAGCAGAACTCGGCCAGCACCTACGGGGGTGCCGTTTACAACTCGAGCGACACCGTGGCGCTGCGGAACACCACGTTCACCGGGAACACGTCAGCCGAATACGGCGGGGCTATCTACAACGAAGACGTGATGACCGTCTCCACCACGACGGCCACCGGCAATAGCGCCGAATACGGCGGGGCCGTCTACAACGAGGACTCGCTGACCCTGACCGGCGGCTCGTTCCAGAAGAACACCGCCGACTACGGCGGGGGCCTGGAGAACGATTACCAGGCGACGGTCGGGACCACCACGTTCCAGCAGAACTCGGCGACAGGCGCGGGCGGGGGAATTTACGGCGACTCCGGCAGCACGCTGGGGCTGGGGTACAGCACGGTGACCCATAACCAGGCCCCGCCCGGCGAGGGCGGCGGCATCTACAACGACGGCACCGTCACCCTGACCGGCAGCACGATCACGTCGAACCTCACCAACAACTGCTCGCCGGTCATGTCCGTGGCCGGCTGCACCGGCTGAGACCGGGCCAGCCATCCCGTGGCCCGGTGGATCATCCGCCGGGCCACGGGGGCACGTCCCAGTGCCGATCCAGGGGGAAGGCTCATGGCCGCCAGCGGCAACACCGCTGGTCATGGCGGCGCCATCGACAACGTGGGCCTGCTGTTCCTGTCCGGCGCCGCCCTGTCCGGCAATCGCGCCGAGCTCGGCGGCGGCCTGTACAACGTCCACTGGGCCTCGGTCCCGGTCAGGTGGAACTTCGGCAACAACTGCTCGCCGGGGACGTCAGTGCCCGGCTGCATCGGCTGATCATTCACCGCACCGGCACCAGGGGGACATCCATGCGGAAGAAATACAGCAGGGCCGCGCTGGCGGCCGCGGCGGCCGGCGGGCTGGGGCTGGGCCAGCGTGGCCGGGGCGGCCCCAGCGCTGGCCGCGCCGATCACGGTGCAGGTGCCGTGCAACGTCGGGGCCCTGTCCGCCGCGATCACCAACGCGGTCGACGGCGACGTGCTCCAGCTGGCTAAGAACTGCACCTACGTGCTGGCCAGCGCTCTGCCCGAGGTAACGATGACGCTCACCATCCAGGGCACGAACAGCACCCTCGCGCGCAGTTCCGCGAACGGCACGCCGGAACTCAGCCTGCTCACCGTGGGTGTCGGCGGTGACCTGACCGTCAGCAAGGTCAACTTCACCAACGGCTACGCCGGCAATGACGGCGGCGCCATCGACGCCGGGGGCGGCCCGCTCACCGTCACCGGCGGCACGTTCACGGGCAACTACTCCAAGGATTACGGCGGCGCCATCGACGCCGAGCACGGCGTGACGATCACCGGGGCCACGTTCACCGGCAACAGCGCCGCTTTTTACGGCGGCGCGGTCAGCGCGGACGGCGGCACCTCGTCCATCAGCGACTCCACCTTCACCGGCAATACCGCGCCCGACGTCGGCTGGGGCGGTGCGATCATCGCCTTCGCCGACCTCACCGTGACCGGCTCCACGTTCACCAGCAACAGCGCGGAGGACGGCGGCGCGCTCTACGACGACGGCGGTTTCACCAAGGTCTTCTACTCCACGTTCACCAAGAACAACGGGACCGCCAACGGCGGCGCCGCCTACGCCGCCAGCGATTTCTACGTTCAGAACAGCGCCTTCAGGCAGAACACCACCGGGGACGAGGGTGGTGCCATCTATAACGAGTCCACCGCCCTGGTGAAGTACTCCACCTTCAGCTACAACCAGTCGTCGTCGGAGTACGGGGGCGCCCTGGCCAACACCAGCTTCCTGGCCGTGGCCGGCTCGTCGCTCAAGGGCAACTCGGCTCCCTACGGCGGAGCCGTCTACAACGAGGCCACGCTCTCGCTGTCCGGCGACTCGCTCTCGGGCAATACCGCCCAGTACGGCGCCGGGCTGTACAACGAGGACGAGGCGACCGTGAACGGCACCACCTTCCAGCAGAACACCGCGACGGATGGCGGCGGCGGTATCTACGAGGACGGTACCTTCACGGACCTGAACGGCAGCAAGGTCATGTACAACCACGCGCCGGCCGGCGAGGGCGGCGGCATCTACAACGAGGACACCGTCAACCTGACCAACACCCTGGTCCGGTTCAACACCGCGAACAACTGCTCCCCGGCCCTGTCGGTCGCCGGCTGCACCGGCTGATCAGAGCGGCTCTCCGCACCAGTCCTGGACCGCGTCTCACGGCGCGGTCCAGGACTGGTTCGCGTTCCCGGTGCACGCCCAGATCTGCACCTGGGTCCCCGGGGTGGTGGACCAGTCGGTGTCGTCCAGGCACTTGCCGGACTGCGGGTTGAGCAGCGCGCCGTCGGACTGCGGCTGCCACACCTGGGCGCCGGTGCCGTTGCAGCCGTACAGGTCCACCAGGGACCCGTTGCCGGTCGCGCCGCCGATCACGTCCAGGCACTTGCCGTCCGCGTGGATGGTCCCGTTGGGCTCCTCGGTCCACTGCTGGCCGTTGGTGCCGTTGCAGGTGTAGATCTCGACCTTGGTGCCATTGCTGTTGTTGTCGCCGGTCAGATCCAGGCACAGCCCCTCGTAGCCCACCAGCGGGGTGGTCGCCACCCCGGAACCGGCCGGGGCGGCCGTCCAGGTGAAGGACGCGGAGGCGGAGGCACCCGTGCCGTCGCGCGCGGTGACGGTGGCCGTGGACGTGCCGGCCGTGGACGGCGTGCCGGTGATGGTGCCCGAACCGGAGATGGATGTGCCAGCCGGCAGGCCGGTCGCGGTGAACGACAGCGACTGGCCGCTGGTGGAGTCGGCCGCGGAGACCGGCACCGACACCGCGGTGCCCGCGATGCTCTCCTGCGGGCCGGGGCTGGTGATGGTGACCGGCTGGCCGAGCTGGGCGGAGGTCACGGCCAGCGTGCCCGTCAGCGGCAGGTTCGTGTCCGAGTCGCCGACCGCGATGCCGTAGTTCCCGGTGGCCGTGGCCCACGTGTTGCTGGAACTCCAGTACGACAGGTTGCGCTGGGTGAGCGGGAACGAGACCGTCTGGCTGGCCCCCGGCTGGAGGTTCACCCGGGCGAACCCCTCCAGTTGCCGGGGCGGCTCGCCGGCCGCGGACGGATCGCTCACGTACAGCTGGGCCACGTCGGCACCGGCTCGGGAACCGGTGTTGGTCACCGTGGCACTCACCGAGGCTGCGCCGCCTTTCGGCAGGGCGGAAATTTTGAGATTAGAGAAGGAGAAGCTGGTGTAGGACAGCCCGTAACCGAACGGGAACAGCGGAGTCAGCGCCTTCGCGTTGTACCAGCGGTAACCCACGTCGATCCCCTCCGAGTACTGCACCGTCCCGCCGGTGCCGGTCCACTGCGCCGCAGTGCTGGCCGGCACCTGGGACAGCGACGTCGGGAAGGTCACGGTCAGGTGCCCGGACGGGTTGGCGCTGCCGAACAGCAGCGCGGCGATCGCGTTCCCGTCCTGCTGGCCGGGATACCAGGCCTCGAACACCCCGGCCACCGACGACAGCCACGGCATGGTCACGGCGGAGCCGGTGTTCAGCACCACGATCGTGTGCGGGTTCGCCGCCGCCACCGCGGAGATCAGCGAATTGTCCGCGCTGGACAAGTCGATGCTGCTCAGGTCGCTGCCCTCGGACTCGTCGTTGCTGGCGAACACCACCGCCACGCTGGAGGAGGCGGCCAGCGCCGCCGCGGAGCTGTCCGAGGAGCCATCGTTGTAGCTGACCGTGACACCGCTGGGCGCGGCGGCGGTGATGCCCGCCAGCGGGGCGACGGTCCCGCTGGACGTCACGCCCGCGCTGCCGCCGCCCGCGGTCAGCGGGCTGGACGAGGCGTCCGCGCCGATGACCGCGATGGACTTGTCTGACGACGTGAGGGGAAGCACCCCGCCGCTGTTCTTCAGCAGGACGGTGCCCTCCTCGGCCAGCTGGAGCGCGTCGGTGACGTGCGCGGAGCTGGTGGCCGTCTCAGCCGGCGACCCGGCCGGCGGCTCGTCGAACAAGCCGAACGCGAACATCTCGGTGAGGACCGGGGTGACCATGGAGTTGAGGGTCGCCGTGGACACCGCCCCGGATGACACCGCGCTCTGCAGCGCGCTGCCGAAGTAGCCGTCGTTGCCCGGCATGTCCTGGTCCAGGCCCGCGTTGGCCGAGGCGGCGGTGGAGTGGGTGGCCCCCCAGTCGGATGTCACGAAACCGCCGAAGCCGAACTGCTGGCGCAGCACGGTGGACAGCAGGTAGGGGTTCTGGCAGGCGTAGGTGCCGTTCACGGTGCCGTAGGAGCACATGACCGAGGAGGCCGCGCCCTGCTGGGTGGAGTCCTGGAACGCAGGCAGGTAGATCTCCTGCTCGGCCCGGGCGCTGACCACCGCATTGTCCGACGGCGTGTTCCGGTTGGTCTCCTGGTTGTACACCGCGAAGTGCTTGACCTGGGCCATCACGCCGGTGGACTGCACGCCCTGGATGTCGGCCGCGCCGAGCGTCCCGTTCAGGTACGGGTCTTCGCCGACAGACTCGAACGCCCGGCCCCACCGGGGGTCACGGACGATATTGATGGTCGGCCCCAGGTCCACGCTGCTGCCCTTGGCCGCCTGCTCGGCCCCGATGACCTGGCCGTACAGCCGCTCGGCCGAGGTGTCCCAGGTCGCCGCGACGTCGACGGGCGCGGGCAGCTGGGTGACGTTGCCCATCCCGTCCCCGACCCCGGCCGGGCCGTCTTCCAGGTTCAAGGCCGGGATGCACAACGACCCGATGGCCGGGGTGAACCCGACGTAGCTCGACCCGCTGGCCCCGGTGAGCACGGTGACCTTCTGGGCCACCGTCATCTTGGCCAGGAGCTGGCTGACCCGCTGCGAGATGGGCGCGCTGGAACCGACCCAGGGGCATGACACGGCTGCGGCCGGCGCGGCCGAGGCCGCGCCGGCCGGCTGCGCGCCACCACCCGCACTGGCCAGGGACGCGGCGCCGAGGGAGGCACCGACCAGCAGGGTCAGGGTGCGGCCCGGGCGGCGCGACCAGGATCTCCCGCGGGACAGGTGCATGGGTGCCTCCAGGGGATCAGCAACCGGTCCCTCGTCGCGGGACAATGGCTTCCCGCACAACATAGATTTGGCGGAAACGGTCGGCCAGAACCTGGCCTGGAAATAATTCAGAAATAAAGTGTCAAAGTTTCCGTAACGCGCGGGCCGGACGATCGCCGGGCTGGTGCCGTGGCGGAGGCGCCGGGGCGACCGGCGTTGACGTGGCCCGTGCGAGTACCCCGTGCGAGTACCCCGCGCGGGTAATCGCGTCACCTCGCTGTCCGGTTCGCCCTAAGCTCGGATGCGGGTAGCCAGGGCCGGAGGCGAGCGGTGCAGGAATTCGACGAGATCCGTAAGCGGCTGGAGAGCCTCGAGGCTCAGGTGGCCGCGCTGGCCGAGGCGCAGATCGTGGGGCGCCGGGCCGCCGACCTGTTCGCGATGGTGGACCGGGACGTGGCCGACCTCAACACCGCCTTCGGGACGCAGCGCCAGCTGCTCCAGGCGCTGCGTGACGACCAGGTCGGGCACGGCAAAAGCCTGGCGGAGCATGGGCAGGCCCTGGACGGGATTATCGCGACACTGCGGATGATTCACGACGCCCAGCTGAAGCAGGGCCGCCACCTCGCGGAGCACGGCCGGGTCCTGGCCCGGATCGATCCGGGGCACTGACCGAGGGCCCAATGCGGGCCGCGGGCCTGGGCCAGATCTGAGACCTGGCCCAGGCCCGCGTGATCCACCACTGTCCGTTACTGCCTTGTCCGTTACTGCACTGTCCGTTACTGGCCGGGCGGAGCCTCCTTGAGGCTGGCGATGAAGCCGGCCCACGCGGGCCGGCTGAAGACAAGCGTGCCCTCCTGCCTGGCCTTGGAGTCGCGCACCACGACTACTTCCGGCAGGTTCCTGGCGACTTCAACGCACTGGCCGCCATTGCCACCGCTATGGCTGCTCGTACGCCAATTGGCACGGGACAGGTCGATGCCTGAGGGGGTCATCCCGCACCTCCTTCGGGTTGTCTAGGTCTCTGATTACTAAGCTTGTTAGCTAACAATGGTTAGCTGACTGAGGAAAATTAGCTGAATCCCTTGGCCACCTGCGCAATCAGGTCGATGGATTGGCCCGTGCCGAGCGCTTCGGCACGGAGGTGATCGAACACCACTGTATAGCGCCGCACCTCGTTCTCATTCTCCAGGAAAAGACTCCCGGTAAGGTGCTCAAGGTAGACCACAGCAGGGTCGGCGGCCTGCGGGAATTCCAGAATGGTGAACGGGCTGATGGGCTGCACCTGGGCTGCCGCACCGAATGGCAGGACCTGCAGGGTCACGGTGGACTGGGCGGCCACGTCGATGAGCCGGCCCAGCTGGGCCCGCATCACGTCGGGCCCGCCGACCTGGGCTCGCAGCACGTTCTCGCTCAGCACGACCCACAGGTCGGGCGGGTCCTGCTGGTCGAGAGTGGCCTGGCGGTCCATCCGCAGTGCCACCTGCCGGTCGATGTCCTCAGCCGGGCCCGCGGCCGGCGCGGTGCGCAGCACAGCCCGTGCGTACTCCTCGGTCTGCAGCAGGCCGGGTACCACCATGCACTGGAAGTCCCGCAGCGCCGCGGCCTCGGATTCGAGACCGATGTAGGGCTCGAACCAGGTGGGCAGCACCCGGCCGTACGTGTGCCACCAGCCCTTGCGCCGTGCCTCACGGGCCAGCTGGACGAGCGCCTCCGATTCCTCCCCGAGCACGCCGTAGATCTCCAGCAGCTCCCGCACGTCCCCGGGCCGCACGCTGATCCGGCCGGTTTCCATCCGGCTGATCCTGGTTCCCGAGCAGTCGAGTCGCTGCCCGACGTCTTCGCAGGTTAACCGCGCTTGCTCGCGCAGGCGCCGGAGCTCGATGCCGAGCCGCTTACGGCGGACCGTGGGACTGGGACTCGCAGCCATATTGCTGTGCCTCCGGGTCGGGCCCTGTGGTGCGGATGGCCTGCGCACGATACAATGGGTAGTCGCATGATACGGTTAAGCATCTTGCACAAGGGCGTGGCTTGATGCATGCTGGGCACAATGCTGCGACGCATGATACGCGCCCGCCATCCTGGGGTGCCGGTTCTTAACCGCTGAGGTATCCGATTCCGGCGAGGTGATCCGCGAGATGCCCCGGACCGGTACCGGCCCATTCCCTGCGCACCGTTCCGGTTTTCCCGTTCCCGGCAGCCAGCACGGCTTCGTCGCCCGGAACACCCAGTTCAGCGTCCCGCCGCACGGCCGCTCCCACGGCGGAGGCTCCTACGGCACGGGCCGGTCCGGCCCGTACAGCCTGGCCGTCCCCGGCAGCTATGCCAGCTCGGTCACGGCGCCAGACCAGCACGAGCTAGCCCAGAATGAGCTAGCCCAGAATGAGCTAGCCGAGCACCAGCTCACGCAGCACCAGCTAGCCGAGTACCAGCGAGCCCAGGACCAGCTAGCCCAGCACGATCCGGCCCAGGACGAGTCGGCCCGTCCTGCGCCGTGGCCGCTCCAGACCCGGCTGGAACTGGGCGCGCTGCCCGGCGCCGTGCCGTGTGCCCGGCTGCACGCCCGCCTGGTCCTCACCGAGTGGGAGCAGGCCGACCTCGGCGACAGCGTGGAACTGATCGTCTCGGAACTGATGACCAACGCGCTGCGGGCCAGCACCGACCCGGTCGCAGGGCGGCCGGGCTACGGCGCCGACGGGCGGGCGGCGTCGCTGGGGCTGCGGCTTGCGTCCGACCGCCAGCAGGTGCTGGTGGAAGTGTGGGACGGCGCCACCGAGCCCCCGGTGCCCGGCCAGGTCAGCCACGACGGCGAGACCGGCCGCGGCCTTTTAATGGTGGAGGCGGTCAGCAGCCGCTGGGGCTACTACTACGCGGCCCGCCAGCCGCGCGGCACCGCGCCGGACGAACGCGCCGCCAAGGTCGTCTGGGCCCTCATCCGGCCCGGCGCATGACTCGTTCGCGGACGCCGAGCACGGCGTTCCAGCGGACCGCGCCCGCCAGGTCCCGGGCCCGCTCCGCGGGCGTGTAGTCCGGCCGCGCCGCGCTGTCGGCGATGGCGCGATCCAGGTCATGCCCGCACCGTTGCAGCACCGTGTCGAAGTCCCGCCGCATGGGCTCCAGCAGGTCGTAGCCGAACGAGCGGTAGAGGCGCGGGTAACGGGGCTTGAACAGCCGGGCCCGCTCATGCAGCCCTGAGGAGTAGGACATCATGTCCTTCGGGCGCTGCCGGATGTAATCCGGCAGCAGATCCTCGTAGGCCTTCCGGAGGATCCATTTGTCCTGCCCGTCACGCTGCTTGAACTCGCGCGGTATCCGCATGGCCAGTTCCACCAGGGAGAGATCCAGGAACGGCACGCGCAGCTCGGTGCCGTGGCCCATGCTCGCCCGGTCCAGGCGCTGAAGCTCGGTCCGGCACAGGTTACGGATCTTGTGCAGGAACAGCCGGTGGGCCTGCTCCGGGCCGGCCTCGAAGTACATGGGGTAGCCGCCGAACAGCTCGTCGGAGCCGTCCCCCGACAGCACGACCTTGACTCCCATCTGGTGGATGCGCCGGAACAGCGGGACCGAGATCACCTCGTTGATGATGTCGCCGTACTCAGTCAGCTCGCCCAGCCGGATGGCCTCCCGGATGTCGGCCATCCGGATGTCCCGCGGCCGGACCTCGATGACCTCGTGCGGCACGCCCAGTTCGGTGGTCAGGCGGCGCGCGTAGGCCAGATCCTCACTAGCCGGGGCGCCGATGGTGAACGCCACGCAGTCCGGGTGCATCTCCCGCACGTGCAGCAGGGTGAGGCTGCTGTCCAGCCCGCCGGACAGGATGACCCCGACGGTCAGGCCGGTGTCCACCCGCACCCGGATGCTGTCCTCCAGGGCGGTCCGGACCAGCTTGGCCGCCTCATCGGGGTCCTCGATGGCCGGCTGATCGTGGCCGAGCCGGAGCAGGTCCACGTAGGGCTCGAGGGTGGGTCCGGCGGCCGCGTCCGGGCTGCCGGCCCGGGCCCAGCCGCCCTCGGCCCAGCCATGGTGACCGGGCGGCACCTCGCTGACCCGGGCACCCAGCCCGGCGAGCGCCTTGATTTCCGACGCCACGTGCAGGCAGCCGTTCTGCCGGGACCAGTACAGCGGCTTGACCCCGAGCGGGTCGCGGGCCAGGTAGAGACGGTCGGCCGCGGTGTCGGCCAGGGCGAACGCGAACTCGCCGCGCAGCCGGCTGACCGCGCCCGCACCCCACTCGAGGAACGCCTCGAGCACCACCTCGGTGTCACTGTCGGTGCGCAGCTGGTGGCCCAGGCTGGTCAGCTCGGCCTGGAGGATCCGGTAGTTGAAGATCTCGCCGTTGTAGCAGAGCACCCACCGGCCGTCGGCGGAGGTGAAGGGCTGGATGGCCCGCTCGGCGTCCACGATGCGCAGCCGCTGGGTGCCGGCCAGCAGCCGCTCGGTCAGAAGGGTCTCCTCCACCTCACCACGCGGGGCCAGTGAGCCGATCATCTGCCGGAAGGCCTGACGGTCCGGGCGCGGGCCGTGAATGAGCGCGATGCCGCACACGGTGTCAGTGCCCCACGTCCGGGGCGTGCCTGGCCGCCTGGCCCTGGCCCACTGTGCCTGAACCGACTGCGGCCGGGTTCAGACACAGATGCCAGGTCTGGCCCTCGTCGATCGCGTTGACCTCGCCGGCCTGCTGGCGCTCCAGCAGCAGGCCTTCCAGCACGCCGGCCGCACCGAAGCGGCGGAACCAGGACATCTCGATGTCCATGGCGTATCCCACGCAGTGGGCGCTGGGCAGCGTGGCCGTGTACCCTAGCGCGCGCAGCCGGCGCTGCTGCTCGATGCTGCGGGCCAGGCTGGTCACCCACAGCGGGGGCGTTCCCGGCGCGGCCGCGGCGAAGTCGGCGGCCAGCTGGTTGAGCAGGGGCACCGCTTCCCGCCTGATCCGGGGGAATCGCAGGCCTGCGGTGCGCGGGGTACGGTCCGGCCGCAGCCGCCGGTCGGCCGCGCGCACCGCGCGGGCTGGCAGCGTCCGCGCCTGGCGGCGGTAACGGAAATGGAGTTCCCCGTGGCAGCGGAGCGTCTCGAGATCGACGAGATCAGCCGAGCGGAGCAGATCCGAATCCGTCACGAAGGCCCGGGTGGACCCCCACCACATGACGTCGATCAGGGCGAGAAGGTGAATCCGGATATGGGCGGCCAAGTCGGCCGCGCAATTGCGGGCCTGGGGCTGATAACGGCGGACCTCGCGCAGCAGCCGGTCGACGGCGGCCGACCGGCCCTCCGGACTCGCCGCCAGTACCGCGGCGAACTCCGCGTCCGCCAGCCGCTCAGTCAGCACCCGTTCCGCTTTGGGCAGGTCCTCCGGGCCGGTATGACCGGCGATCTCGATGAGCAGATCGGCTACGGCGTCCCGGTACCGGGCCAGGTCCGGCCCGGTCCGCGGCGCGGCTCCGTTAGCATGCATCGACGAAGAGTAACACGTCAATAACAATAAGTAGCGAGACCGCATCGGTGCGTTGCGGTCCGGCGGATTTGGCAGGATCGGGTTACCGGATGTGCGCGGATCACCGGTCCGCGCCCGCAGGTTAGAGGAGAGACAGTGGCGGAAGCCGAGGATTGGAACAGCAAGATCATCGCCGAGTTCCGGGCCAACGAGGGAAAGGTCGGCGGCCAGTTCGAGGGGGCGCCCCTCCTGCTGCTGCACACCGTCGGCGCGAAGAGCGGCCAGCCGCGGGTAAACCCGATGATGTACCAGGACATCGGGGGCAACAACGTCGCGGTCTTCGCCTCCAAGGCGGGCGCGCCGACCAACCCGGACTGGTACCACAACCTGCTCGCTAACCCCCGGGTCAGCGCGGAGATCGGGACCGGCACAGTCGAGGCCGTCGCACGGGTGGCCGAGGGTGACGAGCGGGAGCGCATCTGGGCGGCGCAGAAGCGCGCTTACCCCGGCTTCGCCGACTACGAGACCAAGACGACCCGGCAGATCCCGGTGGTCATCCTGGAGCCGGTGCAGTAACAGGAGTCACTACGACCACCGGGATGGGCCGGCTGGTCCTAGCCTGATAGCCGCGGTAGCGCCCGTGGTTGTGGTCGTTCACCACCTGCCAGAGGCGCTCATACCCGGGGTCCCCGGGAGGGATGATCCGGGCGGTGGCCGCGGTCCGCCGTGGCCCGTCCTGGATCTCCACGTGCGGGTCGGCGGTGATGTTGAACAGCCAGCCCGGCGGCCGGTCCGAGCCGTTGTTCGAGGCAACAAGCAGGTAGTCCGCCCCGGTTGCGCCGGCCGGGTCCGGGCCAGCCGGGTCACGCGCGTAGGCCAGAACCACCGTCCGCGGCTGGCCGGTCCTGCGGCCCCTGGTCCGCAGGAGCAGGAATCGCAGGCCGATCAGGCGGTGCCCGATCCGGCCACCGCTGCGCTCGTACAGCCGCTGGTGCACGGTCAGCAGGTTCACCCGGAGGACAGTACAGCCTGCCGGTTTGAACTGCCCATTACTGGTGAGTTTGGGCCCATGGCGCAGACACAGACCGGCGAGGGCGCCGGGACCAACGTGCTTGATGTGCTCGACCAGCGGCAGCCCACGTCGTTCTACTGGAAGCTCACGATCCTGGCCTGCCTGGGCGGCTTCCTGTTCGGCTACGACACCTCGAACATCGGCTCGGCGCTCAACTTCGTGCCCTACCACCTGAGCAGCTTCTGGCTCGGGTACCTGGTGGCCGGGGCGTCGCTGGGCGCAGCGGCCGGCGCGATCCTGGCCGGGCCGACCGCCGACCGGCTGGGCCGCAAGGCCCTGCTGATCACCGACGCGCTCATCTACGCGGTGGGCTCGATCCTGGCGGCCGTCACCCCTTCCGGAGGCTGGGCCCCGGAGGCCGGGCCCCAGGTTGCCTAGGATGCGGTGATGAGCGGGCGCTGGGAGTTCTGGATCGACCGGGGCGGCACGTTCACCGACGTGGTCGCCCGGCGCCCGGACGGCCGTCTGGCCGTCTGCAAGCTGCTCTCGGAAGACCCGGGCCGGTACGAGGACGCGGTGCTGGCCGGGATCCGTGGCTTGCTCGGGGTGCCGGCTGGGCAGCCCATTCCGGCCGACCAGATCGGCTCGGTCCGGCTCGGCACCACCGTGGCCACCAACGCCCTGCTCGAACGCCGCGGTGAGCCCACCGTCCTGGTCATTACCCGGGGGTTCCGGGACGCGCTGCGGATCGGCTACCAGAACCGGCCGCGCATCTTCGCCCGCGAGATCATCCTCCCGGAGTTGCTGTACAGCCGGGTGATCGAGGTGACCGAGCGGGTGGGCGCGCACGGCGAGGTCGTCGAGGCGCTGGACGAGGAGGCGGCGGCCCGGGATCTGCGCGCCGCCTACGACGAAGGGCTGCGGGCCGTGGCCGTGGTCTGCATGCACGGCTACCGCTACCCCGCGCACGAGGCCCGGATCGCCGCGATCGCCCGGGACATCGGGTTTACGCAGGTCTCGGAGTCCCACACGACCAGCCCGCTGATGAAGCTGGTGTCCCGGGGGGACACCACGGTCGTGGACGCCTACCTGTCCCCGATCCTGGCCCGGTACGTCGACCACGTAGCCGGTGAGCTGGGCGGGACCCGGGTGCTGTTCATGCAGTCCAGCGGCGGTCTGGCCGACGCACACCGATTCCGCGGCAAGGACTCCATCCTGTCCGGCCCGGCCGGCGGCATCGTGGGCATGGCCCGGACCGCGGCCGCGGCGGGTTTCGGCCGGGTCATCGGCTTCGACATGGGCGGCACCTCGACCGACGTGTCGCACTACGCCGGCGAGTTCGAGCGGCAGTACGAGACCGAGGTGGCCGGGGTCCGGATGCGGGCGCCGATGCTGAGTATCCACACGGTCGCGGCGGGTGGCGGCTCGATCCTGGCTTTCGACGGCAGCCGGTACCGGGTCGGCCCGGACTCGGCGGGAGCGAACCCGGGACCCGCGTGCTACCGCCGCGGCGGGCCGCTCACCGTGACCGACGCCAACGTCATGCTGGGCCGGGTCCAGCCCGGGTCCTTTCCCCGGGTGTTCGGGCCAGGCGGGGACGAGCCGCTGGACGCCGGGCTGGTGGCGGCCCGCTTCGCGGCCCTGGCCCGGCAGATCGCGGAGGCCACCGGAGACCAGCGCAGCGACGCGGAGGTGGCGGCGGGATTCCTCGACATCGCGGTAGCGAACATGGCGAACGCGATCAAGAAGATCTCCGTCCAGCGCGGCTACGACATCACCCGGTACGTGCTGGCCACCTTCGGCGGCGCGGGCGGGCAGCACGCCTGCGCGGTCGCCGATGCCCTGGGCATGACCTCCGTGCTGATCCACCCGCTGGCCGGGGTGCTGTCCGCGTACGGCATGGGCCTGGCCGACGTGACCGTGCTGCGCGAGGCGGCCGTGGAGGCGGAACTGTCCGACGGGCTGCTCGCCCGGCTGGAGCAGGTGGCGAGGGACCTGGAAGCCGCGGGCCGGGCCGAGCTGGCGGCCGGGGACGTGCCCGGGGGACAAGTCGAGTGCGTCCGGCGGGTCCAGCTGCGCTACCAGGGCACCGACAGCACCATAACGGTTCCGTCCGGCTCGGTCAGATCCATGCTGGACGCCTTCGAGGCGACCTACCAGCAGCGCTTCTCGTTCTTGATGCGGGACAAGCCGGTGCTCGTGGAGGCGGTGCTGGTCGAGCTGAACCAGGGCGCCAGCGTTCCTGCCGAGACGCCGGACCCTGCCGAGACGCCGGACCCTGGCGAAGCGCCCGCGGCGCCGCCCGGGGCCCGGGTCCGGATGTTCACCGCGGGCGCCTGGGCCGAAGTCGGCCTGCTGGCGCGCAGCGCGCTGCGGCCCGGCCGCGTGGTCCCCGGGCCGGCCCTCATCACCGAGGAGTTCGCTACCACCGTGGTGGAACCGGGCTGGCAGGCCGAGGTGACCGGCTCGGGTGACCTGCTGCTGACCCGGCCCGGGGGGCGCCCGGCGCGGTCCGGCACCAGCACCGGCACCGATGCACAGCCGGGCGCCGACCCGGTGATGCTGGAAATCTTCAACAACCTGTTCATGTCCGTGGCCGAGCAGATGGGCGTCCGGCTGCAGAGCACCGCGCACTCGGTGAACATCAAGGAGCGCCTCGACTTCTCCTGCGCGCTTTTCGACGCGGCGGGCCAGCTGATCGCCAATGCCCCGCACATGCCGGTGCACCTGGGCTCGATGGGCGAGAGCATCAAGATGGTCATCAGCCGCAACCCCGGGACCATCAAGCCGGGCGACGTCTTCATGCTCAACGACCCCTACCACGGCGGGACCCACCTGCCCGACATCACCGTGGTCACTCCCGTGTTCGGGGACCCTGCGCAGGCCGGCGGGCGCCGGGACATCCTGTTCTATGTGGCCTCGCGGGGCCATCACGCCGAGATCGGCGGCATCACGCCGGGCTCCATGCCGGCCTTCAGTACCCGGGTGGACGAGGAAGGCGTGCTGATCGACAACTGGCGGCTGGTCGAGGCGGGCGAGATGCGCGAGTCCGCCACCTCCGACCTGCTCACCTCGGCCGAGTTCCCGTCCCGGAACCCCGGCGCCAACCTCGCGGATCTGCGGGCGCAGATCGCCGCCAACGAGAAGGGTGCCGCCGAACTGCGCCAGCTGGTCAGCCAGTTCGGCCTGGACGTGGTGACCGCGTACATGGGGCACGTGCAGGACAACGCGGAAGAAGCGGTGCGCCGCGTCATCGCCGGGCTGCGGGACGGCGAATGCGCCTACGAGCTGGACAACGGCGCCGTGATCAAGGTGGCGGTGCGGGTAGACCAGCGGGCCCGGACCGCCGAGATCGACTTCACCGGCACCGCACCGCAGCTGCCGGGGAACTTCAATGCGCCGTCATCGGTCGCCATGGCCGCGGTCCTGTACGTGCTGCGCACGCTGGTGGACGACGAGATCCCGCTGAACGCCGGCTGCCTCAAGCCGGTCCGGGTCATCATCCCGCCCGGCAGCCTGCTCGCCCCGGCCTACCCGGCGGCGGTGGCGGCCGGCAACGTGGAGACCTCCCAGGCGGTCACCGGGGCGCTGTACGCCGCGCTGGGGGTCATGGCCGAGGGCTCCGGCACCATGAACAACGTCACCTTCGGCAGCGAGGAGTACCAGTACTACGAGACCGTGGCCAGTGGCTCTGGCGCCGGGGACGGCTTCGCTGGCACCTCGGTGGTCCAGACGCACATGACCAACTCCCGGCTGACCGACCCCGAGGTGCTGGAGTGGCGCTTCCCTGTCCGGCTGGAGTCGTTCGAGATCCGCCAGGGCAGCGGCGGCGCAGGGCGGTGGCCAGGCGGTGATGGCGGCCGCCGGAGGCTCCGGTTCCTTACCCCGATGACCGTGAGCACGCTGAGCAGCCACCGGCGGGTCCCGCCGTACGGGATGGCGGGCGGCAGCCCGGGCCAGCTCGGGCACCAGTGGGTCGAGCGGGCCGATGGCCCGGTGACCGAACTGGCCGGCTGCGACTGTGCCGAGCTCGGCCCCGGGGATGTCTTCGTGCTGGAGACCCCGGGCGGCGGAGGGTTCGGCCCCCCTGAGCCGGACCGGCCTTAGCGGACCGGCCTTAGCGGACCGGCTCTGCCTCCGGGTCGAGGTCTTCGGTCTCGGGCTCGGCCGGCTCCGGCGCCTCCGGCTGGCGCAGGGGCCGCAGGGCTGCTTCCACCCGGGCCAGCTCGTCCAGCATCGCGGTGGCCGCCTCGGTCATCACCTCGTTGGGCTGCAGCTTCTTGTCCGCGTCCAGGAACTGCTGGACGAACGGGATGTTCACCGCCTCGAACACCGGCGACACCTTCAGCGTGGTCAGCACCTGCTTGAGCATCTGCACCGCCCGGGTACCCGCCGCCACGCCGCCGTAGCTGGCGAAGCCCGCCGGCTTGTAGTGCCACTCGTGGTTCAGGTAGTCGATCGCGTTCTTGGTGGCCGCGTTGAACCCGTAGTTGTACTCCGGGATCACGAAGATCAACGCGTCCGCCCGGCTGATGGTGGCACTCCAGTCCTTGGTGTGCTGGTACTCGTACTGGCGCAGGCGGGGGTGGCGGGGCTCGTTGAACATCGGCAGGTCGACCTGGGCCAGGTCCGCCACCTCGATGGCGAAATGGCCGTGCGTGCTCGCGCTCGCGGCGATCCACTCGGCCACGGACGGGCCGACCCGGCCCGGGCGGGTACTGCCGATGATGATCTGCAGCAACGGCTGGCGCATCGTGATGTCTCCAGGGGAAGGGATGGCGATCAGGGGACGCTGCCAGAGCGCCCGGGCCTGCCTTCAGTATTCCGGCGCTCCGGGCGGGCCGGGTCCCCGGGCGTGCGAGCACGGTGTGTGACGATCAGCCCATGAGTGAGCCGCCAGCGACTGAGCCGATCCCCGCGGATGTGGCGCGCTGGCGCCAGCTCAGGCGGCTGCTCAACGAGCACCGGCAGGAGCTCGCCGCGCTGGCCGCCGGCCTGTACCCGGAGCTGCCCCGGGTGGCCGGCACCGACCTGCTGTGCTGGCCGGGATGGCTGCCCGCCACCCCGCTTGACCTGGCGGACGTGCCACTCGGCTGGACCAGTGCGGCGCCCGCACCCGCCGCCGACGGGACCGGCGGGGCCGCGGCGCACGTGCTGCCGCGGTCCGCGGCCGGCCAGGCGTATCCCACGTACACGGCGGCGATCGAGGCGCTGGACCGGCCGGCCTTGTTCGAGAACCGGGCCTGCTACCGGCTGCTGGACGCGGACCTGGCCGGCCAGCCGGGGCTGCGCTTCGGCCCGGCCTGGTATTTCGACGCGGTGAACCTCGGCCAGGCCGTGGCGCACGAGCTGACCGCGGCCTGGGCATCCTCAGCCACGGCGCCTGAGCTCGCCGCCCTGCCCCTGCGCGCCGCGGTGGGCGACCCGTGCGCGCTCCGGCGCCGCTGTGCGCTGACCGCCGTCACCACCCTCACCCTGCGCCGCGACCCGGGTGGCGCGGCGTCGTTCCTGCTGCACTGGCGGGACCCGGCCCGGGTCAACCACGCGGGTGGCGTCTACCAGGTGATGCCCGCCGGCATCTTCCAGCCGGTCTCGGCGGAGCCGGCGGCCCAGCGGCACGACTTCAGCCTGTGGCGGTGCATGACCCGGGAGTTCAGTGAGGAACTGCTGGGCGGGTCGGAGGAGTACCCTACCCGCGACGGGCGGCTCGATTACGGGCAGTGGCCGTTCCACCGTGAGCTGGCCGCGGCGCGCGAGGCGGGCACCCTGCGGGTCAGCTGCCTCGGGCTGGGGGTCGACCCGCTGACGCTGGCCACCGACATCCTGACCGTGGCCGTCTTCGACGCCGCCGTGTTCGACCGGATGTTCTGCGGCCTGGTCGCCGAGAACGCGGAGGGCCGGGTGGTCACCCAGGACGGCTCGGCTGCGATCCCGTTCACCCAGGCCAGCGTGGACCGTTTCACCGGCGCGGGTGAGCCGGTGCAGACCGCAGGCGCGGCCCTGCTCCGCCTGGCCTGGCAGCACCGGGACTTCCTGGGCGTCGGCTCAGGGCGGCCTGGCTAGCCAGGAGCCGGCGACCACGGCTCGTGCCCCTGGTTGGCGGCGCGCAGCGTGGTCAGGTATCCGGCCCGCTGGTACGCCGAGCCGGTGGTATCAGCGGGGGCGGCCAGCTTGCCCCGCACGCTGTCCAGGCTGGTGAAGCCCTTGCGTTCCATCCACGCCTGCAACCCGTCGAGCATCGTCGCGGCGTACCCGGGCCCGCGGCGCAGCAGCGCCGACGTGGTCATCACCACGTCCGCGCCGGCCAGCAGGTAGGCGGCCGCGTCGGCCGCGTCGTCAACCCCGGTGCTGGCGGCGAGCGAGGCCTGGACCCGCCCGGCCAGCCTGGCGATCCAGGCCCGGGGCAGCCGGCCCTCGGCCGGGCTGGACAGCCCGAAGCTCACGGTCACCGTCAGCCCTTCCGGGTCAATGTCGGGCTGGATGAACCGGTTGAACAGCACCAGGCCGTCCACGCCGACCCGGTCCAGGCGCAGCGCCATCTCACCGGGGGAGCTGAAGTAGGGGCTGAGCTTCACCGCGACCGGCACGGTCACCACGGCCTTGACCGTGGTCACGATCTCCACGTGCCGCTGCTCCACGTCGCGGCCGGAAGACATCGGGTCGCCGGGCAGGTGGTAGATGTTCAGCTCGATGGCGGCCGCGCCCGCATCCTGCAGCGCGATCGCGTAGTCCGTCCACCCGCCGGTGGTGACCCCGTTGAGGCTGGCGATGACCGGCACGTCCACGGCGGCCGCGGCCCGCTCGACCAGGCTCAGGTAACGCCGGGGGTTGGCGTCGGCGTCGGCGTCGGCTGAGGCCGGGAAGTAGGACAGCGATTCCGCGGTGCTCTCGGTGTGCGCCTCGGCCAGGACCAGGTTCTGCTGCATCTCACGCCGCACTTCCTCCTCGAACAGGGAGGGGAGCACCACGGCGGCCACTCCAGCGTCGGCCAGCGCCCGCACTCCATCGGGGGTGCGGGTCAGCGGTGACGAGGAGGCCACCAGCGGATTGCGCAGGTTCAGCCCCATGTAGCGGCTGGTCAGGTCCATGGCTTCCCCTGGGCGCTCGCCGGAATGAACGGGCGGCACCCGCCGCGGGACCGGCGTGGCGCCGGGAGGATCTCCGTCCTGAGGACGTTGGTCTTGCGGTCCCACGAGACCGCCAGTATTCGATCGTTCCCAGCGGGCCTGCCTTCGCCTTGTCCCGCGCGGCGGGTGTCACAACACGAGCGTCCTGCGAGCCGGTCACCGGCAGCAGGGCCGTTCGGCCCGGGTTCCCGGGACCGTGGTCCCGGGGTAAAAGAGCGCTTCTGCGGCCAGGCTGGGTACAGAGCATGCTAAAGATCCCCGCTGGGAGGACAACATGGCGACGAAGCCAGTAATTGCGGGCACGGATGGTTCACAAGAGTCCCTGCGGGCGGTGGAATGGGCGGCCCGCGAGGCAACGCTCCGCGGGACCTCGCTGCGGATCGTGGCGGTCCCGGTGCTGCCCCCGCGGATGAGGCCCAACCCGGCGACCCCGGACACGGTGGCCGGCATGGTCGAGCGCGCGATGAGCCGGGCCCTGGCCGCGGCGGCGCAGCGGGCCGCGGCGCTGGAGCCAAACCTGGCCATCGAGACGCAGATGCTGGAAGGGGCGCCGGCCGAGATCCTGACCGAAGCCGGGCGGGACGCTTCGATGCTGGTGCTGGGCTCGCGCGGCGCGGGCGGATTCAGCGCGCTGATTCTCGGCTCGGTGAGCCGCTACGTCGCGACGCACGCGCCGGTCCCGGTCGTGGTGGCGCGGGAGGAGACCACATCGGCGAACCGCGAAATCGTCGTGGGCATCCGGGACGCGGCCCAGTCCGGGGCGGTCCTGGGCTTTGGTTTCGAAGAGGCGGCGCTCCGCAAGGCCCGGCTGCTCGCCGTGCACGCCTGGTCGTGGTCGGTCCCCGGGCACTCGGACGTACCCGCGGAGGAGACCAGCCGCCTGGAGAACGCCCTCACCGCCTGGCGGGAGAAGTTCCCGGAGGTGGAGGCGCGCTCAGAAGTGGTGCACGCGCACCCGGGCCGGGTCCTGGCCGGCTTGTCCGCGCGGGCCGACCTGGTGGTGCTGGGCCGCCATGCTCCGGGTGAGCCGCAGGCTCCCGGTGTCGGCTCGGTGACCCACGCCGTGCTGAGCCACGCGCACGGGCCCGTGGTGTCTGTGCCGGGTGATTAACCAGGCGCCCGCCGCCGGGGGGAGTCGCCGGGGATGAGCCCGGCGCCCCGGCTCAGCGGGCGGTGGTGGCCAGCCAGTCGCTGGCGTCGTGGCCCACGGTCTGCACGCCCGCCCCCGCCGTGGCCAGGGCGGCCCGCGCCACGCGGTAGTGGTGCCCGCACAGCCACAGGTCCACCGGGTGCGGGCGCGCCGCGGTGGCTGGCATGATGACCTTGACCTGCGGTCGGGCTGGGCAGCAGCACGACCGGGCCGCGACCGCGGGGCGCGGCCGCGCTGATCTCAGGGCGCTCCCGGCGGGATGCCCGGCGGCAGCGGCCCGCTGGGCGGCTTGGCCCGCACCTGCCTGCGCGTTTCTCCGGAACATGACCCCACCCTCGCACTCCCGGCCGCTGCCCGGCAGGGACATTGCTCCCGCCACGCCGGGGCGAAAGGCCCGGTGTGGCGCGCCCGGGGGCGATGCTAGGGCCCGACCCCCGGCACCGGGCGGCCGTTCTCCAGGTAGTGCGGGCCGCCGGGGAGGAGAGCGGCAGTCACCCGCCGCCGGATGGGCTTGCGCAGCAGGTCCAGGGCGGCGGCCAGGGACTCGACCCGGTAGTCCGAGATCTCCTCCTGCTGCAGCACGATCGCCGCCAGGTTCTCCTGCGGCATGGTCCCGCAGTCGAACAGGAACCGCAGCCCGCCCGGCTTGCCGCGGTGGGGCGGCCGGAAGTCCACGCAGGCCAGGCGGCCTCGGCGCACGGTCAGACCGCACTCCTCGTGCACCTCGCGCTGGCAGGCCGTCCAGGGGGGCTCGTCGGCTTCCATGACGCCGCCGGGGATGGTCCACCCGGATTTGTAGACTGGCTTGAGGATGAGCAGCCGCCCCGCCCGGTCGAAGATCAACGCTCCGGCTGAGGCCGGGATGGCCGGGAGCGGCTGGCCGTCCAGTGGCGCGGTCACAGGGACCACGCTACGGCCTGGGGCTGGTCACGTCATAAGCTGGCACCGTGCTGGGTATACCTGACCGCAGCCGTGGCTGCTTGTTCGACCTGGATGGCGTGCTCACTCAGACGGCTACGGTGCACGCGGCTGCCTGGCAGGAGATGTTCGATGACTTCCTCCGCCAGCGGGCCGAACGCACCGGTGAGCCGTTCGTCCCGTTTGACCCCGTGGCCGACTACGACAAATACGTGGACGGGAAGCCCCGGGCCGACGGGACCCGCTCGTTCCTGCAGTCCCGGGGCATCGATCTGCCGGAAGGCAGCGACAGTGACCAGCCGGGGACGCCCACGATCGCCGGGCTGAGCAGCCTGAAGAATCAGATGGTGCTGCGCAAGATCGCCGACGGCGGGGTGCAGGTCTACCCGGGCTCGATCCGTTACCTGCACGCGGTGGGGGAGGCCGGGTTGCGCCGGGCCGTGGTGACCTCCAGCGCCAACGCCGCCAGCGTGCTCGCCGCGGCCGGGATCAGCGACCAGTTCGACGTGGTCGTGGACGGCGTGGTGGCGAAGCGGGAAGCGCTGCCCGGTAAGCCGGCCCCGGACATCTACGAGTACGCGGCCCGCGCCCTGGGCCTCGCGCTGGCCGACGCGGTGGTCTACGAGGACGCGCTGGCCGGGGTGGCGGCGGGGAAGGCCGGCCACTTCGGCTTCGTGGTCGGCGTGGACCGGGCCGGGCAGGCCGACGCACTTCGCGACGCCGGGGCCGACATCGTGGTGCGGGACCTGGCCGAGCTGCTGGACGAGCGGTGATCCAGCATCCGGCGTTCCCCGTCGAGCCATGGCTGCTGCGGGAGACCGCCCTGAACCCCGACATGCTGGCCCAGACTGAGTCCGTATTTGCGCTGGCCAACGGCCACATCGGTTGGCGGGCGAACCTGGACGAGGGGGAACCGTATGGGCTTCCCGGCTCGTATCTGAACGGCGTCTACGAACGCCGCCCGCTGCCCTACGCCGAGGCTGGTTTCGGCTTCCCGGAATCCGGTGAGACGGTGATCAACGTCACCAACGGGAAGCTGATCCGGCTGCTGGTCGACGACGAGCCGTTCGATATCCGGTACGGCGACTTGCTGCGGCACGAGCGGGTGCTGGACTTCCGGGCCGGCACGCTGACCCGGCAGGCGGACTGGGTGTCGCCCGCTGGGCGCCGGGTCCGGGTCAGCTCGGTCCGGCTGGTCTCGTTCACCCAGCGTTCGATCGGCGCCATCAGCTACCAGGTCGAGTCGCTGGACGGCCCGCTCCGCGTGGTGGTGCAGTCCGAGCTGGTCGCCAACGAGGAGCTGCCGCCCCGCGGCGGCGACCCCCGGGTCGCCGCGGTGCTCGAGGCGCCGCTGGAGTCGGTGGAATACGGCGCCATGGATGGCCGGGTCGGGCTGATCCACCGGACCCGGCACAGCGACCTGACGCTGGCGGTCGCCATGCAGCACGCGGTGGCCTGCGACGCGGACACCCACACCTGGACCGAGACCGGGCCGGACCTGGCCCGGCTCACCGTGAGCACCCGGCTCCAGCAGGGCCAGCCGCTCCGGCTGGTGAAGTTCGTGGCGTACGGCTGGTCGGGAACGCGCTCCCGACCAGCCCTGCGCGACCAGGTGGAAGGCGGGCTCACGGTGGCCGTGCAGACCGGCTGGGAGGGCCTGGCCACTGAGCAGCGTGCCTACCTGGACGACTTCTGGGCCCGGGCCGACGTGGAAGTGGAGGGGGACGAGGAGATCCAGCAGGCGACCCGCTTCGGCATGTTCCACGTGCTGCAGTCCGGCGCCCGCGCGGAAGGCAAGCCCATCCCGGCCAAGGGCTTGTCCGGGAACGGTTACGACGGCCACGCGTTCTGGGACGCCGAGACGTTCGTCCTGTCGGTGCTCACCTACACCATCCCGGACGCCGCGGCGGGTGTGCTGCGCTGGCGGCGCAGCACCCTGGAGAGTGCGCTCGACCGGGCCCGCCAGCTCGGCCTGCGCGGCGCGGCCTTCCCCTGGCGCACGATCAGCGGCGCCGAATGCTCGGGCTACTGGCCAGCCGGGACCGCCGCGTTCCATGTGAACGCGGACATCGCGCACGCGGCGGCCCAGTATGCCGAGGCGACCGGCGACGAACAATTTGAGAGCACGACCGGTTTTGACCTTCTGGTGCACACCGCCCGGCTGTGGTGCTCACTCGGCCATCATGACGGGGCCGGGACCTTCCGGATCGACGGGGTCACCGGGCCGGACGAATACAGCGCCATCGCAGACAACAACGTCTACACGAACCTGATGGCCGCCCGGAACCTGCGCGCGGCGGCCGCGGTGGCCCGGCGCTATCCCAAACGGGCCAGGGAGCTGCGCGTCTCGGCGGACGAGGTGGCCGCCTGGGTGGCTGCGGCGGACGGCGTGCAGCTGCCGTACGACATCGGGCGGGGCGTGCACTCCCAGGCGGAGGCCTTCACCGATCACCAGGTCTGGGACTTCGCCCACACCAGGCCGGAGCAGTATCCGCTGCTGGCCCACTTCCCGTACTTCGACCTGTACCGCAAGCAGGTGGTCAAGCAGGCCGACCTGGTGCTGGCCATCCAGCTGTGCCCGGACGCGTTCAGCGAAGAGGACAAGGTCCGGAACTTCGAGTACTACGAGGGGCTCACGGTCCGGGATTCCTCGCTCTCCGCCTGCACTCAGGCGGTCGTCGCCGCGGAGACCGGTCACCTTGACCTGGCCTACGACTACCTGGCCGAGACGGCCCTGATGGATCTGGCCGACCTGGAGCACAACACCCGGGACGGCCTGCACATCGCGGCGCTGGCCGGGTCGTGGATCGTGCTGGTGCAGGGCTTCGGCGGGATGCGGTACTGCCCCGGGCAGCCGCCCGGCTTCGCGCCGCGGCTGCCCGCGGCGCTGACCCGGCTCACGTTCACCCTCGTCCTGCGCGGTCGCCACCTGCGGGTCGAGGTGATACCCGGCCGCGTCACCTACCTCCTGGACGGCGACGGGCCGCCGCTGGAGATCACGCACTACGGGGCGCCGGTCACCGTGACCGCGGGCCAGCCGGAGACCCGGGATATCCTGCCGCTGCCCGCCCGGCCCCGCCCCTCCCAGCCCCCGGGCCGGGAGCCCGCGGGCCGCAGCAACGCCGAGCCCGCGGGCCGCAGCAACGCCGAGCCCGCGCGCCGCCGACGGGCCAGCCGGGCCAGGCAAGACGACCCTGCTGGGGCAGAACCCAGCTAGCACGGCGGGCTGAGTCCCGTCGCCCGAGCCTCGTCCCCTGAGCCTCGTCCCCTGAGTCCCGTCGCCCCGCCCTGGGCGGCGGGGCTTTCCCATGCCCGGGGGCATATCCGTTGTATTTCAATCCTGGACAGGACGGTTACGGGAGGGTTACCGTCAACAACTATACTAAAGTCGATTTCATACAGTGAAAGTTCATCGCTAACTCGGTAACCCTCCGGAGCGCCCGGATGAACAACCTGCTCGTGGTCGAGGATCTGCGCGTGACCTACGGCGGCGTCACGGCCGTCGACGGGGTCAGTCTCACCGTGCACGAGGGAGAGATCGTCGGCCTGATCGGCCCCAACGGGGCCGGCCGGGGTGGCACCGGCCGCCTCGGACCCCGTGCCGCCGAGTGAGGTCGGGCGCAGCTAACTGCGCGCACGGTCAAGTGGAGAGGGACTAGTCGCTGTACAGGCTGCCGCCGGTGGGCACCGGCGTGCCGCGGCCCTCTTCCCAGGACACGACGCGGTTGCGCAGCACGCCCACGTGCTCGATCTCGGCCTCCACCACGTCGCCCGGGCGCAGGTAGAACTCGAACGGGTCGGGCTGCACGGCGGCGACCCCGGAGATGGTCCCGGTGGTCAGGATGTCCCCGGCGCTGAAACCCTGGGGCGAGTGGAAGGCGACGAGCTGCGGCATGGACAGCACCATGCGGCTGGTGTTGCCCTTCTGCCGGATATCCCCGTTCACCCGCAGCTCCATGGCCAGGTCGTGCGGGTCCGGGATCTCGTCCTTGGTGACGATCCACGGGCCGATCGGGCAGAACGTGTCGATGGCCTTGCTGAACGAGAACACCCCGGACTTCATCTCCCGGCGCTGGATGTCACGGGCGGTGATGTCGTTGAAGACCGTGTAACCCGCGATGTAGTCTGCGGCCTCGTCGGGGCCGAAGAACTTGCCGGACTTGCCGATGATGATGGCCAGCTCGAGTTCGTAGTCGAGCTCCTTGGTCAGGTGCTCGGGGTAGATGACCGGGTCGTCCGGGCCGATGATCGCGTCCACGTTCTGGAAGAACACGATGCCCTTGTGCACCGGGTGGGACCAGTTGACTTTGGCCAGTTCCTCGTGGTGCTCGGTGAAGTTCCCCGCGGTGTGGAAGAACTTCTTCGGCACGATGGGGGCGCGCAGCCGCACCGAGGCGAGGGGAAGCCGTTCCCCGGTCTCGGCGACGTTCCCGCCACGCTCGAAGTACTCCCGGGTCGATCCGCAGTCCAGCTCGACCACCGTGTCGCCGTCAACCCGCCCGGTCCGGCCCTCGTCGAACGTCACCAGTTTCATATGACGAAATCTACTATCAGTGGGTCCGGGCTGGAAAGGGCTAGCCCGGCGCGTCCACGCGGAACACCCGGAGCTGGAGCGCCAGCGTCGCGTAGTAGCCGACCAGGGTGGTGAGCTCGAACACCCCGGCCTCACCCAGCTGGGCCACGGCCGCGGCGTACTCCCCGTCGTCCAGGTCGCCCGCCCGGACCAGGGCCCGCGCCGCCCGGACCGTGGCCCGCTCGGCCGGGTCGGCCAGGCCGGGCTCCTCGCCGGCCCGGACCGCGGCGAGTTCCGCCTCGGTCAGCCCGGCCTGCCGCCCGGCGGCTTCGTGCGCGTGCTGCTCGAACGCACTCGCCCAGTGCGCCGCGACGACCAGGATGGCCAGCTCGCGGGCGCGGCCCGGCAGCGTCCCCTGGAAGCGGAGCGCTGCGCCCAGCGCCTGCAGCGCCGCGCCCAGCCCCGGCTGCAGCAGCATCGCGTTGAACGGCCCGGTCAGCGCGCCTGTCTCATCCACCAGTGCAAAGGGCCCCTGACGGCCGCCCCTCGGCCCGCTGGTAATCGAGGCATAGAGCCGTTCCTGGTCTTCGTTGCGGAAAGGGGGTTGAAGTTTCGCGAGGCGCGGCACGAGTCAGTCAGCTCCCCGGGTAGCCCAGCAGCCGCGAGATCTCCGTGCACGTTTCGAGCACCATCGGCCGCAGCTCGCGGGTGATCCGGGCGGCGGGCCAGTCGCGGGACTGCACAGCCAGGTTCGCGCCGGCCACCACCGCGCCGTTCTCGCCGCGCACCGGGGCGGCGACCGAGCGCAGCCCGTAGGCCAGCTCCTCGTCCTGCATGGCCCAGCCCTGGGCGCGGATGGTGGCCAGCTCGGGCCGCAGCTCGTCGAGGCTGCGTTTGGCGTTCGGGCCGGTGGTCCCGTCGAATGACTCGTTGCGGACGGACCTGGCCAGCTCGTCCTCACCGAGAAAGGCGAGCAGCAGCTTGCCGATCGAGGTGTGCACGGCGGGCAGCAGCGAGCCGACCCGGATGTTGGCGGTGACCAGGTCGGAATTGCGCAGCCGGACCAGGTAGAGCACCTGGTCGCCGCTCAGCACCGCGAGGTTGACCGTCTCCCGGGTGGCGTTGGCCAGCTCCTGGAGCTTCGGGGTGGCCAGCTCGACCAGGTCCAGGCTGCGCAGCGCCGCGGTGCCCAGGGTCAGGACGCGCACCCCGGGGCGGTACTCGCCGGAGGGGAGGTGATCCAGGTAGCCCTCGGCGGTCAGCGTCATCACGATCCGGTACGCGGTCGGCAGCGGGAGCGAGACCTCGGCGGCGATGTCGGTGATCCGCCAGGTGGGCCGCTGCTCGGAGAACACCGACAGCACCCGCAGGCCCTTGGCCAGGGCCTCAACCCGGTAGTCGGGCTGGGTCCCGGTGGCGTTACCGGCCGTGGCGTTGGTACCGGCGGCCTCGGTGCCGGCGGCCTCGGTGCCGGCCGTCTCGGTGCCGGCCGGGTTGGGCGGTGCGCTGCCTGTGCGCCCTGCACGTGCTGACGGGCGCCGGGCGCGCGCCGGGTTCGCTGACGCAGGCATGTGGTGTCCCCCTGGGTAGCTATCTGGACAGTCGTGGCCCCGGGCCTCTATCGTCTAGAGACACGTTAAAATCGACTTTCACACTTCGAAAGTATCACGGCGGGTAGTACGCAGGTAGCCGGCCCGCACACCGATACAGACAGTGGAGCGACCGCGGGTGGATGACTGGCTGGGTTTGCGCGACCGTACGGTGCTCATCGCGGGAGCGGGCGGTCTGGGCGGGGCGAGCGCGCTCGCGCTCGCCGGGCTGGGGGCCAGGGTGCTGGCCGTGGACGTGGACCAGGCCCGGCTCGCAGAGCTCGGGCAGCGGGTCAGCGAGCATGGCGGCCACCTCGAGGTGGTAGCCGCCGACCTGACCGACCCGGAGGCGTGCCGGCGCGTGGTCAAGGAAGCGGCAGGGCGGCTGGGATCGATACAAGTATTCCTG
>DATCFY010000064.1:0-14873 GCA_036509255.1 Streptosporangiaceae bacterium
CCCGGGACTCCGGGCGGCCAGGACGGGCCCCCGAAGGCCGGTCTCCCGGGTGCGGACGGGCTGGACGCGGGGCCGGCGGACGCCGGCCTGGCCGGGGCTGACCTCGCGCTCCAGATCACGATCGCGGCCGGCGGTGACCCGGCCGCGGCCGGGGCGGCGGTGCGGCGGGCGGCAGACGCCCTCCTGGCCGCCACCGGCGACCGGCTGCGGCGCGGCGTCGAAGTCTCGGTGGTGCAGGGCGGCCGGGAGGCTGGGTCGGCGTGATTCACCTGCACATACCCGTCCGTGGGAGGATCGGGACATGTTTCGCTGGCTGACCGCGGGAGAGTCGCACGGGCGTGCCCTGGTGGCCATCTGCGAGGGAGTGCCCGCGGGCGTCGAGATCAGCACGGCGGACATCGCCGCCGCGCTGAGCCGGCGGCGGGCCGGGTACGGCCGCGGCGCGCGGATGAAGTTCGAGCAGGACGAGGTGGAGATCACCGGGGGAATCCGGCACGGGCGCACGCTCGGCGGCCCCGTGGCGATCCGGGTCGCCAACACCGAATGGCCGAAATGGGAAACGGTGATGTCACCCGACCCGGTCCCGGCCGAGGAGCTGGAGAACCTGGCCCGCAACGCCCCGCTGACCCGGCCCCGGCCCGGTCACGCCGATCTGGCCGGGATGCAGAAGTACGGTCACGATGATGCCCGGCCCGTGCTGGAGCGGGCCAGCGCCCGCGAGACCGCCGCGCGGGTCGCCCTAGGCGAGGTCGCGAGGCAGTACCTGAGCCAGGCGTACGGCATCGAGCTGCTCAGCCACGTGGTCGCGATCGGGCCGGTGAGCGCGCCGGAGGGCAGCCTGCCAGAGCCCGCTGACCGGAACCGGATCGACGAGGATCCGGTGCGCTGCCTGGACCCGGCCGCCAGCGCGGCGATGGTGGCGGAAATTGATGCGGCCCGCAAGGACGGCGATACCCTCGGTGGGGTCGTTGAGGTGGTGGCCTACGGCCTGCCGCCTGGGCTTGGCAGTCACGTGCACTGGGACCGGCGGCTCGACGGCCGTCTCGCGGCGGCACTGATGAGCATTCAGGCCATCAAGGGGGTCGAGGTGGGCGACGGGTTCACCACCGCCCGGCGCCGTGGTTCCGAGGCTCACGACGAGATCGAGCTGGCCGACGGCGGCATCCGGCGGCGGACCAACCGGGCCGGCGGCATCGAGGGAGGCATGAGCACGGGGGAGGTGCTGCGGGTGCGCGCGGCGATGAAGCCCATTTCCACCGTGCCGCGTGCGCTGGCCACGGTCGATGTGCGTACCGGTGAGCCCGCGAGGGCCATCAACCAGCGCAGCGACGTGACGGCGGTCCCGGCGGCGGGCGTGGTGGCCGAGGCCATGGTTGCCCTGGTGCTGGCGGGGACCGCGGCGGAGAAGTTCGGGGGCGACTCCGTGGCGGAGGCCCACCGCAACTGGTCCGGGTACCTGAACTCGCTGGAGATGAAGTGACCGTACCGAAGCCCAGCACGCTAGATCAGGGCCAGCCGGCTCAGGGCCAGCCGGCCGCGATCATGATCGGCCCGCCCGGCGCGGGCAAGACCACGGTCGGGGCGCTGGTCGCCGAACTGCTCGGGATGGATTTCGTGGACGCCGACGTGGTCATCGAGGAGGCGGCGGGCAAGCCCGTCGGCGACATCTTCGTCCAGGACGGTGAGGCCGCGTTCCGTGCGCTGGAGCGCGCGGCCGCGGCGAGCCTGATCGGCAGCCACCCCGGCGTGCTCGCGCTGGGCGGCGGCGCCATCCTCGACCCTGGCACCCGCGACCTCCTGGCCGGCCGCCGGGTGGTCTACCTGGAGACCGGGTTCGTGTCAGCGGTACACCGGACCGGGCTCGACGGTCCGCGCCCGGTGCTCTTCGGCAACCCGCGGGGCAGGATGAAGTCGCTCCTGGAGGAACGGCTCCCGGTGTATGAGTCGCTGGCGTGGATCACCGTGCCCACCGACGACCGTGAGCCTGAAGAAATCGCCGACGAGGTCGCCGCGCGGCTCGCGACCAGCCACGAGCCGGCGGGCCCGCCGTCATGAGCGTGACCCGGATTCCGGTCGGCGGCGATCATCCCTACGAGGTCGTCGTCGGCACCGGCGTCCTTGGCGAACTGCCGTCCCTGGTCGGGAAGCACGCCTCGTCGGTGATGGTCATCGCCCCCGAGGGCCTGGATGAGATCGCCTGGCCGGTCCGGCGGGCGCTCGAGGACGCCGGGTACGAGGTGCACACCGCCCGGGTGCCGGCGGGCGAGGCGGCGAAGGACATCAGCGTCGCGGCCGAACTCTGGTCCAAGCTCGCCGCCAGCCGGATTACCCGGAGCGACGCGATCGTCGGCGTGGGTGGCGGGGCGGCCACGGACCTCGCCGGCTTCGTGGCGGCCACCTGGCTGCGCGGGGTGCGGGTCGTGCTGGTACCCACCACGCTGCTGGGGATGACCGACGCCGCCGTCGGGGGTAAGACCGCGGTCGACATCCCGGAGGGGAAGAACCTGGTCGGGGTGTTCCACCCGCCTGCCGGTGTCCTAGCCGACCTGACCGTGCTGGAATCGCTGCCGCGCGCCGAGTACGTGAGCGGCCTGGCCGAGGTGATCAAGGCCGGGTTCATCGCTGATCCGGCGATCCTCGAGCTGATCGAGGAGGACCCGTCGGAAGCCGTCATCCCGCACGGGCGGCATGCCCGGGAGCTGGTCGAGCGGGCCGTGCGGATGAAGGCGGATGTCGTCTCGGGAGACCTGCGCGAGGCCGGGCGCCGGGAGATCCTGAACTACGGCCACACGCTCGGCCACGCGATCGAGCGGGTGGAGGGCTACCAGATCCGGCACGGGGAGGCGGTGAGCATCGGCCTGGTGTTCGCCGCCGAGGTCGCCCGGCTGGAGGGCCGCCTGGACGCGGGGACCGCCGCGCGGCACCGCCGGGTGCTCAAGGCGGTAGGATTGCCTACCGTCTACCGCGCCGATGTGTGGCCCGACCTGCGTGAAGCCATGACAGTGGACAAGAAGGCCCGCGGCGCCCGGCTCCGGCTGGTCGTCCTCGACGGGCTCGCCCGGCCCGGCACGCTCGACGCGCCCTCCGAGGATCTGCTGCGCCGGGCCTACCAGGAGGTGAGCGAACGATGAAGCAGGTCCTCGTGCTCAACGGACCCAACCTCGCCCAGCTGGGGTCGAGGGAGCCAGACGTATACGGCACCCAGACGTTCGACGACCTGGTGGAGACCTGCCGGCTCACCGGGCGCACGCTGGACCTGCACGTCGAGGTCCGGCAGACCGACGACGAGGCCGAGATGATCGCCTGGGTGCAGGAGGCCGCCTTGGCCCGGATGCCGCTGGTCCTGAACCCCGCCGCGTTCACGCACTACTCCTACGCCCTGCGCGACGCTCTCGCCATGCGCACCGCGCCGCTGGTGGAAGTGCACATGACCAACCCGGCCCGGCGGGAGGAGTTCCGGCACACGTCCGTGGTGGCCGGGGTGGCAGACGGGACGGTGACCGGCTTCGGCCTGATGTCGTATCAGCTCGCGCTCCAGGCCATCGCCGAGCTGACCGCAGTCCAGGCGGCGGCCGGGGAGGACACGGCGTCGGTTCCCGGCGCCGGCTGATGGTTGACCTTGCACGCGTGGCCACTACGCTCAACATCACCTGAGCCGAACGGCATTCGGCCTGGCTGCCTCGCGAAAGGGCGGGAGCATGCGCATCGGGATGCATCTCAACTACTCCGGCGGTTTCGCCGAGACGGTGACCGAGCTCGCCGACTACGAGAAGGCCGGGCTGGACATCGTGTTCGTGCCCGAGGCCTACAGCTTCGACGCCGTGAGCCAGCTCGGCTTCATCGCGGCCAAGACCGAGCGGCTCGAGATCGGCTCCGGGATCTTCCAGCTCTACTCCCGGACGCCCGCGCTCACCGCGATGACCGCGGCCGGGCTCGACTACGTGTCCGGCGGCCGGTTCACCCTGGGGCTCGGAGCGTCCGGCCCGCAGGTGATCGAGGGGTGGCACGGGCTGCGCTACGACGCCCCCATCGGCCGCACCCGGGAAATGATCGAGATCTGCCGCAAGGTCTGGCGCCGCGAGCGGCTGGAGTACACGGGAAAGTACTACACCGTTCCGCTGCCGCCCGAGCAGGGCACCGGGCTCGGCAAGCCGCTCAAGCTGATCAACCATCCGGTCCGCGAACAGATCCCGATCATGATCGCCGCGCTCGGGCCGAAGAACGTGGCGCTGGCGGCCGAGCTGGCCGAGGGCTGGCAGCCGATCTTCTACTACCCGGAGAAGGCGGCTGCCGCCTGGGCGGAGCCGCTGGCCGAAGGCCGGGCGCGCCGTGACCCGTCACTCGGCCCGCTGGACGTGGTGGCGTCAGCCCCGCTGGCCATCGGCCCGAACGTGTCCGGTTACCTGGACCTGGCCCGGCCCATATTCGCGCTGTACATCGGCGGGATGGGCCCGCACCGGGACAAGGGCCACAACTTCTACTACGAGCTCGCCGTAAGGTTCGGGTTCGAGGAAGTGGCCGCCCGGATCCAGGACGAGTACCTGGCGGGCCGCAAGAACGAGGCCGCGGCCCTGGTACCCCCCGCACTGCTCCAGGGCACCTCGCTGATCGGGCCCGAAAGCCTGGTCGCGGAGCGGGTCGAGGCCATGAGGGAGGCCGGGGTGACCACGCTCAACGTCACCCCGCTCGCTGACAGCCACGCGGAGCGAGTCCGGCTCATCGAGCAGGTCCGCGACCTGGCCAGCTGACCGCGCTGCCCAGGGCCGTGCCCCGGCTCACCCAGGCCGCCCGGGCCGCCCTGCTCGCGCCTGCCCCTGCCCCTGGCGGGTTCCCTCCGGCTGACTTCGTGATCTAACGATTGGTGTCGCTGCATTCCAGCGACACCAATCGTTAGATCATCAGAAGGGGCTCGGGCCCGTGGGGCCTGCGGGGCCTTTGGGTTCACGGACAGGCGGAGCCCGCGGCGCTAACGGGTCAGACGGACTTCTGGTAGGCGCGGAAGGTCAGCACCGACAGGGCCGTGACCGCGACCGCGAGGGCCAGCAGCCCGCCGCCCTGGGCGAAGACCCGTGCCCAATCCGGGGCGGCGCTCATCGCGGCCCGCGACGCTTCCAGCGCCCAGTTGACCGGGTTGCAGTCGGCCACGATCCGCATCCAGTGCGGCATCAGGGCCGGGGCCATGAACGCCGACGACAGGAACGTCAGCGGCAGCAGCAGGAACACGCTGAGGCCGATGATGGTCTCCCGCTGCCGGGCCAGCATCCCGATGGTGTTGGACAGCGCGCTGAACACCACCGCGACCAGCACGGACACCACCAGGAGCACGATCATGCCGACCGCGCCGCCCGGATAGCGGGCCCCGGCGGCCAGGCCTAGCCCCACGATGATGAGGGACTGGATCGCGGTGGTCAGCGACTGCATCACGACCGAGGCGTTGATGATCGCCGAGCGGCGCAGCGGCAGGACCAGGAAGCGGTCCATGATGCCGCGGTCGATCTCCTCGAGTACCGTCATGCCGCTCCACATGCTGGTGGACAGGGCGCTCATCACGACCACTCCGGGAACCAGGTAGTCGAGGTAGGACGGGGCGCCGAACCCGGGCAGCTCCGCCACCTTGCGGAACAGCGAGCCGAAGAGGAACAGCCAGATCACCGGCTGGATGATCTGGATGACGAGGTAAGCAGGCTGCCGGGCCAGCGCCTTCAGCTGGCGCTGGGTCATCCAGGTGGTGTGGGTGGCGATGGCGGTCATCGGGTTCCTCCGGAAGCGTTCTGGGCGGGCTGGCTGGCGGCCAGGCCCGGTTCCTCGGCCTCGGCGAAACGGCGCCCGGCATACCGCAGGTACACGTCGTCGAGGGTGGGGCGGGCGGCGGTGATCCCGTGTACCGCGATCCCGGCCCGCCCCAGGGCGGCCAGCAGGGCGGGCACGGTCGTGGCGCTGTCGTCGGCCCGGGCGCTCAGCTGGGTTCCGGTCACGGTGACCTCGCGGACCGCCGGGACCTGGCCCAGCACGGTGTCCAGCTCCGCGGGGTCCCCTGGAACGGCCAGTTCGACGTGCACGGTGTCGCCGTGCAGCCGGGCCTTCAGCTCGTCCGGGCTGCCGGCTGCCACCACGCGGCCGCGCTCGACAATGGCCAGCTGGCTGGCGAGCCGGTCGGCCTCCTCCAGGTAATGGGTGGTCAGCAGGATGGTGAGGCCCTCACCGGCGGACAGCCGGGCGATCTCATCCCACATCGCGGAGCGCGACTCCGGGTCCAGGCCGGCGGTGGGCTCGTCGAGGAACAGCACCTCTGGCCGGTGGATCAGCCCCATGGCCACGTCCAGCCGGCGCTGCATGCCACCCGAGTAGGTCCGGACCATCCGGCCCGCGGCCTCAGCCAGGTCGAACCGGGCCAGCAGTTCGCCGGCGCGGCGGCCCAGCTCCCGGCCGCGCAGGCCCTGGATGCGCCCGGACAGCAGCAGGTTCTCCCGGCCGGTGGCGGTGGGATCGGCGCCGGATCGCTGGGCGACCACGCCGATGGCGCGGCGCACCGCGGCGGCCTGCGTGCGCACATCCAGGCCGGCCACGCTGGCTGACCCGGAATCGGCCTGCGCCAGGGTGGTGAGGATCCTGACGGTGGTGGACTTGCCGGCCCCATTGGGGCCGAGCAGGCCGAAGACCGTGCCCTCCTCAACGGTGAAGCTCAGCCCGTCGAGGGCGCGGATCCCCTTGGGGTAGCTCTTGACCAGCTGACGGGCTTCGATGGCGAGGGCTAGGGCGTGTGCGGCGCGCGCCGGTCCCGCGGCTTGTGCCTGGGTACTCATGGGCGTATTCCTCCATACGGGTCGGTTAGCTGAACCAGTCCGCACGGAACTCGCCGAGTATCCTTGAGCTGCAACAACCCGATCGGATCTCGTTTCCCGCGGGATCGGTTCGAGGATCGGCCTCTGGTCAGGTGTTCCCGCACCTGGCCGGGGGCCGGCTCGTGTCCTGGGCCAGGTCAGCGGCTCCCTTCCCCGCCGGAGCCCGAGCCCGAGCCCGAGCCCGAGCCGGGCTCGGGCTCGGCGTCGGCACGAGGGCCAGCGCCAGGATCGGGGTCAGCGCCGGGATGGGCGGCGGCCGCTGTCTGCGTGACAGCTCCCACCACTGGCGCGGACCAGCCGGCCGCCTCGTAGAGCTCAGCCGCCAGGCCAGCCGGGAATTCCCCGGTGCGGGTCCAGTGGTCCCACTCCTTCATGAGCGGGAATGAGCCGTCCTGGAGTTCCCGCACCAGGCTCCGCACCCAGGCCAGCTCGGCTTCCCCGATGGCCAGGTGGTATTCGTTTTCGATCAGGAACAGGCGTGGAAGCCAGGTCAACTGGGCGATCTCGGCCCGTTCCTGCGCGAGGGCCTGCTCCAGGGCTTCCACCCGGCGCTCGAGGACGTCGCGTGCCTGGCCCGGGTTGAGCACCGCGATCTCCGCAAGCGCCGCCTCGAACTGCGGATACTCCTTGACGGGAGTACCGAGCAGTTCGGTGAGCCAGTCCTCCAGCTCTGCGCGGCCCGGCTCGGTGAGGCGGTACACGGTGCGCTCGGGGCGCCGTCCCTCGCGGCTGGCCTCCATCGCCTCGATGAGGCCGTGCTTGGCCAGGTTGTCGACCACCGTGTACAGGGAGCCGTAGTTCAGCTTGATGCTGCGTTCCTTGCCCTGCGAGCGCATGGTGGCTGCCATCTCGTACGGATGCATCGGGCGCTCGCGGAGCGTGGACAGCACGGCGAGGGCCAGGGGATTGGACACTCTCCGCCGCTTGCCTGCCATCAAGACCGCCTGCTTCTCCGTCTCCGTATATCCGTAGCCGAGTATAGGGAGGGACGTGTCTGGACCGCAAGCGTTATATCGCGAGTTTTACTGCCCGGCGCGTTCCGGCCCGGCGGGGCGGGCCAGCCCGAGGAAGCGCCGCACGTCCTCCGCGTCGGCTTCCAGGGCCCGGCGGTGCGCGTCGCTGACCTCCTCCAGCAGGGTCAGCGAGACCTGGTCGCCCGGCAGCCTCCAGGTGCCGACCGCGCGGCCGTCCACCAAGGCAAACGAGCGGAACATGCCACCCTGGATGATCTCCGGCTCGTGCCGGCCCAGTACCGCCGTGCGGGACTGCCAGCCGTGCAGCAGCGGGTCGAACACGCCGAGCAGCCGCGGCGGCGGGAGCAACGGCCCCGGCCCAGCCTCCAGCCTGCCCCGGTTGCCGTGGCCGGCCCGGCCGGTCCCGTCCGCCGTGTGGGCCAGCCGCACCAGGCCGTCTTCGCCCTCGTCCAGTTCGTTCGCGATGTCCCGCAGCGCCCGGCGGGCGTCGCGCAGCGGCAGGCCGGCCCATTTCGCCAGATCCCGGTCGCTAGCCGGGGAGTGGCCGGCCAGATAACGGCGGGCCAGCCAGCCCAGCGCCGCGTCCGGGTCGGGTGTGGCGGACGGCGCGCCCAGCCAGTCCCGGGCCAGCACGTGAGCGTGCTGCTTGCCGATCATGGGCCCGCGCACCGAGATGCCCCGCAGCGAGGCCAGGAACAGCAGGAACACCAGCGCCTGCCCCTCAGTCCGCACCCCGGCCGACTGCAGCCGGGCGGCCAGCTGGGCGCGGGTCAGCGGGCCGTCGCTGGTGAGGAAGCGCTCGATCAGCGCGGCCGCCCGGTCCGCCTCGGCGGGCGAGATGCCCTCCTGCGCGAGCCGGCGGCCGCAGGCCGTCTCCAGCTGCGGGGTGGTGAGCTGGTGCAGCGGCCAGTAGTCCGCACTGCGCACCATGTGCAGGGTGCCGCGGTTCAGCCAGCTGATCACCAGCGACCGGTCCACGGTGAGCGCGTGATCGATGTCCGCCGCGGATAGCCCCTGGCTGCGGACCCGGACGGCCAGCCTGGCCCCGCGCGGATCCTGGCCCTGGATGGCCAGCAACCGCTCGGCGACCTCCTCGGCGCGGCCCGCAGGCGGCCCGGACAGCAGCTGCGCGGCGGCCCGCTCAGCGGTCAGACCGTCCGGGCCGGCGGCGGTCTGGGCCTGGCCCGCGCTGACGCCCGCCGGCGCGGCTGAGTTCGTCATCCCCTGATCCTGCCATCAGCTACCGACGGGACCGGGCTGGTGCGGGCTTCTTAGCTGGGACCCCGGCCTCGGCGCACGGCCGCGGCGGCTGGTGCGAAAGGATGATCGCATGACCGCACCAGTCACCCCGGTCGAGGTCCGGGTGGCGCGTGCCTCCGACGAGGCGCAGCTGGCCCGGCTGGACAGGATCTCGTGGTCGCCGCGGAGCGGATTCCCGTCGGTGATCCAGCAGGCGGGGTCGGTCTTCTTCCTCACCGAGAGCCCGCCCCAGGCCTTCCTGGTCGGCGTGATCGACGGGGCGGTGGTCGGGTACATCCGGCTCGGTTCCCCCCTGCCACTGCCGGAGAACGCGCACGTGGTCGGCGTGCTGGGACTAGCGGTGGCGCCGGAGGCGCGGCGCAGGGGAGTGGCCACGGCATTGCTGACCGCGGCCGAGGAACGGGCCCGGGCCCGCGGCGGCCGCAAGCTGAGCCTGCGGACGTTCAGCACGAACCCGTACGCGATCAGCCTGTATACCCGGTTCGGCTTCCAGCGCGAGGGGGTGCTGCGGGCCGAGTTCCTGATCGAGGGCCAGTACGTCGATGACGTCTTGCTGGCCAAGTACCTGACCGGCCTGCCCCCGGACTAGGCCACGCCCGGCACCAGGTCCAGGCCCTGCCTGCGGCCCAGCCCGACCTCACCACTTCAGGGCCCCGTCGTCGTCGAAGACGCCACCCGTCGGCCCGTCCTCGCCCAGCGTGGCGAGCCTGATGGCGATGGCCGCACCCTGCTCTGGCGTTCTGGTGCCGCGGAAACCGTTGAAATCGGTGGCCACGTGCCCGGGTGCCGCGCCGTTGACCTTGACCGGGGTGCCGGCCAGTTCCGGCGCGTAATCGACGGTGATGGCGTTGAGAGCGGTCTTGGAGCTGGAATACGCCATGGAGGGCTGCCCCGCCCACGCTCCTTCCTCCGCCGAGCGGCCCGCGCTTGCTGGTCACGTTCACGATGCGCCCCGCGGGCGCGTTGAGCAGCCAGGGCAGCAGGGCGTTGGTCACAGTGACGACCGCGAACACGTTCGTCTCGTAGGCATACCGCAGATCGTCCGCGGTCTCCTCGGACGGCTTGTGGTAACCGGCGTTGACGCCTGCGTTGTTCACCAGCACGTCCAGGCGGCCGAACTCCCCGCCGATCATCTCCGCGGCCGCCTGGACCGAGCCCGGGTCGGTCACGTTCAGCATGACCAGCCGGATGTCGCCGGCGCCGGCCAGGGCCAGGCCGGTCAGGTCAGCGACGGCCCGGGCCCCGCGGGCCGGGCCCCGCGCGCCGGGTCGCGCGCGCCGAGGAACACGGTCAGGCCGGCCCGGGCCAGCCCCGCGGCTATGGCCTTGCCGATGCCCTGTTGCCGCCGGTCACCAGCGCGACACGCTCCATGGGAACCAAGCGCCTGTCGCCCGCGGAGCTCGAGGTGTGGCACGCCTGGAAGCAGTCGGCTGACCGCATCCGGCACCGGGTGGCCCGGGACATCGCGGCGGCGACCGGCCTGTCCGACCCCGACTACGGCGTCCTGTCCCGGCTGGCCGATCTCGGCGGCGGCCAGCTCCGCCAGCAGGACCTGGCGGACTCGATGGACTGGGACAAGAGCCGCCTGTCCCACCATCTGACCCGGATGCAGCAGCGCGGGCTGGTCGAACGCCGCCCCGCGGACGGCACCGTGACCGTCCACCTCACCGGGGCCGGGCGCGCCGCACTGGCCGAGGCGGTGCCGGTGCATGCGGCCGCGGTCCGTCGGCATCTGCTTAGCCGTCTCAGCCGCGAGCAGCAGCGGGCCATCACCGGCCTGACTGCGGACGAGTGATCCCCGGCGGGCAATCGCCCCGGTAATGGCCGGGCGGACTGCTAATGACGCGCAATTGTCATTCGAATATGCTTCCGAAATTTCTATTTGTGTGGTATTGTAAAGGAAATTAGCGGCTATTGTCCGCGGCGTGGAAAACAGTGATCTGCCCAGCCAGACGGCCCTGACCGCCGCTGCCGCGCGGGCCGCCCACCTGATCGTCGACGGCGTCCCCGTCATCTTCGCCGATGGGCTGGCGGCTGCCCTGCTCGGCGAGCGGGCCGAGGAATTCATCAGCTATCACCGGGCGCACGGTACGCACCCGGTGCTGTCCTGCGCCCGGGCCCAGGTGCTGTGCCGGAGCCGGTCCGCCGAGGACCAGCTGGCCACCTGCGTCCGCCACGGCGTGACCCAGTATGTGATCCTCGGCGCGGGCCTCGACTCGTTCGCCTACCGCACGGGACCAGCCGGCCCGGACGTGCCCGGGCGGGTGCGGGTCTTCGAGGTCGATCACCCCGGCACCCAGCAGTGGAAACGCGAGCGGCTCGCGGCGGCCGCAATCGCCGAGCCGGACCACGTGCGCTTCGTGGCCATGGATTTCGAGGGCGACTCGCTGGCCGGCCGCCTCCGCCAGGCCGGGTTCGACCCGGCCCGGCCGGCCCTCGTCAGCTGGCTCGGCGTGACCATGTACCTCACCCAGGCCGCGATCAGCCGGACCCTGGCGGAGATCGGCGGGTTCGCGCCGGGTACGCAGCTCATCACCGACTACATGCTGCCCGCCGTCCTGCGCGACGAGACCGGCAATACCTACGTCGAGCTCGTGGCGCCCGCGGCCGCCGAGCGCGGCGAGCCGTGGCTGTCGTTTTTTGCCCCCGGCGGCATGTCAGCCCTGCTGGAGCGGCACGGGTTCGGCCGCATCGAGCACGTCCAGCAGCGCGATTCGATCCCGGCTGTCCTGTGGGACCGGACCGACTCGCTCCGCCCAACGGTCCTGTCCGTCCTGGCCCGTGCCACCGTGACCCGGTTACAGTCGGGGCATGCCTGAGCTTCAGCGGGCCCGGCGGGAGCGGCTCGGGCCGGTCCTGACCGCGCTCGGCGCGGACGCCGCGCTGATCACCAGTCCAGCCAACGTCCGCTACCTGACCGGCCTGGCCAGCTCCAACGCGGCCCTGCTCCTGCCCGACGCGACCCCTGGCGACGGTGTGGTCAGCGACGGTCCGCCCGGCGACGCTCCCCGCGGCGGCGGTGCTGGCGGCGGCGCCGCCGAATCCGGCGCCGGCCCCGTCCTCGCCACGGATTCCCGCTACGCGGGCACGGCCCGGGAGGCCAGCCCCGACCTCGAGATCCTTATCGAGCGGCAGATCGAGCCGGCCCTGGCCCGCGTTGCGGCCACCCGGGGCGTGCGAAGGCTCGCGTTCGAGGCACACGAGATGACCGTGGAGCGCTACCGGGCGCTCGCCGGGGCGGTTCCCGGGACGGAGCTAGTGGCACTGGGCCGGGCCGTTGAGGAAATACGGATGGCCAAGGATGAGCAGGAAATCGCGCTGATCGCCCGGGCCTGCGAGATCACCTCGCGTGCGTTCGAGCAGATCGTGCCCCTGATCCGGCCCGGCGTGACCGAGCGCGAGCTGGCCATCTCGCTGGAGCGGGCCATGACCGACCTGGGCGCGGACGGGCTGGCTTTCGACACCATCGTGGCCAGCGGCCCGAACGGGGCCATCCCGCACCACGTGCCGTCCGCCCGGCCATTCGCGGCCGGTGACATGATCACGGTCGACTGCGGGGCCCGCTACCAGGGCTACCACGCGGACATGACCCGCACGGTGGTCCTCGGCGAGCCCGCTGACTGGCAGCGAAAGATCTACGCGCTGGTGGCCGCAGCGCAGGCCGCGGGGATCGGGGCGGCCGTGCCCGGCGCGGACGTCCGGACCGTGGACGCGGCGGCCCGCGACCTGATCACGGAGGCCGGGCACGGTGCGCATTTCCAGCACGGGCTTGGCCACGGCGTCGGCCTTGAAGTCCACGAGGCACCGATCATGGGGTACGGCCGGACGGGTACACTCGGGGACCGGGTCCCCATCACCGTCGAACCCGGGATCTACCTCCTCGGGCGCGGCGGCGTCAGGATCGAGGACACCCTGGTGGTGCGCGCCGGGACGGGGACGGCGGCACCGCAGGAGCTACTCACCACTACCACCCGGGAACTGCTCGTCCTGTAGCCGGCTATCGGCGGCGGGGCGCACCCGCACGCAGGAGACACGCAGACGTGGCCACCACGAACGATCTCAAGAACGGCATGACGCTCAACATCGACGGCCAGCTCTGGAACGTCGTCGATTTCCAGCACGTCAAGCCCGGCAAGGGGGGCGCCTTCGTGCGCACCCGGCTGAAGAACATCATGTCCGGCAAGGTCGTAGACCGGACCTTCAACGCCGGCGTCAAGGTCGACGTGGCCAACGTCGACAAGCGGGAGATGCAGTACCTCTACCGTGAGGGCGAGGATTTCGTCTTCATGGACACCCAGGACTACGACCAGCCGCGCATCCCGCGGCAGACGGTCGGCGGCGCCGCCGACTACCTGCTCGAGGAGCAGACCGCGACGGTCGCGTTCAACGACGGCACCCCGCTGTATGTGGAGCTCCCGGCCTCGGTGGAGCTGACTGTCAGCCAGACCGACCCGGGGGTGCAGGGGGACCGCTCCACCGGCGGCACCAAGCCCGCCACCCTGGAGACCGGCGCCCAGATCAACGTGCCGCTGTTCATCACCACGGGCGAAAAGGTGAAGGTGGACACCCGCACGGGTGACTACATGGGCCGCGCGTGACCCGGCCCCCCGTGCCCGATTCCCCTGTGCCCGATTCCCCCGCGGGTGAATACTCAGCGAGCTGGTTCCGTGGCCGCCCGTAGCAAGGCCCGCAAGCGGGCCCTGGACATCCTGTTCGAGGCCGAGGTCCGGGGCGAGCCGGTGCTGGACATGCTCGAACAGCGGATCATTATGGACAGCCCGCCGGTTGGGGAGTACGCGGCGGAACTGGTCCGCGGCGTCCAGGCGCACCGGGAGCGCATCGACCAGCTGCTGGAAGAGCACGCGGAGGGCTGGACCCTGAACCGGATGCCGATCGTGGACCGCAACGTCCTGCGCATCGGCCTCTACGAGATGCTCTGGGCGGACGACGTCCCGGACGCGGTGGCGATCAGCGAGGCGGTGCTGCTGGCCCGCGACCTGTCCACCGACGCGTCTCCCGCGTTCATCAACGGCCTGCTGGCGCACCTGCTGGAACTGAAGCCGACGCTGATCGCCTGACGGTCACTCTGAAGGTCAAATTCTTAGGGTCAAATTCTCCGCAACGAAAACCGTTACGCCGGGCTGAACTGCACCCGCAGCCCATGCTTGCGCAGGACTGACCAGAACCACAGCACCGAGGCGCCAATGCCTGCGACCGTCCCGGCGACCGTGGCGACCGTGGAGAGCCACAGGAACGTGCTGGCCGGCTCGGTCCACATCATCACGCCCAGGCCCGCGGTGAGGACCAGGAAGATGCCCGACCAGAGCCAGGTGGCGCCCTGGAAGAAGCGGTGCAGTCCCGGGTGGTATGCCGGATGGCGCAGGGCCACCACCTCAGCGGCGAGCTTGGCCACGATCGGGTTGGGCCCGCGGGCGGTGCGCGCGAACAGGATGAACATCGCCGCGTAGCCGAGCGGGAACTGGAGCAGGAAGATCCAGAACACGCCGGTGGCCAGGACCACGACGGTCTGCAGGGTGAGCACGATCGCCGAGATGGTCAGCAAGCTGGGCACTGAGCCGCAGGTGATCTTCCGGATCACCGCCGTGAGCCAGATCGCCAGGACGCCCGCGATGAGCCCGGCGTTCCGGCCGCCCAGCCAGGCGCCCAGGAAGTAGGCGGCGAGCGGAAGACCAAGGGACTCGCTCAAGCTCAACCCGGTGCAGCGAATGAGTCGCAGCGGCCGCGGGAGCTCCAAGTGCTCGACCATGGGGGAGAGCCTAGGCGGTGAGTCTCGTGA
>DATCFY010000065.1:0-31862 GCA_036509255.1 Streptosporangiaceae bacterium
GCAGGCGCTGCAAAACGCATCTGGGGGGGCTCAGTGAGCACGATCAATCCGCCGGTCACCGCGCCCCCCGTCCCTCCCGCGCCGGTCGCGGGGCCGCCGGGCGGCTATCAGAAGGGCTCGGTGCTCGCTGACTGGCTGTCGTCCACCGACCACAAGATCATCGGTCACCTGTACCTGATCACCTCGTTCTTCTTCTTCATGGTCGCCGGGCTGATGGCCATGATCATGCGCGCCCAATTGTTTGAGCCGGACAACCACCTGGTGAATGACCAGCAGTACAACGAGCTTTTCACCATGCACGGCACGATCATGCTGCTGCTGTTCGCGACGCCGTTGTTCGTGGGGTTCGCCAACGAGATCATGCCGCTGCAGATCGGCGCGCCGGACGTGGCGTTCCCCCGGCTCAACCTGCTCAGCTACTACTTCTTTGTCTTCGGCGGCCTGATCCTGCTGTTCAGCTTCCTCACCCCCGGCGGTGCCCCGGGGTTCGGCTGGTACGCCTACTCGCCGCTGACCAGCGCGGTGTACTCGCCCGGCGTCGGCGGCGACATGTGGATCATGGGCCTGGTGCTGTCCGGGCTGGGCACGATCCTGGGCGGGGTCAACTTCGTGACCACGATCATCTGCATGCGCGCACCGGGGATGACGATGTTCCGGATGCCGATCTTCACCTGGAACGTGCTGGTCACCAGCATCATGGTGCTGCTTGCGTTCCCGGTGCTGGCGGCCGCTTTGCTGGTGCTGGAGATCGACCGCAAGCTGGGCGCGCAGGTGTTCTCAGCCGCCAACGGGGGGGCGATCTTGTGGCAGCACCTGTTCTGGTTCTTCGGCCACCCCGAGGTCTACATCGTCGCGATCCCGTTCTTCGGCATCGCCACCGAGATCGTGCCCGTGTTCTCCCGCAAGCCGCTGTTCGGCTACAAGGGCATGGTCGGCGCCACGATGGGGATCGCCGGCCTGTCGATGACGGTGTGGGCGCACCACATGTTCACCACCGGAGCCGTGCTGCTGCCGTTCTTCTCCCTCATGTCCTTCCTCATCGCGATCCCGACCGGGATCAAGTTCTTCAACTGGGTGGGCACCATGTGGCACGGCGCTCTCACCTTCGAGGCGCCGATGCTGTTCATCATCGGCTTCCTGGTCACCTTCCTGTTCGGCGGGCTCACCGGCGTCATCCTCGCCTCCCCGCCGCTGGACTTCCACGTCAGCGACACCTACTTCCTCGTCGCCCACTTCCACTACGTCCTGTTCGGCACCGTGGTGTTCACCATGTTCGGCGGGTTCTACTTCTGGTGGCCCAAGTTCACCGGCAAGATGCTGGACGAAACGCTGGGCAAGTGGCACTTCTGGACGCTGTTCATCGGGTTCCAGATGACGTTCCTGGTGCAGCACTGGATCGGTATCCAGGGCATGCCCCGCCGCGTCGCCAACTACCCCGACATGCCCGGCAGCATCACCACGCTGAACCAGATCTCCAGCATCGGCTCCTGGATCCTCGGTGTCTCCACGTTCTTCTTCCTCTACAACGTGTACAAGACCTGGAAATTCGGGGAGCAGGTCACCGTGGACGACCCGTGGGGTTACGGGAACTCGCTGGAGTGGGCGACCTCCTGCCCGCCGCCGCGGCACAACTTCACCAGCATCCCGCGCATCCGCTCCGAACGGCCCGCATTCAACCTGCACCACCCCGACATCCAGTCCGGCCGGACCCGGACACGCACGCCAGTCGCCGCCGAGAACCCGCCCGCTCACTGAGCCCGCCTCAGGGGCGTCCAGGTTGAGCGGATGCCCCCATGGCCATTGTCAAGGGCGCAGTCGCTGGCGGCCCTGACAACGCGGGCATGGCGAGTGCCTATCCCTTGCCCGGCCCCGAGCCCCCTGGTAACTGGTGGGCAGGCACGGTGACCTGGTCGTGAGACCCGGCTCATCCGGCAGCCTCGAGGCGCTGGCGGATCAGCAGCCAGCGCCCAGTAATCCCGTGGGGACTTCTGAGGGGTGATCGCTGCCGCTGCGGCCGGCAATAGGTCGTCAGCAGCGGCGGCATCACGGCCCGGAGTGCACTGGCCGGGAAAGGACAAAAACGCTGAGCGTTTCCCACTTCCCCTGCCAGGCGTAGGTACCAGCCAGGCCCGCGCCCCATGATATCGTCGGCCGAGGACACCGGGATGGGTCGTGAACGCTCAGCCGAGCCTGGCCCGGGCGGCGGTTTTACACCGTGATCTCACGCTGCCGGTGGTGCAGGTCCCCCCATCACGGCCTTGCCTGTACCGCGGCGGCACAGCTCCCGTGTAACCCTGATCCGGTCGTCCCCGGACTGCAGCCCGAACCCCTCCCCCGGCAGCGACAGCCTCCAGCGATATCACGGGTGGTGATACCCGAGCCGTCGGCACTAGCCAGGTCGGCGGAGAACCCTGCGGGCCCCTTCACAGGGAAGGGCGATCCGGCCGCCCCGAGGCGCAGGCACCTGTCCGGGCTTTGGCCCGGCTGTCCGGCCGCCACCTCCCTGGCTGGCCAGGCCTGCCGTGATCAGGGCGGGTTCGTCCCGCGCGGATGGATGCTGACAACCGCGCATGTTCGTCTCTGCCCGCATCTTGAACTCCGCTGCCCCGGTTGCCCGGACGGCGGCGGGGGCGGCAATTAATATAGTCACGACTAGAAGAACCTGGTGGTCACCGGCGCCCACGAAGGGATCATCAGGGTCAGTTCCACGGCCGGCGTGACAGCCGTTTTGTTCAGCACACCGCCATCAGGCAGCGAGGCAGGGAAGCAACCATGTATTTCACCGACCGGGGTATCGAGGAGCTCGAGGGCCGCAGGGGGGAAGAGTCGGTGACCTTCACCGTGCTGGCCGAACATATGCGCCGGTTCGTGGACCTCTGCCCGGAACACGAGATCCCGATCGACCGCCTCGCTACCTGGCTGGCGCGGCTGGACGACTGCGACGATGGCTGACAGGCACGCCGCTCGGCCGGCCTGGCAGTGTCACCGAGCTGGCGAACCGGTGCACCGGGTCAACCGTCCAACCATTCCGGCCCGCACCCGTCCGGCCAACTCGCTGACAGCGACGCAGCGCAGCGCAAGCCGCCGGTGACGCTAGCGCCGCGAGCCTGCGACCGAGAGGGACCGGGTGCCGACCACCCACAGCAGCCAGGCGCCGTTGGCGCCGCCGAGGAACGGGTCGCGCTCCCGGGTGAGCAGCAGGCAGGCACGCCGTAGGTCAGCACGAGCCTCACAGCAGCAGCCAGGCCGGCCAGGATCGCCGTGGCCAGCAGATGACCCGCCGCGGCAAGCCACACCCCGGGCACGTCGATGCCGGCCATGATCGTGAAGAACACGAAAACGCGCTCTGGTGCCTGAATGCTGGCTGCGACGCTGGAACGGAAGATGATCAGCCGGACCGCCAGCGCCGCGCTGAGCACGGCGAGCCCGGCCGCTGCGGCGACGAGCAAGGCACGCGAGAGCCACGACGGTCCCAGCAGGAACGTGCCCGCAGAGATGATGCCCGTGACCATGACGAATGCGAAGTAGCCAGGGTGGAGGTCCCTGATTGGCCGTAGCCGTGAGCCCCATGGATCGTCCCTGCCCGTCAGCGCCGGCGCCCATCGCCGGGAGCCATCTTCCCAGAATCATCATCAGCTTCCTGTTACCCCTTGCCAGCGGCCAGTTACCCACCGGCGCGCCTGGCCGGGCCTGAGTCAGCCCCAGCGGGACACCGGGGAAACAGCACAGCCAGAGCGCTGACGCTTGCCAGGGCACCGAACACCGCTACCCCCATCGTGCGGCGGGCGCGCGCGTGCTGTGCCGCGGCGATACCGGAGATCCGCAACGACAAGCTTGACGATCAGTGTGACCTGCGGCTGGCATCGTGGCTTGTCTCGCCGTTCGGTATCTCTCTGGTGGAAGTGCAGCCGCCGTGGTCGCTGACAGGTTCTGCCATCGCCCTGCCGGTCAGATATTGATATGGTCGGCACATTAAATAATGCCCCGACGGTCAAAACGCCTGCATTCAGCTGGTAACCAACGTGATCCTGGCCCGCCATGGTGCATTCCGGGCTGGCTGGGGTAGACCAGGCAGCGGCACCGTAGCGTCGGCAGGGCGCCTGCTGGGGCCCGCATCACCGCGACTGGCGTGCACACGTTGCGCCAGGAGGAGGATCTGGTGGCCCAACGACCACCGCTGCCGCCCTTCACCGAGGAGACTGCGCGGCAGAAAGTGCAGGCGGCGGAGGATGCCTGGAATACCCGCGACCCGGAGCGGGTGGCGGGTGCGTATACGGAGGGGTCGGTCTGGCGCAACCGGGATGAGTTCATTACCGGGCGGGCCGAGATCATCGAGTTCCTGCGCCGGAAGTGGGCCCAGGAACGGGACTACGCGTTGCGCAAGGATCTCTGGGCTGTTCTCGGCAACCGCATCGCCGTGCGGTTCCAGTACGAGTCTCATGACGCCAGCGGGCACTGGTACCGCAGCTACGGCAATGAGTTGTGGGAGTTCGACGAGGACGGGCTCATGAAGCGACGGGAAGCCAGCATCAACGATGTGCCCATCACCGAGGCTGACCGGCGCATCTTTGGCCCGAGGACGCAAGCAGAGCGAGGCCGGCCCTCCCCCCTGCGCTGAGCCTGCCCAAGCCGGCAGGTCAGGCTGTTGCGCCTGCGGCAGTGCTTGCGCGGTGAGGTTGCGGGGACATGCCCGGGATGCCGGTGCACATCCGGCCCGATGGCCGGGCGCACTCGCGCAGATCCGGGCCAGGTCACCGCCGCCCGGCCCGGGCCGTCCGCCAGGGCGGCCGGGTACAGGGGATGACGGCACCCGGCGGCCAGTCAAGATGCCCACCATGATTTAAACGACTCATATTGGTATATTTGACTCCACCCCGGCTGCACACTTGTGCCACGGTCCCGATCCAGGCGGCAGGACGGGCCTTCCTCCGCCTGCCGCCCTGCTCCCGCAGCCGGAGCGCCATGTCCCCGTGGGGATCCCTTGAGCAGCGGCACTCGTGGTCACGCCAGCGCTGCGGGGACGGACGCCCGTCAGGGCCAGGCGGCCGGCGTCCCGCCCTCAACGATTTTACAGAGAACACTAATAAATACTACTGTGATCGTGCGTGGACATCCTGAGGAGGGAGATGCCGTGACGATCACCGAGACCGAGGCTCTTGAGGCCATGCGCTCGCATCACCGGGCGCTCGAGGATGGGCTCCGGACGCGGGTGGAGGCCCTGGACAGGGCCGCCGCGGGCGGCGGCCCGCATGAGCGGGCCGCCGCGGCGCTGGTCGCCTACCTGGCCGATGAGGTGCTCCCGCACGCGGAAGCGGAGGAACACACTCTCTACCGGGCCGCCGGGACCGATGGCGGCCTGGCCGGCACCGTCAGGGAGATGACCGCCGAGCACCGCGCCCTCGCCGCGGCAGCCGGGCGGCTCGCCGGCGCAGCAGGCGCTGCCTCGGCGGCGGAGCAAGCCGGACAGATCGCCGTGCTTTTCACCGCGCACGTGGCCAAGGAAAACGAGATCCTGCTGCCGGCCTTGCTCGCCGAGCCCGCAGCCGATCTCACCGCACTGCTGGGGGAGATGCACCGCCGCACCGGAGAGGCCAGGCACGTCCCGCGGGCGGGAGACCCGGCGGCTGGAGATCCGCAGGCCGCGGTGCTGTCGCTGCTGCTGAAGGCGGCCACCGAGCTGGCCCGGGCGGGTCACGGCGACAGAGCGTGCCAGCTCGCCGCGTCAGCGTGGGCCGAGCTGCGCGAGCCCCGGCCTGAGCTCGCGGTCCGGGTGACCGCGGCACTGCACGGGCTGGCCCGGCGGGTGCCCGCCGGGCCGGCCACCGCGAGCCTGGCCGCCAGCCACGCGCGGGGGGCCGGTCCGGGTGGCCAGACGGCCGATCACGATCTGGATGTCCGCGACCTCGCCCCAGCACAGCGCCACGAGTCGATCTTCGCAGCCTACGGGGCCCTCGTCCCCGGCGCCGGTTTCGTCCTGGTCAACGACCACGACCCCAGGCCATTGCGGTACCAGTTCGAGGCCGAGCATCCGGGGGAGTTCACCTGGGACTCGCTCGAGGCCGGGCCGGAGGCCTGGCGTGTGCGCATCGGCCGGCTGGCCGCGGATGACCGCGCCCCGGTGGGTGCAGGCGGACCGGGGAGCGGGGATGACCGGGAGCTGGATGTGCGCGAGATTGCGCACTGGCAGCGGCACGACGTGATCTTCAGCACCTACCGGGCACTCTCGCCGCGGGCAGCCATCGTGCTGGTCAATGACCACGACCCGCTGCCATTGCGGTACCAGTTCGAGGCCGAGTGCCCCGGGGCGTTCACCTGGGAATACCTTCAGGCCGGGCCAGCGGAATGGCGGGTGCGCATCGGCCATGCGAGTGGCAGGCCGCGCCAGTGACCACATCAGATCCCGCCCAGCCGGCTGCGCAGGCCCAGGCACCGGTGTGCACCCTGCCCGATGAGCACGGTCTGGCGGGCACCCGGGATTTCCCCGGCCAGCCCGGACGCCACCTCGGAGCGGAGGAGGCCCTGCCCGCGGCACCGGGCGTGCCCGGCCGCGTGCCGGCGACCCTGGCGCCAGGCGGGAGCCCGGATGGGTGGTATCCGCTCACAGAGGGACCAGTGATCGACCTCGACGTTCTTCCTGCTGGCCAGGCCGCCGACGCGGCTGTCGACCGGCTGCTGCGGCTAAGCCGGGGTGAGCACGTGGAGTTGCGCTCCCGCAGCGACCCGTACCGGCTGTGGAGGCAGGTTGCTGAGTTCGCCCCCGGTGGCTACAGCCTCGTTTACCTGCAGGAGGGGCCGGAGCGCTGGGCCGTTGAGGTCACCCGGCAGACGGAGCCCCAGGGGTGAGCCAATGCCCCGGCCAGGCGGACGAACAGCATAGTGGGATCAGTCAGGCAGAACCCGGGTCAGAGGAGAAGGCGATGGCGATCGCGGAACGCGCCGCGGAAACTGTCTGGGAAGGCCCGCTCGGCAGCGGCCTGGGCACGGTACGCCCGGCGACCGGGGCTTTCAGCGTGCTGGCCGTGACGTGGCCGTCCCGGACCGGGCCCCCGGACGGGGTGACCAGCCCTGAGGAGCTGGCGGCGGCGGCGCACTCCGCCTGCTTCGCCATGGCGCTGGCGCGCCAACTCGGAGCCCGCCAGGCTGTCCCGGAAGTGCTGGCCGTCACCGCCACCGTGACGCTGGAAGAGGCCGGCGGGGTGCCGACGATAACCTCGTCCGCATTGCAGGTGCGCGGCCGGGTCCCGGGGCTCAGCGCGAGCGGGTTTCAGGCCGCGGTGGAAGAGGCCGCAGCGGTATGCCCGGTATCCCGGCTGTTCGCCGGGGCCACCATCAGCGTCGTGGCCGCGCTCGAGCCAGGCACGTGATCCCGGCCGGGACAGCGGCACCAGCATGGGCGCTGGCGCCGCAGGCTGGCGCCGCGCTAGCAGGCGTCCTGATGCTCGCCACGGCGGTCTGGATCGGCGGGCTGGTGGTGATCTTCGTGGTGGCGCGGGTAGCGGCGCGGACCCTGCGGCCAGCGGAACGGATTGAGCTTTTCCGCGGCCTGGGCCGCGCGTACGGGCCGGTGGGCGGGCTGGCGCTTGCCGTGGCGCTGGTGAGCGGGGCGGCGCTGCTGTCCGGTCACCCCTGGAACGGCCAGGTCACCGCCGCCACGGCGGTCGCTGGAGCCCTGGTCGCCGTCACGGTGGCGGGCGTGCTGCAAGCCCGGCGGATGACCCGGCTGCGGCGCAGCGCGCTGGGCCATCCCGGCAGCCCGCGGCTGGCCGGCCAGGTCCGGCGGGAAGCGATCAGCGCCGGCATCCTCCGCGCCCTCATCGCCGCCCTCAGCCTCGCGCTCCTGGCCCTCGGGGCGGTGCTCGCCGGATGACCACGATGACAGGCGATACTGCGGCGCGGCAAACACGCGCGCCACGGAGCTTGCTGTCAAGCGTGTGATCATCCCGGCTGCGGCCGCCGCGGCTGACGGCGGCCCCCGCGCCCGGCACGGGCGTGCCGCAGTCCGCGCCGGACCGGTGACAGGCTGACCGGGCACGACCTTGATGGCAGCAGCCAGAGTGTGGCCAGCCAGCCTGCGAACGTGGCACGGGCAAGGCAGGCCGGGCGCAACGGCGTCCGCGCTGGGATCGGCTACTCTCGCGGTCCGCGGCCCCATACCGGGGCCAGGCCACTGGCGGCGAGCCCCAGAAATGCCGCCGCGAGAGGGCTCAGCGGCACCGGCAGCGGCCGGACCGGTCAGCTTCGGTTCCCCGCGATCCGGGCTGAGGGCCGGCCGGCGGCTGAGATACCCCCTTACCCAGGCTCAGGCGGACCGGGGCCCCGCCGTGCGCCGTGGCCGTCCTGAGGCCGCGCCCTCACCGCCAGGTCCGCTGCGCCCATTCGTCGTCCCAGGCCGCCAGCCGCCGCCGGTCCAGCATGGACGCGGGCAAGCGCCCCCGCGGCCACCAGCACCAGGATCAGCGCAACCGGGGCGAGCGCCGTGGCCAGGATCACCTGCCCGGCCACATCGGAGTGCTGCTGCGGAGCCGCAGCCGGGCGTCCCGACCCGTCGATCCACACGATCACCGTGCGGCCCGCCCTGGCCCCGGCGGCGTGTATATCGCGCCAGAATGCAGTCCCCTGGCCGCAGCCCATCCGGCTCGGACCGGGACCCCGGGCGGCGGCTGGAACAGGGCACGGGCTGTCTTGGGGTCCTCCTGGCGCAAGACCGCGTGAACCCGGCGCCAGGGCGACCCGGGATGCTCTGCGCGCAAGCCCGCAGCGTCCGCCCAGCGGCCCGCGGCCAGTGCCACCAGCGCAGCCCCGGCCAGGAAAGCCACGACCAGAACGGCGCTCCCGGCCCGGCCGATGGCGCCCCGCAGCAGGTTACGGCCCGGCCACAGCCGGTGCATGCAGACGATCAGGCTCTCCGGCCGGGTCTCTCCCGTCCTCGCCCGCCGCATCACCATCCCTGCCCTTCCGCAGCCCGCTCACCGGCCAGCCACCAGCCTGCATGAGACGACCGGGTGCCCGGCCGCTTATCCCGTGGCCGTTTCCCGGCCAGGCGGCAAGCGAACGCAGACGTCGCCGCCGTCCACGCGGGCAGCGAAGACGGCCGCCGGGCGGGTGGCCGGCAGGCAGAGCACCCGGCCCGCCGCCAGATCAGAACGTGAGCCGTGCAGCCAGCACTCGATGGTGCCGCCGGCCACCTCACCCTCGGGCAGTGGCACCGGCTCATGGGTGCACTCATCGCGCAGCGCATAGACGGTGCCAGCGGTACGGACCAGGCACACGGGGCAGCCGCCGAGGTCAAGGTGGACTGGGCGGCCGCCGCCGATCTCGTCCAGACCGCAGGCCCGCACCCCGCTGCCAGCGGCCGGGCCGGGGCCGCTCACCGCCAGCCTGCCAGGTGGTCCCCGGAGGGCAGCAGAGCCGCCGGACCGGCACATCCAGTCAGGACCGGCAGCAGCAGACAGCTGGCCTTCGCGGCGTGCCCGGCAAAGACGGGCCTGCCCGCAGGCGCGGCCCGCCGCAGGCTGGTACTGGTCACGTACCGCTCCGTTCCCTGCTTCGCAGCCTCGCCCGCATATGTTCCTGTTATTTATACTAACAATCTTTGAAAAAAACAGGCCGGAGCGCCCGTGACCGTCCTGCGGACTCGCGATCCAGCCGCGCCTGGCCGTGCCGGCCGCGCCAGGCCCCGGGTCAGGCCGCGGGGCGGCAGGGCCCGCTGCGGAGCTTCGCCAGGCCGTGGCGGGACGATGCCATGCGCTGAGCGGTCACCCGGACCGCGCCGTCAACGTCTCGCGGGGTCCCCGGGCGGCCGGCGGTGCGGCGCTGGCGGCACGACCTTCCCGGCGAGCGCCCGCGCGCGGGGGATCACGACCAGCCGCCCGCCGGACGTGCGGACCGTGAAGGAAGAGGCATCGCACTCTTCAAGCCTGCCAAGGATGTCGGCGGTCTGCTCACTGCCATCTGGGGCGGGCCGGCGCCAGCGGATCACTACCCGCTGGCCGGCATCCGCGGGCGTGAGCCGGACTTCGAGCCGGTACCGCACGCTTGTCACCGGTCCAGGAACGGCAGCGGCCACGCACGCAAACGATCGTGGCCGTTCCCCCGCAAGGTGCATGGCCCCGCGGGCGGCGGCACCGTGCCGCGGCCGCTGGCCGCGCGCATGCTCCCCATGGCTAGCCCCTTCCCGGCTGGCGACGTCCAGCAGCCCCGCAGGAGATGGCGTATCACCGGTTCCGGCCACCACTGCGTGACCCGGCTTACTTCTTGCTTACTTGTTTTTACTATCACAGCCAGGCACCATGGATGTAAGCCGGGCGGTCACCTGCCGCCCTCCCCGCAAGGCCGGGCTGCGGCACCCGCAGGGGCCGGCCGGTCCTCGCCAGGCCCGGTGGGCCGTCACGGGACCGGGCAGGTCATGCCCGGCTGGGACCAGCCTTCCCGGACCGGCGGGCTGGATGCGGCCCGCGGACGCGGGCAGTGCTGAGCGATGGGGTGAGCAGAGCCTATGGCGCCATTCAGTACCGGGACGCGTGCCGGGCCGGGCATAAGCGCAGCCTGGCTCGCCGGGCGGGCGGCACCTCCCCTGCCGCCGTGCGGGCCGGTAACGCGTGCCGGGCATGCCGTCCCGCGACATCACCTGCCATGGCCGCGGCCCGCGGGCAAGGGCATCCCACGGCTGGCCATCCCCCGGGCCCGCACCGGGGGATCAGCGGTCACCGCGCACGCGATCAGGGCAGGCCGGTGACCCTCCAGGCACCTGGCGCCGGCCCGCCGCCAGCCCGGCTCGATGACACGGTCACTGTCACCATCGACGGCTTCAAGATCGCCGTGCCACGAGGCACCCTGGTGATCCGTGCCGCTGAGCTGCTTGGCATCCAGATCCCGCGATTCTGCGACCACCCGCTGCTCGAACCCATCGCAGCCTGCCGGCAATGCCTGGTGGAGATCCGGGGCCAGTTCAAGCCCCCTCCGGCATGCGCTACCACCTGCGCCGACGGGATGGTGGTGCACACCCAGCTCACCTCGCCGGTGGCCCGCAAGGCGCAGCGCGGGATGATGGAGTTCCATCTCATCAACCACCCGCTCGACTGCCCGATGTGCGATAAGGGCGGGGAATGCCCGCTGCAGAACCTGGCCATGTCCAACGGCCGGGGGGAGACCCGGTTCACCGGGGCGAAGCGGACGTTCGCCAAGCCGGTAGCGATCTCGGCCCAGATCCTGCTGGACCGGGAGCGGTGCATCTCGTGTACCCGCTGCGTCAGGTTCTCCGAGCAGATCGCGGGTGACCCATTCATCGACTTCGACGAACGGGGACCCGCTCAGTACATCGCCACCGCTGAGGGCAGCCCGTTCAACTCTTATTTCTCCGGCAACACCGTGCAGATCTGCCCGGTGGGCGCGCTGACCGGCGCCGCCTACCGGTTCCGGGCCCGGCCATTCGACCTGGTCTCCACGCCGGGCGTCTGCGAGCACTGCGCGTCCGGCTGCCGCCAGCGGACCGATCACCGCCGCGGCGCGGTTACCCGCCGCCTCGCCTCGGACGACCCCGAGGTCAATGAGGAGTGGAACTGCGACAAGGGCCGGTGGGCGTTCGCCTACGCAACCCAGCCAGACCGGCTGGCCACGCCGCTGGTCCGTGGTGCGGACGGTGTGCTTGCCCCGGCGTCCTGGCCGCAAGCGCTCGCCGCGGCGGCCCGCGGGCTCGCGGCCGCCCGGGGGCGGGCCGGCGTGCTGGCCGGTGGCAGGCTGACCATGGAGGACGCCTACGCGTACGCCAAGTTCACCCGGATCGCCCTGGCCACCAACGACATCGACATGCGGGCCCGGCCGCATTCAGCTGAGGAGGCAGATTTCCTCGCCGCCATGGTCGCCGGCCAGGACGCGGAAGTCAGCTACACCGGCCTGGAACACGCCCCGGCCGTCCTGCTGGCCGGGTTCGAGCCGGAGGAGGAATCACCCCTCGTGTTCCTGCGGCTGCGCAAGGCGGCCCGGGCTGGCACGCTGGCTGTCTACTCGGCCGCTCCTTTTTCCAGCCGGGGCCTGGCTAGGCTGGGCGGCGTGCTGCTGCCCGTGGTGCCCGGAACCGAGGCCTCGGCGCTGGAGGCGCTCGCCACCGGGCACACAGGTCACGCGCCCGCTTCCGGCCCTGCCGGGAGCCACCTGGAATATCCCGGCGGGATCTGGCGGGACGCGGCCAGGGCACTGCGCGCCGCCGGCGCGGTCATCCTGGCCGGCGAGCGGCTGGCGGAGGTGCCCGGCGCGCTGTCCGCGCTGGCCCGTCTGACCGCGGCCAGCGGAGCGCGGCTGGCCTGGATTCCCCGCCGGGCCGGCGAGCGGGGCGCGGTCGAGGCGGGCGCGCTCCCGAACCTGCTGCCGGCCGGGCACCCGGTAGCCGACCCCGGCGCCCGGGCCAAGGTGGCGCGGGCCTGGGGAGTGGCCACGCTGCCGGCCCAGCCGGGCCGCGACACGTCACGGATCCTCAGCGCGACCGTGACCGGGGACATCGGTGCCCTCCTCGTGGCCGGGGCAGATCCCGGGGACCTGCCCGACCCCGAAGCCGCGCTCGGGGCGCTGGCGGCGGCGGAGTTCGTGGTCAGCCTGGAACTGCGGGTCAGCGCAGTGACCGACCGCGCGGACGTGGTGCTGCCGGTGGCCGCTACCGCTGAGAAAGCGGGCACATTCGTCAACTGGGAAGGGCGGCCTGGCACGTTCGGGGCCGCCCTGCGCATCCCCGGCCCTGGGTCCGACCTGGACGTGCTGGGCCGGATCGCCGATGAGATGGACATCCACCTCGGGCTGCCGGACGCTGCTGCCGCGCGCCGTGAGATCGCCGCGCTTGGCTCCTGGGCGGGCAGCAGGCCTGCCCCGCCCGATGTGCCCGGCCTGCCACCCGTCCAGCCTGCCGCCGGCCAGGCCGTGCTGGCCACCTGGCACCAGCTCCTGGACACTGGGCGGATGCAGGACGGCGAGCCGTTCCTGGCCGGCACGGCCCGGCCGCCGGCGGCCCGGATGTCAGCGGCCACCGCGGCGGAGGCGGGAACGGCTGGCGGGCGCCCGGTCACCGTGATCACCGGGCGCGGATCGGTGACCGTCACGGTGCAGACCGCGGACATGCCCGCCCGCGTGATCTGGCTGCCTGCCCACTCGGCCGGCTGCGAGATACGGCGTGAGCTCGGCGCCGGCCACGGCACCCTGGTGACGCTGAGGGGCGCGCGATGACCTCGCTGCCACGATCGTCCTTTCCGGGTGGGTCAGGCTGGCTCAAGCACGGCTTCCACGGTGATCTGGGCGCCGGCGAACATCCGCGACATCGGGCAGAGCAGCGCTGCCTCATCGACCGTGGCCTGGAAGCCGGCCGCGTCGAGGCCCGGCGCCCGGCCGCGGACCCGCAGGGCGGAGGAGACGACCGTGGGCACGCCGTCCACCTCGTCCAGCGTCACGGTTGCCGCGACAGCCAGCCGCTGCACAGCGGTGTGGTGCTCGCCGAGGCGCAGGGCAAGCGCCATGGCGAAGCAGGAGGAGTGGGCGGCCGCGGCCAGCTCTTCCGGGCTTGTCTTCCCGCCCGGCTCCCCGGTGCGCGCCGCCCAGGGTCACGGGGAGCCCGTCAAGCGCCCCGCTTCCCCCGGCTATGGTCCCGCCTCCCCCCGCCAGCCAGCCTTCCCAGATCGTCTCTGCTGTCCGCTCTGCGATTGTCATAGCTGTCCTGTCTTCCCCGCGCTCCGCGTGTCTTCCGTCATTGGCTTACGCATGCCCTGCCTCCGGGACCGGCACCGGGCGAGCAGGAAGGCGATCCTGGGGAGCTGGCAGGGCGAACCCGTGGCACCCGCTGTGCCTGCCGCCTCGCACTGCTGCTGTCCGGCACATCCCGCATGTGCCACCTGCCCGGGCGGCTCTGGCGGCCTGCCGCGTGGCAGCCGGTCACGCGGCAGTCCGCCGGGTGACCTGTACCCGCCAGTGCCGCGGGCCCTCCTGCAGGTAGGCAAAGCCGTACCCGCCAGGGGAAAGGCCGTCTATCTGCTGCCACACTGGCCACGGGTCGCGGCCGGAGCGCAGCTCAACCTGCTCCCCGGGGCGCAGGCGCAGCAGCCGGTCCACGGCAGCGTCGGTCACCTGCCCGGAGGGCAGCACGTCCAGGTCGATCACAGATCCCTCGGTGAGTGGGTACCACTCGTGCCGTCTGCCCGCCGCCGTGATTCCCGGCGCCGTGCCGGGCCGGCCGACCAGCGCCAGCAATCGTTCCTCGGCGGTCAGGTGACTCCCGAGCTGCGCAAGAAGGTCACGGGTGACGGTGGCGAGCTGGGTGCGGGAGCCTGTGCCTTCTTCGGCCGCCTGCGCGAGTATGTCGGTGCCCGCGCGCAGCCGCACATGGTCCCGGGCCAGCCGGGCGAAGCCGTCAGCTTCCTGGTGGGCAGGGAACAGCCGCTCCTGGTCCGCCGCCTGACGCAGGATCTCCGCGCGGAGGTAGCCGACCAGAGCCTGCAGCTCCCGGGCAGGCCATCGGTCCCCGGCGACCGCCGTCAGCAGGTCCCCGGCCCGCACGGCCACCTGCCGTAGCAGTAGCGCGTGCTCGTCCGCCAGCGTCAGCGGCGAGCCGGCGGCCGCTGAGCCGGCCCGGCGTCCCGCCTGACGCTCAGGTACCTCTTGCATGATCGTCATGACGTCCTCCTTCTTCCTCAATCCATTTTCACAATAAAAATTGTAAAAATCAATGCATCTGTTCCAGGAACACCCGCCGGGCCAGATCAACGCCGTCATCTTCGGCAGCCCGCGCCCGGCCAGGACTGACTGGCGATCCGCAGGCCGGCGGTATGCCCAGATCCCATGAGACCCTGCGGCAGCGGAACTCGCGTTAAGCCGTCGTGGTAAGCGCGTGGAGGCCGAATCCGGCCGGCGGGCGAGTAACCTCTCCTTCCCCGAGACCACCGGAGCCTTCCCGGCAACCTTCCGCGCGCTGGCACCCCGGGGAACCCACCGGGCAGTCTCTCAGGGCCAGGCCAGCCGAATGGCGCGTGCGCATCGGCCGGGCCGATATCTGGCCAGGCCAGTGACCACAGCAGGGGAACCCAGCGGTTCTCGCGAGCCGCAGGATAATAGCGGCCCCGCCGTTGAGCGCCGCATGACAGGTTCGCAAGCTCAGCGGTCAGCCAAGGCAGCACTCATCGCGCTGCTCATGGAGTGTCACGAGTCAGGCGGCCGCCTGCACCGCCCGGAGGATGGCGTCTGCCCCGGCGCGTGCCTTACGGGCGGCTGCCTGATCTCCCTCGACGAGCGCGGTGATCGTGGCTCCTTCGGTGAGGAGCATCCACTGGTCGGAGATGGCGTCGGGGTCATCCAGGCCGGCCGCCTCCGCCAGGGCACGGAAATAGCGGCGGCAGCGGGTCTTATGCGCCATTACCGCTTCCTGGGCGGGGTGGCGGGGATCTGCCAGTTCGACTGTCGTATTGATGAAGGCGCAACCGCGGAAGTCGCGCCGCCGGAACCAGCGGCCAAGGACGTCGAACACCGCGAGCAGGCGGCCATAGGGGTCGTCTGTGCTGGCTTCGACCTCGTCTACGAACCAGGAGAAGAATCGCTGGTCTAGTGCGTGCAGGCACGCGGCGAGGAGCTCGTCTTTCGCCTGGTAGTGCTTGTAGACGGTGACCTTGGTGACGGACGCAGCGGCCGCTATCTCATCGACGCTGACGGCCCGTATTCCACTGCGGTAGAAGAGCCTGGCCGCGGCGTTGAGGATCCGCGTGTTCGTCTTGGCCTGAGGCTCCCTGTCTTCGTAGGGATCGCCACGCACAGGACCTCCCGGGCCGCCGAGCCGTTGACAGCCTCAGCGCGTTTGTTATTCTGAGCAGCCTATACTAACCAGTCAGTATACCTGGGAGGTCGGCCATGCAGGTCGAAGCGGGTGTCCTTGTCAGGAAGGCAGCGCAAGACTTCGGGTCCCGGGTAGCTCTCTCGGCTGGGCCACGGAGCCTGACATTCACTGAGCTCAACGAGCGGTCCAACCGGGTCGGCTCGGCGCTCGCGGGACTGGGGGTAGGGCGCGGGGACCGGGTCGGCGTCCTCGCCTACAACACGCCCGAGGTCGTGGAGACGTGGTTCGGCTGCGAAAAGCACAATCTGGTCCGGGTGGTCCTGCACACCCACTTCGCGATGGACAGCCACGTCTGGTCGCTCAACCACGTGGAGGCATCAGCGCTAATTTTCGACACACGCCTCAGCGAGGACGTCGAACGCTACAAAGATGAGCTGAAGACCGTCCGGCACTTTGTGGGAATCGGCGCCGGCTGCCCGGAGTGGGCAACGCCGTTCGCGCAACTGGCCTCCAGCGGCAGCGCCGAGGATCCCTGCCTTGATGTCGATGAAGACGCCCCGTGCTTCCTGCAGCTCACGTCGGGCACCACAGGTCATCCCAAGGCGTGGGTGAAGACCTACCGGTCGTGGCAGGCGGTCATCAACCACAACCTGATCCATTTCGACACCTTCGGCCCCGGGATCCCGCCGGTTGGGCCGGATGATGTCAACCTGCACTTCCATCCCATTCAGTGGGCGAGCGGCTTCCAGACCCTCTACCCGTACTTCGTGCGGGGCGCGCGCAGCGTGCTGCTGGATGACGAGGCCTTCGACCCCGGCATACTTCTCGACACCATCGACCATGAGCAGGTGACGGGCGTGTTCATGCCAGGCCCGCTGCTGACGCCGGTGCTCGATGAGGTCGAGGCGCGTGGCGGGTTCGCTCACCGGCTCCGCAGGATGGTGGTGTTCTTCGGTAACCCGGACCAGCTAGACCGGACCACGCGGCTGCTCGGCCCCATCTGGGCGCACGGGTTCGGTTCCACCGAGCAGGGAGCTATCACAACGCGCCTGCTGCCCTGGGAAGTCGAAGAGCGCCGGGAGCGGATCAAGAGTGTCGGCCGGCCTGGTTCCCCCTTCCTGGAGGTCGCCGTCGTCGACGAGCAGGGGGCAAGGCTGGACTCCGGGCAGGTCGGTGAGATCATCGTGCGCAGCGCCATGTCCCTGGGTGAGTACTGGGGCATGCCAGAGCGTAACGCGCAGTCATTCTTCCCTGGCGACTGGTTCCGGCCCTACGACGTCGGCTATCTCGATGAGGACGGCTTCCTCTACTACTCCGACCGTGCCGGGGACCGGATCACCACATCGCGTGGCACGGTTTACCCCCATCTGGTCGAAGAGGCGATCCTTGGCCACGGCGCGGTCTTCATGTGCGGCGTCGTGGGGCTTGGTGAACCCGGCGACGAAGAAGTGGTGGTCGGTGTCCAGCTCAAGGAAGGTTTCACACCCTCGGACGAGCTCGCACAAGAGATCTTGCTGGAGACAGCCCGGTTGCTCGAGCATGAGCGCCCGGTCCGTGCGATCTTCGTCATCGAGCTGCCCACCGTCCTCGGCGGCGCCAAGGTCCAGCGGCAGGCGCTGCGGGGCCAGCTGGCAGCTGAAGCGAAATGATCGCTGGTGAGGCATCACGCCGGGCAGTCGAGTCCGCCGGCGACCGGGTCTTGCTCATCAGCCCGGACGGGCACGGCGCGACGGGCCAGGAGCTCCTGGCCAGGACAAACGGGCTGGCCCTAGCTCTCCAGCAGCACGGCCTCGCGAGCCAGCGGATCGGCCTGTGGTCCTGGAACTCAGCCGCGGCGATCGAGGCACACCTGGCCACGGAATGGATCGGCGCCACCAGAGTGCCCGTCGACCCGGGCGCCCCGCCAGCGGAGGCCGCCGCCGTGTTCCAGGCAGCAGGGGTCGCTGGCATCGTCGTTGATGGCAGCCACGCCGCCGACGCCCCTCCCGGCGCACTGGTCCACGACAACGACACCCCATTGTCAGCTGAAGGCACCCTGGAGGCCCGCGAGGTGCAGCCAACCGCCACGCACCTCCTCTACCCCCGGATGGCCGCCGAAGGGCACTTCCTGGCCGTGCCCATCTCCTACGCCAACTGGGCCGCGTGCATGTCAGTCAACGCCCAGCTCTACCAGGCCGGGTACTACGGCCACGGCTTCGCCAGCGACGAGCGCTTCCTCACTGCGCAGCAAATCATGCATGGCACAGGGATGCTCGGCACCTTCCCCTTCCTCCACATGGGGCTGCCCCAGGTCATCCTGCCCCGCTTCGACGCCGCCGCCGTGCTCGAAGCCGCCCTGCGCCACCGGGTCACCGCCACCTTTTTCGTGCCTGGGATGGTGACCCGGCTCGCCAACGCCGTCGCCGACGCCGGCCTGCAGCAGGCAGGTCCGCTGCGGCGGATCATCTACGGTGGCGCCCCGATCACCGCACCGGAACTCAACCACGCCACCGAGATTCTGGGCCCGGTCCTGATCCAGGTCTACGGCCGGTTCGAAGGCGGCTGGCCACTCGCCATCCTCGGCACTGGCGACCACCAGGACCTGGCCGCTGGGCGCACCCTGCACGCCGGCAGCTGCGGGCGGCCCATCCCCCAGACCGAACTGCGGATCCGGCCCACGCCCGGCCACTCCCTGCCCTGGGGTGAGTTGTCCGTGCGCAACGCCATGGTAGTGACCGACTGGGCCGACCCCGACGGCTGGTGCGGGCTGGGAGACCTCGCCAGGCTGGATGACGACGGATACCTCTACCTGGGCAAACGCCTCGACGGCATGATCAACACCGGTTCCTACCATGTCTATCCCCAAGAAGTCGAGGAAGCGATCACCTCCCTCCCCTACGTCCACGCCGCACTAGTGCGCGGCGAGGAAGACCCCACATGGGGACAAGCCGTCACCGCATACGTCGTCCCCGCCGCAGATGCCCCCGCCGACCTCGCAGAGCAGATCCGGCAGGCACTCCAGCACCGCCTGGCCCGCTATAAGATCCCGAGGCGAGTCTGCCCAGTGCAGCATCTCGAGGACATCGCGGAGTGAGGTGTGAACCAGGTGCCCTGCCCGCATCAGGCCACAGACCGCTTACCTTCACCACTGCCGGCGGATTCTCGTGGGCCATGTCAGATCCACAGGTGATCGTCTGGGGAGCCTGGCCGGCTCTTCACCGGGGACGGTGGCCATCGAAAGCTAGGGCCAGCGGTTCGGTGAACGGCTGGCCTGGCCCGATTCCGGCCGCCATATGTCCGTCACCACTGCCGCGCAGCGGCGTCTCCTGACCGCCGATGACACAAGGTGACACAATGCACGACGGCCCGCGGGGCCAGGAACATCCCAGCTCACGGGCCGTTTCCGCAGGTGGTGGCAGGCGCTGGGTTCGAACCAGCGCAGGCTAAGCCGACGGTTTCACAGGGAGCCCGTTCCTGCCCATCGAAATGTGCGCTGACCTGCCATTTCTTCATTCCTCGCCGCGTGAAATCCGCGTTCTGTCCGTCTAGCATCGGTGGCTACTCAACGTACGGCTTGATCATGTGCCGTGGAATCCGGCTGAGTCCCACTTCGTCAAATTCTCCCACTACAACCCCTGCCGTCCCGGCGCGGTTGGGCAGGTCATTGAATTGCGGACCCGCAGCGGCCGACGGCCGCATTGCCGGCAGGGAAGGTACCGGATGCTGCCATACGTCAGAAGTCCGGTTTGATGCCCATTTTTACCCCTCGGCCCGCAGATCTCCGGCTGGTGCGCCGAGACCGGCACGGCGGAACTGACCCTCATGGTCACACCGCGTGTCCCGTCATCCCCTGCCGCTCCCGGAGCCCTTAGGCCGCCGCGGTCCGTTATTGTCAACCGACCAGACCGATGCTCGCCAAGCGGCGCGAGCAAGACCGCGAGCAGCAGGCGCACCGCGCTATCTGCCGCGCCAGCCCGGCTGCGGTCGTCGGCACCCAACCAAGTTAGCGACCGCCATCGACCGGCGATTTACCTGGATGTACTGGGCATCCACCCCCATAGACCTCCGCAGCCCCGCGCCGCCGCCAGGCGCTGGCCCCCGCCACCACCACCACGCCGACGCATCCGATCTTGCGCCCACTCGGCGGCAGACTGGGAACCAGGTGGCGTTGCGGTCAGAGGCGACGGTGCGGGCGGGCGCTGATGGCCTGTCACCTCCTGAGCAGCGATCATGACTGTCGCGTCCTCCTGGCCAGCGTCGACGAGCGCGGCGGTACTCCCCCGGCCAGCCAGTCATTGGCCGTCGCGCGCAGTCGCGTCAGGCGGCGGTACGGCAGGCAACCGGCGCCGACCGCGGCTGGAGACAGGCTGGCGCAGCAGGCTGTGCTCGCCAACGCCGGGGTTGGTCAAACGCCGCCGTCCTGCCTGCGCACGGAATCTGACGGACCGCGTCAAGGGCGGCGGTACTCGCCGGCTTCGGCTCCTTCCCGCCGCTGGCGGCCGCGGCAGGCGGGTCAACCCGGCAACGGGCCCCCCTTCTGCCCGTTGCGGCGGAGGCCACGGACAGGGACCCGAAGCCGTGGGGTCAGCAGTGAGCCGCACATGCCCTGTGGGGTGCCAGAAGTCTGCCCGGTCTGTGAGCTGCAGCGATGCGCCAGGTTACCGGTAGGCCATGATGATCGCCCGTGTCCCTTCGTCTGCTCTATCTCATCTTTATCCGGGTCTGCGGCTGGCTGGTCCTGCTCGGCCGGTCATCCGCCTCCAAGAACGCCGAGCTGCTGGTGTTGCGGCACGAGGTCGCCGTTCTGCGCCGTGCCACTCCGCGGCCACGGCCGGACTGGGCCGACCGCGCCGTCCTCGCCGCGCTGATCCGGCTCCTGCCGGGAAGGCTGCGATTGCACCGGCTGGTCACGCCCGGCACCGTACTCCGGTGGCACCGCCGCCTGGTCACCCGGAAGTGGACCTATCCGAACCGGACGGGACGGCCGCCCGTCAGCGCCGAGATCACCGCGCTCATCGAGCGGCTCGCCACCGAGAACACCGGCTGGAGCTACCAGCGGATCCAGGGCGAGCTGCTGAAGCTCGGCCACCGGGCCAGCGCGTCCACGATCCGCCGGGTCCTCAAGGCGCTGCGGATCCCGCCGGCTCCCAAACGACGCACCGACACGACCTGGCGGCAGTTCCTGCACTCCCAAGCCGCGACGATGCTTGCCATCGACTTCTTTCACGTGGACTGCGCAGTGACGCTCCGCCGCTTGTACTGCTTGTTCGTGATGGAGGTCGGCAGCCGCTATGTGCACATCCTCGGGGTGACCGCGCATCCGGACGGGCCGTGGACCACCCAGCAGATCCGCAACCTGCTCATGGACCTCGGTGACCGCGCCGCGGACTTCCGGTTCCTGGTCCGCGACCGGGCCGGACAGTTCACCGAATCGTTTGACGCGGTCCTGGCCAGTGCCGGTATCGAGGCGGTGAAGATCCCGCCCCGGAGCCCTCAGGCGAACGCTTATGCCGAAAGGTTTGTGCTCACTGCCAGGACGGAGGTGACCGACCGGATGCTGATCTTCGGTGAGCGACATCTGCGGCTGGTCCTGGCCGAGTACGCGGCCCACTACAACGGGCGACGACCCCATCGCAGTCGCGAACTCCGCCCGCCCCTGCCCGATCACCCTGTCGCCGACCTCTCCCGCGAGCGGATCAAGCGTCGGCCCGTTCTGGGCGGCCTTCTCAGCGAATACGAGCGGGCCGCGTAGAAGCCCAGGTAAAGGCCGGTGGCCGACTTCTGGAACCCCACAGGGTAATGGTTCTCGAACCACTCGAAGTCGGCGGGGCCCATCGCATCCGAGCGCCAGAAGTTCAGCGGCCACATCGCCGCGAGCGCCAGCCCAACAGTGTGGTGTGACCAGCGCACGTCCTCGGCCGCCTTGGCGAGGCGCTCCGGCGGCCGGACGCCGAACTCGGTGAGCCGGTCGATGAAGCTGCCGACGAAGTCATCGACCACCCATTCCTGCCACTGGTCGTAGTAGGACCACGGCCGGACCGTCGCGCCGTACTCCGCCTGCCATCCGACGAGCGCATCCAGTGCCTTGTGCGAATGCCAGAAATGGCGTTCCAGGGCACGGTTGAGGGCGGGGACATTGTTCTCGTCCTCCAGGACGGCCATGATCGAGCCGTACCCGTTGGCCATGTGCCGCGCCTCATCGGACTGGATGGACAAGAACGTCGTGGCCAGCGCATGGTCGCCGTTGGCCACCGCTATCTGCGGCGTCGCGACAAGCAGGATGTTGGTGAAGGCGGTCTCCACGCAGATGTTGAGGTTGACGATGCAGTCGATCGGGTCGCCGGTATTGAAGTTCTGGAACAGCCCGATGGACACCAAGCCCCCAGGGTGCTGGTAAAGCGCCTTCTGCGCGATGTCCCAGCCGGCCGGGTCCCGCCAGTGCTTGACGTAGTAGTCGCGCAGGCTCATCTCCAGCTGGGTATGCCGGATCTCGTCCATCATCTGGGCCTGGTAGCCCTGCCGCAGTTCCTGGTTCTGGACCGAGGCGATGAGGCCGCCCGCGGCCGAGACGGCCTGAAACTCGGCGTTGGTCAGATCGGGCAGGGTCAGCTTCATGCATTCCATGAAGCGCGGCTGTATCTCTTCGGCGATCCCCATGCGCAGCACGCCATCGAGGAAACCGTGCGTCCGGTCGTCCTTCTCGGCCTCCATTTTGACGTAGTCACGAATCAGCATGCGGAACGGGTCCTTGCCCGTCGCCGGGATCGTGTACCGCGTGGGGTATTTCGGGCTCTGGTCGCCCACGGTGAACTGCCAGTCGTAGCTCTTGGCCTTGTTATGCACGGCCACCAGGTTCTTCGTCATCGTCGTGTCCCGCCTTCGCCCGTCAGTCCCGGAACCGGTCCGGGCGGATGTCGGAGTAGATCGCCACGTGGTCGTCCGACACCACGATGCGCCCGTAGTAGGAACTCATGTTCACCAGGAAGGTGTCGGTGTCGATGTCCCGGCCAAGCCGGTCGCCGAGTTTCACCATGTCGAAGTCCAGCACGCCGTCCCGCTCGATCTTGTAGTAGCAGTCGCGGAAATGCACCACAGCGTCAGGCATCTCATCGCGGACCAGACCGACCGTTGCCTCGGTCTCCGCACTCGTCATCAGGGAGATACCGACCCGGGTCCGCGCCTGGCGGCGGGCCGGGGTCTGCGCCGTCTCGCTCATCTGGGCACTCCGTTCACGTCGCTAGTCGAGGCCGAGGGCGGCCAGCACGGCATGCTGACGGTCGAGGACCCGCTTCAGGCAGCCGCCGAACGTCTCGCTGGACGCGGTCATCCCGGCCTCGAACAGCGGGGCAACCGCCTGAGCGGCCTGGGTGCTCTCCGCCGTCCACCGGCTGACCCAGCCGGCCAGCACGGCCCGGTTGTGTGCGGCGTGCTCGGCGTCGGCGAGCAGGAGCCGGATCAGCTCCTCGGCGGCCGCCTGGTGACGGCGGGCGTCAGCCCGTGCGCTTGCGAGGACGAGCGGGGTAACCGCGTCGCCGTGGTGCGGTGCGTTGCGTGCCAGCAGCTCGGTCTTCACCAGCTGGCCCACGATCGGCTCGAACACGAGGTTGACCGCGACCACGATCTCCACCCAGTCCCGGAGGGATACGATCCGCTCGACGTTCTCCCGGATGGGCACGAGCACCGGATCTGACATCCAGGACGCTCTGGCATCGTCGTCGGTGAACCCGGGCCGGGCGGCGGTGAGGTCGAACATCAGGTGGACGATGTCCTGGAGGTGCCGCATGCGGTCGCTGGCCTGGAACGCGATGGAGAACTGCGCGGTGTCGGCCAGGGCCTCACGGACCGCGTAACAGAGCGCGAGGAACAGCCCGTACTCCACGAACGGCCACGCCGCGTAGTACCGCGCCAGCATCGGGTCCAGCCAGGCTGGGTCGATCTCTCCAGCCAGCCCGGCCGACAGCTCGTCGGGCACCAGCCGCGCCAGGGCCTGCTCCTCGTGATTGGCGGTAACCACGTAGGGCCGCTGCCACAGGTGGGACGGGTCCCGGTAGTCCTGCCAGTTACCGCAGCGCACCTCCGTCGATGACGCGGTGAACGGCGCCCGGCCGTCATCGAAGCGGATCGGCCAGTCGACGGCGAGCCACTGCTCGGGGCCCGACTGCTGGCCCACCGTGTACAGCTCGTACTCGCTGGCATTCCTCCGGCGCGGGGTGAACCACGCGAACGTGCGGTGACCCTCGAATATCGGCGCAGCCACGTGATCTCCAAACCCGGGTGCCTCCTGCCGGACAGGACTGCCGGCAGCGGACGCACCTGCAGTCTCGGTATGCGGCCACCCGCCGGGCAATCTCCGCCACCGACAAAGCGGGGCGCCCAGCGTTGCCGCTTTGCGGTAACCACCAGCGCCACCAGCGCCTGCACTCCGCCTGCTCGGCGTGGGGCGCATCAGGTGGAGTGCCGAAGGGTCACTGCGGATGGCGACGGCCGCCGGTAGTGGGGTTGCGCGCCGTCACGGCACTAACTCGGGTAGGTGACAGAAGTAAACGGATCATTTGTCTCGGCTGACCCCCCAGGGCTCCGGCGTGTTCCGGATTTGAGGGACTTTGCTCTGGTATGTGGTTACCGCGTTCGGTTTGGATCGCGCGGCCGACGTCGGCGAGTTCGCGGAGCCGGTAGTAAACCCACCGGCGGCCCATCCCCGTAGCGGTCATCAGGCCAGGCACGGAGATGCCATCGGCCGGGGGCCATCGATAGTTCAGCCCACAGGATGGCTTCGGGAGCGCCCCGGGTGTCGTCTGAGCGACCTCCGTCCACGTCTGCTTGGTCCGGGGCGCGGAACCTCCCGGGACGGTCTGAGCTTGCCTGGGCTCGTTCCTCCAGAGCGTGCCAGGAGATCGCACCGAGCTGCGGCCGCAGCCTCGCATGCCTGATGGCGATGTCCGCCACGGTCTGGTCGTTGAGGAGATAGGCGCGAGCCCGCCGCGGTGTGTCGTGCTCAGGCGCGGAGATGGTGTGTCGTGCTCAGGCGCGGAGATGAGGAACTTGCCGGGCGCGTTGAGCGTGTGCGCGTGCCAGCCTGTGCGCGTGCCAGCCTGTGCGCGTGCCAGCCTGCGGCCAGCATGCCCTGGCCGAGGATGAAATCGACGTCTCTGCGCTCTCGGACGCGGAAGCAGATCCGCACGTCCATCTGCGAGCGCAGCGCATCCTGCCCCATGGCCTCCTGTGTCGGCCGCTGGGTCGCGGCGATCAGCGTCACCGCGACGGCCCGGCCTCGCCGGGCAATCGAGTCAGCGTCGCCGGTCGCGTCTGGCGCGGTCCCTGTAAGTTCTGCGTACTCGTCAACAATGATGACCAATGCGGGCCTTGCCGGGGCTGGCTCCCACACCCGCCGACCTGTAGCGGCGAGGGAGGCAGCGCGGGCCTCGAGGAAGACGGCTCCCCGGTAGGTGCCGAGACTGGATTCGATCGCGGGGAGCTTGGCGATGACATCGTGGATGGTCTGGCCGCGGGCAAGTGCGAATCGAGCCCGCCAACCCCAGACGTCCACCACGGCCGACATCACCCGAGACCCTGCGGGGTGCCAGAAGTCTGATCTGGGCCGTCATTGCGGTCATCAACATTGCCTACGCCCGCCGCCAGCCCCGCCGGCCCTGACCGCGGCCGTCTCGCCGTCCCGGGCCAGGCCCCAAGTGCGTGGATGCGGCTGGCAGAGCCAGCGGCTGCAGCGGGGCCGCTGTTGACTCAACGGTTATAGCGACACGATACCGGCGGACTATCCACCCAGTAGCCGTGTCCTTGACACGTAGCACGCGACGTGTGACGTTACAAATCCGCGGCCCTCACCTCAGGGAGTACCTATGGCCACAGCAATGAAGCTGCATGTGCTCGACTGCGGCGCGATGAGCTGCGATCTGACCTGGCTACTGCTCAAGCCAGGACGGACCATCCGGCCCCGGGCGGAGAAGGACAAGCCGGTTGAGTGGTACCCGTGCACCACCCATGCGGTCGTCGTGGAGACGCCCGGCGGGCGGATGCTCTGGGACACCAGTTGCCCCCGCGACTGGGAAACCCGGTGGGTGCCGACCGGCTTGCAGGAGTTCTTCCCCTACGACCAGGTGACCGAGCAGCAGTACCTGGACGCCCGGCTCACCCAGCTCGGCATCGGCCCCGCCGACCTGGATTACGTCGTGCTGTCGCACCTGCACTTCGACCACGCCGGAAACGTCCGCACCTTCGCTGGCGCGGGCCCGCGCCTGGTGGTCAACGACAAGGAAAAGGAGTGGGCGTTCGGGTACGAGGGGGCATTCAACGGCGCGCACCTCAAGGCCGACTACGAGGGGATCGAGTTCGAGACAGTCTCCGGTGACACCGAGTTCCTGCCGGGAGTGTCCTTCATCGAGGCGCCTGGCCACACGCCGGGCACCATGGCGATGAAGGTGGACCTGCCTGAAACCGGCACCATGATCTTCACCTCGGACGCCGTCTACATGGGCGACTCCTACGGGCCGCCCGCCACCCCCGCCGCGATCGTCAACGACCTGTCCGCCTGGTACGCCTCGGTCGAGAAGATCCGCGCCCTCGCGGAGAAGTCGAATGCGACGGTGGTATTCGGGCATGACGCGGAGCAATTGCGGTCACTGCGCCGCGCGCCGGATGGGTACTACGCCTGAGAAAGGGGGAAAACCGTGGCTGCTAGCCTGCCCGCACCCGCGAACCCCGAAGCGATCTTCACCTACGGGGCACCGCTGCTCAAATTCGGCCCCGGCGCCGCGGAGGAAATCGGGTTCGATCTGGCCCAGTACGGGGCCCGCCGGGTCCTGGTCGTCACCGACCCGGGAGTCGCGGCGACCGGCGCACCGCAGCGGGTCGCTGGCCAGATGGCCGCGTTCGGCATCGAGGCTCACGTGTACGACGCGGTCCACGTCGAACCCACTGACGCCAGCCTGGAAGCAGCGGTCGCCGACGCCCGCGAGTCCGGGCCTTGGGACGCGTTCGTCGCAGTCGGCGGCGGGTCCAGCATCGACACCGCCAAGGCGGTCAACCTGATGCTGACCAACCCCGGGGAACTGATGGATTACATCAACGCCCCCGTCGGCAAGGCCGCCACGCCGGTCAACCCGCTCAAGCCACTGATCGCGGTGCCGACCACGACCGGCACCGGGGCCGAGTCCACCACCGTCTGCGTGCTGGACGTTCTTGCGCTCAAGGTGAAGACCGGCATCAGCCACGCCCGGCTGCGCCCCACCCTGGCGGTGATCGACCCGCGGCTCACGTTCACCCAGCCGGCCGGGGTGACCGCCTCGGCGGGCATGGACATCCTGTGCCACGCGCTGGAGAGCTACACCGCCCGCTGGTACAGCACCTACGAGCACAAGACCCCGCAGCAGCGGGTGCCCTACTGCGGCTCGAACCCGATCTCCGACATGTGGTCGGAGAAGGCGATGCGGCTGCTCGCCACCTCGTTCCGCACTGCCGTCCTGCACGGCGACGACCAGCAGGCACGCGCGGACATGGCGATCGCGGCCACCTTCGCCGGTATGGGATTCGGCAACGCCGGCGTGCATATCCCACACGCCAACGGCTACCCCATCGCCGGGCGGGTGCGCGACTTCCGTCCCAAGGACTACCCGGAGCATGAGCCGATGGTCCCGCACGGCATGTCGGTCGCACTCACCGCGCCGGAAGCGTTCCGGTTCACGTTCGATGCCGCCCCGGACCGCCATCTGCGGGCCGCCCAGCTGCTCGCACCGGGTGCCGACCGCCCGGCCAGCGACGCGGAATTCCTTCCCTCCGTGCTGGTCGCGCTGATGAAAGACATTGAGATCCCGAATGGCGTTGCGGCGGTGGGCTATGCCCCCGGTGATATCCCCGATCTGGTCGAGGGCACCATGAAGCAGCAGCGGCTGCTGGCCACATGCCCGAAACCGGTTACCGAGGACGATATCGCCGGCATCTTCGCCCGCTCCATGGAGCTGTGGTAGCCATGCCGATCTACCAGCTTCGCTGCGCGGGCGGGCACAGCTTCGAGGTGATCCAGTCGCTGCATGAGCCGCTGCCCGCCTGCGCGCATTGTGGGGGCGACACGGTGAAGGTGCCCTCGATCTTCGGGTTCGCTGGGCTGGCGGCACGGTCGCTGCCCCCGCCACCCGAAGCGATGCCGCAGACCTGGCGCGGAACATATGAGGGGAACCGCGAATACGTCACCGACCTGCGGCGAACCGCCGAGCGCAGAAGGGCGCTGGAGGAGCGCCATCCAGAACTGGCCGGTGACCGGCGCCCGATCCTCGCGCACGAGGGGCGGTTCGAGGCGGCGCCGCTAAGGGCCGGTGATCGGATCCCGCAAGCAGTTCGTCCGGGTTCCGATGACCCGGCTCCATCCGGCCCGGCCGACGACCGCGCAGCACACGGTCACTCACACGGACCCCACGGTCATCATCCGCACGCGCCGCGTGGAGAGCAGGCGCAGCCGAAGACAGCCGGCTTACACGAGTAGGTGTCCGCAACCGGCCGTGATGCCGCCCTGAGCTTCCGGCTCTCATGGTGCCTGTGCCGTGCCAAACTCGCGCATGGTCCTTGGGCTGGTGTTTCCTCTTCTCGTTAGCCTGAGTGTGGGCATGAGGTTCGACACCATCGCGTCCAAGCAGGCAAACGGGTGGGAGATGAGCGCGTGCCACCTCGGTGTGCAGGAGATCAGCACCCACGCCACCACCTCGTTGACGAACTGGACCAGGCATGGTCAGCGTGGCTTGTCCTCAGCGGGCGCTTCCCGGCGTGCCACACGAGTCACCGGGCTCGGCCGCTGGCCATACGCCCTCAAGGCGCTGAGCGGGCGAGGGCGCTTGTGCGGAGTGGAATGGTGAGCACGAATGTGGCGCCGTGACCCGGCCCGGCCGACGATGCGGTGACCTCGCCACTGTGGGCGCGGGCGATGTTGCGTGCGATGGTCAACCCGATACCCGAGCCGCTGGAGCGGCGTGGCTGCCCGGGTGCGCGGTAGAACCGCTCGAACACTCGCTCAAGATCCTCAGCTGCGAGGCCCACGCCCGTGTCGCTGACCGTCACCTCTGCCCGCTGCCCCGCCGTTCGAGCATCAACGGTCACGGTGCCTGCCGCGGACGTCACGGCGAGCGCGTTGCCGATGATGTTGGTAAGAACCTGGGTGATCCGGTCGGGGTCGGCCCGCACGGGCAGCGGGCCTGCCGCATGGACGGTGAGTGTCACGTTGCCGTCGGCGAACTGTGGTGCCAGTCGGCCGGCGGCCCGCCGGGTGAGGTCAGCGAGGTCGGTGTCGGCGGGATGCAGGTCCAGCCGCTGCTCCTCGGCCCGTGACAGCGCTGACAGATCGTCGGCGAGCCGGCGCAGCCGACGCAGCTCGTCGCTAGCCGCCCCGAGGATTTCCGGTTCCGGGGCGAAGACCCCGTCGACGATGCCTTCCATGTACCCCTCAAGCGCGGTCAGCGGGGTGCGCATCTCGTGCGCGACCTCCCCCAGCAGTCTCGTGCGGCGGGTTTCCGTGCTGGCTAGTTCGGTGGCGAGGATGTTCACGTCGCTGGCGAGCGCGGCCAGTTCCGGCACCTTGGGCACTGGCACGCTGGTCTGGTAGCGGCCGGCCGCGATCCGCCGGGTCGCCGCCCGGACCGCGTTGAGTGGCCGCAGCAGACGCCCGGTCACGAACGCGGCGGCCAGCCCCGCCGCTGCCGCACTGGCGAGCACACCGACCAGCAGCGCGGTGGTCAACGCGGAAAGGAACGCCGACCGCACGCTCCCGGCTGCACCGCCCTGCCCACCCGGGCCCATGCCCATGTGGTCACCGCCGAGCATGGTCATCTGGTGATTAAACAAGGTGGGGGCGAGCAGCCGCACTGTCACATACGCCACCGCCGCGCCGATGACGATCACCACCGCGTAAGAAATGAACAGCCGCCACGGCAGGCGCATCCTCATACCGGCCGCCCAACGAACTTGTAGCCAACCCCACGGACGGTGGCGAGCAGCCGCGGGTTCGCGGCGTCATCGCCCAGCCGGGCGCGCAAGCTGCGGATGTGCACGTCCACCACTCGCTCGTCGCCGAAGAAGTCATAGCCCCACACCCGCTCCAGTAGCTGGCGGCGGGAGAACACCCGCCCCGGCGCCCCGGCAAGCGCGGCGAGGACGTCGAACTCCAGCGCGGAGAGGGTCACCGCAGTGCCGTCCACCCGCACTTCACGGGCACCGGGGTCCACGGTCAGGCCCTCAAATTGCAGCACGGCCGCTCCGGTGTCCCGCGTACCGCGGTCGCGGCGCAGCACCGCCTTAACCCGGGCGGCGACCTCACGTGGGCTGAACGGCTTGGTCACATAGTCGTCCGCGCCGACGCCCAGGCCGACCAGCTTGTCGACCTCCTCAGTGCGGGCGGTCACCAAGATGACGTACACGTCGCTAAAGGTCCGCACTTGCCGCAGCGCCTCGAGCCCGTCGATGCCGGGCAGCATCACGTCCAGCAGCACCAGATCGGGCGCGTCCTGGCGGATCTGGCGCACCGCTTCATCCCCGTCGACGGCCTCCGACACCGCGAACCCGTCCGCTTCCAGGTAGCCGCGCAGCACCGCACGGATATGCGGTTCGTCGTCCACGACCAGCACCCGGCGCATGGCTCACCCCCGGCCCAGGCTACGGCCGGCCCCGGCGGCCGACCGGGCGGAAGCCAAAGCCACCACGCCGCCCGCAACCGGTACGTCCTTGATCCTCAACCTAACCTCCCGTGAAGGCCGCCTCGGACCACCGTTCATCTTCAAGCATGTCGCCCACAGATGAGGCCACCAGCGCGGCAACCATGAAGCCTTCGTGAAGGCCTCCTGGAAAGCCCCGGCCACCGCCTTCACACAAGCTTCACGCCAGCGCCGGTCGTTGCCTCACATCAGCCCGGAATCCTCGAAGCATGGGACACGGACAAGGAGTTGAAACAGATGAAGCTGAACCGTAAGCGCGTGGTGACCGGACTTGTGGCCACCGGGCTCGTGGCGGGTGCGCTCGCTGGCGGCGGCGTGGCCATCGCCTCAACCGGCGCGGCGCCAGCGTCCGCCACATCGACCTCGGCGGGCCCGTCATATGGGCCTGGCAGCGGGCACTTCGGCGGCATGTACGGCATGCACGGCGTGTGGTCCGGCCAGCAGCCGGTCATGAAGGCTGCCGCGGACTACCTCGGCCTGAGCCTGACCCAGCTCCAAACCCAGTTGCGGTTGGGCAAGCCACTCGCTGATATCACCCAAGCCCAGGGCAAGCCGGTGTCCGGCCTCAAGGATGCGATTCTCGCTGCCATGACCAGCCGCATCAACGCGAACACTGCGCTGACCGCGCAGCAGAAGGCGGCAATGATCAGCGAGGTGAAAGACCACCTCGACACGGTGATCAACATGGACATGGATATGCCGCATTCGCCCGGGACGGGCATGGGCTTGCACATGACCGGCACGGACTCACCGATGGGCTGGATGTGACGTTAGGACTCGCCGACGCCGTGCGCGTGATGTGTACGCGCGCGGCGCCGGCCTGCAGCTAGACACGGCATTTGTCGGCGTGACGCGGCAGAAGCCCAGTTGAGACGGAGGAGATAACGATGATGTACTGGTACGGCCACGGAATCGGCGGCGGCTGGGGATACGGGCTCACCGCGATCATCATGGTCTTGTTCTGGGGGGCGGTGATCTACGGCATCGTGGCACTGGTCCGCCACGCCCGCCGGGACGGCACGCAGGGGCGTGAAACCGTCCAGCCGCCCGCACCAGAACGACTGCTCGCCGAGCGGTTCGCCCGCGGCGAGATCGACGAAGGTGAATACCAGCAACGGCTCACAAGCCTGCGGGCCGCAGGCCCGGCAACGGCCCGGTGACCACCCTGACACCGAAGACCATGCCATCGGCCGCACAACCCGTGCTTCGAAGTGCGGCACTACCCCTCTGAACCGGCGAACGGCTGGCGGTCCGGTGCCACACCCGCGGAGCCGTTCAGAACCACGATCCTGAACGGCTGTCACCCGGCCGCGCGGGCCGCGCTGCGGGCGTCGCCGCTAAGGCCGGTGACGACCTGGATCGCCATCGAGCTGAGCATG
>DATCFY010000066.1:0-17862 GCA_036509255.1 Streptosporangiaceae bacterium
GTCGGCGGCGACGTCCTGCTCGACCATAAGCAGCTGACCCAGGTGGACGAGGCCGAGCTGCGCGAGCAGGTCGAGCGGATCAACCGCCGGGTCCTGCGCGAGATCGGCATCGACCCCACTCCCCAGTGGCCGGTCCGCTGATCCCGCTGCGCCCGCTGGGTCAGAGTTTCTGGTACATGACGTGCAGGCCGACGAACCCGTGCTCGGGATGGTCGAAGGCCTCGGGGACAGTGCCGATGATGGCGAACCCGAGCGAGCGCCACAGATGCACGGCGGCCCGGTTGGCCTCGACCACGGCATTGAACTGGATGCCGCGGAAACCTTCGGCCCGCGACCAGCTGAGGACGTACTCGCCGAGCGCGCGGCCCACTCCCTGGCCCTGGCAGGCGGGGTCCACGATGAAGGACGCCGTGGCGATATGGGCCCCGCGTCCGGGCCGGTTGGCTCCCATCTTCGCGGAGCCGGTGACGGTACCGTCGCCGGTGACGGCGACGACGGTCAGCCCGGGCGGTTCTTCCATCCACCAGGGGCGGGCCTCGTCGAGGGTCTGCCCGGCGGGAAAGGGATAGGTCTTCCCTTCGGCCATGATCGCCGCGTAAATGGGGTAGATGCGCGGCCAGTCGCGCTCCGTAGCTTTCCGGATAAGCACCCGCCCGAACCTACCCGTGCCGACGTTAGCGTGGTGCATTTTGCCTCGCCGGCGGGCTGTGTCGGAATGGTTTGAGCTGGCCGGGCGTGCTGCGGGGGGTGCCAGCTGGGCTGGCTGGGCGGGGGCCGGGCCTGGTGGTCAGGTAGCCAGGGCGGCGAGGGTGGCCTGGGTGAGGTTCCCGCTGGTGATGGCTTTGCAGAGGTTGTGCACGGTGACGGTGAACCGCCATTCGGCGCTGGCTTTGGGTTTGCCGCGGGTGGCCAGCTGCCGGATGCCCATGTTGTGCTTGATGTGCCCGTGGGGGGTTTCGGCGATGTGGCCGCGCCCGCGGTAGGCGGTGATGCCTTCGTCGGTGGCGCCATGGGAAAATCATCCCAAAACATCATCTACCAGCACAAACAACGCGCAGCCGGCACCACCCGATTCTGCAACAGCCCGCCCAGCGCACACTATGCACCGCGCCGATGCTTGACCAGCGTTCAGGCGTCTTCGGCGGCTTCGAGCCACTGCTCCTCGAGCTGCGCCTTCTCGTCCTGGACGGAGCGGAGCTCGGCGCCGAGCTCGGTCAGCCGGACATAGTCGGTGGCGTGCGCGGCCAGGGCGGTGCTCAGCTCACCTTCCCGGCTGGTGAGCCGGTCGATCTGGCGCTCCAGCCGCTGCATCTCCTTGCGCGCGGCCCGCTGGGTGCCAGCGCCGCCCGGCTGGTCCGCCCCGGTGGCCTCGCCCGAAGCGGAAGCCCTGGCGCCCCCGGATCCGGCGCCCCCGCTCCGGGCACCGGCACCACCCGGGCGGGCGCCGGCACCCGCACCCGCACGAGGGGGCGCCGAGCGGCGGCGCAGGTATTCGTCGACCCCGCCCGGCAGGTACAAGAGGCTGCCGTCCCCGAGCAGGGCCACCACGTGGTCGGTGACCCGCTCCAGGAAGTAACGGTCGTGGCTGACCAGGACCAGGGATCCGGGCCATCCGTCCAGCAGGTCCTCGAGTTCGGTGAGCGTATCCACGTCCAGGTCGTTGGTGGGCTCGTCGAGGAACAGCACGTTCGGCTCGTCGATCAGGATCCGGAGCAGCTGCAGGCGCCGCCGTTCCCCGCCGGACAGCTCCGCGGCGGGCGTCCACTGGGTGTCGCCGCGCAGGCCGAGCCGGTCCAGGAGCTGGCTCGCGGCCGCGGCGCCCTGGGCGGAGTCGAGCGTGCCGCGGACCTCGGTGACAGCTTCACGCGGGGTGAGCGCGGGATCCAGCCCGGCGTCACGCTGATGCAGGTAGCCGAGCCGGACCGTCTTGCCCCGAATGATCTCGCCGGCCACGCTGAGCCCGGGCTCGCCGTCCTCGCCAGGCCCGCCGTCCTCGCCAGGCCCGCCGTTCTCGCCAGGCCACGGTTCACCGGGCTTGCCGTCCTCGCCCACCCCGGCCAGCAGGTCCAGCAGCGTGCTCTTGCCGCTCCCGTTCGGCCCGATCAGCCCGACCCGCTCGCCCGGGCCGAGCTGCCAGGTCACGTCGCGCAGCAGCGTACGCGGCCCGCTGGCCCTGGAGACGACCGTCGCGGTGACGTCCTGCGCCTCGATCACGGTCTTGCCCAGCCGCGCGGTCGCCATCCGGACCAGTTCCACGTCGTCTCGCGCGGGCGGCTCACCCTCGATGAGCGCGTTGGCCGCGTCCACCCGGAACCGGGGCTTGCTGGTCCGGGCGGGTGGCCCGCGGCGCAGCCAGGCCAGTTCCTTGCGCAGCAGATTGCGCCGCCGCCGGTCGGTGGCCTCGGCGACCCGGGCCCGCTCCGCCCGGGCCAGCACGTAGGCGGAGTATCCGCCGTCGTAGGCGTGCACCTGCCCGTCCGCCAGTTCCCAGGTCCGGTTGCTCACCGCGTCCAGGAACCACCGGTCGTGGGTCACCGCGACCAAGGCCTCCGGCCGTCCGGCCAGGTGCTGGGCCAGCCAGTTGATAGCCTCGACGTCCAGGTGGTTGGTGGGCTCGTCGAGGAGCAGCAGGTCGTGCTCGCCGATCAGCACCGCGGCCAAGGCGACCCGCCGCGACTCGCCGCCCGACAGCCGGTCGGCGGCCCCGCCCAGGTCTATCCCGGGCAGCAGGGCGGCCAGCGCCGACCTGGTCCGCGGGTTCGCCGCCCAGGCGTGCTCAGGCAGGTCACCGACGACGTTCGAGGCCACGGTCCCGGTCAGCTCGGTGCGCTGGGCCAGCATCCCGATCCGCAGCCCCCGGGTGCGGGTGACCCGGCCGCTGTCCGGCGCCTCGGTCCCGGCCAGGACCGACAGCAGCGTGCTCTTGCCCGCGCCGTTGCGGCCGACGATGCCGATCCGGTCGCCGGCCGCGACACCGGCGGACACCCCGTCCAGCAGCGGCCGTTGCCCATACGCCTTGACCGCCCGCTCCAGGTTGACCAGGTTCACTGCGGGACTGCTCATGCTCGGGCGCAGCCCCCGGTAGGCACGCTGACCACGGATGCGCCCGGTGCGGGGCCGGTCACGGTGGCCACGGTCCGGCACACCCCCGCCCCGGCCAGCGCGACGGCCAGATCCCGCGCGTGCGCCCCGTCCCGGGCCAGGAACGCGCACGTGGGCCCGGAGCCGGACACGATGGCGCCCAGCGCGCCGTGTTCCCGGCCTGCGGCCAGCGCCTGGCGCAGCCTGGGCAGAAGTGACACCGCGGCGGGCTGCAGGTCGTTGCTCAGCAACGGGCCCAGTTCCGCGGGCTCACCCGAGCGCAGCGCGGCCATCAGGGCCGTGTCCAGCTGCGGCGGCCCCGGGGGATCAGCCGGCCCGGCCCGGCCCGCCCGGAGCCGGTCACAGGCCGCGTACACCGCGGGGGTGGACAGCTGCCCGTCCGCGAACGCCAGCACCCAGTGATACGTCCCGGCGGCCAGCGCCGGGGTGACCCGGTCGCCCCGGCCCAGGCCCACGGCCGTCCCGCCGAGCAGCGCGAACCCGACGTCGCTGCCCACCCTCGAGGCCACCTCGGCCAGTTCCTGATGGCTCAGCCCGGCGCCCCACAGCTCGTTGCAGGCGACCAGCGCCCCGGCCGCATCGGCGCTGCCGCCGGCCAGGCCGGCCGCGACCGGGATCCGCTTCTTGATCTCGATGGCCAGGCCGGGCGCGTCCCGCACCCCGGGCCCGACGGCGTCGACCAGCGCGGCGACCGCCCGGGCGGCGAGGTTGTCCGGGCCCAGCGGCACGCTGCGCGCGCCCTCCCCGGTGACCACCACGCTGTCGGTGTCCGCGGAGGTCACGGTGACCTCATCGAACAGCGCCAGGGCATGGAACACCGTCACCAGGCCGTGGTAGCCGTCCGCACCGGGCGGGCCCACAGAGAGCTGGAGATTCACCTTCGCGGGCACCCGCGCAGTCACAGCGGTCACGATTCCCCGATCGTAGCTGCCTGGGCGATCCGGGCGAACTCGGCGACCCCGAGCGCCTCGCCGCGCGCGCCCGGGTCCACCTCGGCCGCGCGCAGGATCCGTTCCGCGCCCGCGGCCGACCCGGCCCAGGAGGCCAGGGCCGCGCGGAGCGTCTTGCGCCGCTGCGAGAACGCCGCGTCCACCACCGCGAACACGTCGGCGCGCGGCACATCGACCGGCGGAGGGTCCCGCCGGGTGAACGCGACCAGCCCGGAATCCACGTTGGGCACCGGCCAGAACACGCTGCGCGGCACCGGCCCGGCCCGGCGGGCGTCCGCGTACCAGGCGAGCTTGACCGACGGCACGCCGTAGACCCGGCTGCCCGGCGGCGCGGTCATCCGGTCGGCCACCTCGGCCTGGACCATGACCAGGCCCCGTTGCAGCGTGGGCAGCTCGGCCAGCAGGTGCAGCACGACCGGCACCGCCACGTTGTACGGCAGGTTGGCGACCAGCGCCGTGGGCGGGTCGCCCGGCAGTTCCCCGGCCCCGACCCGCAGGGCGTCGGCGGTGAGTACGGTCAGTCGTTGCGGAAAAGAAGGCGCATGAGCGGCGACGGTCACGGGAAGCGCGGCGGCCAGCGACGGGTCCACCTCGATCGCGGTCACCGCGCGCGCGGCCGGGAGCAGGCCCAGGGTCAGCGAGCCGAACCCGGGACCGACCTCGAGCACGACGTCCTCAGGCTGGAGCGCGGCCAGGGACACGATGCGGCGGACGGTACCGGCGTCGGTGACGAAGTTCTGGCCGAGCCGCTTGGACGGCCGGACGTCCAGCCGCCGGGCGAGTTGCCGGATCTCACCCGGCGCGAGCAGCTCACTCACCACGGGCCGAAGACCCGCTCGCCGGTCGCCTCGATGATCGCGCACAGTTCCGCGACGTCCAGCTGCTTGATCGCCGCGAGCGCGCGGAGGGTGTGGACCACCTGGACCGGGGAGTTGGACTTGCCCCGGTTGGGCATCGGGGTCAGGAACGGTGCGTCGGTCTCGACCAGCACGGCGTCCGCGGGGACCGCCGCGGCGGCGTCCCGCAGCGGCTGGGCGTTCTTGAACGTGAGGGTGCCGGCGAAGCTCAGCACGTAGCCCGCGGCCGCGCAGCGCTTGGCCATCGCGGCGTCCCCGGAGAAGCAGTGGAACACGACCCGGTCCGGCGGGCCCTCCTCGTCCAGGATGCGCAGCACGTCCTCGTGCGCGTCCCGGTCGTGGATCATCAGCGCCCTGCCGGCCTGCTTGGCGATCGCGATGTGCGCCCGGAACCACTCCTGCTGCAGATCGTGCGGCGCATCGTCCCAGTAGTAGTCCAGCCCGGTCTCGCCGACCGCCCGCACCCGCGGCTCGCTGGCGAGTGCGGCGATCTCCTCCAGTACCGCTTCCTTCTCCGCAACGGAACCGCTCACGCCCACCGTGTCGTTCGGATGGATCGCGACCGCGGCGTACACCGGGGGGTGGTCAGCGGCGCAGGCCACGGCCCAGTACGAGGAGGGCAGGTCGGTGCCCACGGTGATCACCCGGGTGATCCCGGCCGCGGCCGCCCGGGCCAGCACGTCCGGGACCGGGCCGGGCAGCAGGTTCAGGTGACTATGGCTGTCGAACGCGGTGGCCGGCAAGGGCTCCGGGTCCGGGGCGGGCGGGCGCCCGTACTGGTCAGCGTCTGGCGTGCTCACTCCGGTGCCCGGTCAGCCGTTCTGCAGCCGGGCGAGTTCCTCGTCGACGATCGAGGGGTCCAGCTTAGTGAACAGCGGCACCGGCGTGCCCAGCGGGGTGCCGGGCGTGATCGGGCGCGATTCCCAGCGGGCGGCGTCGGCAGCGTAGTCCCCGGTGATCACCGGGTACGACGGGCCGCCGTCCTCGTCGACCTCGTCGATCCGGGGCATCCCGGTCCATGTGCCCTCGCCGCCCAGCATCCGGTACACCTTGGACGAGGACTCGGGCAGGAACGGTGTGAGCATGGTCTTCGCGTCGTCCACCAGTTGCAGCACCACGTGCAGGATCGTGCGCATCCGCTCCGGGTCGGACTCGCGCAGCTTCCACGGGGCCTGGTCGGACATGTATTTGTTGGCGTCGCCCACGGCGCGCATGGCGTCGTTGACCCCGGCCTTGAACCGGGAGCGGTCCAGCGAGGCGCCGACCCGGGCGAAGGCCTGCTGCGACCGCTCCAGGATCTCCCGGTCGCCGTCGGTCAGCTTGCCGAGCTCCGGGATCGAGCCGATGTTCCGGGCCGCGAACGACACTGAGCGGTTGACCAGGTTCCCCCAGGTGGCGACCAGCTCGTCATTGTTGCGGCGGAGGAACTCGCTCCAGGTGAAGTCGGTGTCCTGGTTCTCCGGGCCGGCCACCGCCACGTAGTAGCGCAGCGCGTCCACGTCGTAGCGCGCCAGGAAGTCACGGACGTAGATCACGACGGACCGGGAGGAGGAGAACTTCCGGCCCTCCATCGTGAGGTACTCGCTGGAGACCACCTCGGTCGGCACGTTCAGCGCGCCGAGAGCGCCAGGGCTGCCGTCCCTGCTGCCCTGGCCGTTGTAGCCGAACAGCATCGCGGGCCAGATCTCCGAGTGGAAGACGATGTTGTCCTTGCCCATGAAGTAGTAGGACTCGGCGTCGGGGGCCTGCCACCACGCCCGCCAGGCGTCCGGGTTGCCGGACCGGCGGGCCCACTCGATGGACGCGGACAGGTAGCCGATGACCGCGTCGAACCAGACGTAGATCCGCTTGTCGGTGCGGTCCCGCCAGCCCTCCAGCGGGACCGGGACCCCCCAGTCCAGGTCCCGGGTGATGGCCCGGGGGCGCAGCTCGTCCAGCAGGTTCAGCGAGAAGTTGAGCACGTTCGGCCGCCACTGGCCGGTCTTGCCCGTCAGCCACGTGCGGAGCACCTCGGTGAACGCGGGCAGGTCGAGGAAGTACTGCTCGGTCTCGACGAACTTGGGCGTCTCCCCGTTGATCTTGGAGCGCGGATTGATCAGGTCGACCGGGTCGAGCTGGTTCCCGCAATTGTCGCACTGGTCACCGCGGGCGTGCTCGTACCCGCAGATGGGGCAGGTCCCCTCGATGTAGCGGTCCGGCAGGGTGCGCCCGGTGGACGGGGAGATCGCGCCCAGCGTGGTCTGCGGGAAGATGTAGCCGTTCTTGAGCAGGCCCAGGAAGATCTCCTGCACGACCGCGTAGTGGTTACCGGTCGTCGTCCGGGTGAACAGGTCGTAGGACAGGCCCAGCGCGCGCAGGTCCTCCGCGATGATCCGGTTGTAGCGGTCGGCGAGCTGGCGGGTGGTCAGCCCCTCGGCGTCCGCGGCCACCTGGATCGGCGTGCCGTGCTCGTCGGTGCCGCTGACCATCAGCACCCGGTTCCCCGCCATCCGCTGGTACCGGCTGAACATGTCGGACGGCAGGCCGAAGCCGGAGACATGGCCGATGTGGCGGGGCCCGTTGGCGTACGGCCAGGCGGGTGCGGTCAGGATGTGACGGGTCGTCGCGGACATGGGTCCAGCCTAGGGGCAACCCCGGACAGCTCCCGAACGGATTAGGCCGAAGGCATGGTTTGGCCAGAGGCGTGGTTTGGCACTGAGATCCAGTTCAGGCTGGAGGCGTGCCGGCCTGGGCGTCCGGGCCCCAGGGCCCGGCCTGGCGGGCCGCCACCACGGCGTCGTACACCTCGCGCCGGCGCAGGCCAGACTCCCGGGCCACGGCGGCAACGGCCTCGCTCCGCGGCTGGCCGTCCGCGGCCCGGCGCCCCACCTCGGCCGCGGCCTCCGCCAGGGTGAGCCGGGGTCCGCCCTGATCGCCCTCGACGACCAGGGTGATCTCGCCCAGCGTGCCGCCTGCAGCCCAGCCGGCCAGCTCACCCAGCGTGCCCCGGCGGATCTCCTCGTGCGTCTTGGTCAGCTCACGGCAGACCACCGCCCGCCGCTCCGTCCCGAACGCCGCGCCGAGCTCGCGGAGGGTGGCCGCGATCCGCTTGGCGGCTTCGAAGAAGACCATGGTCCGGGGCTCGGCGGCCAGCTCGGCGAAGCGGCGGGTCCGCTCGCCGGGCTTGCGGGGCGGGAACCCTTCGAAGCAGAACCGGTCCGAGGGCAGGCCGGACACGGCGAGCGCGGCGGTCACCGCCGAGGGTCCGGGCAGCACCCTGATCCGGGTGCCCGCCGCGGCCGCGGCAGCCACCAGCCGGTAGCCGGGATCGCTGATCGCGGGCATGCCCGCGTCGGAGACCAGCAGCACGTCCTGCCCCTGGCGGAGCGAGTCGAGCAGCTGGCCGCCACGGCGCCGCTCGACCGCGTCCCAGTAGGAGACGACCCGGCCAGTCACCTCGACGCCCAGGGTGGCGGCCAGGCGCCGCAGCCGGCGGGTGTCCTCGGCCGCGACCAGCGGCGCCTCGGCGAGAGCCTGCGCGAGCAGCGGTGACGCGTCGCCGGGGCGGCCGATAGGCACGGCGGCCACCGTGAGCGTGCCGTAGCCGCCGGCTTCCGGGTCACAGCCCACCGAGCCGCTGGGCGCCGGGCCGCTGGCCGCTGAGTCGCTGGTGTTCATGCCGGGCACCACGCTATGTCCCCGTGTTATGTCCCTGTGCTATGTCCTGGGCACCGCCGCGTTGCGCCAGGCGCACCACTACGTCGCGATCTGGCGCCGTAATGCTCGCCTATCCCAATACCATGTGTCCGATGATGGCCTCCCGGGCGACCGCGCAGCCGGCCGCCGCGACCACCGACCAGCCATCCGGGCTGCTGGCCCGGATGGTCCCGCCCATGCCTGGCAGCGCGCTCTGGGGCTGGCTGGGCCCGCTGCTGATCACCGCGTTCGGCGCGTTCCTGCGGTTCAACCAGCTGAACAAGCCGGACAAGGTCATCTTCGACGAGACGTACTACGTCCCGGATGCGCTGGGGATCCTGCGATACGGCGTCGAGCACAACTACGTGAGCGCCCGGAACTCGATGCTCGTCCGGGGGAACACGCACATCTTCACCAGCGGCGGCGAGTTCGTCGTGCACCCGCCGGCCGGGAAGCTGTTCATCGCGTTCGGCGAGTGGACGTTCGGCGTCAACTCGTTCGGCTGGCGGTTCTCGGTCGCGCTGATCGGGTCACTAGCCATCCTGCTGCTGGCCAGGATCGCCCGCCGGATGACCCGGTCCACGCTGCTCGGCTGCATCGCCGGCCTGCTGATGGCGCTGGACGGGCTGGAGTTCGTGATGAGCCGCACGGCCCTGCTGGACATCTTCCTGATGTTCTGGGTGCTGGCGGCGTTCGGCTGCCTCGTCGTGGACCGGGATGTCACCCGGGCCCGGCTAGCCGCGGCGGTGGCCGGGATGCCGCAGGGTGCGGAGCTCAGGGACGGGGAGGTGGGCGACCGGGCACCGATCCGTCCGGCTGGCTCCCGGTGCCGGCGGATCCCCTGGTGGCGGGTGGGCGCCGGGGTTTGCATCGGCCTGGCCCTGGCCTCGAAGTGGGACGCGATCTGGTATCTGCTCGGCCTGGCGGCCCTGGTGATCGCCTGGGACATCGGTACGCGCCGCGCCGCCGGGCTGCCCAACGGCTTCCTCGGCACCGTGCGGCGTCACCGCTGGCTGCCGGCCTGGTTCGGGGTGGTGCCCATCGCGGTGTACCTGATCGCCTGGTCCGGCTGGTTCTTCAGCAGCAGCGGATACGACCGGCAGTGGGCCGGGCAGAACGGTATCCACATCCCGGTGATCTCCGCGCTGGCCTCATTCGTGGAGTACCAGAAGCAGATCCTCCAGTTCCACCTGGGCCTGACCACGCACCACCCGTACCAGTCGCAGCCCTGGACCTGGCTGGTGATGAGCAGGCCGGTCGCGTTCTCCTGGCAGTGCCCGGCGGGCGGCACGCACGGCACCTGCGCCGCCTCCAAGGCCCAGGAAGTGCTGGCCATCGGCACCCCGCTGATCTGGTGGGCGTCCATCGCCACGCTGCTGGTCTGCGTGGCCTGGTGGCTGACCCGGCGGGACTGGAGGGCCGGGGCGCTGCTCCTGGCCGTGGCCGTGGGCTGGCTGCCCTGGTTCTGGTTCGCGCTGCACGACCACCGCACCGAGTTCTTCTTCTACGCGCTGGAGTTCGAGCCGTACCTGATCTTGTCGATCACCCTGTGCCTGGGGCTGATCCTCGGCTCGGCGGGCGCGTCCGCGACGCGGCGCACAGTCGGCGCGGCGGTGGTCGGTGCCTACCTGCTCGGGGTGCTGCTGAATTTCGCCTACCTGTACCCGATCCTGACGGCCAGGGTCATCCCGTACACGGACTGGCTGTCGCACATGTGGTACCACGGCTGGATCTAGTCGTCGTCAGCCGTTCCGGCCTGCGCAGGGACGCTTCGCCCTCGCCTATTCCGCCCTGGGCCTGTTCCGTCCCTGACCTGTTCCGCTCGGGGCCTGTTCCGCCCGGGGCCTGTTCCGCCCGGGGCCTGTTCCGCCCGGGCGGCCAGCAGCGCCGGACCCGGCACCGGCAGCCGCTCCATCTCCCGCGGCTCGAACTTGACCAGGCCGCCGGCGTAGACGCGGCCCTGGCTCTGGGTGACGGATCCGCACAGGAACGCGGCGAGGGCGTCCAGGACCGAGGGAGCCAGCGGCTCCCTGGGGTACAGGCCGTGCGCGATGTTCAGGTAACTGGCCTCCGCCTGGTTCCGCACGAAAACCGGCGGCCGACGGCCCATGTAGCTGGCCAGGACCGGCGGTGGCGTGCCGAGCCGGACCCGCCACCAGGGTGTGCGGTGCCGGGCCACATACGAGTCCGCCGCACCGGCCTCCGTCGCGTGGCGAAGGAACCGGGCCACGGCGTTCTGTTCCGCGCCGGGCAGGCTGTCCAGGTCCGCGGGGAGGCTGATGACCCGGCGCAGCGGAGCGCCGGGCGCCAGGACCGCCCCGGCCGCGATCAGCTCCCGGGCCCGGGTCACCGCAGGCACCAGGAAGCGTCCCGGGATCAGCGGGTGCGGGGCGGCCGTGACCCATACCGCGTTCGCGCCGGTGACCTGGCCCCGGTGCACCCGGCACAGCTCGCCCAGCTCGACATGGCCTTCTGGGAGCCGTCCGGGGTGGCCAGCGGGCCACCGCCTGGCGGCGTTCCCGCTGCCCCGTGGCCTGCGCCTGGTCCCGGGCGAGCCTGGTACCGGGCCCGGGGCCGGCCAGGGCGGGACTGGTCCTGCGGGGTCAGGGCGGAGCAGCGGCCCCCAGCGGGGCGCGGCACGCAGGACCCCCGCGGGCACCCGGACGCCGCCGGCCAGCGCCCCCAGTCCCGCCGGGCTGGCCACCCGGCGCATCCGGATCGCGTCCGGGGCGGCGCCCGGCCGGAAGCAGGTGATGGCCGACGTGGCCGCCGCGTCCGCGAACACCGTCACGGCCGGCTCGACCAGGTGGACGGCCTCCCCGCCGAGCGCGCCGAGCAGCAGCTCACGGACCAGGAGCCCGTAGTTCACGTCCAGCCACTCGGCGGCGGTGATGAGCACGCCCAGATCGCCCGGGGCCGCGTGCCGCGCGGTGGCCAGGAAGAAGTGGGCGTGCAGCCCGGCCAGCCCGCTGGCGGCCACGCCCTGCTCCCGGGCGGCCCGGCGCAGCCACTCCTTGCCTGGCGCGGCGATCTGGTGGTGTCGCACGTAGGGCGGGTTGCCCAGGAACAAGGTGGGGCCGTCGGCCGCCGGGAGGCAGGCGGAGCGGTAGTCGCCGAGTAGCACCGCAGACCGGCCCGCGAAGCCTGCCGCGGCCAGGCTGGCCCGGCCGAGGATCGCGGCCGCCGGGTCGATCTCCACGCCGACCAGGGCCGCCTGCGGCCAGCGGCGCCCCGCGGCGAGGAGCATCCGGGCGGAGCCAGAGCCGGGATCCACGACCCGGGCCGGGCGGATCCCGGTCCCCTCGGCCCAGGCGATCATGCTCGCGATGATCAGCGGCGGGGTGAAGGTCTGCCCGAGGGGCCGGCGGCCCGCCGGGCCGCGCAGGGCGCAGAAGGCCTGCCCGAGCGGATCTTCCCCGGCGCGGATCTGGTCCCGGACCGCCGCCAGAGCGGGGGTACTCCCGGGCCGGCCGGCGGCGGCGCGGGCCGCCAGGTCCTGTTCGGCCGCGGACCAGCCCGCCACGCCGGCGGCGCCCAGCTTGCAGGCCAGGTGGACCAGGGCCTGTTCGTCTGGCACCCGTTCGCCTGGCACCAGCTTGCCTGGTACCTGGCCGCCCGGGAGAACGCTGATCACGCGCATCATTGTGACGCGGCTGACCCGCGGGGCGGCGCATTCCGGCCCGCAGGCCGCGGCCGATTCCAGCGGCCGGCCCGGATGCCGTCGGGGCCGGCAGTACCCTTCGGGCCCGTCTGCGTCAGACTGGGGGGAAGACTCCAGCCTGCGCACGGGCGATGACGATCACTGCGCCGGCGGACCAGTCCGGGAGGCGGGCCGGCGCCGAATTACCTGTAGAGCGCGGCCGGGATGCCCGCAGCCGGGACGCACAGTGAGCCTTCAGGAATCTCTCAGTTTCACGGGGTAGTAAAGACAGCACGAACTGCGGGGGAAAATGTGACCCGATTCACCGAGCCGGATGGGCGTTCCCGTACGTCTTTAGGGTGAAGGGGAACGATCGAGTGGAGTACTGATGGGGACAAGCGAAGAGGCACCAGACCGGGACCGGCGGTTTGAGCAGGACGTCGTGCCGTTCCTCGGTCAGCTGTACCCCGCTGCGCTCCGCATGACCCGTAACCCGACGGACGCCGAGGACCTCGTCCAGGAGACCTCGGCCAAGGCTTACGCCGCGTTCCACCAGTTCCGCCCGGGGACGAACCTGAAGGCCTGGCTGCACCGCATCCTGGCCAACACGTTCATCAATACCTACCGCAAGCGGCGCCGTGAGCCGCGGCAGGCATCCGGGGGTGACTTCCAGGAGTGGCAGCTGCCCGCGGATCCGCTGGCCGCCCAGGCGCGGTCGGCCGAGGCGGAGGCGCTCGACCGGCTGGCCGACTCTGAGATCCTGCGCGCGCTGCGGGACCTGCCCGAGGAGTTCCGGGTCGCGGTGTACCTGGCCGACATCGAGGGTTATGCCTACAAGGAGATCGCCGAGATCATGGGCACCCCGATCGGCACCGTCATGTCGCGGCTGCACCGCGGCCGCGGCCGGCTGCGCGACAAGCTGGCCGCCTACGGTCCCGGTTCGGGTCCGGGCCTGGCCCCGATGACCGGCTGACCAACTGGCCCCAGGGCTTCCAGTATCCGGCCGCTGCCGGCGGGCTACCAGTTATTGCCCGGCTGCGGCGCGTGCTCCCAGCCGAGAGCGGCGGGGTCGTACACCCGCTCTACGTAGATCTGGTGCCAGAGCGAGAACACCACCAGCACCCATATGTGCCGCCAGCTCACGTCGGCGTCGCCGGCCCGGAACCGCTCCAGCAGGCTCAGCGCGGCGTCCCGGTCGATCCACTCGTCGGTCTTGGCCTCGCGCAGCAGCCGGTCGGCCCAGCCGTACATCTCACCCTTGAGCCAGTGCCCGATCGGGACGGGGAAGCCGAGCTTGGCCCGTTCCGCTGCGGCCTGTGGCAGCACCGAGGCCATAGCCTGGCGCAGCGCCAGCTTGGTGGTGCCCGCGCCGATCTTTTCTTCCCGGGCCAGCCGGGCCGCCACCGACATCACCTCGCGGTCCAGGAACGGCACCCGCAGCTCCAGGCTGTGCGCCATCGTCATCCGGTCCGCCTTGACCAGGATGTCGCCGTGCAGCCAGGTGTTGATGTCTACCAGCTGCATGGTGGATGTGTCATCCAGGCCCGCCTCGGCGGCCTGGTCGTAGACCGGGGCGGTGACCGCGTAGGCGCTGGCCGCCGGCGACGCGGGCCCCCGGGCGACCAGGTCCACCTGGCCGTCCACGAACACGTGCGCGTTCCCGATGTAGCGCTGCCGCAGCGGGGTCGAGGTCCGTTCCAGGAAGCCCTTGCCTTTGACCCCGGCTGGGATCAACGAAGCGGCCCGCTTCAGCGGCATCCGGGCCAGTCCCGGCAGGCGCTCCCCGGCCCGGACCATGCCGGGCTGGTGATAGATGGCGTAGCCGCCGAACAGCTCGTCCGACCCTTCGCCGGACAGCACCACCTTGACGTGCTTACTGGCCTCGCGGGCCACGAACCACAGCGGGACGGCCGCGGCATCGGCCATCGGGTCATCCAGGTGCCAGATTATCCGCGGCAGGTGGGCAAAGAACTCCTCCGCGCTGATCACGTAGGGGATCGACTTCACGCCCAGCGCAGCGGCGGTCTCCTGCGCGCGGTCGATTTCGCTGTAGCCCTCGCGCTCGAACCCGACGGTGAAGGTGAGCAGATCCGGGCGGTGTTCCGCAGCCAGCGCGCAGATTGCCGCTGAGTCGATACCACCGGACAGGAACGCGCCGAGTGGCGCGTCGCTGCGCAGGTGCACGGCGATCGAGTCGCGCATCACGGCCAGGATCGAGGCCGCGCTGCTCTCACTCGGGGCCGGCGCAGGCCGCAGGTCGGCACGCCAGTAGCGGAAGACGTCCACGGTGCCGCCCGGCCGCGCGATCAGCGCGTGCCCGGGCGGGAGGACCCGGATCGGCGGGGTGAGCGCCTCCGGCGGCGGCACGTACTGGAAAGCGAGGTAGTGGCGCAGCGCGTCTCGGTTCAGGGCGCTCAGCTCACCCGGGCTGGCCAGGCACTTGCGTTCCGAGGCGAACCGCAGCAGCCGGCCGGCAGCGCCCATGGCTGGCTGGCCCCCCGTGACCGGCTGGCCCGCCGCTGGCTGGCCCAGTACTGGCTGGTCTGGCCCTGCCGCGTGCCGGCCGTGCCGTCCGGGCGGCGCGGATGAGGGCGGGGGAGCGGCAGGCGGCGGGGTGGCCTGGCCGGCCGCGTGCCGTCCGGCCGGGCGGGTGTCCCACGCGGAGCCGCCCGGGGCCTGCCCCCCGTTCATCCCGGCCGGCGCGGGCTGGCCGTCCAGCCAGTCGTGCTCCTGGGCCTGGTCCACTGTGTAGTAAAAGGGCTTGATACCGAACTGGTCCCGGGCGCAGAACAATTCCCGGGTCCACGTGTCCCAGATCGCGAACGCGAACATGCCTCGCAGCCGGTGCACCACGTCCTTGCCCAGCAGCGCGTACATCTCCAGCAGAACCTCGGAGTCCGAAGTCGTCCGCAGCGTCACACCCTGCTGGCGGAGTTCCTGGGCGAGCTCGATGTAGTTGTAGATCTCGCCGTTGTAGACCATCCAGAAGCGGCCATCGGCGGACCGCATCGGCTGGTGCCCACCCGGGGACAGGTCGATGATCGCCAGCCGCCGGAAGCCCAGCGCGATGTCGGGGTCGCTGTAGAACCCCTCGTCATCGGGCCCTCGGTGAGTAATCCGCTCGGTAGCGGTATGAACCCAGTTCTGGTCCGGATCTGCCTCCAGCGCCAGGGCCAGGCAGCCGACGATTCCGCACATCGTGTCCCCAACGAGAGTGTCTGGTGCCGCTGGTGTGGGCCGGTCCTCTGGGCCCCGATCTTAAGGGGCCGACGCGAGCCGCGTGGGCCAGGCCGCCCAGGTCACCCCCCAGGCGGCCGCTCTGGCCGCCCCGGCTATCTCAGCAGACTCACTGGCCACGCCATACGGGGGGACGCTTCTCGGCGAACGCGGCGGCGCCCTCGACAGCGTCGGCCGAGCCGAACACCGGGCCGGTGATCTCGTTCTGCCGGGCGAACTGCTCGTCCTCAGGCCAGTCGGCGGACTCCACGATGACCCGCTTGGTGGCGGCCAGGGCGAGCGGCGCGTTCTGGCTGAGCCTGCGGGCCAGGTCGACGGCCACCGCCAGCGCCTGGCCGGGCGGCACCAGCCGGTTGATCAGCCCGGCCCGGTGCAGTTGCGGGGCCGGGATCCGGTCCCCGGTCAGCGCGACCTCCATGGCCAGGTGGTACGGGATCCGGCGGGGCAGCCGGAGCAGGCCGCCGGCCGCCGCGACCAGGCCGCGGGTCACCTCTGGCAGGCCGAAGGCCGCTTCCTCACTGGCCACGATGAGGTCGCAGCTGAGCGCCACCTCGAAGCCGCCCGCCAGGGCGTAGCCCTCGACCGCGGCGATGACGGGCTTAGCCGGCGGCCGCTCCACGATTCCGGCGAAGCCGCGGCCGCCCGCCTGCGGGTTCTCCCCAGCCAGGAAGCCCTTCAGATCCATGCCCGCGCAGAACGTGCCGCCTGCACCGGTCAGCACGATGACCTGGATTTCCGGACGCGCCTCCAGGTCGTCGAAGGTCGCGGCCATCCCGGCGGCGACCGCGCCGTTGACCGCGTTCCGCGCGGCGGGCCTGTTGATCGTGACGACCGCGACCGGGCCGTCCACCGCACACAGCACCGCGTCCGAGTTTTCCTGGCTACCGGGAGCACCGATGGGGTTACCGCGTTCCGGACCTTCCCCTACCGCGCTTTCTGCATTGTCCGACACGGCGTTGCCTCCCTGATGGTTCATTTTCTCGGTCGTCCGGCGCAGTTTGTGCAGCTAGCGGTCCCAGGCCGGGGCTCCAGCAGCTGTCCGGGGTTTGTCCGGCAGCTAGCAAGATATGGATGATTGTCGGCATCCAGCGGTAACGTGTTCGCCGTGGAGGGATCCCCGACCTTCTCACGGGCCTTACACCTGGCCCTGAGGGTTTGCCTGTACGCGTGCGGCGGGGTGGCCGCAGCGCTCGTTTTTGCCGTGCTTCTAGCCGGGCGGGCGGCGGCAGCCCAGAACCCCGTCTCCGCAGCGAACCCGGGCTCTACCGGAACCACAACCACCAGCGGGCTCACGGCCGGCCTTCCCTCGTCCGCACTCGGCTCGGTGTCCCGCGCTGCCCAGGCCATCATCCCGGGACAGGGCGGCAGCTCCCTGCCGGGCGGCGGCAACAGCCAGGCACCCGCCCCCCAGCCCCAGCCCTCCGGACCGCCTCCGGCGGGCCAGCCGAACTCTGCGAGCCAGCCGGGTCCGGCCAGCCAGGCACCCGACGCCAGTTCCGCCGCGGCTACACCCGCGTCCTCCGTCCCTGCACAGCCGGCCGGAACGAGCGCCGCCGGCGCGAACCAGGCCCCCGCTCTGCCGGCTACGAGTGCCGCGGCTTCTGCCGTCAACGAAGTCACCCAGGACATCATGCCGGGCCAGGGTGGCAGCCACAGCACGGGGCCAGCGCAGGGCGGCCCCAGCGGCAGCGCGGGGCCGCCGGCGGCCCCGCCGACCGCTGGGGCCGCCCTCGGGGGCGGAGTCCAGGGCGTCGCCCACAGCCTGGGCAACAGCCAGGGTCAGGGCCCCCAGAGCCAGGCTGCTGGGTCTGCGTCCATCAGCCTGCCGAACTCGTCGGGTCCGGCAGGCCGCAGCACGGCCGCCAGCGCGGTCCCGGCAGTTACCCGAACCGTTACGGGCGCCGTCAGCAGCGTCAGCAGCACGATTACCAGCGCTGCCACGATCGCCACTGGCTCAGGCGTCGACACCGCCAGCCGGAGCGCGGCGCCTGCGCTCAACATCAGCACGCCGCGTGTCAGCAGCACTGTCCAGGGCCTCGCTCAGGGAGCGCTCAGCGCCGTCGTACCCGCGACCTCGTCCAACCTCCCGGGCCCGCCAGTCCCGGCGCTGTCCGGACTGACCAGCGGGACGGCCAGCACCCTGACGGGGCTGAGCGGGGCCGTCACCGGAACGACTCGCCCCAGCGGCATCGTCAGTGCCGTCAACGGCACGCTGGGCAGTCTCACTGGGACCGTTAAGGGCGTCACCGGCACGGTCCTCCCGACCGTCACCAGCACCGGCGTCACCGGCACGGTGCTCCCCGCCGTCACAGGCACGGTGCTCCGGACTGTCACCGGCCTCACCGGCACCGTCCTCCCGACCGTCACCGGCCTCACCGGCACCCTCCTCCCGACCGTCACC
>DATCFY010000067.1:0-19163 GCA_036509255.1 Streptosporangiaceae bacterium
GGACGGGGACTTCGTGGCCGTCGGCGCGGACGGCACGATCCTGGCCGGCCCGGATGGTTCGCGGGCCGTGGTACGCGGGGACCTGGCCGTGTTCCCGGGGGCCGGGGGGTACCACCGGCTGCTCGACATCACCGGCGCCACGCTGGCTCTCACCGGCTAGCGCCCGGGCCGGACGGGGGTCTCAGCCCTCGATCGTGATCCGGAAGACGGGGAAGCCGGGGGCGATCCCGCGGATCTGCTCCTCGGTGGCGTCCGCGGTGACGCCCTCGAAGAACCGCCCGACCTCCCAGCCCCACCGGCGCAGGTACTCGCGCAGCACCGTCGGCTTGTCCGCGTCGGGCATCTCGGTGGCGGTGAAGCGCTCGGTCCGGCGGCCCACCCGCAGCTCGCCCTGGCCCGCGGCGCGCAGGTTGCGCACCCACTGGGCCTGTCCCCGGGGCGCGACCAGGTAGCGGGTGCCCTGCACGGTCAGCAAGTTCACCGGGGTGGTCCGCCACTCACCGCTCTTGCGGCCGCGGACCGCCAGCACCCGGGACCCCATGATGCTGATCCCGGCCCGGGTCAGCGTGGCGACCGTCGAGTTGAACAGCCGGTCCATGCCGGTGGGGGCGAGGTAACGAGTTTCCGGGCTGGCGTTCATGACTGCTCCTCTGCTCGGCAGATCTGTTCGGGAGGGCGATGGAGAGCATCGCTCTCTTCTAAGAGCAGTATATACGGATCGACGGACTAAGTCAAGAGCAGTGCTCTCGAATGTGTCAGCCGATCTACGAACGGGCCAGCAAGGCCGCCCGGGCGCGCAGGATCGCCCGGGTCGAGGCGACGTTGCTGAACTCGTCTGGCTGGACCGGGCAGTCCCCCGCGGCGATAGCCCGCTCCACCTTGACGCGGGCGGCCGCCGGGCTGATCATCTCGAAGATCATGCTGGGATCCTCGTCAGCCATGTCCTTGGTGCGGGTGAGCACGTCCCCGGCCTCGCCCACCCAGACGTTCTTGATCCCGCCGCCGCAGGAATGATCCAGCAGGAGTGACACGACGTGCCGTCCGGCGGCGTACTCGAAGCTCAGGGTCACGGCCTCCTGGACGCCGCGGTCGTCCCCGTAACGCCAGCACTCCCTGACCGACGGCGACCCCACCTCGGCCGCCCAGGGCGGGTCCGGGACTCCCCGCGCGGCCAGGCGGCCCGCCGCCCCGGTCGCGGCGGTGCGCAGGTCGGGCCAGCCGAGCGCGCCGAGGACCCGCAGGATGGCCAGGGCCTCAGGGCTCCCGCTCCGCTCGGCGGCGGGCACCATCGCCTGCGCCGCCAGGCTCGCCGCGCCGCCGAGCGCGGCCAGGATGTCTGAGCCCCACAGCTCTGCCTCCAGCGGGCTGGCGATCTCCTCCAGCACCATCCGGGCCTCGGTCAGCACGGCAGCGAAGGCATCATCCGGTGATGAACGGCCGAACACCGCCTCGAGGTCAAGGTCACCGGACATGCACACCGGCCAGTGTGTCAACGCAATCCAGGTCCATGCCGGGCATCCTGCCACGGCCGCTGCGATGATGGGCGGGAACTCCGGGAGGTACTGTGCGACCGATGTCACGATGGGGTATCACGCTCCCACTCAGCGGAATGCCCCTGTCCGGCCAGCGCGACCTCGTGGCCGCCCTGCCTGACCTGGGCTATACCGACGCCTGGTCGTCGGAGGTCAACGGCGCTGACGCGTTCACGCCGCTGGCCCTGGCCGCTCAGTGGACCAGTAAGCAGGGCGGCGGGCCGGACGATGCGGGGGGACTGCGGCTGGGCACCGCGGTGGCCAACATCTACACCCGCGGGCCCGCCCTGCTGGCCATGAGCGCGGCCACCCTGGCGGGCCTGGCCCCCGGCCGTTTCGTGCTCGGGATTGGGGTCTCCTCACCCGCGGTGGTGACGGACTGGAACGGGATCGCCCTGGACCGCCCGTACCAGCGGGCCCGGGACACGCTGGCTTTCCTGCGGCGGGCGCTGGCGGGCGAGAAGGTCTCCATGGACGGGGAGACCTTCAGCATCAAGGGCTTCCGCCTCGATCCGGCCCCGGTTCCGCCGCCCAAGCTGGCCCTGGCCGCGCTGCGGCCCGGGATGGTCTCGCTGGCCGCCGCGATGTCGGACGGGGCGATCACGAACTGGCTCGCGGCTGCGGACGTACCCGCCGTGCGGGCGGTGGCCGGCCCGGACTGCGAGCTGATCGCCCGCATCTTCGTCTGCCCGATCGCGGACGCCGGCCTGGCCCGGGAGATCGGCCGCCGGATGATCGCCGCCTATCTCACCGTCCCCGCGTACGCGGCCTTCCACGACTGGCTCGGCCGCGGCCCGCGGTTCCGGCCCATGCACGAGGCCTGGGCTGCGGGTGACCGCAAGGCCGCACTCGCGGCCATCGATGACGACCTGGTCGACGAGCTGGTCGTGCACGGGCAGCCCGGCTACTGCCGGGAGCGGGTGGCCGAGTACCAGGCCGCCGGGCTGGACACCCCGGTGATCGCGATCGTCCCCGCGCCCGGCGTGGACCAGGCCGAGGCCGTACGCCAGCTAGCCCCGGCCTGAGCGCGCCCGGCCCCGGCGGCCCCCGGCGGCCCCGGGGCGGCCCCACGGGAAGGCCGGAATCACCAGACGCCGGGCAGTTCCTCGCCGTACCAGGACTCGATCAGCCGGTGCGCGATGGACACCGGAGGCGGCAGCAGGATCTCCCGGGCCGCCAGCGCGCTGCGCAGCTCCTCCCGGCTGTACCAGTGCGCCTCGGCGATCTCGTCGTCGTCCACCCGTAGCTCCAGCTCACCCCCGGCCTCCGCGCGGAACCCGAGCATCAGGCTCTGCGGCATCGGCCAGGGCTGGCTCCCGACGTAGCGGACCCGGGTGACGGCGATGCCGGTTTCCTCGCCGACCTCGCGGGCCACCGCCTGCTCCGCGGATTCCCCCGGCTCGACGAACCCCGCCAGGATGGACACGCGGCGCTCCGGCCAGCGGCGGTTGCGGGCCAGCAGGCACCGGTCGTCCGGATCGGTAACCAGCATGATGACGGCGGGATCGATCCTCGGGAAATGCTCGCTGCCGTCGGCCGGGCAGCGCTGGGCGTGCCCGGCGGCCACCGTCACGGTCGGGGTGCCGCAGCGCGGGCAGTGTGTATGGGTGGAATGCCAGTTGGCCAGCGCCACCGCGTGCGTGAACAGGCCCGCGTCCCGGTCGTTCAGCAGCGCCGCCGCCTCGCGCAGCCCGGCCGGGCGCAGGCCGGGCTTGGCCCGGGCCAGCCAGGCGACCTGCTCGGTCACGGTTTGCTGCTCGGGTACGTCCTGCTCGGGTACGTCCTGCTCGGGCGCATCCTGACCGGCCGCTTCGTGGGTGGGCGCTTCGTGGGTGGGCGCTTCGTGGGTGGGCGCTTCCGGCGCGGGGGCTTCCTGGCCGGGCGCTTCCTCGGCCGCGGCGGCCTGATCCACGGCTGGTGGGTCCCCGGCGGGAACCGCCAGGTTCCCGGTCAGGGACTCAAGGCCGCCCGGCGGGCCCATCACGCCGAAGTAGGCCACCGCCGTGTCATCCACGCCGAGCAGGAACCTCAGTCCCTCCGGAGCCTCGGCCGGGGGAACCAGGATCAGTTCCGCCTCTTTGTCGCCGAACCGGACCAGAGCGTCAGCGTTGTCCAGGACCAGCACCCGGGTCGCTGGATCCGCCCAGGCCGCGGCCAGCCATTCGGCGTCGCCGCGGCGGACGCTCACCCGGTCCACCGCGCTGCGGGCCAGCACGAACCCGCCCAGCTCGGCGGCGTACTCCTGGGTGTCCGGCGTGGCAGTCCCGCCGCCTTCCCCGGCGGTCATCGGCCGGCCGTGATTCCGGCGCGATCCGCGGCCAGATCCTCCCAGAGATAGGCGACCGCCTCCGCCCCCCGCAACAGCAGCGCCATCTCCACCTTCTCGTTCGGAGCATGAATCCGGTCGTCGTCCAGCCCCACCGCGACGAAGACCAGCGGCGCGGCCAGGATGTCGGCGAGATCAGCTTCCGGCCCGCTGCCGCCTTCCCGGGTGAACAGCACCTCCCGGCCGAAAGCGCGCTCCATGGCCCGCTTCGCGGCCCGCACCCCCGGCGAGTGGAGGGGCGAGAACGCGGGGCGTACCCCCGGCCCGCCGAACGTCACGGTCGCCTCGATACCCGGCGGGGTGCGGGCCGCCACGAACTCCCGCAGCGCTAGCGCGATGTCAGCCGGCTCCTGATCCGCCACGAGCCGGAACGACACCTTGGCGTGGGCCTGGCCGGGGACGATGGTCTTCGCCCCGGGCCCGGTGTGGCCGCCCCACATGCCGTTGACCTCCGCCGTCGGCCGGGCCCAGACCCGCTCCAGCGTCGAGTAGCCCGCCTCGCCCGAGGCGGCGTGGCTGCCGCCCGCGTCGGCGAGCCAGGCCTTCTCGTCAAACGGGAGCCGGGCGAACAGCTCCCGCTCCGCGTCAGTCAGCGGCAGGACCGCGTCGTAGAAGCCAGGCAGGGTGACCCGGCCCTGGTCATCGTGCAGGCCGGCGAGCAGGGCGGCCAGGGCATGCAGCGGGTTCGGCACGCCACCGCCGAACGAGCCGGAATGCACATCGGTGTCCGCGCCGCGCATGTCGATCTGGGCGTCGATGAGGCCACGCATCCCGGTGCACATGGACGGCACATCGGCCGCCCACATCGTGGTGTCGGAGATCACGATCATGTCGCAGCCGAGGCGGTCGGCCCGGCTCCGCAGCAGGTCGGCGAAGTGCGGCGACCCCGATTCTTCTTCCCCCTCGATGAGAAACTTCAGCGAAACCGGGGGCGCCCCTGCGCTGCCGGCCGTCAGGCAGGCCCGCAGCCCGAGGGTGTGCAGGAGGACCTGGCCCTTGTCATCCGAGGCGCCCCGGCCGAGCAGCAGCCCGTCGCGCTCGGCTGGCTCGAACGGCGGGGAGTGCCACTCGTCGAGCGGCTCGACCGGCTGGACGTCGTGATGACCGTAGACGAGGACGGTCGGCGCGGCCGGGTCCCCGGCTGGCCAGTGCGCGAACACCGCAGGCCGGCCAGGCGAGGTGGCCGTCCCGGTATCCCAGATCTCCACCGTGGGAAACCCGGTGGCGGTGAGATGGTCGGCGAGCCACTGCGCCGAGGACCGGACGTCGCCCTGATGGCCGGGATCGGCGGAGATAGACGGGATAGCCAGCCAGGCCTTGAGCTGGTCAAAGAATTCCCGCGCGTTGCTGTCGATGTATTCGCGCACATCCATGAGCGGTGAGCCCCTCCTCGCCGGACCTTGCCAGCTATCTAATAAAGCAGCATCCCGGGCACCCTGGGCCATTCCCCCCGGCATGCGCTGGCCCGGCTAGCACCCCCACGGCCGCCGGCTACTCCCGCGGGCGCAGAGCCGACTTCCGGAGGAGATCAGAGATCACCCTTCGGCATGACGACGCCGGGGGCCCGGGCCTCCTAGCGTGGTGTCCCATGACGCTACCGCTGACCCGCCTGCCATGCGGCGACGCCGGCCACGATGCCTGCTCCCCCGCCTCCCCTGGCCCGCCGGGATGGCGGGAACGGTCACGGCTATGGCGGCAGCGGGCCACTAGCCCCCGCGGCGCCGCCGTCCTGCTGGCCGCGAGCGCGCTGTTCGCGTGCGCAGTCGCGCTGTTCAGCACCAACCCGCCTGAGCGGCTCTGGGGCATCCTGGCCGCTGGCCCCTACGCCCTCGCGGCCCTCGCCGCCCTGGCCGGCCGGCCCGGGCCCAGGATCGCCGTGGCGGTCACCGTGGCCGGGGCCCTGATCGTCCCGCTGGCCTGGATGGCCTGGACCGGGCGTGGGCAGCCGGAAGTCAGCGTCGTCATCCGCTCGGCCGCGCTGTTCCTGCACCACGGCACGCCCTATCAGGGCGCGCATGCCGTGGCCACCGCGCACAACCCGTATGTCTACAACCCGTACCTGCCGGCGCTGGCCGTGTTCGGGGTCCCGCACGCGCTGTTCGGCGGCGGCCTGCTGACCGATCCCCGGCTGTGGTTCGGGGTGGTGTTCGTGCTCGGGTTCGCCGGCACGCTGGCCCTGACGGGCGTGTCGCGGCCCTGGCTGTGGACGGCGGTGGTCACCGCCTCGCCCGTCATCGCGTTCCCGCTCGTGACGGGCGGCGACGACCTGCCCGTGCTGGCCCTGATCTGCGTGGGCCTGGCCCTGCTGCGGGCCGGCCAGACGCCGCGGCCCACGCTGCGGATCATCCTGGCGGGGCTGGCCCTGGGCCTGGCCTCGGCCATGAAGGCCACCGCGTGGCCCGCACTGGCGGTCGCCGTCGTCCTGATCGCGGCCCGCGACGGCAAGCGGGCCGCGGCCTGGCTGGCCTGCGCCGCGATCGCCGTGCCGATCGCGGTGGACGGCCCGGTCCTGTTCGCCCAGCCCGCCGCCGTGGTATCCAACACGATCCTGTTCCCGCTGGGGCTGACCAAGATCAAGAGTCCGGCGGCCAGCTTCCTGCCCGGCCACCTGATCGCCGAGGCGTGGGGGCCGGGACACCTGGTGGCGATCGCGCTGGTGTTGCTGGCCGCGCTCGGCGTGGCCGCGTCCCTGGTCCTGCGGCCACCGCGGGACGAGCGCGCGGCGGGCTGGCGGCTGGCCACCGGGCTGGTGCTCATGTTCGCGTTCGCCCCGGCCAGCCGGTTCGGCTACAGTGTCTACCCGCTCGGCCTGGCCTGCTGGCTGCTGCTCGCCACCCCGGTCAGCGCCGGGCCCGGCGATCAGGCCCCGCTCAGCCGGGAGGCCGGTCTCCCGGATCCCCCCCGGATGGCCGTGCAACCCGGCGGCCCCACAGGACGGAGCAGACGATGATCGTCGCGTTCTCGATCACACCGCTGGGCGTGGGCGAGGGAGTCGGGGAGTACGTCGCGGACGCGGTGCGGGTGGTCCGGGAGAGCGGGCTGCCTAACCATACGGACGCCATGTTCACCTCTATCGAGGGTGACTGGGATGAGGTCATGGATGTGATCAAGCGGGCGGTGGACGCCGTGGCCGTCCGGGCCCCCCGGGTCAGCGTGGTCCTCAAGGCCGACATCCGGCCCGGCGTGACCGACGGGCTGGCCAGCAAGGTGGCGACGATCGAGCGCCATCTCCAGGATTGAGCCCAGGCGGGGGCGCGGGGGCGGCGCGGCGCGGGAGCTCAGGCCGCCCCAGCCGGGATCTGCTCGATCAGCGCGGCCAGGCCTGCCTCGTCCAGCAGGTCAGCGGGCCGCAGGGTGAGGCCCCGGCGCACGTAGTAAAACGCCGCCCGGACCTGGTCCGCGGGCACCCCGGCCAGCTGCGCCCAGGCCAGCCGGTAGGCGGCCAGCTGCACCGCGACAGCCTGGTGCTCGGCCGCGGAGCGGGGTGGCTGCCCCGTCTTCCAGTCCACCACGTCGAATCCGCCGTCCGGGGCGTCGCCGAACACCGCGTCAATCCGGCCGCGGACCGGCCGCCCGGCAATCAGCGTCTCGAACGGGACCTCCACCTCCACCGGCCAGCGGTTGCCCCATTCCCCGGACTCGAACAGTTCACGCAGTGCCGCGAGGTCGTTCGCGTCACCGTCGGCGGGGTCACCGGCAGCCGGGTCGTCGGCGGCGCCGAGCAGGTCGCCGGGATCGATGAGACGCTGCTGGCTGAACCGCTCCTCCAGCCAGCGGTGGAAGGCGGTGCCCCGCCGGGCCTGGGGCGCTGGCGGCCGCGGCATCGGCCGACGGATCTGCCGGGCCAGCTCAGCCGGGTCCCGGGCCATCGTGACCAGCGCGGACACGGACAGCCGCGGGGGCAGCCAGACCGCGGACGCGGCCTCGGCACGCCATTCCTCACGCTCGGCGAGGAGCAGCCCGGTGTCGGCGTCCCAGGCCGCCACCAGCGCCTGGTCCTCCTCGCTCAGCGCCTCGTCCTGGCCGGATGGAGTACCGCCGGTCCTCAGCGCCGCATGCACGAGGTCCGCGGCTTCCCGGACGGCGTCGTGCTGCCTGCCCCGCGGCTCAGACGGCCACATGGCCGACGGGGGCTCGGCGAGCGCGGGGTTCTCGCTGTCCTCCTCCGGAGGAGGCGTCCAGGACGCGACGGTGCCCGCGCCCGCCTCGCAGGCACCCCGCACCTCCTCCAGGAAGACCGACGGGCCGAGCGGCGAGGACGCCTCACCCCACCAGTAGCCCGTGCAGGCCAGCCAGAACGCGGCCCGGGTGGTGGCCACGTAGGCGAGCCGGCGCTCCTCGCCGAGGTCCCGCGCGGCGCAGGCGGCCCCGAAGGAGGCCAGCGCCCCGGGCTCCAGGCTGGGCAGCGGCGGCAGGTCACCGGCGTCGCCCCGCAACCCGAAGGGGATCAGCCGCGCGTTCTCCGTCCAGCGGCTCACGAACCGGGGCTTGGCCGGGAACACCTGCGCCTTCTTCCCGGCCGCCAGCCCCGGCACCACCACCGCGGCCCACTGCAGGCCCTTCGACGCGTGCACGGTGGCCAGCGTGACCGTGTCCCCGTCGCCGACCCGGCCGGACTCCAGGCCGAACTCCTCGTCCTCGGCCGCGGTCAGGTAGGCCAGGAACGCGCCCAGCGTGGGCTCCTCCTGATCGCCCGCGAACGCGGCCGCGGCGTCCGCGAACGCGTCCAGGTCGGCGCGCGCGCTGGCCATGTCCCGGCCGGGCCGGGCCGCCACCTCGATATCCAGGCCAAGCGCCCGTTCCACCTCGCCGACCAGGTCCGGTAGCGGCCGGGCCACCCGCGAGCGCAGCTCGCGCAGCTCGGCGGCCAGCGCGGCCAGGCGGGCATGGCCGGCCGCCGAGTAGCTGCCCGGCTCACCCAGGTCATCCAGGGCCTCGACCAGGCTGCCCGGATCGGCGGTCAGGTCGGTGATGGCCTTGGCCAGCGGATCCTCGTCCTGGGGCGGCGCATTCAGGTCCGCTGACCGCCCCCGCTCATCCGCGGACCGCCGCTGTTCACGGGCCAGTGACCGGGCCCGCTTGCCCAGCGCCACCAGGTCGCGCGGCCCGATCCGCCATCGGGGGCCAGTGAGCAGCCGGGCCAGGGCCGCGGAGGCGCCGGGGTCGTGCAGCACCCGCAGGGTGGCGACGATGTCGGCTACTTCGGGAACGGTCAGCAGCCCGCCCAGGCCGACCACCTCGACCGGGATACCGCGGGTCTCCAGCGCCGCGCGCAGCGCGGGGAACTGGGCACGCTTGCGGCACAGGACCGCGATGTCGCGCGGGTGGACGCTGTCCGCACGGCCGTCCGGCCACGGCTCGCCGTCCGGGGCTATCCCGGGCGGCAGCGCCAGCAGGGCGCCGACCTGCTCGGCGACCCAGGCCGCCTCGTCGGCGGCCGTCTCGGTGAGCGCGCAGGTCACCCGCCCGCGGCCGGCCCGGCCAGGTGGCGGGACCAGCCGGGGCACCTCGGGCGCCGCGGCCCGCAGCCCCTCTTGCACCACTGCGGCCACGTCCAGGACCCGGCCGGTGTTCCGGAAGCTGGTGGACAGCATGCGCACCTCGGCCGGGCTCACTACCCGGTCCTGGCCGCTGCCCGTGACCACGGGAAAGTCACGCCCGAACCGGCGCAGGTTGCCCGCGCTGGCGCCGCGCCAGCCGTAGATGGACTGGCAGGGGTCACCCACCGCGGTCACCGGGTGCCCGCCGCCGAACAGCGCCCGCAGCAGGACGAGCTGCGCGTGGCTGGTGTCCTGGTATTCGTCGAGCAGCACGATCTGGTACCGGCCGCGTTCGGCCGCGCCGACCTCTGGGTGGCGGGCCGCGATCCGGGCGGCGATGGCCACCTGGTCGCCGTGGTCGATGACCTCGCGCTCGGCCTTGGCCCGCGCATACCCGGCCACCATCGGCAGCAACTGCTCCCGGGCCCGCTGGCAGTCCAGGATCTTGCGCACCGCACTGGGCAGCTTCCCGGGCAGCACCGCGGCCTGGACCTCCAGCCAGTCCCCCACCCCGGTCACCTCGTCCGGCGTCCGGAGGTGCTCAGCCAGCTCACCGGCCAGCATCAGCACGGCCGCGGTGACCGCCGGCGGTGACCAGGTCACCGCGTCCATCGGGCCGCCGTACCCGGATACCACCCGGGCCGCGATCTGCCAGGCCACCGCCGGGGTGATCAGCCGCAAGGTCGGTTCCAGCGCCTCGCGCAGCGCGTGGTCGGCGACGAGCCGGGCGGCGTAGGCGTGATAGGTGGACACCACCGGCTCGCCGTCGAGATCGGCGGCGCCTTCGGCAGCGGGCGGGCCGGCGGCCGCCTGGCCTGGTCCGGACAGGCCGGCCTTGCGCAGCCCGTCCAGCCGGACCCGAACCCGCTGGCCGAGCTCGGCCGCGGCCTTCCTGGTGAATGTCAGGCCGAGGACCCGCTCGGGCCGGACGACGCCGTTCGCGACCAGCCAGACCAGCCGGGCCGCCATGGTCTCGCTCTTGCCCGAGCCGGCCCCGGCAATCACCGCCAGCGGCTGCGGGGCCGCCCCGATCACCGCGGCCTGTTCCGCTGTGGGCTCAGGCAACCCAAGCAGCCGGGCCAGCTGTACGGGGGTGTAGGTCACCGTGCCCGGGTTCACCGGGGGCGGGTTGACCGCGCGGCCAGACACGGCGCCGCTGGCCGCGGCTTTAGTCGTCAGGGAGCTCCCGGTCACGGCGTCACCTGGGCACCGTCGGGATGCACCGGGCAGCAGGTCCGGACCGGGCAGACGCGGCAGCCCGGGTTCACGGTGGCGCCGAATACCGGCCCGGTCATGCCTGCCGCGACCGTCTCGACCAGCCGGGCGGCCCACCCTGGTTCCGGGTCGTCACCCAGCGCGCGCTGCCGCTGCACCTTGACCTCCGCCTTCAAGCCCGCCTTGCCCACCTGCACCAGCTCGGCGCCGCCCGGCTCGACGAGGCCGAATTGCTCGAACGCGCCCAGCAGCAGGGCCAGCTGGTAGACGCCGAGCTGCGGGTTGCGGTCCAGGTCCCCGTCGGGCGGCCGGGACGAGCCGGTCTTCAGGTCCACGATGACGCCGCCGCCGTGCTCGTCGCGCTCCAGCCGGTCCACCCGCCCGGTGATCTCCACCTCGCCGACCCGGACCCGGAGGGCCTGCTCCACCGCGATCAGCTGCCGGGGGTTGCCGCGGTGCCAGGCCAGGAACCGGGCCACCATGCGGCGCGCGAGCTCGCGCTGCTTGTCGTTGAACCAGGCGCTGCCGAAGTCCAGGTGGTGCCAGATGTTGTCGATGCGCTCCTCGATGCCCGCTTCGCCGGTCCCTTCGGCGGCCAGGACCGCGGCCGCGTGGATGACCGTGCCCAGGTGCCGCAGGACGTCCGAGGTGCCGGCCCCGGCGGCGGCCTCCAGCAGCCAGCGCAGCCCGCACTTGGTGAACGACTCGACCTGGGACGGGGACAGCTGGATGATCCCCCCGGCGAGCGGGCCGGGATCGGACAGCGCGGTCAGCGCGTACCACTGTCGGGGGTGCGCGCCGCGGACCCCCGCGGCCGCCAGCCGGGCCAGCTGGGCCGCCGCCGCAGCCCGGACTGCCCGCGGCCGGCCCGGGTCGGCCGCCGCGTGGCGCAGCTCGGCGGTCAGCGCGGGCAGCGAAAGCCAGTGCCGCCCGGCCGACGCGACCTGCTCGATCTCGACAGCGTCTCCGGCCAGCTCGGCCAGGAACCGGGACGGCCGGTCCTCGCTGTCTGCTCCGCCGGCCGCCGTGACCACCAGGGCGCGCCTGGCCCGGGTCACCGCCACGTAAAACAGCCGGCGTTCCTCGTCGAGGAGCTTGGAGACCAGGGCTGCGGCCGCCGCGTCACCGGCGCCGGGCGCCCCGCTCCCGGCCTGCGCGTCCACCGCGTCGACCAGCTCGTCCATGCCCAGCAGCGAGGAGCGCATCCGCAGGTCGGGCCAGGTGCCCTCCTGGACCCCGGCCACCACGACCAGGTCCCATTCCAGGCCCTTGGAGCGGTGCGCGGTGAGGATACGTACCGCTTCGCCCTCCGGGGCCCGGTCAGCCAGGGTGTCCCCCGGGATCTCCTGGCCGCCCATGCTGTCCAGGAACAGCGAGGGTGAGCCGGGCGGCAGCCGCACCGCGAACCGGGCCGCCGCGTCGAAGAGGGCGACCACGGCGTCCAGGTCCCGGTCAGCGGCCGCGCCGCGGGCTCCCCCGGCCGCGCTCGCGGCCTGCCACACCGGGGCCAGTCCGGACGCGTCCCAGATCGCCCAGAGCACGTCGTAGGCGGTGCCGGGCACACCATCCGGCGTGCCGACCGGGATCATGGCGCCCTGGGCAGTACGCCGGGCCAGCTCGAGCAGCGTGGCCACCCGCCGCGCCGCGGCCGCCGGGGGACCGCCGAGCAGGTTCAGCTGGCGGGGATCGCGCAGCGCGCTGGCCAGCGGCTGATTTCCCGGGGGCAGCCCGGCGGCGACGTCGGCGGCGTGCAGCGACCGGCGCAGCCGCCGCAGGCCCACCGCGTCCGTCCCGCCCAGCGGCCCGGTCAGCAGCTCGGCGGCGGCGTCCTCGTCAAGCGCGCCCGGCTGCAGGGCACAGCGCAGCAGCGCGAGCAGCGGACGTGCACCGGGCTCCACGGCCAGCGGCAGCTCGTCGCCCGCCACGACTGCGGGAACGCCTCCGGTGGCCAGTGCACGGCGCAGCAACGGGACCTGGCGTGTGGCCGAGCGCACCAGAACGGCCATGGATGACCACGGGATGCCGTCCACCAGGTGCGCGCGGCGCAGGGTGTCGGCGATCACGGCGGCTTCCTGGCTGGCGCTGGATGCCACCAGGATGCGGACGGATCCGGGTTCCGCGCTGGCCAGCGGGAGCAGGTCCCGGTGACCACGGCCGCTCTGCTCACGGCGCGGCGGGCCGGGAAACGGCGGGTCGTCGCCCTGGTTCAGGCCCGCCGGAGCGGGCAGCCTGGCGGCCACCCGGCGTGAGGCGGCGAGCAGCCCGGGGCCGCTGCGGCGGCAGGTGCGCAGCGCGATGACGCTGGCCGGGTGGTCGTCCGGGGTCCGGAACAGGTCCGGGAAGCGTCCCATCGCGTGCACGTCAGCGCCACGGAACGCGTAGATGGACTGGTCCGGGTCGCCGACGGCGATGAGCTCGCGGCCGTCACCGGCCAGCGCGTGCAGCAGCGCCTCCTGGGCCGGGTCGGTGTCCTGGTACTCGTCCACCAGCACCACGTCGTAGGCCTTGCGCTCACGGTCCCGGGTCGCCGCGCGGCTCAGCAGCACGGCGGCGATCCGGACGATCTCCGCGTAGTCGTAGGCCGGGACCGGGGCCAGGTCGAAGCGCGCGGCGTAGCGGTCCAGGAAACCGCCCGCGGCCACCCAGTCGTCCCGCCCGCGGGCGCGGCCCAGGCGGGCCAGGCCCCGGCCGTCCAGCCCGCGCTCGGCCGCGCGGAGCAGGAAATCGCGCAACTCGGTGGCGAAGCCCCGGGTGCCCAGGGCAGGCCGGAGCCGCTCCGGCCAGCGATGGGCCCCGGCCGCGGGATCGCCGCCGGCCGCCTCGGCGCGGAGCATCCGCCGGACCTCAAGCAGCTGCTCGGGCCCGGACAGCAGGGTCGGCGGGACGTCCCCGGCCAGCACAAACTCCCGGCGCACCAGGGCGTAGGCGTAGCTATGGAAGGTCAAGGCCAGCGGCTGGCGGGTGGTCCTGCGCAGCCGGGTGGTGATCCGCTCCCGCAGCTCCTGCGCGGCCTTGCGGCTGAAGGTCAGGACGAGGACCCGTTCCGGGTCGATCCGGCGCTCGGTGATCCGCTGCACCACCGCCTCGACGATCGCTGTCGTCTTCCCGGTGCCGGGCCCGGCCAGCACGAGCAGCGGGCCGCCTGCGTGGTCCACCACCGCCTGCTGAGCGGCGTCCAGGCGCGGCGGATCGGCTGGCGGCGTAGGCCGGCGCAGCAGCCGGTAGGCGTCCGGGTGATGGTCCATCGCCCAGCATTCCAGCAGAGGGCACCGACATCCGCAGTCAGGTTCACCGAGTGTCGGGGGGATTTGCGGATCAGCGGGGGGAAAGACCGGCTACGTTCCCTCACCAGCCCAGCGGGCCAGCCGCATGTCCACCCGGGACGGCGGGCCGTCCGGGGACGGGCGCAGCGGGGTGTTCTCCGCGCGGTACCGCTCGAGCGCAGCCCGCTCATGTCCCCGCACCAGGGACCCATCGGCGTGCACCACCCGCCACCACGGCGCGCTGCCGCCCCAGAGGGCCATGACGCGGCCAACCTGGCGCGGACCGCCCTCCCCCAGGTACTCGGCCACGTCTCCGTAGGACATGACCCGGCCGGGCGGGATCGAGTCCGCCACCTCGAGCACGCGGCTGGCGAACTCCGGCAGCGTGCCCCGCTCATCGGGATCAGGCCGGCGGAGCCCGGGCTTGCCGGTCACGGGCTGGGGTCGGACCAGGACGGCCAGCTGGCGCCCGGTTCCGCCGTCCCTACGGCCTGCTCCGCACCCGGGCCGGGATCCGCCCGGTCCGGCCAGGTCGCGTGGACCCGGGGGCCAGACCAGACCGGCGGCGGGGGCCGGTACGCCGCGTGATGCCCCCGGGACAGGGCCCGCCGCAGGACCACCAGCCGCTTCGCGGCCAGGCCGGTCGCGATCAGGAAGGCGAGCGCGAACAGGCAGGCCACGACCAGCCCGGCCGCGCCCCGCGGGGCGATTGGCACCGGCGGCACGGCCGGCGCGCCGCCGCCGAAGTGCAGCGTGGTGGCCGCGCCCGCCTGGCCGGTCGACTGGACGGCCAGCTTCGCGGCCTCGGCCAGGGCGGCGGCGGCGTTCACGGTGCCGAAACCGATCTTGTTGTCGTAACCGCCGGCCGGCCGGTTCTGCGTGGTCGAGGTGATGGCCTGCACGACCAGGGCCGGGGCCAGGCGCGGATACCTCGCCTTGATCAGGGCCGCCACCCCCGCGGTCAGCGCGCAGGCCGGGCTGGTCCCGCTGACCAGCCAGTACTGCCCGTCCCGGCCCTGGGCCGGGACGTTGACCCCGGGCGCGGCAACCTGGACGGAGAGATTGTCGCTGGAGAAGCCGGCCGGTGCCCCGCTGCGGGATACCGCGGCGACGCCGAGCACCCCGGGGTAGTCCGCCGGGAAGGAGTAGGGGGCCTGGCCGGTGGCGCCGACCCCGGCCGAGTTGCCCGAGTTGCCGGACGAGGCGACCACGACGACGCCGTGATCAAGGGCGTTCTGCAGGGCGGAGCGCACCACCGTGCTGGGCTCGCCGTAACCCAGCGACATGCTGATCACGTCCGCGTGATGCTTGATCGCGTACGTGATGGCCTGGGCCAGCGCGCCCTGCACCCGGCTGTCCGACTCGTGCTCGTAAGCGGAGTACCCAGGGTCGTGCCGGTCGGTCACCACCCGGATCGAGAGCACCTTGGACTCCGGCGCCACGCCCACGATGCCGCTGCCGCCGCCGTCGTGGCCGTGCCCGGCGATCAGCGAGGCCATCCAGGTCCCGTGCACACCCCAGTCGGGATTGCCCGGCGGGGTGTGCACCCCGGTCAGGTCAGGGCCGGTGATGACCGAGCCGGTCAGGTCGGGCACGTCCGGGTTAACCCCGCTGTCGATCACGGCGACCGTCGCGCCCTGCCCCCTGGTCACCGACCAGGCCGAGGGCGCGCTGATCGCGTCGAGCACCCACATCTGGGCGTCGCGTACGCTGTCGGCCCCGGCCGGCGCAGCTGCCGCGGCGCCGGCCGCCATCAGCAGGGCCAGCATGAGCAGGCTGGCCGCGGCCCGGCGCGGCATCTGACGGGCGTTCAGCATGCCGGTCCGCCCGGGCAGCTGGCGGGGGGTGGCGACGCGCCGATCCGCGCGGCGATCCAGTCCGATATCCCGTCCGCGGCGCTCAGCATCTCGTCCTTGTCATAGGGATCGGCGGCCTCGCGGACCCGATGCCTGCCGTCCGCGTAGCCGACCGTGGACATGATCAGGTAAGGACCGGCCGCGGAGATGTCGGACAGCTGGCGGGCAGCGTCGCTGAACGAGGCGGCAAGCGTGTGGCCGAACGGCACGGCCCGCACCCCCGCCGCCGCGGCCCGGGCGGGCAGCGCGCGCAAGGCGTCGCTGGCCTGGCCCGGGCTCGGCAGCACCGCGATCCCGACCGTCACCGCGAACGTGCCGGTCGAGTCCTGGTAGGTGGCGCGCAGCACCGTGCTGCAGTGCCGCCGGGCCAGCGTAGGCCACGCCTTCGGGCTGGTCGCGGACGAGCATGAGGCGGCCGGGGCGATGCCGATCCGGGTGGCGGACAGCCGGGCCGGGACGGCGCTGTCCAGCGCCGGGGCGGGAACCTCGTAGGGGATGACCGCCGGGAAGATCCGGCCTGCGGGCCAGGTGCGCCAGCGCTTGCCGATCTCCCAGGCCGCGAGCTGCTGCTGCTGTCCCCGGCTGAAGGTCCTGGGGAGCACGTGCAGCACGATCGAGCCGACCGACGCGCCCAGGCCGATCAGGGCCAGCGCCAAGCCGGCCAGGACCAGCCGGTAGCGCCGCCGCTCCTGGCTGGGCCGCGCGGCATGCGCGCTGCGCGGGGACCCCGCTACGGACAGTGAGGCATACGGCTGTTGATCCGTTGCGCTCGTTCCCTCCGGCGCCGGGCCGCCGCCGCCACCCGGAGTCGCCGGATGCTTAGCCACACCGGAATGGTACGGCCTGGTCATCACCCGGCACCGGGCGCACGGCGAGGTTGCCCGGATAAGGGCAGGCTGTAAGCGTGAAGGACCCGGCGGCAGGCCCGCTGACACGGGCCCGGCGCCGGTTAGCCGCCGAAAAGGATCAGTACGAGGGCAGCGACGGGTCGATGGTGGCGACCCAGGACAGCACACCGCCGCCGACGTGCACCGCGTCGGAGAACCCGGCATTCTTCACGATCGCCAGGCATTCCGCCGACCGGGCCCCGGACTTGCAGTGCAGCACCACCCGCTTGTCCTGCGGGAGGCGCTCCAGCGCGGCACCGGACAGGAACTCGCCCTTGGGTATGAGTACCGAGCCCGGGATCGAAACGATCTCGTACTCGTTGGGCTCGCGCACGTCCACCAGGAAGATGTTCTCGCCCGCGTCCTGCATGTCCTTGAGCTGCCGGGCGGTGATCGTGGATCCGGCCGCAGCCTCCTGGGCCTCCTCGGACACCGCGCCGCAGAACTCCTCGTAGTCGATCAGCTCGGTGACCGTCGGGTTCTTGCCGCAGACCGGGCACTCAGGGTCCTTGCGGACTTTGACCGAGCGGTAGGTCATCTCCAGGGCGTCGTAGATCATCAGGCGGCCGGCCAGCGGCTCGCCGATTCCGGTGATGACCTTGATGGCCTCGTTGACCTGGATGGAGCCGATGGAAGCGCAGAGCACGCCGAGCACGCCACCCTCGGCGCAGGACGGGACCATGCCCGGCGGCGGCGGCTCCGGGTACAGGCAGCGGTAGCAGGGACCGTACTCGGCCCAGAACACGCTGGCCTGGCCATCGAAGCGGTAGATGGAGCCCCACACGTACGGCTTGCCGAGCAGGACGCACGCGTCGTTGACCAGGTACCGGGTCGCGAAGTTGTCGGTGCCGTCCACGATCAGGTCATAGTCGGCGAAGATCTGCATCGCGTTGTCGGAGTCGAGGCGCTCCTTGTGCACGATCACGTTCACGTACGGGTTGATCTCACGGACACTGTCACGGGCGGACTCGGCCTTGGAGCGGCCGATGTCGGACTGCCCGTGGATGATCTGGCGCTGCAGGTTGGACTCGTCAACGACATCAAAGTCCACGATGCCGAGGGTGCCCACACCCGCCGCGGCCAGGTAAAGCAGGGCCGGGGAGCCCAGCCCGCCGGCGCCCACGCACAGCACTTTGGCGTTCTTGAGCCGCTTCTGCCCGGTCATCCCGACGTCGGGGATGATCAAGTGGCGCGAGTAGCGGCGGACTTCGTCCACGGTCAGCTCAGCAGCCGGTTCGACCAGCGGTGGAAGCGACAAGGCAACTCTCCTGAGACGGCAGGTCCGGGCTCGGTCCCGAGGCCCGGCTCTTTGCTGCAACCGAGTCCCGCGCAGGCACATTCCCGCCCGGGAGCGGGCACAGTCCCCCATGATGACGCGTCATCCGCCCGCGCGGATGACAGCACCGGAAATGTCACTGCCGACCGGTACAACTCAAAGAGTCACGGCGCGGAGCCTGCAGATGGCCCCGCTGCCGCGCAAGGCCAGCAGACCCGCGTTCGCCGCAGATTTCCGGGAGGTCCCATGCCTACTCCGCCCTCGCAACCACCCGGGGCCCGGCCGGGATCCGGGCCGGGCGGCCGGCGGCGCGGCTGCCCGCGGATACCGGGGCCGCCGCTGCCTGACCCCGACTCGGTGCGCCTCTGTCCTGTCCCTGACTCCGCTCCGCCCTACGACGACGAGCTGTTACCGCCTCCCGCCCGGCCCGTGGCCACGGCTGCGGTCCCGGGCCGCTCCGCTGACGCCCGGGCAGGCCAGCGGGATCAGCCTGGCGGGCAGGATCAGGCCAGCAAGCCAGATCACGGCGCGGACCGGGACCAGCCCGGCGATGACGCGCCGCCCCCGCCCGTGGGGCGGCCGGCACCGGCGGACGGCGCGTGGTCCGGCCAGTTCGCCCAGGTGCTGGTAGAAACACTGGCCGGGTCGCGGCCGCCCCGGCAGATGTCAAGCTGGGCCACCGAGCACGCCCGGGTCCGGATCCAGCGGCTCGGCCCGATGCTCGCGGCCGGCCAGCGGCCGCAGCTGCGCCGGGTAGTCGCGTTCCGGCCGGCGTCGGACGTGATCGAGATGACCGTGGTGGTGAGCTTCGGGACCAGGGTCCGCGCGCTGGCGGTCCGCCTGGAGCACAGCCCGCCACATCGGGCGCTGCCCGGCCATCAGCCCCGGAAAGCCCGATGGCTGTGCACCGAGGTGGAAGCCGCCTAGCCAGCCCATGCCGCGCTGGAGCCGGCGCGCCGCCGGCCCGTGGTCCACCGGGCCGGCGGCGCGGCGCCCTGCAGCCAGTTCACCGGCGGCCAGTTCACCGGCGGCATGAGATCAATTCCGGGCGGATGCCCGGCTGCTAGGCGCCGGCGCGGTTGCGAGGGTCGCCGTGGCAGCGCTTGTACTTCCGGCCTGACCCGCAGGGGCACAGGTCGTTGCGGCCGACCCGGCTGAACTGGTCACCCTCGGCGGAGGTGCTGGCGTGCTGCTCCACCTGGCCCGGCGCGTCCGCAGACGGCGCGGAGTACTGCAGCCTGGACGGACGCTTCGGCCGCTGCAGCCCG
>DATCFY010000068.1:0-2148 GCA_036509255.1 Streptosporangiaceae bacterium
CGGAGCGACGACGCCTACGACATCGCGGGCGCACGGGCGATCCTCGACGCGGATCACGCCGGCCTGGAAGACGTCAAGGAGCGGATCATCGAGTACCTGGCCGTGCGCAAGCGCCGGTCCGACAAGGGCCTGGCCCTCGTCGGCGGGCGGCGCAGCGGCGCGGTGCTGGCCCTGGCCGGCCCGCCCGGGGTCGGCAAGACCTCGCTCGGCGAGTCGGTGGCCCGCGCCATGGGCCGCAAGTTCGCCCGGGTGGCGCTGGGCGGCGTCCGGGACGAGGCGGAGATCCGCGGTCACCGGCGCACCTACGTGGGTGCGCTGCCCGGCCGGATCGTCCGGGCCGTCCGTGAGGCGGGCTCGATGAACCCGGTCATCCTGCTGGACGAGGTGGACAAGCTCGGCGCGGACTACCGCGGCGACCCCACCGCGGCGCTGCTGGAGGTCCTGGACCCGGCGCAGAACCACACGTTCCGCGACCACTACCTGGAGGTCGAGCTCGACCTGTCGGACGTGCTGTTCATCGCGACGGCCAACGTGCTGGAGCAGATCCCCAGCCCGCTGCTGGACCGGATGGAGCTGATCCAGCTGGACGGGTACACCGAGGCCGAGAAGGTCACGATCGCCCAGGGTCACCTGCTGCCGCGTCAGCTGGAGCGGGCCGGCCTGGAGGCGTCCGACGTGACCATCACCGACGGCGCGCTGCACACGCTGGCGGGCGAGTACACCCGTGAGGCCGGAGTCCGGTCGCTGGAGCGGACCATCGCCCGCGTGCTGCGGAAGATCACCGCGCAGGTGGCCGGCGGCACGACGACGCTGCCCGTCACCGTGGACCAGGCTGACCTGCACGGCTACCTGGGTCACCCGCGCCACACGCCGGACTCGGCGGAGCGGACCGCGGTGCCCGGTGTGGCTACTGGCCTGGCGGTCACCGGCACCGGCGGCGACGTCCTGTTCATCGAGGCGTCGCTGGCTGATCCGGAGACCGGCACCACCGGCGTCACGCTCACCGGGCAGCTCGGGGACGTGATGAAGGAGTCGGCCCAGATCGCGCTGTCCTACCTGCGTTCGCACGGCGCCGAACTGGAACTCCCGGTCGGCGACCTGAAGGACCGGGGCGTGCACGTTCACGTGCCCGCGGGCGCGGTGCCCAAGGACGGCCCCAGCGCCGGGGTCACGATGACCACCGCGCTGGCGTCCCTGCTGTCCGGACGGCTGGTCCGCTCCGATGTGGCGATGACCGGTGAAGTCTCGCTGACCGGGCGGGTCCTGCCGATCGGCGGGGTGAAGCAGAAGCTGCTCGCCGCGCACCGGGCCGGCATCACCACGGTGCTGATCCCGAAGCGCAACGAGCCGGACCTCGAGGACGTGCCGGAGAACGTCCGGCAGCAGCTGACGGTGCACGCCGTCAGTGACGTCCGCGAGGTGCTCGGCCTGGCCCTCGAGCCGGCCAACAGCACCCCGGCCACCCACCAGGCGGCGGCCGCGGCCTGACCCCGCGGCACTGCCGGAACCGGCCGCCCCCGCGTAAAAGCGGGGGCGGCCGGTTTTTTCACGCCCGGAGTGGCCATCCGGGCGCGGTCAGGCAGGCTGGCAAGTTCCTACGCCGCGTTGGGCGATCCCGTACGCTCGGTGCCCATGCGCGGCATCGAGTTGATCGGGGTCCCCTCGGCCGCCGGGACCCACGGTCCCGGCCAGGAAGACGCGCCCGCCTGGCTGCGGGACGCGGGACTGCTCACCGGGCTCGCGGCCCGGGGCGTGGCCGTGCGCGACCACGGCGACCTGCCCCGGGTCCCGTTCCGCCCCGACCCGGACCACCCCCGGCAGCAGAACCTGGACCTGGTCACCGAGGTCGCGGGGAACCTGGCGGGCCGGGTCGCCGAGATCTGCGGCGGCGGTGACGGAGCCGGCGTCCCGCTCATCCTGGGCGGGGACTGCACGATCACGCTCGGCGTGCTGGCCGGCTTGCTGGAGCGCCACCCCGAGGCGGGCCTGGTGTACTTCGACGGGGATATCGACGTGTCCACCCCGCAGACCACGACGTCCGGGATCCTCGACACCATGGGCCTGGCCCACATGCTCGGCTCGGGCACCCCGGAACTGGCCCGGATCGGGCCGCGGTACCCGCTGATGCCGGGCGAGCGGATCGTCGCG
>DATCFY010000069.1:0-6838 GCA_036509255.1 Streptosporangiaceae bacterium
CCGAGGCGGTCCAGGCCGCGCAGCGGCACCGGCCCGACCTCATCGTGCTCGACGTGATGCTGCCCGACATGGACGGGTTCGACGTGGTCCGCCGGCTGCGCGGCGGCGGGGCCCGTATCCCGGTAGTCTTCCTGACCGCCCGGGACGCCATGGAGGACAAGGTCCGCGGCCTCACCCTGGGCGGGGACGACTACGTGACGAAGCCGTTTAGCCTGGAAGAGGTCATCGCGCGGATACGCGCGGTGCTCCGCCGGACGCACGGGGACGGCGTCGAGCCCACTCCCCGGCTGAAGTTCGCCGACCTGGAACTGGACGAGGAGAGCCACGAAGTGTGGCGAGCCGGGCAGCACATCCAGCTCTCCCCCACTGAATTCAAGCTGCTGCGCTACTTCATGGGCAACGCCAACCGGGTGCTATCCAAGATGCAGATTCTCGATCACGTATGGGACTACGACTTCCGGGGGGACACCGGGATCGTGGAGTCCTACGTGTCTGTGCTGCGCCGCAAGGTCGACACCAGCGAGCCCCGGCTCATCCACACGCTGCGCGGGGTCGGGTACGTGCTGCGGCTGCCCTCGTAGCTGATTGGCCATGACGACGACGTCCGGGCTGCACCGCTGGCAGGGAAACCTGCGGCGGCTGTCCGGGCGTACTCCGCTGCGGGTAAAGATGATCACCGCGCTGCTGGCGCTGGTTGCCATCGCGCTGACCGTCATCAGCGTGGCCAGCGTCACCGTGTTCCGCAACTACCAGGTAGACCGCGCTAATCAGCAGGTTATGGCCCTCTACCAGCGCGAAGTGACGGTTATCCACTCTGGGCACGCCCAGTTCCCGACCGTGTACCTCTCCGGTCCGTATCTGACCGCGATCATCCCGAGCGGGACGTCGCTGGCGACGGAAGTTGGGCAGATGCCCGGCCCCGCGCTGCAGGGATCGCTCCCCGACGTGCCGACGTCCAGCAGCTGGTACGCGGCGTACGGCAACCGGATGGTCAATGTCGGCGCAGTATCGGGTAGCGACAACTGGCGCGTGATCACTCAGCGCTTCAACGGCGCGGTCACTAACTACCTGGGCGAGTCCCGGACCGTGAACGCCACCCTGATCGTCGGGGTGGACCTCGGCGACATCAACGGGACCATCAGCCAGCTGGCCGGGATCGACCTGATCGTCAGTGTGATCATCATCGTCGGCCTGGCCGTCGTGGGGGTGGCCATCGTGCGGGCCAGCCTGCGGCCGCTCACCGATATCGAGAAGACCGCGCGGGCCATCGCCGCCGGGGACCTGTCCCGCCGGGTGCCCGACGAGGAACCCACCACTGAAGTCGGGCGGCTGGGCCGGTCGCTCAATACGATGCTGTCGCAGATCGAGTCGTCGTTCTACGCGCAGGCCCAGTCGGAGGCGGCTGCGCGCCGCTCGGAGGAGCGGATGCGCCAGTTCGTGGCGGACGCCAGCCACGAGCTACGGACCCCGCTCACCGCGATGCGCGGCTACGCCGAGTACTACCGCCAGCTGGGCGGCCTGCAGGACGACGCGTCCGCGCCGGACACCGCTCCCCCGCCGGACACTGCTCCCCCGCCGAACGGTGGCGAGCTGGGCAGCAACGGACGCCTCGGCCGGGCCGACATGGACCGGATCATGCAGCGAGTCGAGCAGGAGTCGGCCCGGATGGGGGTGCTGGTCGAGGACATGCTGCTGCTAGCCCGGCTGGATCAGCAGCGGCCGATCGAGCACCGCCCAGTCGACCTGCTCACGCTGGCCGCCGACGCGGTCCAGGACGCGCGGATCATCGCCCCGGACCGGGAGATCACCCTCGACGTCGGGTCCGGCGCCGCGTTCCTGGTCCTCGGCGACGAGGTCCGGCTCCGCCAGGTCATCGGCAACCTGATGAACAACGCGCTGACGCACACTCCCGAGGGCACCCCCGTCGCGGTACGGCTACTGGCCGGGCCGCGTGAGCCGGTGCCGAGCGTCGTGCTCGAGGTCGCCGACCAGGGTGAGGGCCTGAGGCCGGACCAGGCGGAGCACGTGTTCGAGCGGTTCTACCGCGCGGATCAGGCCCGGACCAGGACGGCCGGCGGCACCGGCCTGGGCCTGGCCATCGTGGCCGCACTCGTCGCCGCGCACGACGGCACCGTCGCGCTGAGGACCGCGCCGGGCCAGGGCGCCACGTTCCGGATCACGCTCCCGCTGGCTCCCGAGGCCCGTGACGGGCGGCCGGACGAAGGCGACGAGGCCGACGAGATCGGCACGGCAGCTTCCCGCGCCGACGTCGGGGGACCGGCGGCCTGAGCCGCGGAGCGGTCCCCTCAGCCAGCGGCGAGGGCGGCCCGGGCGGCGGCCAGCACGGGCTCACGGTAGGACTTTCCGAACAGGCAGGCGTGCACCAGCAGCGGATGCAGCTGGTGCAGCGGGATCCGGCTGCGCCAGCCGTCGGCCAGCGGAGCCACCTCCTGGTAAGCGCCCAAGATCCGGTCCAGGTGCGGCGCCCCGAACAGTTCCAGCATGGCCAGGTCGGTTTCCCGGTGGCCGCCCTGCGCGGCCGGGTCGATCAGCCAGCCGCGGCCGCCGGACCACAGGACGTTGCCGGACCAGCAGTCGCCGTGGATCCGGCTGGGCGGCTCGGGCGGCCCGGCCAGGCTGGCGATCCGGCTGATGACCTCCTCCACCAGGCGGGTGTCGGAGCCGGTCAGCACCCCGGTCCCCGCGGCCCGGCGCAGGTACGGCAGCAGCCGCTTGCCCGCGTACCAGCTGGCCCAGTCTCCCGCGCCGCTGATCAGCGTGACCGGGCTGGCCGCATCGGCCCCCGCGATCACCGGGCCGGGCACGGTCGCCTCGGCGGCCACGGTGACCGTGTCACCAGAGCGGTCCCCCAGCGGCAGGGTGGCGATGAACCCCGGCCACGGGCTGCCGAACCGGATGGCCCCGGCCGCGTGCAGCACGGCCAGGTCACGGCCAAACTGCTCGATCGCGTGGTCGTCCGGGGCCTGCTGCGGCAGCCAGGTCACGGCCAGCGTCGCCGTGTCCCAGCCGATGACCTCGGGCAGCGGCACCGCATGCGCGTCGGCCAGCCAGCGCAGCCCGCGCGCCTCGGCCTCGAAGACGCCGCCCAGATCCTCGCGGGCCGCCTTCGCGAACGCCATCCGGCCGTCGGCCAGCGTGACCTGGTAGTGAGCCCACTGATGCTGGGATCCCGCCGGCCGGATCTCACGCACCGCGGCGCCGGTGATCCGCTCCAGCCGCTGCGCCAGTTCGGGGACCCGGCGGGCGAGTTTGGGGCGGGGTGCGGGACCTGGATCCCCGACTCCGGGATCCCCGGATCCGGGCTTTGTGGCTCCCTGTTCGGCGGATCCGCTCATCATGCGCCCGTACCGCCTGTGGAGACTTCCGGCCCGGTGGATGGCAGAGCCGCGCTCACCTGGACCACCTCAGCCAGCCGTCCCACCAGGCCCCCGACTGCACCCTGCACCAGGTCCAGGGCTTGCGTGTAGGCGGCCGGCGGCCCTCCGTACGGGTCGGGCACGGCACCGTCCCAGGGATCGCCGAGCACCCCGCCGGCCAGGTCCGGGTCGAACGACCGGAACAGCATCAGCCGCGGCCCGGCCGCCTCCGCGTCCGGGGCCAGGACGCGGAGCGCGGCGAGGTTGTTGAGGTCCATGGCCAGCACCAGGTCCCGCTGGGCGAACCAGGATCGCTGGATCTTCCGGGCCCGGTGCGCGGACCCTTCGAAGCCGCGCTGGGCCAGCTCAGCCGCAGCCTGCTCGGCCATCGGCTCGCCCAGGTGCCAGTCGCCGGTACCCGCGCTGTCCACCTCCACCAGCCCGGCCAGCCCGGCCTGGCCCACTGCGGCACGCAGCGCCACCTCGGCCATCGGCGAGCGGCAGATGTTGCCCAGGCAGACCACGCAGACACGGTACGCGCCAGGGGAACGGCGGGGCGGCGGGAGGTCTGGCCCCGCGGGCACGGGGGCGGGCACGTCAGCGGGCATGGCTTCAGGATGCCCGACGCGCGGAGTGCTTACGCACGCGAAGCCGACCTGCAAGGGCCGGGCGGGGGAAAGAAACCCCTCGATGGGGGCGGACGGGGGGAAACGGCCGGCCCGCGGGGCCGGCCCGGGAACAGCAGGTGACCGCCAGGGACCGGACGGGGCACTAAGCCCAGCATGTCACGATGGGCGGATGCCGTACCGTTCACTGTCTTACTGGCTGGACTCGGTGCCCGGGGACCTGTCTCCCCGCGATCCGCTGCCCGGCGATCTCGACGTCGACGTGGCCATCGCCGGGGCCGGGTTCACCGGCCTGTGGACCGCGTATTACCTGGCCGGCGCCAGCCCTGAACTGCGTATCGCGGTCTGCGAACGGGAGATCGCGGGCTTCGGCGCCTCCGGCCGCAACGGGGGCTGGTGCTCCGCGTACTTCCCCGCGTCCCTGGCCAAGCTGGAGCGGATGGCCGGCCGGGACCAGGCCATCGCCATGTACCGGGCCATGGAGGACACGGTGGACGAGGTCGGCCGCGTCATCGCGGCCGAGGACATCGACTGCCACTGGGCCAAGGGCGGCGCACTGCAGCTGGCCCGCTCACCCGCGCAGCTGGAACGGGCCATCGACTACGTCAACGAGGCCCGGTCATACGGGTTCGGCGAGGACGATGTGCGGCTGCTGACCGCGGCGGAGACCGCGGAGCAGGTCACCGCAGACGGAGTGGTCGGCGCCACCTACACGCCGCACTGCGCCGTGATCCACCCGGCCCGGCTGGCCCGCGGGCTGGCCGAGGCGGTCCGTCAGCGCGGGGTGCGCGTGTTCGAGGGCACGCCGGTCACCGAGATCGCGCCCGGTCGCTTGCGGACCACCCGGGGCACGCTCCGGGCTCAGTACGTGATCCGGGCCACCGAGGGTTACACCCCGGAGCTGCCCGGCCTGCATCGGGCGATCGCCCCGGTCTATTCGTTGATGATCGCAACCGCGCCACTGCCGGAGTCCATCTGGGACGAAATCGGTCTGGCCAGCCGGCCGACGTTCGGCGACTACCGGCACCTGATCATCTACGGACAGCGCACCGCCGACGGTCGGCTAGCTTTCGGCGGCCGCGGCGCGCCGTATCACTTCGGGTCGGCCGTGCGGCCCGAGTTCGACCGCTCCCCCGCCGTCTTCAGCGCGCTGCGGCACACGCTGCAGGAGCTGTTCCCGGCCCTCGGCGAGGTCGAGGTCACGCATACCTGGGGTGGCCCGCTCGGGGTGCCCCGGGACTGGTGCGCATCCGCCGGGCTGGACCGGGCCACGGGGCTCGGCTGGGCCGGAGGCTACGTCGGGGACGGCGTGGCCACTACCAACCTGGCCGGCCGCACCCTGGCCGACCTGGTGCTGGGCAACGACACCGACCTGACCCTGCTGCCCTGGGTCGGGCACCGGTCGCGGCCGTGGGAGACCGAGCCGCTGCGCTGGCTCGGCGCCAACGCCGGCCTGCAAGCCATGAGCCTGGCCGACCGGGCCGAGGCGCGCAGCGGCCGGCCGTCGCGGCTGGCCCAGCTGGCCGGCCGCTTCCTCGGCGGCTGAGCTGCGGCGCGGCCCTATCGCCGGGTCCATCGCCGGTGAGAGTGATGACGTTCGGCCCTGCTGGTGTCCCCGCCTGCCGCAGCACGCTGGTGGCAGGCAATGAGAGGCGAAGGGGGACAACCATGCGGGCTGTGGTGGTCTACGAATCGATGTACGGCAATACGCACCAGGTCGCCGGGGCCATCGGGACCGGCCTGGAAACCGCCTACGAGGTCAGCGTGGTTCCCGTGTCACGCGCGGACCCCGCTCTGCTCGATGCGGCTGACCTGGTCGTCGTGGGCGGGCCGACGCATGTTCACGGGATGAGCCGGCCGGGCACCCGCAAGGGCGCGGTCGAGGCGGCGGGCAAGCCGGACAGCCCGCTGGAGGCCGAGCCGGACGCGCTGGGCCCGGGACTGCGTGAGTGGTTCGGCACGCTGGGCCGCTACCCGGCCAAGGCCGCGGCCTTCGATACCAGGCTGCACGGGCCGGCCACGATGACCGGCCGGGCGTCCAAGAAGGTGGCCCACCTCCTGCGCGCGCACGGGTTCGAACTGGTCGCGCCGCCGGAGAGTTTCCTGGTGACGAAGCAGAACGAACTGGAGCCTCACGAGACCACGCGGGCGCGGGAATGGGGAGCCAGGCTGGTGGCCAGCAGCACGCCGAGCCACAGCCCGCACACCCGGCATTGACAGCCCGGGACTGACGGCCCGGAGCAAGCGGTGCTGTCCTCGCGAGTGGCCTACCCGTGACCCGGCCGTCGGCCGGGTCCGCGAGGCTGGCGACTGTCGTACGCGCAGCAACCGCGACACCCTGAGTCGACATCGGAACGAATGCTGAAGGCAGTTCGTTTCAACCAGTTCGGGGGCCCGGAGGTCCTCGAGATCGTGGATCTCCCCGATCCGCATCCGGGCCCCGGCCAGGTCCGGATTGCGGTGCGCGCGGCCGGCGTCAACCCGAGCGACTGGAAGAAGCGCAAGGGCCTGATGCAGGGGGAGCTACCGCAGACCATGGGCCACGAGGCGGCGGGCGTCGTCGACGAGCTCGGCGAGGGCGTTGCGGACGTGGCCGTCGGCGATCGCGTGTTCGGCTTCTCCGCCGAGGGGGCGGCCCAGGCCGAGCTGGCGGTGCTGTCCTACTATGCGCCGATCCCGCCGTCGCTTGACTTCCCCGGCGCTGCCGCGCTGCCGGCCGCCATCGAGACGGCCACGCGCGCGCTCGACCAGCTCGGCGTCGGGAGCGGCAGCACGCTGCTCATCAACGGCGCCTCCGGAAGCGTCGGCAGCGCCGCGGTTCAGCTCGCCGTGGTG
>DATCFY010000070.1:0-16161 GCA_036509255.1 Streptosporangiaceae bacterium
CCTGCCGTTGAGGTGAAGGAGCTCCGCTGATGCCGTTCGTCCAGGTCACGATGGTGTCCAGCCGGACCGCCGAACAGAAGCACGCGCTGATCGCCCAGGTGTCCGCGGCGGTCGCCAGCGCACTGGACACCCCGGTGGAACGCGTCCGGGTGGCCATCTACGAGGTCAGTGGGGACGAGTGGGGCATCGGCGGCGTGCCTTACGCCACGGCCCGTGGACCGGCCGCCGGGGAGGCCACGCCATGATCACCGTCCGGCACTTCATCGACGGAAATAGGGCCGACCGCGCCGTGGGGGCCGCTACTCGTCGGCGACGATCGAGCCGACGCGGCCCGCCAGGCCGGGGTCGCGCGAGTTGAGGAAGTAGGCGTAGATCGCGGCTAGCACCACGATGATCAGGCCCGCGTACGGGAACCAGTCGTACGGCGTGGACTGGCCCGGCTTGGCCAGGTAGTACAGCGGGACGATGATCGCGATCGCGCCAGCGTGGGCAGCACGGCGTGCTTGACCACGCTGAATTCCCGCGGCCGGAACCGCCGGTAGTAGAACGGCAGGGCCAGGTTGGCCAGCAGGTAGACGACCAGCACCAGGATGGTGCCCATGGTGGACGACTCGGCGAAGAAGTTGATCGGGTTCAGCGCCCCGGTGCTGCCGCCGATGACGTGCAGCAGGGCCCAGCCGCCGATGATCAGGCCGGAGATCCCGACGAACGTGAAGATGGCGTTCATCGGAGTCCGCCGGGCCGAGTTGACGTGGCCGATCCAGCCGGGCAGCAGTCCCTCCCGGCCCGCGTTGAACACCAGCCGGGCCTGCGAGTTGGTACCCGCGATGAGCGCTCCCAGGGTGAACGTCATCCCGGCCAGGTAGGCGAAGAACGCCAGCACGCCGATGGTGGCGTCGGCCACCGAGATGAACGGGATCGGGGCGGCGCCGAGCTTGGTCACGTTGTAGCCGAATCCGCTGACCGTGGCGTAGGCGAACACCACGTAGCTGACCCCCAGGCAGCGATCAGCACAAGGATCCCGTGTTACGACACAATGTCCTTTCGCTGGAAACGCCGGAAGGCCAGCGCGAGAAGCACGATCCCGTAGCAGCCGCACACCGAGGCGCCCTCCAGCATGCCGCCCCAGGTGATCTGCGGCTGCACCGCGTCCAGCCAGGCGAACTGCCAGTGCGACGGGAGGATCTCGCGCCAGGAACCCAGCGCGGTGACCTGGTCCAGGATGGCGGACAGGATCATCAGGCCCACAGCGCCACCGACCGCGCCGAGAGGGGAGTCGGTGGACACCGAGAGCAGGAACGCGATCCCGGCCACCGCGATCTCGGTGACCAGCACGTACCCCATGACGATGAGCATCCGGGTCACAGCCTGGCCGATCGGCAGCTGCACCCCGGTGCCCGGCAGCCGCAGCGGATGCCAGCCGAACGCGGCCGTCCCGGCCACCAGGGACATCACCGGCAGCGTGACCACCCCGATCGTGGCGTAGGCCAGCGCGACCGCGAGCTTCTGGCGCAGCAGCCGGGCCCGCGGCACCGGAGCGGCCAGCAGGTAGCGCAGCGAGGACCAGCTGGCCTCGCTGGCCACCGTGTCCCCGCAGAACAGCGCGACCACCACCACAAGCAGGAAGCCGGCCGAGACGAACAAGCTGAACGCCGCGAAGTTGAGGCCGCCCTCAGTGGCCACGGTGACCAGTCCGGGCGTCCCGTTGGCCGCCGAGGCCGGCCCGCTGATCTCGAACGCGGCGACCAGGATCCAGGGCAGCGCGAGCAGCACCGCGAAGGCCACGATGGTCCGCCAGCGGCGGAGCTGGCGGACGAACTCGACCCGGAACGACAGGGTGCGGTGCGGGCTGTAGTCCCGGGCCTGGTTGTCCCCCGCGGCCAGGGCATCTGCGGTCATTGGTCACTCTCCGGTGCGCCGATCAGGGCCAGGAAGGCGTCCTCCAGCCCACGGCCCGGGCCCACCCGGTCCACCGGGATCCCGGCCCCGACCAGGGCCGCGACCACGGCGGACGGGGCGACCCCGTTGGGATGCACGACGACCCCGTCCGGGTGCGGTTCCGCGGCCTCGATGCCGGCCAGGTCCCGCAGCACGGTGACGGCGCGCTGGGCCTGGGAGGTGCCCACGACCAGGGCCGCGCCGTCGCCAGTGATCTCGGTGACCGGGCCAGCCGCCAGGCCGCGGCCGTGGTGCATGACGACCAGGTGGGTGCAGGTCCGCTCCACCTCGCCGAGCAGGTGGCTGGACAGGATCACGGTCCGGCCCTCGGCCGCGTAACGGAGCAGGACATCACGCATCTCCCTGATCTGCGGCGGGTCCAGGCCGTTCATGGGCTCGTCGAGGACCAGCAGGTCGGGCAGGCCCAGCATGGCCTGGGCGATGGCCAGCCGCTGGCTCATCCCCCGCGAATAAGACCGCACCCGGCGGTCGAGGGCGGCGCCGAGCCCGGCGATCTGCAGCACCTCGTCCAGGTGCGACCCGGCGGGCCGCCCGGTCGCCCGCCAGTACAGGTCCAGGTTGGCCCGGCCGGACAGGTGCGGCAGGAAGCCCGGTCCTTCCACGAACGAGCCGAGCCGGGACAGCGCGGACGCACCGGGCCGGACCTGCTGGCCGAAGATCGTGATCGTCCCGGCGTCCGGATAGACCAGGCCCATCAGCATGCGCAGCGTGGTGGTCTTCCCGGCGCCGTTCGGGCCCAGCAGGCCCAGGATCTGGCCCCGCTCCACGCGCAGGGACAGCCCGTCCACCGCTAGCTGGCCGTCCCGGTAGCGCTTGGTGAGACCAGTGATCTCCAAGGGCACGGGGGCGCTGCAGGGGGCGCCGGCGGGGGCCGAGGCGGACACGGCGGCGGGCGCCGATCCGGGACCCGGCGGCGGGACACCCGGCCGCTTCCGGGGCCGGGCCAGCAGGATCACCGCCGCCGCGGCCAGCGCGGCGATGGGCGCGGCCCAGGTCCACCAGGGCACGCCGCCACCGGTGATCTGCAGCACCGGATCAGAGGGCACGGACAGGCCCGGGCCAGCCAGCGCCACCCGGTAGGCCGCGGCTTTCGGCGAGGTGGCGTACCCGAAGTCGGTGCTGGTCAGGACCAGGCGGAGCCGGTGCCCGGCGGCGAACTGGTAGTCGATCGCGGGCAGCGTCACGGTGACCGTGCGGCCCGCGGCCGCCCCGGTCACCCGCACCGGCGCGGCTAGCTGGAACGGCAGCGTGGCGTTACCGGCCTGGTCAACGTCGTACACCTCGGCGAACACGGTGAGGTCCGCGGCGCCGCTGACCCGGACCCGGACGGTGGCGGAGCCGGTCTGCTGCAGCGGCGCGGCCAGCGGGGCCGAGGTGAACGCGGCGCTCTGGCCGGGCATCGGCAGGCCCACGCCCAGGCCGCCCGGGCCCACGCCCGGCAGCCCGGACAGGGACGGCGGGGCGCCACCGGGCGGGTTGATGATGGTCTGCGCGGGCCCGCGGAGCCCGACCGAGGTGCGCCGGGTCCCGGCCAGGCCCGGGTAGCGCGGCGCGGTGGCGACGCCCAGCACGTCGTTGCCGCTGGACGGGTCGTAGCCCAGGTCCCGGGTGACCGCGAAGGCAGGCTGGCCGGTGGATACGGGCTGCTCCGCGGGCGACCACCGGTGCGGGGGCATCAGCCAGCGCTGGAACCATTCCGTGGTCAGCTGGGTGATCCGGCTGGTCTCCTGATTCCCGCCGTCATGGCCGCCCGCGAACCACACCATGTCCACCGGCGCGCCGTTGCGGCGGATGGCCTGGTAGTTGTCGTTGGCCTGGTCCAGCCCGAACAGGGAGTCGTCCTCGCCCTGGATCAGCAGCGTGGGCACGTCGATCCGGCTGGCCACGCTGGACGGGCTGGACCGCTCGAGCAGTGAGACCGCCTGCGGGGTGGCCCGGCCGAGCGTGGCCACCTGCTGGTACATGGCGCAGAGCGCAGGCAGGAACCGGCCGCACAGGGCAGCGGATACGCCAGCGGCCGGCCCAGTGCCCTGGGTGAAGAGCAGCCCGGCCCACTGCTTCTTGAACACCCCGCCGGCCGGGCCGGCGCCGCTGGCCGCCGCGTCCGGGAACAGCGCGGTGGCCAGGTCGGACCAGGTGGTCTGCGGCACGATCGCGTCAATGCGGTGGTCGTAGGCCGCGGCCAGCAGCGCGAGGGCGCCCCCGTAGGACGCCCCGGTGATGCCCACCCGCGGATCCCCCGGGCTGTCCAGCATGACCCGCGGCTGCCGGGCCAGCCAGCTGACCAGCTGCCGGACGTCTTTGACCTCGTAGTCAGGTGAGTCGAGGGCGACCTGCCCGGTGGAGCGCCCGAATCCCCGCGCCGACCAGGTGAGCACCGCGAAACCGGCCCGGGCGAGCTGCTCGGCCTCTGGCCGGACCGCGTCCTTCGTTTCCCCGAACCCGTGCGCGAGCAGGATCGCGGGCACCCGGCCGCCGCCCGGCGGGGTGAAGAACGTGGCGTCCAGCGAGACATGCAGGTCGTTGCCCGGCCCGTCGACCACCGGGATCCGCAGCGACCGCGCCGTGACCGGCACCGGCTGGCGGGCCACGATCACCAGCGCCGCGATCGCGGCCGCGAGGAGCCCGAGGGCCACCGCCAGCGCGCCGAGCTTGCGGCCACGGCGGCGGCTGAGAAAATCCATGACTGGGACGGTAGCAACGAGGCCCGGGGGCTCCGGGCCTGAAGGCCGGCGGGGAGGCGGACGGTGAGCATGGACGCGCTCATCGAGCGGATGGAAGCCCTGCTCGGCCCGCTGGAGGAAGCCGGGGATGCCCGGCGTTTCTTTCACGCCACCTACCTGCGCACCACGCGGGCGGTCCGCGACGCGCTGCGGGCCGGGCTGTTCGCCGATCCGGAATGGGTGGAACGCTGGGACATCGCGTTCGCCGATCTCTACCTTGACGCGCTGCGCGCGGACTCCGATGGCGGGGTCGTCTCGCGGCCGTGGGCCATCGCGTTCCGGGCCGCGCGGGAACAGCCGTCCGCACCGGCTCTGCGGCACGTCCTGCTGGGCCTGAACGCGCACATCAACTATGACCTGCCCCAGGCACTGCTCGCGGTGATCAGTACCAGGGAGTTCGTCGACCCGGCCATCACCGGCCGGCGCCGCGCCGACCACCAGCGCATCGACGACGTGCTGTCCGGCCAGGTCGGCGCCGAGGATGAGGAACTAGCCCGGACGGGCGCCGCGCGCTCGCCGGTGGACACCCTGCTCGGCCCGGTGAACCAGGCGGCCAGCCGCCGCTTCCTGCGCGAGTCCAGGATCAAGGTGTGGCACAACGCCGTGGCCCTGAACGCCGCCCGGGCCCGCGGCCCGGCCGCCTACGCGGAACGGCTCGGCGACCTGGAAGACCTGAGCGCGGCCCGGGTGGCCGAGCTGGTGCGTCCGGGGCAGGTGCTGCTGAGGCTGGCCAGCCGCGGGTTCGGCGTGCGGCTGGCGGCACGGCCCGCGGACCTCTCACCCCGCCCGCTCGACCCGAACAGGCTGCGCTCCTTTGACCCTGTCCGGGTAGCTGACCTGGAATTCCGGGCCTGGGTGGCGTATTACCGGCGGGACTGGGCCGGGGTGCTGCGGGCGTCGATCGGGCTGGTCCGGACCGGGTTCGGGATGGACTGGGTACGGACTGCGCACGGCGCCTGGCTGGTGCTGCGGGCCAACCAGCTGTGGGCGCCCGCCGACAACGATCCGGACGGCGCCCGGCGATGCATGCGCCGCTTCTACGGCCTGCTGAAGATCAGCTACGGCGAGCCGCGAGACGTGGCCGAGGCGGCCCGCCTGGAGGTGGACTGGTAGCGCGTGCACCGGCAGCGCCAGCACACGGTGCAGCCCAGCGGGGGTGACCCGGCGGACGAACTGGTCGGGGCGCTCACCAGGCTCTACAGCTTCCTTTACGGCGAGCCGGACGACGCAGTCCGGCCCGCGGCCGTGCACCGCACGGAGGCCATGGACCTTTCGGACCGGTGGGTGGCGGAAGGCTGCCGCCCGGACAGCCCCCTGCTGGCCCGGGAGCACGCCGCGCTGGTCCGCTGCTACGCGGCACTGCTGGCCGCGGTGCACCACTGACCACCCAGGCGTGTCCTGGCGCTCCCCTCCGGCCGGGCTACTGATCCGGAAGGGAGCGCTAGCGGGTTAGGCGCAATCGGTTATTTCGGCGGCCTCGGGCGTACGGTCCTGGGGCAGGAGCCGTTGCTGTGCCGCGATGTGCGGCACGATCGTGATCACATCTTCCCGGCCTTGCTTGTAACCGGCCGTCCAGGCCTCGTTCTCCTGGGCCAGCAGGTCTGCCCGGACCTTGCTGCGTTCGGCCGCTTCCTGCCAGTACCGGATTTCCTGGCGCATCTGCTGCTGGGCCTGCGTCAGCGCCCGGGAGGTGGAGCGGCGAGAGCCGAATCGCCAGCCGATGGCCACTCCGATGAACACCCAGATCAGGGCGAGGACGACCATCGGCCCCCCTCGCCCGCGGCCGCCGCCTGCCCCGCCAGGCCCGGGCCCGCGAATTTCCTGGAAATCGCTAACCCCGTCCCTTGCATCACGCCGGGCGCGATGTAGGTTTGTTTCAATGCCATGACTCCCGTCAATGGTGTTGGTTCACATGATTCTCTTTACTGGGCCGCCGGCGCGTCATCGCTGGCGGCCCAGTGTCATGTCATGGCGCCCAAGCCTGTCCCCGTCGAGGCTTGGTGATCTCATTGGCTATTACGGCGGGCCTCGCGGGCGGCCCGGTCCGCGCCAGGTCATCCCGGGGAAGAGGCGGGAGGCACAAGGCGGGAGAACTCTCTGGTTACTCCGCCCGGCGATCATGTGCGCCCTCCTGCACTCGGGGGCCTCTTTTCAATTGAACGGCAGTCCTGATACAAGTGCAAGATGCAGTGCAGGTTGCACAGCAATTAGTCATGCAAACTTCACGCCCGGCCCCACCAGGCACTACGCTGTAAGCCAGTCACGCCACCGGCCCACCCTCACGCCGGAGGACCTGATCGATGCCTTCTGAACGCGCCAGTCAGACCATCAGGCGTCGCAGGCTTGCCGCAGAGCTACGCCGCCTGCGCGAGCGCGCCGACCTCAATGGGGATCAGGCCGCCGAGCGGCTCGGCTGGTCAGGCTCCAAGATCAGCCGGATCGAGACCCACCGGATCGGGGTCAAGCCAGCCGACCTCAAGAAGCTCCTCGACCTTTACCGTGTGGACCCAGTTCATCGCGAACAGATCCAGGCTCTCCTGAGTGAGTCGGCCACGTCCAGCTGGCTGGAATCAGTGACCGCAGGATTTCCGGCGGACTACGCCACCTATCTGTATGCGGAGGCCGAGGCGGACGCCCTGTGGATCTGGGATCCGCAGATTGTTCCCGGCCTTATCCAGACCGATTCGTACGCCCGGGCCGTGCTAGCCGGATACCAGGGGATGTTCAAGCTCCCGCCGGGCGATGGCGAACGCCGTATAGGGGTAAGGCGGCTACGCCAGAACCAGCTCCTGGACCGCAATCCCCCGCTCACCCTGTCGGTCGTCATCGACGAATCCACCTTGTACCGCCGATTCGGCGATGCCGTCGTTATGCGGCAGCAGCTACAACGACTGGAAGAACTCACGGCCCTGCCCAACGTAACGCTCCAGATTCTTCCCCTGGAAGGTACGCACCCAATAGGAACGGGAGCCTTTTCCTATCTCCAGTTCGACCCCGTTCACGATGTACCGCTCGGCGACATGGTCGAGGTCGAGCACCTCACTGGCGCCTACTACCTGGAGGACGAGGAGCAGCTCTTCCGGTACCGGGTGACGTTCGAGTCACTGACCGCGACCGCGGCGGACAAAGACCAGTCACGGGCCATGATCAGCGCCGCGGCCCGCACGCGCTGGGGTGGGTGACGAGCGGGGCTAGTCCTTGAAGGTCCGCAGGAACGAGGCCCAGTCCGCGTGGTCGAACACGAGGACGGAGCCGTCCGGGCCGGCCTTTGAATCGCGGACGCCGATCCGCCCGGGCGCTAGGTCGGCCACTTCCACACATGAGCCGTTATATGCGCTAAAGGTACTCTTCCGCCACGTGACACCAGCGGCGGAATCTGGGGCAAACTTCGCGCGATTCTCGGCCATTGCTACCTCACCACTGAAGGCCCCTGGAGGTCCAGGGGAGGAAAACGATAGGGATGTCTCAGTTACCGCAGAAGCCGGGGCCCGATAGGCCCCGGCTGCGACGGCACAAAGGTATCGCGTGTGACTTCAGTGACGCAGCATTTCAGTGCGCTCCGTGCGCCGACTTTGGCCCACCGGGACGCCCAGCCCCGGCCGCCCAGCCCCGGCCGCCCAGCCCCGGCCGCTCAGCCCCAGACGTCGGCGGCGACGTTGACGATGAGCTCGAGCTTGGCGACTTCCTCGTCGTAGCTGAGCGCGTTGCCCTCGACGGTGGAAGAGAACCCGCACTGGCCGGACAGGCACAGCTGGTCCAGCGGCACGTAGCGGGCCGCCTCCTCGATGCGCCGCTTGAGGTCGTCAGGATCCTCGAGCGCACCACGCTTGGTGGTGACCAGGCCCAGCACCACCATCTTCCCGGGCGGCACGAACCGCAGCGGCTCGAACCCGCCGGACCGCTCGTCGTCGTACTCCAGGAAGAACCCGTCCACGTTCAGCTCGCCAAACAGCGCCTCGGCCACGAAGTCGTACCCGCCCGACGCGGCCCACGAGGAGCGGAAGTTACCCCGGCACAGGTGCGTAGTCACCGCCAGCCCGTCAGGCTTCTTCGCCAGCGCGGTGTTGACCTGCTTGATGTACCGCAGGTGCAGGTGCTCGGCGTCCTCCCCGCGAGCGGCGATCTCGGCCCGCTGGGCCGGATCGTTCAGGTAGGCCAGGCTGGTGTCATCGAACTGCAGGTATCTGCAGCCCAGTCCGGCGACCCGGGCCACCTCATCGGCGTACGCCGCGGCCAGGTCAGCCCAGAACTGCTCGATGTCCGGGTAGACCGACGGGTCGATGGAGGCCGGGCCGCCGCGGTAGTGCACCATGTTCGGCGACGGCACGGTCAGCTTGGGGACGGCTGTCGTCACGACCGACTGCAGGTACCGGAAGTCGCTGGCGAAGATCGTGTCGTCCAGCCGGACCTTGCTGTCCACCAGGATCGACGCCGGGGTGAACTCGATATCCCCGGCCGCGTTGTGGAACTTGACCGCCAGGTTGCCCGGCGCCTTGCTGATCCCGCCCAGCTGGTAGATGAAGTCCATGTGCCACGAGGCACGGCGGAACTCCCCGTCCGTGGCTGACTGCAGGCCCACGTTCTCCTGCATCTTCACCACGTCGGCGATCGCGGCGTCCTCGACCGCCCGCAGCTGCCCGGCCGGGATGCGCCCGGCCGCGAAATCCTCCCGGGCCGCCAGCAGCCCGGCCGGGCGGAGCAGGCTGCCCACATGGTCGGCGCGGAACGGCGGCGTGGTGCGAGCGCTCATGATTCTCCCGTGCGTTAAAGCCCCTACCGGGCCCGTGCTTCGACCAGCGCCCGCTCCACGAGGACCCGGGCGAGATGCTCACGATAGGCCGGACTCGCGTTGATGTCATCGCCGGCACTGGTGTCCTCGGCGGCGTGCGCGGCGGCCTCCGCGGGCGTGGCCCCGGCGGCCAGCGCGCGCTCCACCCCGGCGGCCCGCACCGGCGTCCCGGCCATGTTCACCAGCGCGACGGCGGTGCCCTGCACCACGACCCCGACGATGGCCCAGTCGATGGCCCGCTTGGTGAACTTCTGGAACGACCAGCCGGCCGCCCCTGGCGCGGGCACCGGCACCCGGATCTCGGTGAGCAGCTCGTCCGGCTCCAGCACCGTCTCGAACAGGCCCTGGAAGAAGTCGGCCACCGCGATCTCCCGGGAACCGGACGGCCCGCGGGCCACCAGCGTGGCATCCAGCGCCAGCACCGTGGCGGGCAGGTCGGACGCGGGGTCGCTGTGCGCCAGCGACCCGCCGATCGTGCCCCGGTGCCGGACCTGCGGGTCGCCCACCTGGCCTGCGGCGTGCGCGAGCAGGGGCACGGACCGGGCCAGCACGTCGGAGTGCTCCAGATCGTGGTGGCGGGTGAGCGCCCCGATGGCGATGTGCCCGTCCTCCTCGCGCACGTAGCTGAGCTCACTGACCGGCCCCAGGTCGATGAGCACTTCCGGCATGGCCAGCCGCAGCTTCATGAGGGGCAGCAGCGAATGCCCGCCGGCCAGGAACTTGGCGTCGTCGCCAAACTCACGGGCAAGATCAAGAGCTTCCGCAACGGAACCCGCGCGACGGTAGCTAAACGGCGCGGGGATCATCGGGCAGACTCCCCGGGCGCGGAACCCAGCCCCTCATCCGCGGCGGCGAGGACCGCCCGGACGATGTTGTGGTACCCGGTGCAGCGGCACAGATTGCCTTCCAGGCCCTCCCTGACCTCGCGCTCGGTCGGATGAGGGTTTTCCCTCAGCAGCGACACCGACGCCATGACCATCCCCGGCGTGCAGAACCCGCATTGGAGCCCGTGCTCGGCCCGGAACGCGCGCTGCATCGGGTGCAGTTCGCCGCCGGGACCGGCCAGCCCCTCCACGGTGGTTACCTGGCGGCCGTCCGCCTGGGCCGCGAGAACCGTGCACGACTTCACCGACTCCCCGTCCAGCAGCACGGTGCACGCGCCGCAGGAGGTGGTGTCGCAGCCGATGTTGGTGGCGGTCAGGTCGGCCGCCTCGCGCAGGAAGTGCACCAGCAGCGTCCGGTCCTCCACGTCGGCCGCCACCGGTGCGCCATTCACGGTTACTGAGACCTTCACACGCTGCCTTTCGCCTCGGTGATCGCCGCCCAGACCCGCTGGGGTGTGGCCGGCATGTCGATGTGCCGCACCCCGAGGTGAGCGACCGCGTCGATGACCGCGTTGTGCACGGCCGGGGTGGCGCCAATGGTGCCGGCCTCGCCGATACCCTTGACCCCGAGCGCGTTCATAGAGGTGGGGGTCTCCATCGCGAGCAGCTCGAACGACGGCAGCTCGGTGGCCGTGATCGCCGCGTAGCCAGCCAGCGTGCTGGTCAGCGGGTTACCCTCGGCGTCGTAGAGCACCTCTTCCAGCAGGGCCTGCGCCGCGCCCTGGGCGATGCCGCCGTGCCGCTGCCCCTCGGCCAGCACCGGGTTCAGCACCTTCCCGGCGTCGTCCACGGTGATGTGCCGGATCAAGGTGGCCTTCCCGGTCTGGGTATCCACCTCGACCACGGCCAGGTGCGCCCCGAACGGGAACGTAGGACGGTCCGCGCGGAACTCGACGTCGGCGGCCAGCCCGGCCGGCCCGGCCTGCGCGGCCACCTCGGCCCAGGTCAGCGCGGTGTCCGGATCGCCGCGGACCTGCCAGGTCCCGGTGCCGGTGTCCAACTCCAGGTCGTCCGCGCTGGCCTCGATCATGCCCGCGGCCACCTCGCGCGCCTGATCCTTGACAGCGATCGTGGCCTGGTGGACCGCGGTCCCGCCCAGCTGCAGGGACCGGGAACCGAAGGTCCCGATCCCGGTGGGTACCTGATCGGTGTCCCCGTGGATCACGGTGATCTGGTCCATCGGGATGCCGAGCTGGTCGGTGACCAGCATCGCGAACGCGGTCTGGTGCCCCTGGCCGTGCGGGGAGCTGCCGGTGTACACGGTGGCCGCCCCGGTGGGGTCCACCACCACCCGGGACGTCTCGCCTCCGCCGTCCCCGGCGGTGATCTCCACGTAGGTGGCCAGGCCGATGCCGAGCTGGACCGGGCCGCCGTCCTCGCGGCGGCGGGCCTGCTCCGCGCGCAGTTCGTCGTACCCCGCGCCGGCCAGGACCGCGTCCAGCGCGGCGGCGTACTCGCCGGTGTCGTAGACCGCCCCGCTCGCGGTGGTGTAGGGAAACTTCCCGGGCGCCACCACGTTCCGCCGCCGGACCTCGGCCGGATCCATCCCGATCTCCGCGGCGAACAGGTCCACGGCCCGCTCGATCGCGGCCGTGGCCTCCGGCCGCCCCGCGCCGCGGTAGGCACCGATCGGAGTGGTGTTGGTGAGCATCGAGCGGAACGCGGCCCCGCAGTACGGGAGGTCGTAGACGCCGCTGGCCATCAGCTGGGTCAGCCCGGGCAGGAACGTGGCGCCCCGCGGGTAAGCCCCCGAGTCCTGGACGATGTCCAGGTGGTAGGCCAGGATGCGGCCGTCACGGGTCCCGCCGATCGTGATCGTGTGCCGCTGGGCTCGGCCGTGCACCATGCCGAGCAGGTTCTCGTTCCGGGTCTCCACCCAGCGCACCGGGCGGCCGGTGTGCTTCGCCGCCCAGGCCACGATGATCGTGTCCCGCTCGGTGGCGATCTTGGCGCCGAAGCCGCCGCCCACATCGGGCGCGATGACCCGCACCGCCGCGGCGTCCAGCCCGACCGCGGCGGCGAGCCCGTCCCGGGCCAGCTGCGCGTTCTGGGTGCTGGCCCACAGGGTCAGCCGGCCGTCCGCCCAGCGGGCCGCGGCCGCCCGGCCCTCGAGCGGCAGCGCCGCCAGCCGCTGGTTGGGGAACGTCCGCTGGAGCACGACTTCGCAGCCGTCGAACGCGCCTGGCGGGGCCGGCTCGCCGCCGGCGGCGATCACGTTGGTGTCGGTCCCGTCGAACAGCAGCGTGCCGCCGGCCAGCGCGTCGTCGAAGTCCACGACCGCGGGCAGCGGCTCGTAGTCCACGCTGACCAGCTCGGCCGCGTCCTCACCCTGGTAACCCTGTTCGGTCAGCACGATCGCGACGGCCTCGCCGACGTAGCGGACCCGGTCCGTGGCCAGCAGCGGCTCGGTGGTCGGCCGGCCGTCTCCGGCGGGCAGGTCGTCCATGTCGGCCGCGGTCAGCACGGCCACCACGCCCGGGGAATCCAGGGCCGTCTCCGTGTCGATGCCGGTGATCCGGGCGTGCGCGATGGGGCTGCGCACGAAGGTGATCCGGGCCGCCCCGTCCAGTTCCGGGATCCGCAGATCGTCGGTGTAGACGCCGCCTTCGGTGAGCAGCCGCGGGTCTTCGGTCCGCACCACCCGCGTGCCCAAAATGCTCATGCTCTGCCTCCCGGCTGGGGCTGGCCTCCTGGTATGCGTGTGAGCATCACCCTAGACACCGTCCCCTCGCTGCTCAAAAGCGGCATACCCGGCCAGAAGCCCCTCGGCCGCGGTCAGGTCGGCGTCCAGCGGCCGGTCGGCCGTGCGCGGGTCGAGTACCGCGTCCGCGGCGTCGAAGGCGGCCCGCAACGGCCCGTCCCCGGCCGGGGCGCGGTCCTGCATCCGGAGCACCCGGATCGCGGCGGCCAGCTCGCAGGCCAGTACGGCCCGGTAGCCCGCCACCGCGTCGGTGCTGGCCCGGGCCGACTGGGTGGAGAATCCCGCGTGCTCCTCCACGCCGCGGGAGAGCACCGCGCTGCCCAGCGCGGCGGGGGCGGCGAAGCGGCGCAGGTCCGCGACCGCGGACTGCGCCACGTACTCCAGGATCATGAGGCCCGAGCTGGCCGGGGAGTCCGCGGCGAACGCGTTCAGGCCGGTGAAGGAGGGTTCCACCAGGGTGCCGAGCCGGGCCGCGGAGAGCGCGGCGGTCTGGAACAGCGCCGCGCGGGCCGAGTCGAGCGACAGCCCGGTATACGCGGCGTGGAAGTTGCCGTTGTGCCACACCGCCTGGCCAGCCGGGTCGACCAGCGGGTTCTCGCTGGCCGCGTTGAGCTCGCTGGTCACCACCTGGGCCGCGTACTCCAGGGTGTCCGTCGCCGGGCCGTGCACCTGGGGGAACGCCCGGTAGCCGTAGGAGTCCTGGATCCGGGCGGGCGCATGCGGGGCGCCTGCCAGCAGGGCCCGCATCCGGCCGGCCACCCGCTGCTGCCCGGCCGGACGGCCGGCGTGCACCGCCGGGGCATAGGGCTCCAGCGAGCCGCGCACCGCAAGCAGCGACAGGGCCGCGATCACCACGGCGGCACTCACCAGTCCGCGCAGGTCGTGGCAGGCCAGCGCGGCCTCGCCGACCGTGGCCGCGTTGCTGCTCATGAACCCGGGCGTCTCGGCCGGCCGGAGCGCGAACCGCGGGGGCGCCCCGGTGCCGGTGCGCCAGGCTCGCTCGCCGATCAGGCACAGCCCGGTCGAAGCCAGCGCGGTCAGGTCGCCGGTGCCGATCGCCCCGTACTGCGGCACCGGCGGAGTGAAGCCCCGGTTGAGGGCGTCCGCGAGGACCTCCAGCACCGCCGGGTCCACCCCGGAGCCGCCCGCGCCGATCTGGTTCAGCCGGGTCACCAGCATGGCCCGGCCCAGCTCGGCAGGCTGCAGCGGGCCCGCCCCGGCCGCATGGCTGCGCAGCAGCCGCAGCCCGTGCTCGGCCAGCTCATCCTGGGCCAGCCGCACGTTGCGGTTCGCGCCCACCCCCGTGCTCCGGCCGTACACAGGCCGCCGGGCCGCCACGTTCCGGGCGGTCTCCCACGCGGCGCGGGCCGCTGCGACGGCGCCCGCCGCGACCGTGACCGGCACCTCGTCCCGGGCCACCGCCGCGACTCCGGCGCACGTCAGCGACGCCCCGTCGATGATGATCCCGGGGCGCGTCATTCCGGCCGATTGCGGTCTTCGTTGCGGATGATTTTGTGCCCTCCCGTGCCTGGCCGCTTCGCGTCGCTGACCAGGCAGAATACGTGACACAGCAGGAGGCTTCGGACGGGCCCGGCAATTACCGCATTCGCTGCGGCGCGCGTCGCTAGCATGAACCGCTGATGGAGGTGGCGCGATGACCGCACGCGGATCCCGTGGCTCGTCACTGGCCGTCAGCGTGCTCATCACCGTGCTCGCGGTAGGGGCGGCCGGGTTTCTCGTCGTCCGGCTGCCCGGCCGGGCCAGGGAGACGGCCGACCAGGCCACGGCGCAGCCGCTGGCCGCCAGCGCGACACCCGCGCGCGCGTCAGCGTCAGGGTCCCCGGGCGCGACCCCGGGCCGGGGCAGCTCCCCGTCGGCGTCCGGGAGGGTCACGCCGCACCGGCACGCCAAGCACCCCGGGGCGGCCGGGCCGCCCGCCACACCGGCCGCGCCTACGCCGGCCGCGCCGGCCAGCACCGGGCCGGCTAGCACCGCGCCGACCACGGGCCAGGCACCAGCCGGCCAGTCCGCAGCCGTCCGCCAGGTCTTGGCCCTGATCAACCAGGCCCGGGCCCAGGCCGGGCTGCCCGCCTACACGGTCAGCTCCGGCCTGGACACCAGCGCCAGCCGGCACACCACGGTGATGGCCGGAGGCTGCGGCTTGTCGCATCAGTGCCCGGGCGAGCCGGCCCTGGGCGACCGGGAGACCGCAGCCGGGGTGCACTGGACCGCGGCCGGGGAGAACATCGGCGAGGGCGGCCCAGTGGCGGGCACCGCGGCCGGGATCGCCCAGATGGCCGTCGGGCTGACCCAGAGCATGCTGGACGAGAAGCCGCCCGACGACGGCCACCGGCTGAACATCCTCAGTTCCGCGTTCACCCACATCGGGATCGCCGTGTTCCGGGACAGCTCCGGCACCGTGTGGATGACCCAGGATTTCTCCAGCTAAAGCTGTTCTCCAGCTAAAATTGTCCGGGTCGGCGCTACTGGTCGTAGCGCGTGGGGGGGAACGGGTCCGTCTTGGGCTTGAGTTCGCCCTCGCCTTCCTCCCGCTCGATCTCGGCCCGTTCGTCCTGGTACTGCTCCGACTCGGTGATGTCCGTCGGCACGGGGCCGTCAGTGGCCGGCGGCACCTCGTCGGGGTCGTACGGATCAAGGCCTGCGTCGACCCGCTCCTCCTCGGTCAGCTCCGCGAGCCGGTCGTCGTTGGGGTGCGCCGACAGGCCGCCGTGCTCACGGCGATCCCGGTGGAAGGCCGACGGCTCGGCTGGCGGCGGGTCAGGCAGCTCGCTCATGGCTCCTCCAGATGACTGCGGTGAAGATCCTCGGTTCTCAACCTACGCCGGGCGGCGCGGGCGGCCCGGGCGGGGTGACCATCCTGGAATCAGCCCGGCCCGGGAATTGTTGTGGTGAAATCCACACCCACCAACCGGAGTACTGAAGTCTGTGGCCAAAGGCATCGTCGTCCGTGGCGCTCGTGAGCACAATCTGAAGGATGTGTCGCTGGAGCTGCCGCGGGATTCCATGATCGTGTTTACCGGGCTGTCGGGGTCGGGGAAGTCGAGCCTGGCGTTTGACACGATTTTCGCGGAGGGGCAGCGGCGG